>CAILZB010000116.1 GCA_903838565.1 uncultured beta proteobacterium | reverse complement strand
CGGTGCGATCGAGTTGCCAGAAGGCAAGGAAATGGTCATGCCAGGCGACAACGTGTCGATCACCGTCAAGCTGATCAACCCCATCGCCATGGAAGAAGGCCTGCGCTTCGCCATCCGCGAAGGCGGCAAGACGGTTGGCGCGGGAGTGGTTGCCAAGATCATCGCGTAAGTTATGGCGGCTTCAGCCAGCGTCGCGAGCGCCGGCAGGTTGGCCTGAATCGCGCACAGCCGTACTCCTGTACGGCGTGCACGTGAAGGTCAAGATGCCAAGCGCAGCAGTTGGATGAGGCGGCCAAAGAGGGGCATAGCTCAATTGGCAGAGCGTCGGTCTCCAAAACCGAAGGTTGTAGGTTCGATTCCTACTGCCCCTGCCACCTGATTCTGGTGAATCGGTAGCAAGCAGGAAACAAGTATTCAGCCCGCCACGAAACTGGCGGGCTTTGACGTCTCAAGCCGAGGCGGTTTGAGAAATTTGAAAGCGCAGGAAAAGAACAATGGCCAATATCCCCGTTGAGACCGTCAACACCGCAGCCGACAAAGCCAGGCTTGCGGTCGCCGGCGTTTTGTTGGTGGCGGCCCTGGTCGGTTTTTACGCGCTGTCAAAGCAGGGGCCGGCGATGCAATGGGCGACCCTGGTCGTCGGTTTGGGCGCAGCGGTCGCGGTGTTTTTCACCTCCGAGTCTGGGCGGCAACTGGTGGCGTTTGGCCGCGAGGCCTGGCGCGAAGTGCGCAAGGTGGTGTGGCCTGCCCGCAAGGAAGCCATGCAGATGACCCTTTATGTTTTTGTCTTTGTGCTGATCATGGCCATGTTCCTGTGGATGACGGACAAGACCCTTGAGTGGCTGTTTTACGATCTGATTCTGGGCTGGAGAAAATAATGACTGAGATGGCACAAGCCCCGGCCGCTCTTGCGAGCGTCAACCCAGATCTGCGCTGGTACGTCGTCCACGCCTATTCCGGCATGGAAAAGGCCGTCGAACGCAACATTCTCGAGCGCATTGCGCGCTCGGGCATGCAGTCCAAGTTTGGCCGCATCCTGGTTCCCACCGAAGAGGTGGTGGAACTGAAGAATGGCCAGCGCAAGACCACGGAACGCAAGTTCTTCCCCGGCTATGTGCTGGTGGAGATGGTGATGGACGACGAGTCCTGGCACCTGGTCAAACACACCAACAAGGTCACTGGCTTTGTCGGTGGCGCCAAGAACCGCCCGGCGCCCATTTCCGAAGCCGAAGTGCAGAAGATCGTGAGCCAGATGCAGGAAGGCGTGGAGAAGCCGCGCCATAAGGTGGAGTTCGTCGTGGGCGAGTTTGTGCGAGTGAAGGAAGGCCCCTTCACCGACTTCAATGGTTCCATTGAAGACGTCAACTACGAAAAGAACAAAGCCCGCGTGTCGGTCACCATCTTCGGGCGTGCAACGCCGGTGGAACTGGAATTCAGTCAGATCGAGAAAGCTTAAGGCTTCAGGGATTTTTTGATTCCGCGCCTTTCGACTCGGCGCGGATGTTGTTGGTGAGTCGTTAACCCCGGGGAGCCAGGGTCTGCCAGCAGGTGGCGGATCGTGGCGATATCACCCGCAAGGAGAAAAGTATGGCGAAAAAAATCGTCGGCTTCATCAAGCTGCAAGTACCAGCTGGTAAGGCCAACCCGTCCCCACCGATCGGCCCGGCACTGGGTCAGCGCGGCTTGAACATCATGGAATTCTGCAAGGCGTTCAACGCCCAGACCCAGGGTGTCGAGCCTGGAATGCCCATTCCGGTGACCATCACGGCGTATGCAGACAAGAGCTTCACCTTCAAGATGGGTACGCCTCCCGCGACCTACATGATCAAGAAGGCCATCAAGCTGGACAAGGGATCCGCCACGCCGCACAGCGCCAAGGTCGGAACCATCACCCGTGCCCAGCTCGAAGAAATCGCCAAGACCAAGATGAAGGACATGACTGCGGCCGATATGGACGCAGCGGTTCGTACCATCGCTGGCTCGGCTCGCTCCATGGGCGTGAATGTGGAAGGTGTCAAATGACCCAACTCACCAAAAAACAAAAGTCCTTCCAGGGCAAGGTTGACTCGAACAAGCTGTACCCCTTGGCCGATGCTCTGAGCATCGTCAAGGAATGCGCCAACGCGAAGTTCGATGAATCCATCGACGTCGCGGTGCAACTCGGCATCGACGCCAAGAAGTCGGACCAGGTCGTTCGCGGCGCGGTCGTGCTGCCCAACGGCACCGGCAAGACCAAGCGCGTCGCGGTGTTCGCCCAAGGCGCCAAGGCTGAAGAAGCCAAGGCCGCCGGTGCTGACATCGTCGGCATGGACGATCTGGCTGCCATGGTCAAGGCCGGCAACATGCCCTTTGACGTGGTCATCGCTGCTCCGGACGCGATGCGCGTCGTCGGTACCCTGGGCCAGATCCTGGGCCCGCGCGGCTTGATGCCCAACCCCAAGGTGGGAACGGTCACGCCCGACGTGGCGCAAGCCGTGCGCAACGCCAAGGCTGGTCAGGTGCAGTTCCGAGTCGACAAGGCCGGCATCGTGCATTCGACCATCGGTCGTCGTTCGTTTGACTCGGACAAGTTGCAAGGTAATCTGGCCGCTCTGGTGGATGCGCTGAACAAGGCCAAGCCGGCAACCAGCAAGGGCTTGTACCTGCGCAAGGTTGCGGTTTCCAGCACCATGGGCGTGGGCGTTCGCGTCGACACCCAGACGATTGCGGCCTGATAGTTATTGAGAAATTGGGGTTGCCCGCAAGGGTGGCCCCTGTGTGGTGGGCTGGACGGGTTGAAAAACCTGTTCAGGCCATCCAAGACCGTTGGCGTGCAGCAATGCACTTAATCCGCGAACAGCCAACGCAGATGGCGATCCCGCTGCAGATGGAATTGAGTTCCTGAATCAGTTGGTCGCTGCAATGTGGCGTGTTGCTTTGGCAAAGGGCTGAACAACACATATTAAGGAGTAGACCTTGAGTCTGAATCGCAGTGAGAAAGAAGCGGTCATTTCCGAAGTGACCAGCCTCGCCGCAAAAGCTCAAACGCTCGTGTTGGCGGAGTACCGTGGCATCACGGTCGCGGCCATGACGAAATTGCGTTCCGACGCGCGCGGCGCCGGTGTGACCCTGAGTGTTCTGAAGAACACCCTGGCACGCCGTGCTGTGGCGGGTAGCGCTTTTGAAGTCGGGTCCGACCATATGACCGGTCCGCTGATCTATGGCTTTTCCGAAGACGCCGTGGCTGCCGCGAAAGTGGTGGCCGAGTTCGCGAAGACCAACGACAAGTTGGTGATTCGCGCCGGCGTTTATGGCGGCAAAGTCCTGGATGTGAACGGCGTAAAGCAGTTGGCAAGCATTCCTTCCAAGGAAGTGTTGCTGGCACAGTTGCTGGGCTTGATGCAATCCCCGATTTCGCGTACGGCACGTGTGCTGGCCGCGTTGGCGGAACAACGAGGTGGTGGTGCTGTGGCCGAAGCCGCAGCGGAAGCCGTTCCTGCCTAGTGCCGGAATTGCCCGTACCCAAGTATAGAAATCGGACAGCAAGCAGCAACAGCTCGCTCTGTCCCCAACTGATTGAAGGAAATCAAAATGGCATTCGATAAAGACGCATTCTTGACCGCGCTGGACAGCATGACGGTCATGGAACTCAACGACCTGGTGAAAGCCATCGAAGAGAAATTTGGCGTGAGCGCTGCCGCGATGTCGGCACCCGCTGCTGGCGGCGCTGCTGCTGCCGTGGTGGAAGAGAAGACCGAGTTCAACGTGGTTCTGCTTGATGCAGGCGCCGCCAAGGTCTCCGTCATCAAGGCCGTGCGCGAAATCACGGGCCTGGGTCTTAAGGAAGCCAAGGATCTGGTCGATGGCGCTCCGAAGAACGTCAAGGAAGCCGTGTCCAAGGCTGACGCTGAAGCGGCTCTCAAGAAGCTGCTCGACGCCGGCGCCAAGGCAGAGTTGAAGTAAATCGGTCTGGGGCCCCGTGCCCCGGCCTCGGTTTACACGGGCTGGTCCTCGGACCAGCTTTTTGCGCTTTCAGAGCGCACCCTCAAGGGACGGCATTGCAGCCCCTTGAGAGTGTCTTCTGATCCAGACTGCGGAAGATGCCTTGGTTCGGGCTGCGTGCAATGCGCAGTCGTCCGCCATTGGTTGGTAGCGGCCAACCACCAAGAACGCTGAATTCAGCAGCCCAGTCGTTGCAGACCCAGACCTCAAGTCTTTGCCCGGAGATCTCATGGCCTATACCTATACCGAACGCAAGCGCATCCGAAAAAGTTTCGGCAGCCGCGAAAGCGTCCTTGAAATTCCTTACTTGCTGCAAATGCAAAAAGACGCGTACACCGCGTTCCTGCAAGCGGGTGTTCCCACCAAAAAGCGCACGAACGAAGGCCTTCAGGCGGCGTTCGAAGCGGCCTTCCCGATCGTTTCGCACAATGGTTTTGTGGAAATGAAGTACGTCGAGTACAACCTGGCCAAGCCCGGTTTCGACGTGCGCGAGTGCCAGACCCGCGGCCTGACCTACGCCTCGGCGGTACGCGCCAAGGTGCAGCTCATCATTTACGACCGTGATTCGTCCACGGCGCAAAACAAGGTCGTCAAGGAAGTCAAGGAACAAGAGGTCTACATGGGCGAAGTGCCGCTCATGACCGACAAGGGTTCCTTCATCATCAACGGCACCGAGCGCGTGATCGTGTCGCAGCTGCACCGCTCACCCGGCGTGTTCTTCGAGCACGACAAGGGCAAGACCCACAGCTCGGGCAAGCTGCTGTTCTCCGCGCGCATCATCCCGTATCGCGGCTCCTGGCTGGACTTCGAGTTCGACCCGAAGGACATTCTCTATTTCCGCGTCGACCGCCGCCGCAAGATGCCGGTCACGATCCTGCTCAAGGCCATCGGCCTGAACCCGGAATCGATCCTGGCGAACTTCTACGTCAACGACAACTTCCGTCTGATGGACTCCGGCGCGCAAATGGAATTTGTGGCCGAGCGTCTGCGCGGCGAAGTGGCGCGCTTTGACATCACCGACAAATCCGGCAAGGTGGTCGTGGCCAAGGACAAGCGCGTCACCGTGCGTCACACGCGTGAACTCGAGCAGTCCGGCACCACGCACATCAGCGTTCCCGAAGACTTCCTCGTGGGCCGTGTCGCGGCACGCAACATCGTCGACGCCGACACCGGCGAGATCATCGCCAAGGCGAACGACGAGCTGACCGAAGCGCTGCTGAAGAAGCTGCGCGTCTCCGGCATCACCGAGCTGCAGTGCATCTACACCAACGAACTGGACCAGGGTCCGTACATGTCGCAGACGCTGCGCATCGACGAAACCGTGGACGAGTTCGCTGCGCGCGTGGCCATCTACCGCATGATGCGCCCCGGCGAGCCGCCGACCGAAGACGCGGTGCAAGCCCTGTTCCAGCGCCTGTTCTACAACCCCGACACCTATGACTTGTCGCGCGTGGGCCGCATGAAGTTCAACGCCAAGGTCGGTCGCCCCGGCTCCGAAGGCCCGCTGGTCATGACCAACGAGGACATCCTGGCCGTGGTCAAGATCCTGGTTGACCTGCGCAATGGCCGTGGTGAAGTCGATGATATCGACCACCTCGGAAACCGCCGCGTGCGCTGCGTCGGCGAACTCGCCGAGAACCAGTACCGCACCGGTCTGGCACGGATCGAGAAGGCCGTGAAGGAACGTCTGGGGCAGGCCGAGCAAGAGCCGCTGATGCCGCACGACCTGATCAACAGCAAGCCGATCTCCGCCGCGCTGAAGGAATTCTTCGGCGCGTCGCAGCTGTCGCAGTTCATGGATCAGACCAATCCGTTGTCGGAAATCACGCACAAGCGTCGCGTCTCGGCCCTTGGCCCGGGTGGTTTGACGCGCGAGCGCGCCGGCTTCGAAGTGCGCGACGTGCACGTCACGCATTACGGCCGCGTGTGCCCGATTGAAACGCCGGAAGGCCCGAACATCGGCCTGATCAACTCGCTGGCGCTGTATGCGCGCTTGAACGAGTACGGCTTCATTGAAACGCCTTATCGCCGCGTGGCCGACTCCAAGGTGACGCGTGAAATCGATTACCTTTCGGCCATCGAAGAAGGCAAGTACGTGATCGCCCAGGCGAACGCCGAACTCGACCAGGACGACAAGCTCACCGGTGACCTGGTTTCTGCCCGCGAAAAAGGCGAGTCCATTCTGTGCGGCGCAGAGCGCGTGCAGTACATGGACGTGTCGCCAGCGCAGATCGTTTCCGTGGCAGCGTCGCTGGTGCCGTTCCTCGAGCACGACGATGCGAATCGCGCCTTGATGGGCGCCAACATGCAGCGTCAGGCCGTGCCCGTGCTGCGTCCCGAAAAGGCCTTCGTCGGCACCGGCATCGAGCGCGTCTCCGCGGTCGACTCCGGCACCGTGGTCACCGCCACGCGCGGCGGCATCGTGGACTACGTCGACGCCACGCGCATCGTGGTGCGCGTGAACGACGCTGAAGCGCAGGCCGGTGAAGTGGGTGTGGACATCTACAACCTGATCAAATACCAGCGCTCGAACCAGAACACCAACATCCACCAGCGTCCGATCGTGAAGAAGGGCGACAAGCTGGCCAAGGGCGACGTCGTCGCCGACGGCGCCTCCACCGACATGGGTGAGCTGGCGCTGGGCCAGAACATGCTGGTGGCGTTCATGCCCTGGAACGGCTACAACTTCGAGGACTCGATCCTGATCAGCGAGCGCGTGGTGGCAGAAGACCGCTACACCTCGATCCACATCGAAGAACTCGTGGCCATGGCGCGCGACACCAAACTCGGTGCCGAAGAAATCACGCGCGACATTCCGAACCTGAGCGAAGTGCAGCTGAACCGTCTGGACGAGTCCGGCATCATCTTCGTCGGCGCCGAAGTGCAACCCGGCGACACGCTGGTGGGCAAGGTCACGCCCAAGGGCGAGACCACGCTCACGCCAGAAGAAAAGCTGCTGCGCGCCATCTTCGGCGAAAAGGCCAGCGACGTGAAGGACACTTCGCTGCGCGTGGACCAGGGCTCGCAAGGCACGGTCATCGACGTGCAGGTGTTCACCCGTGAAGGCATCGTGCGCGACAAGCGCGCGCAGCAGATCATCGACGACGAACTCAAGCGGTTCCGTCTGGACCTGAACGACCAGCTGCGCATCGTTGAAGCCGACGCCTTTGACCGGATCGAGAAGCTGCTCGTGGGCAAAGTGGCCAATGGCGGCCCGAACAAGCTGGCCAAGGGAACGAAGATCGACAAGGCCTATCTGGCCTCGGTCGAGAAGTTCCACTGGTTCGACATCCGTGCGGCCGACGACGAAGTGGCGACCCAGCTCGAGAGCATCAAGAATTCCCTCGAGCAGACGCGCCACAGCTTCGACCTGGCTTTTGAAGTCAAGCGCAAGAAGCTCACGCAAGGCGACGAGCTGCCCGCGGGCGTGCTCAAGATGGTCAAGGTCTATCTGGCGGTGAAGCGCCGCCTGCAACCTGGCGACAAGATGGCGGGGCGCCACGGCAACAAGGGCGTGGTGTCCAAGATTGTTCCGGTCGAAGACATGCCCTACATGGCCGACGGCACGCCGTGCGACATCGCATTGAACCCGCTGGGCGTGCCTTCGCGCATGAACGTCGGCCAGGTGCTGGAAGTGCATCTGGGCTGGGCTGCCAAGGGCATCGGCCAGCGCATCGGCGACATGCTGCAGGCCCAGGCCCGCGTGGCCGAGCTGCGCCAGTATCTGGAACAGCTCTACAACACCAGCGGCCGCAAGGAAGACCTGAGCACGCTGAGCGACGAGCAGGTGCTGGAGATGGCCGGCAATCTGTCCAGCGGCGTGACCTTCGCCACGCCGGTGTTTGACGGCGCCTCCGAAGCCGAGATCATGGCCATGCTGCAAACGGCGTATCCCGAGGCCATTGCCAAGGCCAAGGGGCTGACGGCCACGCGCACCCAGGCGCAGCTGTACGACGGGCGCACCGGCGACGCTTTCGAGCGTCCCACCACCGTGGGTTACATGCACGTGCTCAAGCTGCACCACTTGGTGGACGACAAGATGCATGCACGCTCCACCGGTCCTTACAGCCTGGTGACGCAGCAACCGCTGGGCGGCAAGGCCCAGTTCGGTGGTCAGCGTTTCGGCGAAATGGAAGTGTGGGCGCTGGAAGCCTACGGTGCTTCCTACACGCTGCAGGAAATGCTCACCGTCAAGTCCGACGACGTGCAGGGTCGCACCAAGGTGTACGAAAGCATCGTCAAGGGCGAACACGCGATCGAAGCGGGTATGCCGGAATCGTTCAATGTGCTGGTCAAGGAAATCCGTTCCCTGGGCATCGACATCGAACTGGAACGCAGCTAATTCAACGCAGGAAAGAAAAGGATTTAACTCATGAAATCATTACTCGACCTGTTCAAGCAGTTCACGCCCGATCAGCATTTCGATGCCATCAAGATCGGCATGGCCTCGCCCGAAAAGATCCGTTCGTGGTCTTTCGGCGAAGTCAAAAAGCCGGAAACCATCAACTACCGCACCTTCAAGCCCGAGCGCGACGGCCTGTTCTGCGCCAAGATCTTTGGCCCCATCAAGGACTACGAGTGCCTGTGCGGAAAGTACAAACGCCTCAAGCACCGCGGCGTGATCTGCGAGAAGTGCGGCGTGGAAGTGACGCAGACCAAGGTGCGTCGCGAGCGCATGGGTCACATCGACCTGGCCGCGCCCTGCGCCCACATCTGGTTCCTGAAATCGCTGCCGTCGCGTCTGGGCTTGGTGCTGGACATGACGCTGCGTGACATCGAACGCGTGCTGTATTTTGAAGCTTATGTCGTGACCGACCCGGGCATGACGCCGCTGAAGAAGTACGGCATCATGACCGAGGACGACTATGACGCCAAGGTCAAGGAATACGGTGACGAGTTCACCGCCAAGATGGGCGCCGAAGGCATTCGCGATCTCCTCAACAGCATTGACATCGACCTGTCGATCGAGCGCCTGCGCGGCGATCTGACCGGCTCCGAAGTCAAGATCAAGAAGAACGCCAAGCGTCTGAAGCTGCTCGAAGCGTTCAAGAAATCCGGCATCAAGCCCGAGTGGATGGTGCTGGAAGTGCTGCCCGTGTTGCCGCCGGACCTGCGTCCGCTGGTGCCGCTGGACGGTGGCCGTTTCGCCACCTCCGACTTGAACGACCTGTATCGCCGCGTCATCAACCGCAACAGCCGCCTGCGCCGCTTGCTGGAATTGAAGGCGCCCGAGATCATCGCGCGCAATGAGAAGCGCATGCTGCAGGAAGCCGTGGACTCGTTGCTGGACAACGGTCGTCGCGGCAAGGCCATGACCGGTGCCAACAAGCGCGCGCTCAAGTCGCTGGCCGACATGATCAAGGGCAAGAGCGGTCGTTTCCGCCAGAATTTGCTGGGCAAGCGCGTCGACTATTCGGGCCGCTCGGTGATCGTGGTGGGCCCGACGCTGAAACTGCATCAGTGCGGCTTGCCCAAGCTGATGGCGCTGGAACTGTTCAAGCCCTTCATCTTTGCCCAACTCGAAGTGCGTGGCATCGCCACCACCATCAAGGCGGCGAAGAAGGAAGTGGAAACCGGCACGCCGGTGGTCTGGGACATCCTGGAAGAGGTCATCAAAGAGCATCCCATCATGCTCAACCGTGCGCCCACGCTGCACCGTCTGGGCATCCAGGCCTTCGAGCCGATCCTGATCGAAGGCAAGGCGATCCAGTTGCACCCCCTCGTTTGCGCGGCCTTCAACGCCGACTTCGACGGTGACCAGATGGCCGTGCACGTGCCGCTGTCGGTGGAAGCGCAGGTCGAAGCGCGCACACTGATGCTGGCCTCCAACAATGTGCTGTTCCCGGCCAACGGCGAACCGTCGATCGTGCCGTCGCAGGACGTGGTGCTGGGTCTGTACTACACGACTCGCGAGCGCATCAACGGCAAGGGCGAAGGTCTGATCTTTGCCGACACCGGCGAAGTGCAGCGCGCTTTTGACGCGGGCGAAGTCGAGCTCACGGCCAAGATCAATGTGCGCCTGACCGAGTACACCAAGGACAAGGACACGGGCGAGTTCGTGCCGTCGACCAAGATGTGGGAAACCACGGCCGGTCGTGCCCTGCTGTCGGAAATCCTGCCCAAGGGCCTGCCGTTCTCCAACATGAACAAGGCGCTGAAGAAGAAGGAAATCTCCCGACTCATCAACGTCTCGTTCCGCAAGTGCGGACTGAAAGAGACCGTGGTGTTTGCCGACAAGCTGCTGCAAAACGGCTTCCGTCTGGCGACCAAGGCCGGCATCTCGATCTGCATCGACGACATGCTCGTTCCCAAGGAAAAGCACGGCATCATCGCGCGCTCGGAAAAGGAAGTGAAGGAGATCGAACAGCAGTACGTGTCCGGTCTGGTCACCGCAGGCGAGCGCTACAACAAGGTGGTGGACATCTGGGGCAAGGCCGGCGACGAAGTCTCCAAGGTCATGATGGCCCAGTTGGCCAAGGAAAAGACCATCGACCGCCACGGCAAGGAAGTGGATCAGGAGTCTTTCAACTCCATCTACATGATGGCCGACTCCGGCGCCCGCGGCTCTGCGGCGCAGATTCGCCAGCTGGCCGGCATGCGCGGTTTGATGGCCAAGCCTGACGGCTCCATCATCGAAACCCCGATCACGGCCAACTTCCGCGAAGGCCTGAACGTGTTGCAGTACTTCATCTCCACCCACGGCGCACGCAAGGGCCTGGCGGATACGGCGTTGAAGACCGCGAACTCGGGTTACCTCACACGCCGCCTGGTGGACGTGACGCAGGATCTGGTGGTGATCGAGGTGGATTGCGGCACGGTCGACGGCTCGCAGATGCGCGCCATCGTCGAAGGCGGCGAAGTGATCGAGTCGCTGCGCGACCGCATCCTGGGCCGCACCGCCGCCGACGACGTATTGCACCCCGAGAACCGCTCGGTGCTGGTCAAGTCCGGCGACATGCTGGACGAGGACGTGATCGAAGTGCTGGAAGCCGCAGGCGTGGACGAGGTCAAGGTGCGCACGGCGCTGACCTGCGAAACGCGCTTCGGCATCTGCGCCAAGTGCTACGGCCGCGATCTGGGTCGCGGCGGCCTGGTGCACACCGGTGAAGCGGTCGGCGTGATCGCCGCCCAGTCCATCGGTGAACCCGGCACTCAGCTGACCATGCGTACCTTCCACATCGGTGGCGCCGCGTCGCGTGCGGCCATCGCTTCCAGCGTGGAAGCCAAGTCGGGTGGCTCCATCGGCTTCAATGCCACCATGCGCTACGTCACCAATGCCAAGAAGGATCTGGTGGTGATTTCGCGCTCCGGCGAGATCGTCATCACCGAGCATGGCCGCGAGCGCGAGCGTCACAAGGTGCCGTATGGCGCGACGCTCACGATCAAGGCCGACCAGGTGGTCAAGGCCGGCGCCATTCTGGCGAACTGGGATCCGCTCACGCGCCCCATCATCACGGAGTTCGCCGGTCTGGTGAAGTTCGAGAATGTGGAAGAAGGCCTGACCGTGGCACGCCAGGTGGACGAGGTCACGGGCCTGTCCACGATGGTGGTGATCGACCCCAAGCGCCGCGGCGCGGCCAAGGTCGTGCGTCCGCAGGTCAAGCTGATTGATGCGACCGGCAACGAAGTCAAGATCCCCGGCACCGACCACTCCTTCACCGTGGGCTTCCCGGTGGGATCCCTGGTGCAGGTGCGCGACGGCCAGGACGTGGGTCCGGGCGAAGTGCTGGCGCGTATCCCGATCGAAGGTCAGAAGACGCGCGACATCACCGGCGGTCTGCCGCGTGTGGCCGAGCTGTTCGAAGCCCGCACACCCAAGGACAAGGGCGTGTTGGCCGAGCTCACCGGTACCGTGTCTTTCGGCAAGGAAACCAAGGGCAAGGTGCGCTTGCAGATCACCGACCCCGAAGGTCAGGTCTGGGAAGAGCTCGTGCCCAAGGAGAAGAACATCCTGGTGCACGAAGGCCAGGTCGTGAACAAGGGCGAAAGCGTGGTCGACGGACCGGCGGACCCGCAGGACATCCTGCGCCTGCTCGGCTCCGAAGAACTGGCGCGCTACATCGTGGACGAGGTGCAGGACGTGTACCGCTTGCAGGGCGTGAAGATCAACGACAAGCACATTGAAGTGATCGTGCGCCAGATGCTGCGCCGCGTCGTCGTCGACAACGTGGGCGACTCCGGCTACATCGCCGGCGAGCAAGTGGAACGCTCCGAGATGCTGGACAAGAACGACGCACTGCGCGCCGAAGGCAAGATCCCCGTGGTCTTCAGCAACCTGTTGCTGGGTATCACCAAGGCCTCGCTGTCCACCGACTCGTTCATCTCCGCGGCTTCCTTCCAGGAAACCACACGCGTGCTGACCGAAGCGGCCATCATGGGCAAGCGCGATGAGCTGCGCGGCTTGAAGGAAAACGTGATCGTGGGCCGTCTGATTCCTGCGGGAACCGGCATGGCTTACCACCGCGCGCGCAAGGTCAAGGAAGAGATGGACGACGTCGAACGCCGTGCCATCGCCGAAGCCGAAGCGCTGGAGCTCGCGGGTGTGGAAGAAGCCACGACCGAAGCGCCGAGCGAAGGCCCAGCGGGCGAGTAAGCGGTTGATGGGGCCAGACGAATTTGGCCCTTCCGATCAGTTGAGGACAGAGCAAGTCTCGCTTTGCGTAGACCTTGGTCTGTCCCGCAAACGCTCAGTAGAACCAAGGCCCCACGACTGTTGATTCAGACGTGGGGCTTTTTTTATCGCCTCCAAATGACCCCCCTGCAACGGAGACTTTGACGTGACAACTGCCACCCCCCTTTCCGCCCCCCTTTGGCAACAGCTGCAGGCGGCCTCAGGCGTTCTGACGGCGATCGGTGCGGGGCAATCCGCCACCCCGGCACTGGACGCCGTGGCGCCTGGGCTGCGCCCTGCTGCGCAGGCGCTGGCGTATCACGGGCTGCGCCAATGGGGCCGGGCGCAGGCGCTGCGCGCGCTGCTGGCACCGCGACCTCCGCCGCCTGCCGCGGACGCCCTGCTGTGCCTGGCGCTGGCGCTGATTTGGCGCGAAGAGTCTGCGCCATACGAATCTTTCACGCTCGTGGACCAGGCCGTGGAGGCCGCCAAGCGCGGTCCCGCGCGGGCCCAGGCCAGCTTCATCAATGCCTGCTTGCGCCGCTTCCTGCGCGAACGTGCGGCGCTGGTACAGCGCAGCGACGCCGACCCGGTGGCGCTGTGGAACCACCCGCGCTGGTGGATCGCGCGGCTGCAGCGAGACTATCCGACGAACTGGCAAAGCATCTTGCATGCGAACAACGAGCAGGCGCCCATGAGCTTGCGCGTGAATCTGCGCAGGACCGGCGTGGAGCCGTACCGCCAGTCGTTGGCCAGCGCGCAAAAAACGGCCACGCCAGTGGGACCTGCAGGACTGGTGTTGACCCAGGCCTGCGCCGTGGGCGCCCTGCCCGGCTTCGATCAGGGGCTGGTGTCGGTGCAGGACAGCGCCGCGCAGATGGCCGCACCGCTGCTGCTGCAGGGCCTGGACCTGAGCGCGCCGCTGCATGTGCTGGACGCTTGCGCGGCGCCCGGCGGCAAGACCGCGCACCTGCTGGAAATGTCTGCGGCAAGGGTCACGGCGCTGGACGTGGACCCGGCACGTTGCGAGCGCATCCACCAGACGCTGCAGCGCCTGGGCCTCACGGCCCAGGTGATTGCGGCGGATGCCGCCCAGCCACACACGTGGTGGCCGCAGCAATGCCAGGGCGAGCCCTTTGACGCCATCTTGCTGGACGCACCCTGCACCGCGTCGGGCATCGTGCGCCGCCATCCGGACGTGCGCTGGTTGCGGCGCGACAGCGATATCGCCCAGTTGGCGGCAATGCAGGCCCGATTGCTGGAGGCGCTGTGGCCGCTGCTCAAACCGGGTGGGCGACTGCTGTACTGCACCTGTTCGGTTTTCCATGCCGAAGGTCAGGATCAGATACAAACGTTTCTTGGACGCCACAGCGATGCTCAATTGCGACCTTCGCCCGGGCATTTACCGCCCCAAAACGGGGAAAACACGAGCTCTGTCCCGGACAATGCACAGGGTGATCACGATGGATTCTTTTACGCTCTGCTGGAAAAACGCGCGCCCTAGTCTGGTGCTGCTGTTGGCCGCCCTGTGCCTGCTTCTTTTTCAGTCGGCGCCGCTGCAGGCGCAGGTGCTGCCCGCCGAAATCACGCAACTGCGGCTGGAGCGCTCGGACGAGGGCGTGTTCCTGTCGGCGCAAGTCCAGTTCGAATTGTCCACGGGTGTGGAAGACGCGTTGCTCAAAGGCATACCGGTGTATTTTGTGGCCGAGGCCCAGCTGTTGCGCGACCGCTGGTACTGGTACGACAAGAAGCTGGCGAGCGCCACGCGCCGCATCCGGCTGAGCTACCATCCTTTGACCCGGCGCTGGCGTGTGAGCGTGATGCAAGGCGCCAGCGTCAGCGGCACAGCCGGCGTGGCGCTGAGTCAGAATTTCGAGACCTTGCGCGAAGCCATCGCGTCGCTGTCGCGCCTGTCGCGCTGGAAGATTGCCGAATCGTCCGACGTGGACCCCGAAGCCAAACACAACGTGGACTTCAGCTTCAAGCTCGATTTGTCTGAATTGCCGCGCCCGTTCCAGATCGGCATCCTGGGCCAGAACGAGTGGACGGTCTCTGCCAGCAGAAATCAGCGTCTTGCGCTTGAGGCCATCAAGTGATTCCGTTTCTGTCCGGCCAAAGCGAGTCGCAGGCACTGACAAGGCAACGCTCGCGTTTCATGCGCTGGGCCTTGACCATGGGCGCGGCCCTGATGGTGGTCATCGGACTGGTCTTGCTGCTGCTGCTGACCCAGGCCACGAACAACCGCGAGTTGTACGAACGCAATTACGGCTGGCTGTTTGCTGTGAATGTCGCGGTAGCGGCGCTGTTGACCGTGGTCATTCTCTGGATTGCCGTGCGCTTGTGGCGGCGCCTGCGCCGCGGCCTGTTTGGCAGCCGCCTGCTGGTGAAACTGGCCGCCATCTTTGCGCTGGTGGGCTTTGCCCCGGGACTGCTGATCTACGTCGTGTCGTACCAGTTTGTGTCGCGTTCCATCGAGAGTTGGTTCAACGTCGAGGTCGAAGGTGCGCTCGAGGCGGGTCTGAGCCTGGGGCGCATCACGATCGACACATTGACCCAGGATCTGAGTGGCAAGGCGCGGGTCGCCGCGGCGCAACTGGCCACCGTCTCCGATACCTCGGCCGGACTCACGCTGGAGCGCCTGCGCGAGGAATTCGGCGCCGTCGACGTGATGTTGTGGGGTGCGAACGGTCAGCTCATTGCCAGCGCGGGCGAATCGCGCTTTCAGCTCAACCCCGACCGTCCGACCGCGCAGCAGCTTCGCCAGGTGCGCAGCCAGCGCGTGGTGACGCAGCTTGACGGGCTTGACGACAGTGGCAGCCCGGCCGCCACGACGGCCCGCATCAAGGTGCTGGCGCTGGTCTCGAATGGAAGCTTCGGCCTGTCGGGCGAGCCACGCTTCCTGCAGATCACGCGCGGACTGCCGCCCACCCTGGTGCTCAATGCCAACGCCGTGACCGAGGCCAATCGCGAATACCAGGAGCGGGCGCTGGCGCGCGCCGGCTTGCGGCGCATGTACATCAGCACGCTGACGCTGAGTCTGTTCATGGCGGTCTTTGGCGCGGTGCTGCTGGCCGTCGTTCTGGGCAACCAGTTGGCCAGGCCGCTGCTGGTGCTGGCTGAAGGCGTGCGCGAGGTCGCCCGCGGCGACTTGAGCCCCAAGCTGGCATTGCAGGGCAAGGATGAACTCGGCGGACTGACCCGCTCCTTTGCCGACATGACGCAGCAGCTGGCAGATGCGCGCGCCGCGGTTGACCAAAGCATGGTTCAGGTCAACGCAGCGCACGCGCACCTGCAGACCATTCTGGACAACATGACCGCAGGCGTGATCGTGCTGGACGCCAATGGCGTGATTCAATCGTCCAACCCTGGGGCCACGCGCATTCTGCGCGCGCCCCTCGCCGCCTTTCATGGCCGTGAGTTGGCCCAGGTCGACGGCCTGCAGGAGTTTTCGCAAAATGTGCAGGCGCAATTTGAGGCCTTTCAGAGCGAGCGCTTGCAGCATGGGCTGGACCACTGGCAACAGTCGTTTGAACTGCATGCGAGCGGTGCCGGAGCCAAGGATGACGTGATCTCGCTGGTGGTGCGAGGCGCGGAAATGCCCGCAGACAAGCGCCTGCTGGTGTTTGACGACGTCTCGGAGATCGTCTCGAATCAGCGCGCCCAGGCCTGGGGTGAAGTGGCACGTCGACTGGCCCACGAGATCAAGAATCCGCTCACGCCGATCCAGCTTTCCGCAGAGCGTCTGGAGATGAAGTTGAGCGGCAAGGTGGACGCGCCCGATCAGGCGCTCCTGAGCAAATCGGTCAAGACCATCGTGGATCAGGTGGAGGCCATGAAGCGGCTGGTGAACGAGTTCCGCGATTTTGGCCGGCTCCCCCGCGCCGAGCTCAAGCAACTGGACCTGAACGCGCTGGTGCGTGAAGTGCTGCAACTGTATGGGCACGAGAATGCGCGCGTTCCGGTGCAGGCGGAGCTGGACCCGCGCTGCCCCATGATCATGGCCGACAGTCAACAGCTGCGCCAGGTCGTGCACAACCTGCTGCAAAACGCTCAGGACGCGATGGAGGCCAGCACGCCGCAGCAGCCCCAGGGCGCGCTGTGGGAGGCGGGCATTGTCGTTCGGACGCACTGGAGCGAATCGTCGCGCCGTGTGCGTCTTGCGGTGCTCGACAGCGGCCCCGGTTTCGCCGAACATATCCTCAAGCGCGCCTTCGAACCCTATGTCACGACCAAGCCCAAAGGCACGGGCCTGGGCCTGGCGGTGGTGAAGAAGATTGCCGACGAACACAGCGCGCGCATCGACCTGTCGAATCGGGTTTTGGACGGCGTTGTGCAGGGCGCCCAAGTGTCGCTATCATTCCCCGTCCAGGGCGCAGCACGAGCTTGACGTCTTTGCACACTGAAAAACTCAAGGACTGACGCGTTAATCATGGCAAACATACTGGTGGTCGACGATGAACTCGGCATCCGCGACCTACTCATGGAAATCCTCAACGACGAAGGCCACAACGTTGAGTTGGCGGAGAACGCGGCGCAGGCCAGGGCTGCGCGCGCGCGCTACCGGCCCGACCTGGTGCTGCTCGACATCTGGATGCCCGATACCGACGGCGTCACGCTGCTCAAGGAATGGTCTGCCACGGGCTTTCTGACGATGCCGGTGATCATGATGAGCGGACACGCCACGATCGACACTGCGGTGGAAGCGACCAAGATCGGCGCTCTGGCATTCCTGGAAAAACCCATCACGCTGCAAAAGCTGCTCAAGGCGGTGGAGCAGGGTTTGGCGCGAAGCCAGGTGCGCAAGTCGGCAACGCCGGCCCTTCAGGGCTATATCGATTTCGTGGTCGAGGGTGCGGCAACCGTGGTCACGACGGAGTCCTTTTCCGAAGAGTCCGGCCTGCAGCCACGGCAGAATTTTGAACTCGACAAGCCGCTGCGCGAAGCCCGCGACGAATTCGAAAAAACCTATTTCGAGTTCCACCTGGCCAAGGAGGGTGGCTCGATGACCCGGGTCGCAGAAAAGACGGGCCTGGAGCGCACCCATCTTTATCGCAAGTTAAAACAGCTCGGCGTGGACCTGACTCGAGGAAAGCGGGCTGCGGGCTGATATACTTGCGGGTTCATGCAAAGGCCCGGTAGCTCAGTCGGTAGAGCAGAGGATTGAAAATCCTTGTGTCGGTGGTTCGATTCCGCCCCAGGCCACCAAAGTTATTGAATGAAATCAACCGCTTAGGGCAAAGCGGCCTAAGCGGTTTTTTTCTGTCTGGGGTTTCCCTCGGCTCTTACAGACTGTTTACAGACTGCGGTACTTCAGCTTGTGCCGTGCCGCCAGCAGCACAAGCCAAAGAAAAACCCGCACGCGGCGGGTTGGGTCAGTTCTGAATAGCGGTCAGCTTTCCATTTTCAAAGTACAGGTAGCTTCGGTAGCCATACACCCACTGCTCATGCGTCCCATTCTTTGTCGTCGTCGTGTTGATTTCCTGGGGCTTTCCCCAACTTGTTTTTTCTATCACGGTTTTTGTTGACATTCCTATTCGAACGCCTGGGAGTTTGCTTACGCGCAATTTCTCTGCTGCGGCTGCGGCCTTTCCCTTTTCAGCCATCCGGGTTACTAGCGCGTTTGCAGCATCTTCCGCGAGACAGGCCTTTTCCGCCTCGGAAATGTCTCTGTCAGCATCTTCTCTCGCGGAGTTAATCTCCGACTGCGTCCAGTACCTATCGGGCTCCCTTGCAGCAACGGTAGCTTTTCGGTCCAATAAGCCGACGGGGACGCAGGATGCCACGGCAAATGCCTCGCTTGACGCCAGCCACAAACTGACGGTGCAAACGATGGCAAGAATCAGTCGCATAGTTGCTCCTAAAAAGCCAACTATGCCACGGTCGCCCCTGTTGAGGTGCGATTTGGTCACCCGACTGCGGCTAAATACCGTCGTAGGCAAAAGAGGACACACGTGGTTTTCCGTCGCCAGGCTGCATCTTTTTCCAACCGCTCGAGGGGTAGGTACTCCACTCCCAGATTTCAGAAACCCGCCAATCCGCTTGACTCTTTTCTAGTACATATCGAAACCGCTCGCCTTCCGTCCTCAGTTTTTCGTCAAGTTTCGACATTTCAGCGCCTGCCGGGATAGGTGTTGTGTTCTTAATTACAGCAACAATTACCGCTCTCGATTCGCTCTCAACCTTTACGTCCATTAGGTCGCGAGAAAATGTCTCCGGCTCCGCAAGGTCGGTAGCGAACGTCTTTGCAAGTGCGGCATCGGACACCGCGCCCATTTGGACTTCGGATGCGCGATAAATTTCCTTTGCGGCCGCAAACATTTCAGAGCGCTTGGCCCTGATTGAATCCCTTACCGCCCAATAGGATTTCAGCGCTTTGTCCGGCGTCGCAAGGTCCACCGGCACGTTGGCGATACTCACCCGTCCTTGCGGCAACGGCATCTCGCTCCTTGAACAGGCGCTCAACCCAATCAGTATGAAGGCCGCACAGACGGTGAGATTTTTCATTATTTCTCCAAAGTTGTTTTTGACGACGAATCGTATTCGACTTGGGAGTACGTCAAGGGTTTTGCTGATAAGTGTCCAGCACCAATGCGGCCTGCCGCAACTCACCCGCTTCAAACAGGAGTCGAATTGAGCTTTTGGAGTCAATGGTGGGCGCTGGCGCCGTTTTCCGTTTCGTCACGGGAATGTGACCGGCCAAGAAAAAACCCAGCGGGTCAGGCTGGGTTCGTCGTGTGGTTCGTCTGGGCTACTTGCGGCGGTTCGCAACGATGCCAGGATTGGCACTCAGCGTGAACTTGGCGGCTTTGGGCTTGGCAGTCCTGGGCTTTTCCTCTGTCGATGCTGTGTGGCCTGCTGTGCGACCACTGTTGCTTTTCAGAATCAGGTTCTTCGGTGTAAATTTCATGGTTTTTCCTAGGTTAAGAATCAAATGCGCTGGAGCATGTCCAGCACCAATCCGACCTGCTGCACCTTCGCAGCCTCCAGCCACTCGGCCTCGGTCATGGTTGGTCCGATGACCACGACGCCGAATTCGTTGCCAACGCCGCCATCCGGTGCGACCTGCTGTGCAGTGTCTAGGGCTTCCCACTCAGCAGGCGTCAGGAACGCAGCGCCAGCGTAAGCAGCGCCATCCTTGCCAGCCTGTTCCAGGGCGCAGATTCGTTTTTCAAGATTTGTCATTCGGGTTCCTTTCGAGTGCATCAATGCGGGCGGTCAGGTCGTCAATCTCGGCTATGCGGGCCAGCGCAGAAATGGCGGCCAACAGCTGCGCACCTTGCCCCGGCGCAAGCTCACCAGCAGCAACGCAGGCCAGCACGGCGCGGCCCTGGGCGGTTAGGGTGCCATCGGCAGGCAGTGCGAGCGTCTGAGCCTGTTCTATGGCCTTCATGGGTGGCAACACGCGCTCAAGAATCAACCGGGCAGCTTGTATGTCCCCCGCCTTGGCTGCAAGCACCAGCACGGCCAGAATGTCGGGCACATCGGCGGCGATGCTGGCGCGAAGTCGTTGGAGCGCACCTGTACCGGGTGCCTTACCTTTCGGGTTGCCTGACATGCCCGGCTTCCACCGGCCAACACGTTTCGGTCCTGCGGCTGCGGTCATTGCATCAATCCTGCAAAAACAAACTTGGAATGGTCACGGCCTGCACCGTCTGTCATGGCAATGTACGCAGCAAAGTCGGCGTCAAGCAAGCTAAGTGAGTCGGCCAAAGGTTGCAGCGCTGGCGCTGGTAGCGGTCGTTTTGGTGCTGCTGGCAGTGCTGGTTCTGGAATGAACCCTACAGGGCATAGGGTTCGCCTCATTTCCATTGACACGAACCCTATAGGGTTTGCTTCCTTGGCTTTGCCCTTGCCCTTGCCCTTGCTGGTGAAGGTCTGAGCCATCGTCCGAAGCCTCTTCTTCGGCGCGTCCAGAGTAATGCCCAGCGCCAGCAGGAACGGCCTAGGAGTGTGGGCGGCAGAAACTAGGGTTCTCCCCAGCAACGTCAATTGAGGTGGCGCGTTAATTGAGGATGAGCACAAGCTACGTTCCTTATTTACCCGGCCAGCAATACCTGATGCCTTGTTCGCTGGAGGAATGGCTGCCGCAGGGCCACCTGGCGTACTTCATCAGCGACACCGTGGACAGCCTGAACCTGAGCGCCTTTCATGCGCGTTACGCTGGCGGTGGCTCACGCAACCAGCCGTTTCATCCGGCCATGATGGTCAAGGTTTTGATTTACGGTTACGCCACAGGGGTCTTCAGTTCGCGCAAGATTGCCAAGAAGCTTCACGAGGACGTGGCGTTTCGGGTGCTGTGCGCGGACAACTTTCCGGCCCATCGCACGATCCGGGAATTTCGTGCTTTGCACCTGAACGAGTTCACAGAACTGTTTGTCCAAGTCGTTCGCCTGGCACGCGAGATGGGGCTGGTCAAGCTGGGCACCATCGCTGTGGACGGCACCAAGATAAGGGCGAACGCCAGTCGCAACAAGGCCATGAGTTATGGGCGCATGCAATCGGCTGAAATCGAGCTCAAAGCACAAATCACCGCGTTGGTAAATAAGGCGGCCAGCACCGACGAGGCCGAGAAGAACGAACCCGCCCTGGACATCCCCGCCGAGATCGAGCGCAGGCAAGCGCGCCTGGCTGCCATTGAAGCGGCCAAGGCCCGTTTGGAAGAGCGTCAACGCCAAAGCGATACACAGCGCGGGCGCACCGCTGACGATGAGCGCAAGCCCAAGGACAAGGACGGCAAGCCCAAAGGGGGCAAGCCCTATCAGCGCGACTTCGGCGTTCCTGCATCCAAGGCGCAAGACAGTTTTACCGACCCAGAGTCGCGCATCATGAAGCGTGCCGGTGGCGGGTTTGACTACAGCTATAACGCGCAGACCGCGGTGGATGAGACCGCGCACATCATCGTTGCTGCTGAAGTCGTCAACACGAGCTCGGACGTACAGCAACTGCCCATGGTGCTGGGCGCAGTCAAGGCGAACACGGGCGCGGCAGCCGCGCAAGCCTTGGCTGATGCAGGCTACCGCAGCGAGGCCGTGATGGCCGAGTTGGCAATCACCCAACCAAATACTGAACTGGTCATTGCCTTGGGGCGCGAGGGGAAAGTTTTGGCCAAGCCCAGGGATGCGCAGCGTTACCCGTACACGGTGGCGATGGCGGCCAAATTCGAAACCGAGCAAGGGAAAACCGACTACCGCAAACGCAAGTGGATTGCCGAGCCACCGAACGGCTGGATAAAAAGCGTCCTGGGATTCCGTCAGTTCAGTATGCGGGGACTACACAAGGCGCAAGCCGAGTTCAAGCTCGTCTGCATGGCACTGAATCTGCGCAGAATGGGGGCAATGCAGGCCTGCTGAGACAAAAACACCAGGAAAATTCGAAACCAAAGTCCGTCAACGGAGTTCAGTCTCCACCGAGCCACCACCGGCGCAGGTTGTGATGGACGTCGCCACCACATCCCAGCCAATTTTGCGATGAAAACGGTCAGGCCGAAACCGTTGAAAAAGTTCTGCGGCCCAGACTCCTAGGGTCGTTTTCTACGCTGGCCCTAATGTTCGCCCATGCTGCACTTTTTAACGCGCTATCGCCCGTCTCTCGCAGTCTGCGAAGGACGGCTACTGTAGCGTCCTGCTTCGCAGGTCCTAACAGTCGCGCTGGTGCCTTGTGCAGCCCGTATCGAGCCGCCACCGATTTGTGAAAATCTCTTTGCAGCAGCATGAGCTTTTGCTTTCCGCCCAGCAGGTTCGAGCCATCCATTCGGGTTCCCACCAGAGGCAGCAGCAGCACATGACAGTGTGGCGCGGCCTCGTCGCGGTGAACGTCTGCGCTCAGGATTGGGCATCCAAAGTAGCCCCCGGCCCAGGTGGCGCAGTTGGTGAAATAGGCGCGGTCGTCAAGGTCGTGCCCAGGTGGCAGACTGAAAACGATTTCCAGCGCCATCACAGCATCTTTACGGAGCTTGCCCACTCCAGCAGCGGCCATCAGGGCTTTGGCAAGCTGGCCCACATCGTCGGCAGTGGTCGGCCCAGTAAGGGTTACGTTCAGGTGCGAGCGCGTCGGGTCGATTGAACCCGCTGCGCCCATTTCAGCCTGAATGACGCGCCGGTTATGACGCGCAGCCACTGCGATGATGCCGGAACCCTTGAGCTTTTTCACTCGCAGGAAACCGGCCCCGGTCACGACTTTGGACCCTGTTTGCGCGAAGACAGCCACGCACGAACACGGCGTCGGTCCTGCACAGTGAAGTGATACACCCCCGGCCAGCAGTCGAACAGGTCGCGGTCTTGTTTCTTGGTGCGGGTGCAGGGCACATCAAGCCCACGGCGGCGAAGCTCTGCGACAAGCTCAGGGCCATTGCTTGCACCGGCCACCGCATCGAGTTGCCCACGTGGCAGCGGGCGGGTCAGCAGCGCCTGAATCACACGCAGGTGACGCATGTTCGTCGTGCCCGTGAATTTTCCGGGCTTCATTGCTGCACCCCCAGCAACTTGCGAATGTCAGCAGTCACCCAGTGCAAGCGGCCATTGATGCGGCGCGGACGCAGTGGCCCGTTTTCCTTGCAGGCGTAAATCCGCATGGTCTGCTGTGCCAGGTGAAGATAGTGGGCGGCGGCGGCGGTTGAAACCGTGGGGCGGGTTTCCAGTTCGAGCGGGATAAACGAACCGACAAGTTCTGTTATGCACTCTGCAGGGTCGCTACGGCGCTTGGTTGCCATTGGAGTGACTTTTCGCGGTGAGAGTGCTTCGAGCATCGTTGCGATGCTGCTATTTGTCGCGGTTTCCATGTTTTCGCTTTCGCGTCTGTTGAACATGGTCGGATTGCGAAGTCAGGGTTATTTCGTGCACCAATCCCCTGTCGCCAACGGTTGCCCTGCCATTGGGGTAACCCTGTCCGATACCAAGCGACAGGGGTTCAATACCCCTGGCCGCTGGCATTTAATCCCCGGTCCGGTCGCGTGGGTCACAATTTTCAAATGCGGCGTAGACCTTCGGGAATTTGTGCTCCAGCATTCGCCATGCCGTGTCCGGTTTCATTCGACCTATTTTGTGAACCTTGCCGATAAGACCATTCATTACGGCGAATGGGCAAAACAGCGGTTCAACTACCTGCCCCCTTTGACCTTGTCCCTTCCTTCGGCGTGCGTCGAGTAGCCATTGGCGGCTGTTCAGGTCTTTGAACCATACAGGCTTCATGCCCCATTGACCAAACGCTTCGAGCAATTCGGCAGGGGTGGCTAGCCGCGATAAATCAAGCTCGCCAACAGTCGCTGTTGGCTCGGCGTCCGGCCCTGGCGCGGCGCTCACCTCAATGGGCGTGAACCCTTTTGCAAAAGCATCAATCATTTGGATGAAGTCCGCATCGTGGTCGTGCGCACGGGCAAGCGGCTTAATGCCGTGCAACATGGCGACTTCGAGTGCCAAACCGGTCCACCCTGATTCGGACTCAAGCCTGAACTGTTCAAACGCACCGGGCAGTTGATTTAGGCGACTTGCAGCCAGCGCCAGTAGTCGGCTTGTCAACGGGTCAGAAATACTATTCATAAGCACCTCCCAGTGCAGCCCGTTTAAGGAGCCCCAGCAGGACAGCGGGAGTCTGGAGGTTCGTCCGGGCTTCGAGGTCGGACTAGCTGGGGCAAAACTGTTATGCGTGGGTCTGCACCCAGCTTTTCAACACCTCATTGATTCGGGTCTGCCAGCCGGGGCCGGTGGCCTTGAACGCATCCAGCACATCAGCATCCACCCGCATATTCAGCGTTGGGCGCTTCACGTCCAGGGCTGGGCGCCCACGGCCACGCTTGACCGTCGCGGCCTTCCAATACGCGGCGGCGGCAGCAGCGTCGTTCGGGTTGTAGGGCTCACTCTCCGCATCGGTTGCCGCGTTGAATGGCACAGGTGCATCCTGCAAGGCATCACGCTTGACGCGCTCCCAGTTTGTCCCGGCGGCCTTGCTATCAGTGTTCTTCTTGCCAGCTTGCATACAGCTTCCTTTCATGTTTCGATGCGCGGCGCAGTGAAATGGCCCGCACCTCGTCCGGCTCGCGCAGCACGTACACCAGCACCAGCACGACGCCCGCCACCGCGACCATTGCGATGTCCATCAAACGGGGCTCGCTGACTGCAGTGGATTCAATCGTGAGCTTGTCCGGCGCGTTGAACACCAGCGGCGCGTCAGCCAGCGAAATCCCATGCTTCACGATGTTGGTGGCGTCCTTGTTCGGGTCGAATGTGTGTCGCATCACTTAATTTATTGTAGTGGCACAAAATAGCCGGGTCAACCCGCCACCAGCGCCAGTTTGCCCGGCTCCGCCTTGGCGTCGAACTGCACCCCGGCCTGCTCCAGAATCCACGCCTCGATTTTTTCGTGGTGCACGCGCAGCAGGTCGAGCGGTCGGCGGATGTAGTTCTGTTCGCGCACGCCCTGGGGCGCATGGCCTTGAATCTGTGCGCTGATGCCGCCTGGAATGTCCAGCCACTCGCACAGGCTGGCGAATGAGCGGCGCAGGCCGTGCAGGGTGAGGCCATCCAGCCCTGCAGCGGCGCAGGCCTTGCGGTGGGCAATGCTGGGCTCCATCAGGCGCCCGGATGCGCTGCGCGTCGCCACAGCACCATCGGGCGCGTCTTGCCCACGCTTGGCGTGATACCGGGCGCGGCGCTCGGCGTTCTTGCCGTTGAGGTCGAGGGCGTGGGTACTTGAGAAAACCCACTCGTTGCGCTTGGGCAGGCTCGCCAGCAGGTGCGCCACATAGGGCGTAAGCGGCAGGGCTCGAAGGCCCTCAACCTTGTCCTTGATGGTCAGCCCGCGCCATTGAAAATTGACGTCATCCCACTTCAGCTCGGCCAGCTCCTCGCGCCGGGCGCCGGTCAGCAGCAGGCACTGCAGGTAGGCGCTGATGACAGGGTTTTGAATCTGGCGCACATGGTCGAACCACGCCGGTAGCTGTTCCTTTTGGACGTAGTCGCTTTTCGGCTTCGACTTCCCGGCGACCTCGCGGGTTTTCTTCCCGCTGGCGGCGGTGGCGTCCGTCAACGTCTTGTAGGCGGGCTCGACAGCGCACCAGCGCAAAAAGGCTTTCAGGATGCGAAGCGCCAGCCGCGTGCGGGTCGGTCGCGTTTTGGCCTCGGCGGTCGCCCACTCATGCACGGCGGCAGCGTCAACCTCAGCCAGGCGCATCGGCATGAAGTGCGCCAGCGGTCCGGCGATGGTCTTGACCCCTTTGCTGCGCCCGCGCTCCGCACCTCCCGCATGGGCGAGCTGTAGGTGGTCAGCGTAGTGAATCTCGCCCCAATGCGGTTTGCGCTCTGCCAGGTACACGGCCCACGCCTCGCCCACGGTCACGGCTTCAACCTTGACGGCCTCAACCTTTGCAGCGGTGGCAGCGGCTTCGGCGATGGCTTCGGCGGCAGCGGCAGCGGCGGATTTGTCTTTGACCTCCTGTTGCTGGCGCTCTATCTCTCGTGGGTCCGTCCCTTGCTCAGTCAGCCCGCGCAGGCGGTGCGCTTCTTTCTTAGCGTCATCAATGGAAATCGTAGGCCATTCGCCGAGCGCTCTCGCAAACAGCTTGCCTTTGATTCGGGTCTCAAATTGCCAGTGCTTGCCCCCTGCCTGGGTCACTCGCAGGCGCAGCCCCTTTTTGTCGGCATCGCGCACCAGCACAAACGGCACATCAGGCGGGCAGGTCGCACGCTCCAGCAGGCCATGCGTCAGGTTGTGGGCGGCGGTGTAGTCAATCGCGGCGGTCTTGCTCGGTCGTGCCATGTTTGAACCTCTTTCGGCTTTTACAGACTATTTACAGACTGACTTTCGCCATTTTTGCGAGTATCTATCAACGCTTAGGCTGTGCATTCATCCAGCATGAATAAGCATGTGCTATGTAAGCTGTTGATTTATATTGATTCTACTACTCGAATCAAGTCCAGCGAATATATAAAATGTTGGATTGAAAATCCTTGTGTTGGTGGTTCGATTCCGCCCCAGGCCACCAAATTTATTGAATGAAATCAACCGCTTAGGGCAAATCGGCCTAAGCGGTTTTTTTCTGCCCAACTGGGATGTAACGGCGGATGTAAGCAGATTTTCGGAATCATCAGTCCACCAACCCTTCCCGGGCTAGGCGGGAAGACTCCTCCGGAGACTTACACCCACACGTTGAAGACTTCCGACGGAAGACTTCAGCGCCCTTGCAAGTGAACTAGGCAGCCATTGATGCGGAACGGGCTCACATCAACCGCCCATGCATTTGCCGTCGCTGGTGAAAACTGATGCTCCTGCAATGGAGATAGTTGACAGCCTTGGCAAACCAATCGTCGTCGATGGTGAGAGTGGTTCGCATGGTTTTAATGGACATCAATGATGTGCATCATTTTTCATCAAACAGGACTTCATTGGAAGGAGCGCTGCCAAATGGGGTGCATGGAAGTCGCAAGACATGGTGGGCAGCGAACTTTGGGGGCGTCAGATGCGCCGACTAACGTGACTAGGCGTGCTGGCCCCATCGCCCAGATTCCGGGCACACACTGGCCCGCGCGCCGTTGCGCCAAACTTGTTCCGTGTTTAGCAGCGCGGCGGTCAACGAGTCGGTGTCGAAGGCGATTTGAAGGGCGTGTTCTACATGGGGATTCTCTATGGACATCTCCCAGGTCAGGAATACTTGGGTGCAGTCCTGGTCGGGAGAGAGGAAGTCCGCCACACTGAATCCGCCGCTGCCGCGCTCAATGACGGCGTGAGGCTGGGCCGTATCGAAGATCACAACCGTACCTCTGTTGATTGGGATTCGATGACCCGTAGACGGGAAGTGCAAGTCCAGACCGACGTCCTCACTCAGGAAGAGATTGCAAAACGCCATACCGCCATAGAGATCGCCGTCATGATGGTATTTCGCGCCGAGGCAGGCCATCAGGGCGACGTCACTGGAGGCCAGCACTTCATGCAGACCGAGCCCGCGCGTCCAGTCAGCCACTGCCTGCACACAGTGTCGGTAGTCGGGCCAACGCGCACGCGCTCGTGCCAGCGACAAGGCCTCTACGTCTCCGGGCTGCAGACCCATGCGTGACGAGGTCTCCCTATTCCAGTCTGCCACCAGCCTTGCCGGCGGAACAGGCACATCGACCGTGGCTGTCAGCACGACATCGCTGACGCTTCGACTGCGGATGGCGTCGCCACTCCAGTAATGGGAAGTCAGGATGTCACTCGCACGATGCTGTTGAAGGGGGCTCATGCGGACCAGTGTAGTAAAGCGATACGACCCAGCTTCACGCTGGCGTGCCTCTTGTGCTTCGGTTGCTGGCGAACGCGCATGAAAGCTTGCAGCAGCGGCAGGAGGCTTTTCAGGTGGGCGGCCTCGTCTTGGCTGCAGTGTTCGCAGACAACTGCAGCGTTCACTGCGCCATGAAGGCCGCGCGCAGCCACTGGACTTGGCCCGCCTCCACGCCCACGACGTCAAAGCGGCAGGGCGGCAGCGCTCCGGGGTTGCGCATCAGGTAATGGTGTGCGGCAAAAATAATGCGACGCTGCTTGAGCGGGCCCACGCTGGCTGCGGCGCCACCGTGCGACGCACTGGCGCGCTTGCGCACCTCCACAAAGACCAGCGTTCCATCGGGCTCAGCCATGATGAGGTCAATCTCGCCGCCACCGCGCCCGGGTGTCCGATAATTGCGCTGCAGCAGCTTTAATCCCTGCTGTTGCAGGTGCTGCAAGGCTTGGTCTTCGGCTGCGTCACCTTGGCCCTTGCTGCTGGGCGTTTGCGCCACCGAAGCAGAAAATTTCTTTGTGAGAAACGTCATTGAATGCTTCGTTTGCAAGTGCGTTGAGTGCGGCCCATGAGGCCGCGGCTGGACAGCATTATCCGCCGTCCACCCTTTACGTGGTGGCCACGCCGATTGGCAATCTGGCCGACATCACGCTGCGTGCGCTGCACGTCTTGCACCTGGCCGACTGCATTGCCTGCGAAGACACGCGCCACACGCAGCCGCTGCTGCGCGCCTACGGGATCGAGAAATCCGCTGCCCAGCTGCTCGCCGTGCACCAGCACAACGAGGCTCAGGCCGGCGAGGGAATCGTGCAGCGCCTGCTCGCCGGGCAGCGCGTGGCCTATGTGAGCGACGCCGGCACGCCCGGCGTGAGCGACCCGGGAGCGCGTCTGGTGGCGGCCGCGGTGGCCGCCGGGCTGCGGGTCGTGCCCCTGCCGGGCGCCAGCAGCATCACGACCGCCCTGAGCGTGGCGGGCATCGTGGGCGAAGGTGGCTTTGTGTTTGCCGGTTTTCCCCCGACCAAGACCATGGAACGCGATGCCGCCGTTGCCGCTTGGGAGCGCGAATCGCGCGCCGTGATGATGCTGGAAGCGCCGCATCGGATAGAGCAGCTGGCGAAGTCCCTGGCTGCGCTGGGCACACGGCCGCTGACCGTGGCTCGGGAACTGAGCAAGCAGTTTGAGGAAGTCGCCACACTGCCCGCGCAAGCCATGACCGCTTGGCTATGCGAGCAGCCCCAGCGCCAGCGCGGCGAGTTTGTGCTGGTGCTGCACCCGCAGAACGTCAGTGCCGGCCCCGGGGACGAGCTTCGCGTGTTGAAGCTGCTGCTGGCCGAATTGCCCGTCAAGACCGCGGTGAAACTGGCCGCGGAGATCACCGGAACAGGGCGCAATGGCCTGTACGAGGCCGCCTTGCTGCTGAAGGCCGCGCCGCCATAGGCTGGGGGCCGCCTGTACATCAGCCTTCGAATTCGCGCGCGGTGAGTGCCACCGCGCCATGGGCGGTCATTTTCTTCTTCAAAATCAGAATCGCTTTGTCCTTGCTCACCAGCAGCGCGCCATGCTGCACCGCCAGATCGATGAAGATCTGGTCATCCGGGTCTTTGCAGATGGCGTTGCAGCGCGTGGCCGCTTCCACTCGCTGTATTTTTGAGTCGTAGTGCGCCAGCACCTGAATTGCGGTGAGTCCGCGCGAAACCAGCCGCGCCGCGATGTGGGCGTAGGCAAGGACGTGTTCGAGTTCGTCGCGCATGGCTGCGCTCCCCACCCAGCGCCACTGCGGCGACCGCACTGCGGCGTCAACCGCTACGGCACTGGCGTCGCCATACACAAACATGTCCAGCACCACGTTGGTGTCGATCACAAGTGCGCGCGGCAGGATCGAGGTCATGGAAAAGGCATCGGAGGGATGAGACATGGGCGTGGGGCCAAGCATAGACTGAAACCGGATCCGGACTTGGTAAAAAGGAAAAGCCAGCAACGTCTTCAAGTAAAACCCCGACAAACGAGATTGAGATAGCCCCATTATTATGAGTTTGAATACTTTGACATTACATCAGCCATGCTCTCTATGGGTCCAGGCTTTGCTGTCGCGCCCGAACCGGGATTGTTCTGGTCTTGCGGCAATCCCCCGTGAGACACTCCCTATTGCGTCCAGACAGTGGCAGCCAATCCCTGGGTTGGCTCTGGCAGAGGAGGCTGATTTGCGTTGGCACGCGGCGCCCGAAGGGGCGGTTTTGGGCCAAGCCTCCGGCACACCGAAACGAATACCCGTAGAATTTGTCGGATCCGCGCAAGAAATCTGCTGAAAATGTGTCAAATTAGCGTCAGGTTGGAAAAAGACTGGGCCGAAACGCCCTTGAGAAAACCTTGTCTGCAAATAAAAAGTAATATCCGCCGATGTGATTTCGCCATCTGAATTTATCAACAGAGCGCCAGGAAGATTAATTCGCCAATAATTTGGCGCCAACGACTCAAAAATGTCTGCTCCTGATCAAGATATCCGCAACCGGCTGCTGGTGGCAAGACTGCCGGCCATGCCACAGATCCTGCTCAAGCTGCTGGAGCTGTGTCAGTCCGAGGAGACCGGCATGGCAGAGTTGGCCAAGCTCATCGCCAACGACGCGGGCATGACCACCAAGATCTTGAGCGTGGCCAACAGCGCCGCCTACCACCGTGGCGGCGCCAAGGTGGGACTGTTGCAGGCGCTCAATCTGCTGGGCTCGGACATGATCAAGACCTTGGTCATCAGCGAATCGGTGTTCCAGACCTTCAATGGTTTCCCGCACAGCGCAAGCAATGACCTCAGAGGCTTCTGGAAGCATTCCCTGACCGCCGCGGTGATGGCGCGCGAGATCGCCAAGGTGATGGGCTATGCCCACAGCGAAGAAGCCTACCTGGGTGGTCTGCTGCACGACGTGGGCAGGCTGGCCCTGCTGGCCGCAGCGCCGAATGAGTACAGCTTCAACTTCCTGGCACTGGACAGCGAAGAGCTGTGCGCAGTCGAGGAACGCAGCCTGCAGATCTCGCATGCGGAAGCGGGCGCCTGGCTGATCGGACGCTGGAACATGGACTCGTTCATGGCCGACGGGATTCTGTACCACCATGAGGCCGCGACACGGGTCGAGGGCGCCCACCCCTTGATCCGCATCGTGCACCTGGCACACCGGTTGGCCAACCACGATCTCCAGACACCGCTTGCGCAGAGCACGGGAGCGCTGTGCCAGCTCTCCGACGGCGATCTGGCTCTGATCTGCGACGGCGCCGCGGCGCAGGTCAAGAAGGCCGCCGCCTACCTTGGCATTGACCTCACAGGCGCGGACGATCTGGTGGCACCGCAGGCCTACGCCGCGCCGACGCCGCCGGTGAACTCGGTGCAACAGCGACTGAGCGACGAGATTCGCAACATGACGTTGACGGCCGAAATGGGCCAGTCCTTTGCCCGCCAGAAAAGCGACTCCCAATTGCTGGAAGTGGTGCGCCAGAATGCGCGCATCCTGTTCCACCTGGACAACACGGTCGTCCTGCTGCTCAACAACGCAAAGCAGACGCTGGTGGGCACCTCCATGGGAGAGCAGCATCAGCGCTTGAGCGAATTCAGCATCGCCCTGGCTTCAGGCGGCAGTATTGCCGAATCCGTGTTGCAGGGCAGGCTCAATTTCGCCTCTCGTGACCAGGGCTTGCTCGGTTTGGGCGAAGAGCAGTTGATGCGGGTTTTTGCTGCCGACTGCCTGATCTGCATTCCCTTGAAGGCCAGCTCCAAATGCCTGGGTGTGCTGGTGGGCGGTGTGCCATCCTGGCAGCGCGATGAACTCAAGCGACGCGAGCGCTTCTTGCTGACCTTTGGTAGCCAGGCGGCCACTTCGCTGGACGCAGCGAGCCGGGATCGGGGCGAGATCGACCGGCGCATTGCCATGGTCCAGGATGAATTCCGCCAAGGCTCGCGCCGCGTGGTGCACGAGATCAACAATCCGCTGACGATCATCAAGAACTACCTGGGCGTGCTGGATGACAAGCTCACCGGCCAGGAAGACGTCACGGCGGAGCTCTCCATCCTGCACGAAGAGATCGATCGCGTGGGCAACATCATGAGCGAGTTCGCCGGCGCGCCGCCCAAGCCACAGAAGGCCAGGACCGAGATCAATCGCATCGTCAATGACCTGGTGCGCCTGTTTCGGGAGAGCCGCTTCCTGCCACCCTCGGTGCAGATTGTTGCGCGCATGCCCGAGCAGGCCTGCGAGATCGACGGCTCGGCCGACCTGCTCAAGCAGATTTTGGTCAATCTGATCAAGAACGCCGTCGAAGCCATGCCCAAGGGCGGCAGCATAGAAATCGTCAACAAGGGACGTGTCGTGCGCGAGGGTCGCGCGTATTTTGATCTATGCATCAAGGACACCGGCCCGGGCATCCCCGCGGCGGTGCTGGCCAAGCTGTTCTCTCCGGTGCAAAGCACCAAGGCGGGAGAGAACCGTGGCATCGGGCTGAGCATTGTTCACTCGCTGGTAAAGCGGTTTGACGGACAGATCAACTGCAGCAGCAGTCCGAGCGCGGGCACGCAGTTTGAAATCCACCTGCCCGCGCTCGGCGCGACGATACTGCGGGCGGCGCCGTTGGTGTCCGGGACGAGGCACTGAGATGGGTCTGGGGGCTGCGAACAGACAAGCCCCTGCGGCCTGGGATCGGTTCACTGCAGGCCCGGAACTGGATGCGCCGCGCGCGGCAACCCCGGAGCCGATGGTGCAGGTGCTGCTGGTGGACGACGAACCGCGACTGCTGCGCAGCCTGGTTGACCTGCTGCAGGGCCGCGGCTACCGACTGACCCAGGCCTCGACGGGTGCGCAGGCCATCGGGCACCTGCGCCAGACGCCGTTTGACCTGGTCATACTGGACCTGCACCTGCCCGACATTGGCGGGCACGAAATCATGGATTTCATGCGTTCCCAGGAGATCGAGGTGAACGTGATCGTCACCAGCGGCGCCACAGAGATTGATGCCGTGATCGGCGCTCTCAAGCGTGGCGCCTACGACTACTTGCGCAAGCCCTACACGCGCGAAGAGCTGCTCAAGACCGTCGACAACGCGTTGCAGCAGCGCCGGCTTCAGGCCGAGAACCTCCATATTGCGCAGCGACTCGAGAGCTCCCAGCGTCTGTATCGCTATCTCGTGGACAGTTCGCCCGACATAATTTACACGCTCGACCACGAGGGTCGGTTCAATTTCGTGAACGAGCGCGTCCATCAATTGCTCGGTTTTGACCGCTCCGAGCTGATCGGCAGACACTACTCCACACTGGTCCACGAAGACGACATGGAGCGCGCCAACTACGTTTTCAACGAGGGTCGCAGCGACCGCCGCGTCACGCGCAACGTCGAGTTGCGACTCAAGTCCTTGCGCTCCGATGGCGAGGCGCGCATTTTCAGCCACGAGTTGATGATGCTGGGCGAGCATGCTGCGGGAGCCTCCGTTGCTGCGATGGGTACGCGCGCCGGCACCTATGGGGTGGCCCGGGACGTGACCGAACGCAAGCGTGCGGACGAGCTCATCGCCTATCAGGCGTATCACGACATACTGACAGAGTTGCCCAACCGCGTGCTGTTCAAGGACCGCCTGGGCCTGGCCTTGCTGCAGGCCAAGCGCAACGCCTGTGGCTTGGCGGTGATGTTCATCGACCTGGATCGGTTCAAGCTGGTGAATGACACCCTGGGTCATGGCGTGGGCGACGAACTGCTGCAGCAGGTGGCCGTTCGCCTGAAGGGCTGCCTGCGCCGTTGCGACACCCTGTCGCGTCTGGGTGGTGACGAGTTCACCGCGGTCCTGCCGGAGCTCAATGACGCCCAGGATGCCGCGCTGATCGCGCAAAAGTTCATCGACTGCCTGCACCTGCCGTTTGAACTGGCGAATCAGCCGGTGCACATTTCTGCCAGCATTGGCATTGCGATCTACCCTGATCACGGCCAATCCGTGGACGAACTGATCCGCAACTCGGACGTTGCGATGTACCACATGAAGTCGCAGGGGAAGAATGGCCACGCCTTTTTCGACCCGACCATGCTGGACGCGTCGTCCCAGAAGATCGCCCTTGAACACAGCCTGCACTTGGCGCTGGAACACGGCGAACTGGAGATGTATTACCAGCCACAGGTGGACGTGAAGACCCGACGCATCGTCGGCGCCGAAGCGCTGATGCGCTGGAACCATCCGCAGCGCGGCTTTCTGAGCGCGGGCGAGTTCCTGCCCTTTGCGGAAGAAAACGGCTTGATGATTCCGATCAGCGACTGGATGCTGCAGGCGATCTGCAAGGACTTGCTGGAATGGAATGCGATCGGGACTGAACGCGTGCGCCTGTCGCTGAACCTGTCGCCGCAGTACCTGGACCGGGGTGACTTTTTCGACAAGTTGAAGACCACGCTGGCCGCTCAGCGCATCGCGCCCAGCCAGATCGAGGTCGAGGTGACCGAGAACATCTGCATCCGCAACCCGCAGACCGCCATCGAGCAACTGGACAAGCTGTGCCAACTGGGCGTGAGCGTGGCCATCGACGACTTTGGCACGGGCTACTCGTCCCTGTCCTACCTGCACCGCTTCCCGATCCACACGATCAAGATCGACCGCTCATTCGTGATGGAAATTCAGGATTCCTCCACGGCTTTTCCGGTTATCTTGGCCATCATTTCGATCGCCCGCGGCCTGGGGTTGAACCTGGTGGCCGAAGGCGTCGAAACCGTGGCCCAGGAGCGCTACCTGGAAACCGCGGGCTGCAACATCATGCAAGGCTTCATGTATCACAAGCCGCTTCCGCACGGCCGGCTGCTGGAGCTACTGCGGGCGCAGAGCTTGGAGCTTCAGGCGCTGGCTTGAGCGAGCAATGTCGCTGCGTCGCTGACCTCGAACTTGCCGGGGCCTTCGATGTTCAGCGTCACGACCTTGCCGTCTTTCACCAGCATCGAGTAGCGGTTGCTGCGCAAGCCCATGCCCTTTGACGTCAAGTCCAGCGTCAAACCGGTGGCCTGGCTGAATGCCGCGCTGCCGTCGGCAAGCATGCGCACCTTGCTGCCCGTCTTCTGATCGCGCGCCCAGGCGCCCATGACAAAAGCGTCATTCACGCTGACACACCAGATTTCGTCCACGCCGGCGGCCTTGAAGGCGTCGTATTGCGCGACGTAACCGGGAACGTGCTTGGCGGAACAGGTAGGAGTGAAGGCACCGGGCAGGGCAAACAGCGCAATGGTCTTGCCGGCGGTGGCCTTGGTCACGTCCACGGGGTTGGGGCCGATGCTGCAGCCGCCGCCTTCGACTTCCACATATTCCATCAGGGTTGCGGCGGGAAGGGTGTCACCTACTTTGATCATATACATCTCCAATAACGAAGTTTCAGTGAAGACTAACTTGCGACGCAAGTTATGTCGGAGCTAAAAAAAGAAAACGACCCGCATTGTGGGTCGTTTTCGAGTGATGCGCAGCGTGCGCTCGAATGGACTTAAACCTCGATGGCCTTTTGCACCAGGCGCACAGCGACCCAGTTCTTGGTCTTCGAGATCGGACGGCTTTCGGTGATTTCGATGGTGTCGCCCAGCTTGTACTCGCCCTTTTCGTCATGGGCATGGTACTTGCTCGACTTGCCGACGATCTTGCCGTACAGCTCGTGTTTAACACGGCGCTCGATCAGCACCGTGACTGTCTTGGCACGCTTGTCGCTGACCACCTTGCCGACCAAGGTGCGCTTGAGGGATTTTTTAGCTTCCGTCATAGGGGCTCCTTATTTGGCGGGGGTTGCAGCACTTTGCTTTTGCACAAGAATGGTCTTGGCGCGAGCAATGTCGCGGCGCGTGGAGCGCAGCGTCGACGTGTTGTTGAGTTGTTGCGTGGCTTTTTGCATGCGCAGTCCAAAGTGGGCTTTTTGCAGCGCCTTGACTTCGGTTTGCAGGCCGGCAACGTCTTTTTGGCGCAGTTCAGCAGCTTTCATTTCTTGTTTCTCCTGAATTACTGGCCAACCATGCGGCTGACAAAGGTGGTGCGCAAAGGCAGCTTGGCCGCAGCCAAACGAAACGCCTCGCGCGCCAACTCTTCGGTCACGCCCACAATTTCAAAAACGATCTTGCCGGGCTGGATCTCAGCCACGTAGTACTCGGGGTTGCCCTTGCCGTTACCCATGCGAACTTCGGCAGGCTTCTGCGAAATGGGCTTGTCCGGGAACACGCGAATCCAGATGCGTCCACCGCGCTTCACGTGGCGCGAAATGGCGCGACGTGCGGCCTCGATCTGACGCGCGGTCAAGCGGCCACGATCCGTACACTTCAGGCCGAAGTCACCGAATGCGACCGAGCTGCCTCGGGTCGCAATGCCGGTGTTCCGACCTTTTTGCTCTTTGCGGTATTTGCGACGAGCGGGTTGCAACATAGTTATTCTCCTTTACCGTCAGCCGCTGCGGGTGCAGCGTCAGGCGCGGCAACCTTGCGGACGCGCTTAACGGTAGTTTTTTGGGCGTCAGCACCGAGTGCTTCAACGGGTTTGTCACTGCCATCCGCAGGTGCAGCGGCCGCGCCAGCGGGGCGGCGCACAGCAGGACGAGCGGGAGGACGGTCACCACCGGCCGGGCGCGGGCCACGGTCGTCACGACGCGGACCACGTGGGCGACGGTCGTCTTCCGGACGGGCTTCCACCACAGCCGGCAGATCGTTGCGACCCAGCGTATCGCCCTTGTAGACCCAGACCTTGACACCGATGATGCCGTAGGTGGTCTTGGCTTCCGAGGTGCCGTAATCGATGTCGGCGCGCAGGGTGTGAAGCGGCACGCGACCTTCGCGATACCACTCGCAACGGGCGATTTCAATGCCGTTCAAGCGACCCGACGACATGATCTTGATGCCCAGGGCACCCAGACGCATGGCGTTTTGCATCGCACGCTTCATTGCGCGACGGAACATGATGCGCTTTTCGAGCTGCTGCGTGATGCTGTCGGCGATGAGCTTGGCATCGATTTCGGGCTTGCGCACTTCTTCGATGTTGACGGCCACCGGCACGCCGAGTTGACGACCGAGTTCCTTCTTCAGCGCTTCGATGTCTTCGCCCTTCTTGCCGATCACGACGCCCGGACGTGCCGAGAAGATCGTGATGCGTGCGTTCTTGGCGGGGCGCTCGATCAGAACGCGAGAAACCGAGGCATTCTTCAGCTTGGCCTTCAGATACTCGCGCACCTTGATGTCTTCGGCCAGCATGCCGGCGAAGTCACGGTTGTTCGCGTACCAGCGCGACGACCAGTTGCGGCTGACCGAAAGGCGAAAGCCGGTTGGGTGGATTTTTTGTCCCATATCTTCCTGGCCTCTTTCAGTTACCAACCGTCACGTACACATGGCACGTGGGTTTTCTGATTTGATTGCCACGACCTTTTGCGCGGGCCGTGAAGCGCTTGAGCGAGGCACCTTGCTCGACGTAGATGGTTTTCACCTTCAACTCGTCGATGTCGGCACCGTCGTTGTGCTCAGCGTTGGCGATGGCCGACTCCAGAACCTTCTTGATGATCACGGCAGCTTTTTTCTGCGTGAACTGCAATATGTTCAGGGCTTGATCCACCTTTTTGCCGCGGATCAGGTCCGCGACCAGACGGCCTTTGTCGACCGACAAACGAACGCCACGAAGGGTTGCACGTGTTTCCATGGTCACCTCCTTATTTCTTTTGGACTTTTTTGTCCGCCGGGTGACCCTTGAAAGTACGGGTCAGAGCGAACTCACCCAACTTGTGGCCAACCATTTGATCGGTGATATAGACCGGCACGTGCTGCTTGCCGTTGTGCACCGCGATGGTCAGACCGATGAAATCGGGCAGAACCATGGAGCGACGCGACCAGGTCTTAATCGGCTTTTTGTCTTTGGTGGCGACGGCCTTGTCGGCCTTGGCTACCAGGTGATGGTCGACAAAGGGACCTTTTTTGAGAGAGCGAGTCATTGAACCTTCCCCTTACTTCTTGCGACGCGACACGATCATGACCTGCGTGCGCTTGTTGTTACGGGTACGGTAACCCTTGGTCAAATTACCCCAAGGATCGACTGGATGACGGCCTTCACCGGTCTTGCCTTCGCCACCGCCGTGCGGGTGATCCACCGGGTTCATGACAACGCCACGAACCGTCGGACGGATGCCCATCCAGCGCTTCACACCGGCCTTGCCGAGTTGACGCAGGCTGTGCTCTTCGTTGGCCACCTGACCCAGGGTCGCGCGGCATTCGATGTGCACCTTGCGCACTTCACCCGAACGCAGACGCACCTGGGCGTAGCTGCCTTCGCGTGCCAGCAGCGTCGCCGACGTGCCCGCAGAGCGAATGATCTGAGCACCCTTGCCCACCTGCAATTCAACGCCATGGACGATGGAGCCCACGGGGATGTTGCGGATCGGCAGTGTGTTGCCAACACGGATCGGCGCTTCCGCACCGCTCATGATGGACGCGCCTACTTCCAGGCCGCGCGGGGCAATGATGTAGCGACGCTCGCCGTCTGCGTAGCACACCAGGGCGATGTGCGCGGAACGGTTCGGGTCATACTCGATGCGCTCGACCTTCGCGGGAATGCCGTCCTTGTTGCGCTTGAAATCGACCACACGGTAGTGGTGCTTGTGACCACCGCCCTTGTGACGGGTCGTGATGTGACCGTTGTTGTTGCGACCGGCGTGCTGGAACTGGGGTTCGAGCAAAGGCGCATACGGTTCACCCTTGTGCAGGTGATCGCGCGAAATCTTCACCACGCCACGTTGGCCTGGCGAAGTGGGTTTCATCTTGATGACAGCCATGATTAAGCAGCCTCCCCAACGAAGTTCAGCTCTTGACCGGGCTTGAGCGTCACATAAGCCTTGCGCACATTGTCGCGACGACCCACGGATTTGCCAAAGCGCTTGGTCTTGCCTTTGATGTTGACGACAGAGACGCCCTTGACCTCAACCTTGAACATCAACTGCACAGCAGCCTTGATCTCATGTTTGGTCGCGTCCTGCAGCACCTTGAAGGTCACTGCGTTCGACTTTTCAGCGACCATGGTCGCCTTTTCGGACACGATCGGCGCAATCAGAACTTGCATCAATCGGCCTTCGTCGAAACCGCTGGTCTTGGTGGTGTTGTTGCTCATGCGAACATCTCCTTGAGTTGGTCCATGGCGGCCTTGGTCACCAGAACCTTCTTGTAGTGCACCAGCGACACCGGGTCGGCGTAACGGGGCTCCACCACCAGGATGTTGACCAGGTTGCGTGAGGCCAAGTACAGGTTTTCGTCCACTTCGTCGGCAATCACCAGCACCGAGGCCAGATTCATCGCCTTGAACTTGGCAGCCAGCGGCTTGGTCTTGGGCGAATCCACCTTGAGGGACTCAACCACGGCCAGACGGCCTTCGCGCGCCAACTGAGACAGGATCGACGCCATGCCGGCGCGATACATCTTCTTGTTGATTTTCTGCGCAAAGTTTTCGTCAGGCATATTCGGGAAAATCCGACCGCCCCCACGCCACAGCGGGGAAGACGTCATACCGGCGCGGGCGCGGCCCGTACCCTTTTGCTTGAAAGGCTTCTTGGTCGAGTGCTTGACCTGCTCGCGATCCTTCTGGGCGCGAGTGCCTTGGCGGGCGTTCGCCTGGAACGCCACCACGACCTGGTGCACCAGGTCTTCGTTGTATGCACGACCGAACACGGTTTCCGGCGCTTCGTATTTGGAAGCGGCTTGACCTTGGTCATTCAGGAGTTCGAGCTGCATCAGTTCGCTCCTTTGGCTGCTGCGGGCTTGGCTTTCACGGCGGGACGAACGGTCACAAAACCGCCAGCCGAACCGGGAATCGCACCCTTGATCATGAGAAGTTGACGCGCTTCGTCAACACGAACCACGTCCAGGTTCTGGGTGGTGACCGTGTCATCGCCCAGATGGCCCGTCATGCGCTTGCCCGGGAACACGCGTCCCGGATCCTGCGCCATGCCGATGGAGCCGGGAACGTTGTGCGAACGGCTGTTACCGTGCGACGCGCGTTGCGACTTCATGTGGTGACGCTTGATCGTTCCGGCAAAGCCCTTGCCGATGGTCGTGCCTTGCACGTCCACCTTCTGGCCGACAGCGAATACAGCCGAGACCGGCACCACGGCGCCTGCCTTGTACTGCGCTGCCACGTCGGCGGCGATGCGAAACTCTTGAATGATTTCACCGGCTTCAACGCCTGCTTTCGCAAGGTGACCGGCAATGGGCTTGGTCACGCGCGATGCTTTGCGCGAACCGAACGTCACCTGCAAGGCAACGTAGCCATCGTTCTCTTGGGTTTTCACCTGAGTCACACGGTTGTTAGACACATCGACCACCGTGACAGGAACCGAATCCCCGTCATCAGTGAACAGACGCATCATGCCCACCTTGCGCCCCAGCAACCCTAAGTGATTGCTCAGACTCATATTGTTCTCCAAAACTTCCACCGCCGCGACTTCAATTGGCCACAGCGTTTTTGCGTGAAAGACTGTTAATAAAACTCCGCCCATCCAGCGATGCCAAATGGGCAGAGCCTTGGAGTATAGCCTGATCCTTGCATCGCAGCAAGCTCGAGCCAAGCCCCAAGGATTTCGAGCCGACGCCAGCGTCGGCCCGTCAGCTGCTTATTGCAGCTTGATTTCGACGTCCACGCCGGCTGGCAGATCCAGCTTCATGAGCGCGTCGACGGTCTTGTCGGTCGGATCCACGATGTCCATCAGACGCTGGTGCGTGCGGATTTCAAATTGATCGCGGCTGGTCTTGTTCACGTGCGGCGAGCGCAGGATGTCAAAACGCTTCATGCGCGTGGGCAAAGGCACGGGACCCTTGACGATGGCGCCAGTGCGCTTGGCCGTGTCCACAATCTCGGCGGCCGATTGGTCGATGAGCTTGTAGTCGAATGCCTTCAGGCGGATGCGGATTTTTTGTTTGGTAGCCATGCTGTTCTTTCTTGATCGGTTGAGGACAGAGCAAAACTCGCTGCGCGTAGTTCTTGGTCTGTCCCGCAAACAAATTGGTTACGCAATAATCTTTGCCACGACACCGGCGCCAACCGTCTTGCCGCCTTCGCGGATGGCGAAGCGCAGGCCTTCTTCCATGGCGATGGGGTTGATCAGCTTGACGGTGATCGACACGTTGTCGCCTGGCATGACCATTTCCTTGCCTTCTGGCAACTCGATCGCACCG
>CAILZB010000115.1 GCA_903838565.1 uncultured beta proteobacterium | reverse complement strand
TTATTGGTTGCGCGAGAAGGATTTGAACCTCCGACCTTTGGGTTATGAGCCCAACGAGCTACCAGACTGCTCCATCGCGCGGCAAGTTCGTATTATACCTTATTTGGCCTCTTCCACCGCGTCAGTAGCGACAGCGGCGGGACGGTCCACCAGTTCAACCAAAGCCATGGGCGCGTTGTCACCGACACGGTAACCCATCTTCAGGATGCGGGTGTAACCGCCTGGACGGGCCTTGAAGCGGGGGCCGAGGTCATTGAAGAGCTTGACCACGCTGTCGCGGTCGCGCAGACGGTCAAACGCCAAACGGCGGTTCGCCAGCGTGGCTTCCTTGGCCAGGGTGATCATGGGTTCCACCACACGGCGCAATTCCTTGGCCTTGGGCAATGTGGTCTTGATGACTTCGTGCTCGATCAGCGAGTTCATCATGTTGCGCAGCATTGCGAGGCGGTGCTCGCTGGTGCGGTTGAGTTTACGTAGTCCGTGTCCGTGACGCATGGTGCTTTCCTTTATTTAATTAAAAAGGCAGCCGTATCAGGTACTGCCCTTGCACTGAGCCCGATTTATCGGGGCTCTTATTTTATCAACGCTTGTCCAGGCCGGCTGGCGGCCAGTTTTCGACCTTCAGACCCAAGGTCAGACCGCGCGAAGCCAAGACTTCCTTGATTTCGTTGAGCGACTTGCGACCCAGATTCGGGGTCTTGAGCAACTCGTTTTCGGTGCGCTGGATCAGGTCGCCGATGTAATAGATATTTTCCGCCTTGAGGCAGTTGGCCGAGCGCACCGTGAGTTCCAGTTCGTCCACGGGACGCAGCAGGATCGGATCGAACTGCGTGCTGCCGCGTGGGCTGGGTGCGTCAAATGCCGCCAGTTCGCTGCCTTCGAGCTGGGCAAACACGGCGAGTTGTTCCACCAGGATCTTGGCCGACGAGCGTACAGCGTCTTCCGCGCTGATGGCGCCGTTGGTCTCGATCTCGATCACCAGCTTGTCCAGGTCGGTACGCTGTTCGACGCGGGCGCTTTCCACCGTGTAGCTCACGCGCTTCACCGGGGAGAACGACGCATCCAGCACGATACGGCCGATGGACTTGCTCGGCTCGTCGCCATAGCGGCGCATGGTGCCGGGAACATAGCCGCGACCCTTTTCAATCTTGATGCGCATGTCGAGCTTGCCGCCTGCGGACAGGGTGGCAATCACATGGTCAGGATTGATGATCTCGACGTCGTGCGGCGTCTGAATGTCAGCCGCCGTCACCACGCCTTCGCCATCCTTGCGCAGGCTCAGCGTGACTTCGTCACGGTTGTGCAGCTTGAAGACCACACCCTTGAGGTTCAACAGGATGTTGACGACGTCTTCCTGAACGCCATCTATGGACGAGTACTCATGGAGCACGCCGGCGATCGTGACCTCGGTGGCGGCGTGTCCAACCATGGACGACAGCAGCACCCGGCGCAGAGCGTTACCGAGCGTGTGACCGTAGCCGCGTTCGAACGGCTCCAGAGTCACTTTCGCCCGGTTCAGAGCGAGCTGCTCGACGTTAATGGCTTTGGGTTTCAACAAATTTGTTTGCATGCAGACTTCCTATCAATACCCCCGGCTCGTTACACCAGTAAGGCAAATGAAGTGCCTGATTCGCAGTGCCCCGCGAATCAGGAACGAGTTCAAATGAAACTAAAGACTATCAGCGCGAATACAACTCGACGATCAGCGATTCATTGATGTCAGCGGCGAATTCATCGCGGTCAGGGACCTTCTTGAAGACGCCTTCAGACTTGGCCAGATTGACTTCAACCCATGCCGGCAGGCCCACTTGAGTGGCCAATTGCAGGGCTTCGGCGATGCGAACCTGATTCTTCGACTTCTCACGCACCGACACCACGTCACCCACCTTGACCAGGTAGGAAGGGATGTTCACGCTGCCGCCATTGACGGTGATCGCCTTGTGCGACACCAGCTGACGGGCTTCAGCGCGCGTCGAGCCAAAACCCATGCGGTACACGACGTTGTCCAGACGCGATTCCAACAGGAACAGCAGGTTCGCGCCGGTATTGCCCTTGCGCTTGTCAGCTTCTTCAAAGTAGCGGCGGAACTGGCGCTCGAGCACACCGTACATGCGCTTGACCTTTTGCTTTTCGCGCAGGTGAATGCCATAGTCGGACGTGCGTGCACCGGAGGTGCGGCCGTGCTGACCGGGCTTTGAATCGAACTTGACTTTGTCGCTGATGGAGCGGCGGGCGCTCTTGAGAAACAGGTCGGTGCCTTCACGGCGGGATAGTTTGGCCTTGGGGCCTAGGTAACGTGCCACTTGAATGTCTCCATAGTTTCATCTGCCGCAGGAAGACCTGCGGGAGCCAGCAACGCACAGTCGCTGGCGGTGGGCTTGGTTGAGAAAATTAGATACGACGACGCTTTTGCGGGCGGCAGCCGTTGTGCGGCACGGGCGTCACGTCGGCGATCGACGTGATGCGGATGCCCAGAGCACCCAGGGCACGCACCGAGGAGTCGCGTCCGGGGCCGGGGCCCTTGATCTCGACGTCCAGGTTCTTGATGCCTTGCTCCATGGCAGCGCGACCGGCCACCTCGGACGCCACCTGAGCGGCAAAAGGTGTCGATTTACGCGAGCCCTTGAAGCCCTGGCCACCCGACGATGCCCACGACAGTGCATTGCCCTGACGGTCGGTGATCGTGATGATGGTGTTGTTGAACGACGCGTGCACGTGTGCGACGCCGTCGGCAACATTCTTGCGGACTTTCTTGCGAACGCGCTGTGCGGCGTTATTTGAGGGTGCTTTTGCCATGGGGGTCTCTCAATCCGATTTATTTCTTCAACGACTGTGCTGCCTTGCGCGGTCCCTTGCGGGTGCGGGCATTCGTGCGGGTACGCTGGCCGCGCATGGGCAGACCGCGACGATGGCGGAAACCGCGATAGCAACCGATGTCCATCAAACGCTTGATGTTCATGGTGGTTTCACGGCGCAAATCGCCTTCGATCGTGAACTGCGCGATCTGGTCGCGAATTTTTTCCAGATCAGCATCCGTCAGATCTTTGATCTTCTTGGAGTACTCAATACCGCATGCTTCGCAAATCTTGCGAGCGCGTGTACGTCCAATACCGAAAATAGCGGTCAAGCCAATTTCCGAATGCTTTTGTGGCGGAATATTAATACCAGCGATACGTGCCATGATGGTCCTCTAAAACTCTTGCAATCAGCCCTGGCGCTGTTTGTGACGTGGATCTGTACAGATCACGCGGACAACGCCCTTGCGACGGATGATTTTGCAGTTGCGGCAAATTTTCTTTACCGAAGCCGAAACTTTCATTTCATTCTCCTAAAAACTCTAACTCGATTCCAGGCCTACTTGGCCCGGAACACAATACGCGCCCGGGACAGATCGTAAGGCGTCAATTCCACCGTCACCTTGTCACCCGGAAGAATCCGGATGTAATGCATGCGCATCTTTCCGGAGATATGACCCAGGACAACGTGTCCGTTTTCCAGCTTCACACGAAATGTCGCGTTCGGTAGATTTTCAACTACCTCGCCCTGCATCTGAATGACATCATCTTTGGACATGTCGATCAGTTACCCAGTGAAGTCTTGAAATTCGCCTTCTTCAGCAGAGACTCGTACTGCTGAGACATCATGTAGTTTTGCACCTGCGCCATAAAGTCCATCGTGACCACCACGATGATCAGCAGCGAGGTACCGCCAAAATAGAACGGAACGTTGTAGCGCAGTGTCAGGAACTCAGGCACCAGGCAGACAAAGGTCACATAGATCGCCCCGGCCAGCGTCAAGCGGGTGAGGATCTTGTCAATGTACTTGGCGGTCTGTTCACCTGGGCGAATGCCGGGAACAAATGCGCCGCTCTTCTTCAGGTTGTCTGCGGTCTCGCGGCTATTGAACACCAGCGCCGTATAGAAAAAGCAGAAGAAAATGATCGCGCTGGCATACAGCAGCGTGTACACCGGCTGTCCGGGCGCCACCGTGGCAGCGACATCCTTCAGGAAGCGCATCACCCAACTGGCACTGTCGCCGCTGCCAAACCATCCAGCAGCCGTTGCGGGCAGCAGGATGATGGAGGAGGCAAAGATCGGCGGAATCACCCCGGCCATGTTCAGCTTGAGCGGCAGGTGCGAAGCCTGACCACCGTAAACCTTGTTGCCCACCTGGCGGCGTGCATAGTTCACCAAAATCTTGCGCTGACCGCGTTCCACGAAAACCACAAAGTAGGTCACGCCCATCACGATCGCCACCACCAAGATGGCCACCAGGATGCTCATCGCTCCGGTACTCACCAGTTCCAGCAGCCCGCCGATGGCGTTGGGTAAGCCCGCAGCGATACCGGCGAAGATGATGATGGAGATGCCGTTACCTAAGCCCCGCTCAGTGATCTGCTCGCCCAGCCACATCAGGAACATGGTTCCTGCCGTCAAGCTCACCATGGCGGTCAGGCGAAAGCCGAAACCGGGAGCCATCACCAGACCGGCGGCGCTTTCCAGCGCGAAGGCAATGCCCAGCGACTGGAACAGGGCCAGGCCCAGAGTGCCGTAGCGGGTGTACTGGGTGATCTTGCGGCGACCGGCTTCACCCTCTTTTTTCATCTGCTCCATCGTCGGCACGACGTAGGTCAGCAGCTGCATGACGATAGAGGCCGAGATGTAGGGCATGATGCCCAGGGCAAACACCGTGAAGCGCGACAGCGCGCCACCGGAGAACATATTGAACAAACTCAATATGCCGCCCTGCTGGCCCTTGAACAGCTGCTGAAGCTGATCGGGGTTGATGCCGGGAACAGGAATGTGCGCCCCCACGCGGTACACGACCAGCGCCAACAACAAGAAGACGAGCCGACGACGCAGGTCGCCATACTTGCCTGTTTTTGCGATTTGAGCTGAACCAGTTGCCACGCGTTTTTCTTTCAATGGAAAATTAAGCGACGCTGCCGCCGACGGCTTCCAGTGCCGCCTTGGCACCTGCCGTTGCACCAATACCGTTGAGCTTGACCGCGATCGTGATCTTGCCGGTGTTGATGACCTTCACCACTCGGGCCATCTCTTTGACCAGACCGGCTGCCTTCAACGTCAGCATGTCCACTTCGGCTGCGCCGAGCTTTTCCAGCGACGTCAGCGTGACTTCGGCGTTGTACTTGAGCGTAGTCGACTTGAAACCGCGCTTAGGCAAACGGCGCTGCAAAGGCATTTGACCGCCTTCAAAGCCGACCTTGTGGTAACCACCGGCACGGGACTTCTGACCCTTGTGGCCGCGACCTGCGGTCTTGCCGATGCCCGAGCCAATACCGCGACCGACACGACGCTTGTAATGCTTGGCGCCGTCTGCCGGCTGGATGCTATTGAGTTCCATCATCTTCCTTTTCAGTTGGGGGCCAGGCCGTTCGCTGCAAAGCGGTGGCTTGTCCCTCAATCAATTTTTTAGAGCACTTTGACCAGGTAGCTGATCTTGTTGATCATGCCGCGCACGTCAGGCGTATCCACCAATTCCTTGGTGCTGTTGACCTTGCGCAGGCCCAGTCCACGCACGGTGGCGCGATGCGATTCCTTGCAGCCAATGGGACTGCGAACCAGTTGAACTTTTACGGTTTGTTGTGTCGTCATGATGAAGCTCCCGGTCAGACGAAGAGTTCTTCAACGGTCTTGCCGCGCTTGGCCGCCACATCCGCTGGAGTTGTGGAGTGACGCAGTGCGTCGAGCGTGGCACGAACCATGTTGTAGGGATTGCTCGAACCATGGCTCTTGGCCACGATGTCGGTGATGCCGATCACTTCGAACACGGCGCGCATCGGGCCGCCAGCAATGATGCCGGTACCCTTGGGGGCCGGAGCCATCATGACGTTGGCAGCACCGTGGTGACCCATCACCTGGTGGTGAATGGAACCATTGCGCAAATTGACCTTGATCAGATTGCGGCGTGCTTCTTCCATGGCCTTCTGCACTGCAGCCGGCACTTCCTTGGATTTGCCTTTGCCCATGCCGACGCGCCCGTCACCGTCACCGACGACGGTGAGTGCAGCGAAGCCGAGAATACGACCACCCTTGACCACCTTGGTCACGCGGTTGATCGCGATCATCTTCTCGCGCATGCCGTCTTCAGGACCTGCAGCGGCTTTACCCTGCATTTTTGCTTGAACTTTTGCCATTATTTTTCCCGTTGCGCTTAGAACTGCAGGCCGCCAGCACGGGCTGCGTCGGCCAAAGCCTTGACGCGACCGTGGTACGCGAAACCTGAGCGATCAAATGCCACTTTCTCAACACCGGCAGCTTTCGCTTTCTCAGCGATCAGCGTGCCAATGGCCGTTGCAGCAGCGGTGTTGCCACCCTTGCCGGATCCGCCCAGCGACGCACGAATCGTCGCGTCGGCGGTCGATGCTGCTGCCAGCACCTTGCTGCCATCGCCAGAGATAACGGCAGCGTAGATATGCAAGTTGGTGCGGTTCACCGTGAGACGCGCAACACCCTGGATCGCGATGCGAATACGGGTTTGGCGTGCACGGCGCAGACGCTGTTCTTTTTTGGTCAACATGATGCTGCCCCTTACTTCTTCTTGGTTTCTTTGATCGTGATCTTCTCGTCCGAATAACGAATACCCTTGCCCTTGTAGGGCTCCGGTGGTCGAATCGCACGGATCTCGGCGGCAACCTGGCCCACGCGTTGGCGGTCGGCACCCTTGATCAGGATTTCTGTCGGGGTCGGTGTTGCCACCGAGATCCCTGCAGGCATTTCCTTGTCGACGGGATGCGAGTAACCCACGGTCAGGTTCAGCTTGGAGCCCACGGCTTGCGCCTTGTAACCCACGCCGACCAGGCTAAGCTTCTTCTCGAAGCCCTTGGTCACGCCCACGACCATGTTGTTCACCAGTTGGCGCATGGTGCCGCTCATCGCATCGGCTTCACGGGAGTCGTTGGCCGGTGCAAAGCTAAGCTTGCCGGCGTCGTTGGTGATGGTCACCAGCTTGTTCTGCGTCAGGAAAAGGGCGCCGCCCGTTCCCTTGACACTGATCTGATCTTCCTTGATCGACACATCCACGCCAGCGGGGATGGTGACAGGCATTTTTCCTACTCGGGACATTTCAGTTTCTCCTCAATGTCTCGGCTTACGCCACGTAGCAAAGAACTTCGCCACCGACACCGGTAGCGCGCGCTTTGCGATCGGTCATCACACCCTGGGGCGTGGTGACAATGGCAACGCCCAAGCCATTCTTGACTTGTGGAATGGCGTCGCGGCCTTTGTACACACGCAAGCCGGGACGGCTAACGCGCTCGATACGCTCGATCACGGGGCGGCCCGCGTAGTACTTCAAGGTAATTTCGAGTTCGGACTTGCCGCCCTCGGTCTTGACCTGGAAGCCATCGATATAACCTTCGTCCTTCAGCACCTGCGCAATGGCCGCCTTCACTTTGGAAGAAGGCAACGATACGGTGGCTTTGGCCACCATTTGCGCATTGCGGATTCGCGTCAGCAAGTCGGCAATGGGATCACTCATGCTCATGTTTAATCTCTCCTACCTTGCTTACCAGCTGGCCTTGACCATGCCGGGAATATCCCCAGCAAAAGCCATTTCGCGAATCTTGGCGCGGGCCAATCCGAACTGACGGAATGTGCCACGCGGACGACCCGTGATCGCGCAACGGTTGCGTTGGCGTGTCGGGTTGGCGTTGCGCGGCAGCTTTTGCAGGCCCAGACGGGCTGCAGCACGCTCTTCGTCGCTACGCTTCATATCACTTGCAATGCCTTTGAGTTCCGCGTGTTTCTTCGCGTACTTGGCAACCAATTTATCTCGTTTGAGCTCGCGCTCGATCAAAGCCATCTTAGCCACGCGTCACCTCAGTTCTTGAAAGGGAAACGGAAGCCGGTGAGGAGCGCCTTGCACTCTTCATCGTTCTTGGCCGTTGTGGTGATACTGATATTGAGGCCGCGCAAGGCATCCACCTTGTCGTACTCGATCTCAGGGAAAATAATCTGTTCCTTGACGCCGATGTTGTAGTTGCCACGGCCATCAAATGCGCGACCCGAAATGCCGCGGAAGTCACGTACGCGGGGCAGAGCCACGGTCACAAAGCGGTCCAGGAATTCGTACATCTTCACGCCACGCAGCGTGACCATGCAGCCGATGGCCTGGTTTTCGCGAATCTTGAAGCCGGCGATCGCCTTCTTCGATTTCGTCACCACAGGGCGCTGACCGGCAATCTTGGTCAGGTCAGCGACAGCGTTGTCCATGACCTTCTTGTCGGCGACCGCTTCGCTCACACCCATGTTGAGCGTGATCTTGGACAGGCGCGGCACCTGCATCGGCGACTTGTAGCCAAACTTGGCCGTCAGTTCCGGCACGAGCTTTTCGCGATAGTGTTGTTGTAGACGTGCCATGCTCATGCCACCTTGATTTCTTCACCGCTGGACTTGAAAACGCGAACGCGTTTGCCATCGGCCGACATCTTGATACCCACGCGGTCAGCCTTGCCCGTGGCGCTATTGAAAATAGCGACGTTGGACTGGTGAATTGGCATGGCTTTTTCGACGATACCGCCGACTGTGCCTTTGAGCGGATTGGGCTTGGTGTGTTTCTTCACCAGGTTGATTCCGTCCAGCAACAGGTAGCTGTCGTCCTTGCGCAGCGTGACTTTGCCGCGCTTACCCTTGTCGCGCCCTGCGAGCACGATCACTTCATCGCCTTTACGAATCTTGTTCATGGCGCGTCCTTAAAGAACTTCAGGAGCCAAAGACACGATCTTCATGAACTTCTCAGTGCGCAGTTCACGCGTCACTGGGCCGAAGATGCGGGTGCCGATAGGCTCCAACTTGGCATTGAGCAACACAGCTGCGTTGCCATCGAATTTGACGAGTGAGCCGTCAGGACGGCGAATGCCCTTGGCAGTACGCACTACGACAGCGCTGTAGACCTCGCCTTTTTTGACGCGGCCGCGCGGAGCGCATTCCTTGATGCTCACTTTGATGACGTCGCCGACACTGGCGTAACGACGCTTGGAGCCGCCCAGCACCTTGATGCATAGGACGGACTTAGCGCCGGTGTTGTCGGCAACTTCTAACCGTGTTTCAGTCTGGATCATTTCAAATATTCCCAACTTGCACCAGGTGAGCCAAAGGTCCTTGAACCTTCAAAACACCCAATCAGTCTTGGGCCCGTCGTCCACGCCACGAACCATTCATGACGCTTTGCTGGGCAGATACTTCGTGCTTTTCTGCAGCGAAGCCCACGAATATATCAAACATCCGAGGGGCCGTCAACACTTTTCTGAAGATTTGTGGGAAAGACCTCGGCTCCCCCAGCCGCTCAAGCCAGCAAATACCGTTGCGCGAGATCCCTGAATTCGGCCAACCGGGGATCCAGGCCGGTTTCCTGCTCCAGGATGGCCGCCACCGCAGGTGCCAGTTCAAGTGCGAGACGCGCATCCAGAAACAGGATGCGACTGCGCCTGGCCAGCACATCCTCCACGGATCGGGCGTACTCAAAGCGCGCTGCAAAGCGCACCATGGCCTCCGTCAGGCCGGCACCCAGCAGGCGCGGCGCGCCGGGCATGGCCTGCACTGCAGCCTGCTCACTGCCATAGCCGTGCAGGCCGGCAGGCTCGCTGATGCGGTGTTGCGGCGCCTCCGTTGCGCCTGCGCCAATCAATGGCAAGTTTGCGGTCACTTCGCTTAGGATTGCCTTGATCAGTGAGGCGTTCCCGCATTTTTCCATGACGTCTTCGGCCATGGCGCGGTAGGTGGTCCACTTGCCGCCGGTCACCGTGACCAGGCCGCTGCGGGAGATCAGGATGGTGTGCTCGCGGCTCAGTCCCTTGGTGTTGTCGCCTTCGTCGTCCTGCGGCTTGACCAGCGGGCGCAGTCCGACCCAGACGCTCTTCACATCAGCACGCGCTGGCGCCTTCACCAGATACTTGGCGGCCTCGCTCAGGATGAAATCAATCTCTTCCTTGAAGGCTTCGGGTTCGCGCGCCAGGTCGTGACGCGGCGTGTCGGTCGTCCCCAGGATCACGTGACCCAGCCACGGCACGGCAAACAGCACGCGGCCGTCGGCGGTCTTGGGCACCAGCAAGGCATGGTCACCAGGAAAGAAGCTGCGGTCCACCACCAGATGCACGCCCTGGCTGGGTGCGACCATCGGCTTGACCTCCCTGCCGATGGCCTGCCCGTCCTTTTGCCGGAGTTCGTCCACCCAGACCCCGGCGGCGTTGATGACGCATTTCGCCCTCAGCGTATGGCTGTTGCCGGTTTCCTGGTCGGTGCAGATCAGTCCCACGACCTTGCCCGCCTCGTGCAGCAGATCCGTGGCGGCACAGTAGTTGACCAGCAGCGCGCCCTTGAGCGCAGCGGTTCGCGCCAACGCCAAGGCCAGACGGGCGTCGTCAAACTGACCGTCCCAGTACTTGACGCCGCCCTGCAACCCCGCGGGTTGGGCGCCTGGAAGCAGCTTCAGGGTTTCGCGTCGGCTGAGAAATTCCGTCGGTCCCAGGCCGGCTTTGCCCGCCAACAGGTCGTAGGCTTTCAGACCGGCGCCGTAGAACGGCACTTCCCACCATTGGTAGGCCGGCATGACGAAGGGCAGCGGCTGCGCCAGATGCGGCGCGTTGCGCAGCAAGGTGCTGCGCTCGTGCAGCGCTTCGCGCACCAGCGAGATGTTGCCTTGAGCCAGGTAGCGCACACCCCCATGCACCAGTTTCGTGGCGCGAGACGACGTGCCCTTGGCAAAGTCGTGCGACTCCACCAGCACCACCTTCAGGCCGCGCGCGGCAGCGTCCAGCGCCACGCCCAGACCGGTGGCGCCACCGCCAATGATGGCCACGTCGTAGGTCACGGGCTGCGCCAGTCGCGCCAGGAGATCGGCGCGCAGCGTCGCCAGCGGGATGGCGTCTTGTGGATCGATGGGTGATGTCATGGGCTAATTGTCCACCCAGGCGCGCGAGCGCTGCACCGCCTTGCGCCAGCGCTCCAGCATCGTCAAACGTGCATCAGTGGACATGGCTGGCACGAAGCGGACGTCGACCGCCCACTGGTCCGAAATCTCGCTGGCGTCGCGCCAGAAGCCGGTGGCCAGACCTGCCAGATAGGCTGCGCCCAGGGCCGTGGTTTCGGTCACGCGCGGTCGCAGCACCGGCACGCCCAGCAGGTCCGCCTGCATCTGCATCAGCAGATTGTTGCGACAGGCACCGCCGTCCACGCGCAGTTCCTGCAGCGCGATGCCGGAGTCCGCCGCCATGGCCTCGAACACATCGGCCACCTGCAGCGCAATCGACTTGAGCGCGGCACGGGCGATGTGGGCACGGGTGGTGCCACGCGTCATTCCGACCAGCGTGCCGCGCGCGAAACCGTCCCAATGCGGCGCGCCCAAGCCGGCAAAGGCTGGCACCAGGTACACGTCGCCGGTGTCGGCCACGCTTGCTGCCAGGGCTTCGACCTCGCTGGCGCGAGAGATGATTTGCAGGCCGTCGCGCAGCCACTGCACGGTCGCGCCGCCCATGAAGACCGAGCCCTCCAGCGCATAGCAGGTGGCGGACGGATCCCTGCTTGGCGCCGCGGGCGTCGCAACGCCTCCAGGACCCGCCCAGGCGACCGTGCTCAGCAAGCGATTGGCACTGGGGATCGCCGCCGATCCGACATTCATCAGCATGAAGCAGCCCGTGCCGTAGGTGTTCTTCGCCATGCCGGGCTCGAAGCAGCCCTGGCCAAAGGTGGCGGCCTGCTGATCTCCCGCCACCCCGGCAATGGGAATGGCGCGGCCCAGCACCAAGGGGTGGCTGTGCCCCAGCACACCGCTGGACGGCACGACACGCGGCAGCACGGCGCGCGGAATATGGAACAACGCCAGCAGTTCCTCGTCCCACTGCAGCGTGTGCAGGTTGAACAGCAGGGTGCGCGAGGCGTTGCTCGCGTCGGTCACGTGCAGCGCCTGGGCGCGCGAGCGCGCTTGCGCACCGCCGGTGAGGTTCCAGATCAGCCAGGAGTCGACCGTGCCGAAGGCCAGTTCCCCTGCTTCGGCCCGCGCACGGGCACCGGGCACATGGTCGAGCAACCACTGCAACTTGGTGGCGGAGAAGTAGGCATCGAGCATCAGGCCGGTCTTGGCCTGAATCATTGCGCCCAGACCCTGTGCGCGCAGCGCTTCGCAGTCTGCGGCGGTGCGCCGGTCCTGCCAGACGATGGCGTTGGCCACGGGCTCGCCTGTCTTGCGGTCCCACAGGACCGTCGTTTCGCGCTGGTTCGTGATGCCTATGCCAACGATGGCTCCACCCGACTGCTGCGCCTGGCGCAAAACCTGCAGCGCCACGTCGCGCTGGGTGTGCCAAAGGGCAAGGGGATCGTGTTCGACCCAGCCGGGCTGCGGGAATATCTGGGGAAATTCCTGCTGCGCCAGCGCCGCCACCTGGCCGGCGCGGTCAAACAATACGGCGCGCGAACTGGTCGTGCCCTGGTCGAGTGCGAGGATGTAGTCCATGCTGCCAAGCGTAGCGCATGTCGTCCTTCCCTGTGCGCTCCATGGCGCGAGCGCAAGGCACTAAACTCAGCCTCCATGACTATACGCCAGGACCTCTCGAACCCCAGCGCGCTGCAAGCGCAACAGCTCGCCTTTATCGGCGGCGGCAACATGGCCAGCGCCATCATCGGCGGCTTGATCCAGCAAGGCTTGAGTCCCGGCCACATCGCCGTGGTCGAGCCCTTTGCCGAGGCGCGCGCCAGGTTGCTCGCGCAATTCGGAGTTCAGGCCCGGGAACACGCCGACGCTGCGCTGCAAGGCGCCACGCTGGTGATCTGGGCGGTGAAACCGCAAACCTTTCGCGACGCTGCGGCGCTGACGGGCGCCTTCACGGCAAAGGCCTTGCACCTGAGCGTGGCTGCCGGCATTCGCAGCGACAGCATTGCCCAATGGCTTGGAACCGAGCGCGTGGTACGTGCCATGCCCAACACGCCGGCGCTGGTGGGCCGCGGAATTTCCGGCCTCTTTGCCCGCGCCGCCGTGACCGCACAAGACAAGGAGGTGGTGCAAAGCGTGATCGCCACCACCGGCGAGCACCTGTGGGTCGGCACTGAAGCGCAACTGGACGCCGTCACCGCCTTGTCCGGATCGGGCCCGGCCTACGTGTTCTATTTCCTCGAGGCGATGGTGCAGGCTGGTGCCGGCATGGGTTTGTCACCTCAGGATGCGCGCCAACTCGCCATCAGCACCTTCTCCGGCGCCGCCGAACTGGCACGCCAGTCGAGTGAGCCGATCGAGGTGCTGCGCGAGCGCGTCACCTCCAAGGGCGGCACCACCTACGCGGCTCTGAGCGCGATGGAACACCACGGTATCAAACCGCATTTCGTGCAGGCCATGCAGGCGGCGTGTGAGCGTGCGCGCGAACTCGGCGATGAGTTCGGCGCGACCTGAACACGACACCACGGCAATCACTTTCATTCACCCTCACACAGACCACACTCTCATGAAGAAGATACTCTCCCTGTTGCTCGGCGCTGCCGTTCTAACCGCCTCCATGGCGGTTGTTGCCACGCCGGCAGCGGCGGCGACCTCGGCTCAGGGCGCAAGCCAGAGCCACGATGCGGGCGCCAAATCCAAGAGCGCGAAGAAGAGCAAGAGTGCAAAGAAGACCAAGAAGTCGAGCAAGAGCAAGAAGTCAAAGTCTCACAACACGAAGAGCGCTTCACCCAAGAAATAGCACGCAGGGGCTGGGTCTGACTTTCACGTTAAAGGCCCAGTGCGAGTCCGGCAAAAAGGGTGAAGCCCAGCCAGTGATTCACCCGAAAGGCCTTGAAGCAGGACTCCCTGGACCGGGTGCGGATCAGCCAGCCGTGCCAGGCGACTTGGGCTAGGGCCGCCGCCATCGCGAGGGTGAGCGCTGTGGGCGCGACGCGGCTGGCGAGCGCCACGCCCCAGATCGACAGGTACGTCAGGTAGCACAGCAGCACCACCGCCACGTCCCAACGCCCGAGCGTGATGGCCGAGGTCTTCATGCCGATCAGCAGATCGTCATCGCGATCCACCATGGCGTATTCCGTGTCGTAGGCCAGCACCCAGAACAGGTTGCCCAGCAACAAAAGCCATGCCAAGGGCGGCACACTGGCGTGCATCGCCACCAAACTCCAGGCGTCGCCGCCGCGCACGGCCGAAAAGGCCATCGGGATGCCGAAGCTGAACGCCACGCCCAGCACCGCCTGCGGCATCGAGACAAAGCGCTTCGCGTAGGGGTAGATCAGCGTCACGGCCAGCGCTGCAAAGGACCAGGCCACGGTCGTGGCATTGAGCGTCAACACCAGGCCAAAGGCGAGCAACGCCAAGGCAGCGCCAAGGGCCAGCGCCTCCTTGACCGAGACCGCGCCGCGGGTGACCGGGCGCTGCGCCGTGCGCTTCACGTGGGCGTCGAATTTGCGGTCGGCCACGTCGTTGATGCAGCAACCGGCGCTGCGCATCAGCACCGTCCCAAGGGTGAAGACCACGATCACATGCCAGCCGGGAAACCCCCCAGCCGCGACCCACAGCGCGCTCAGGGTTGGCCACAGCAACAGCAGCCAGCCGGCAGGGCGATTCCAGCGAATCAGGTCCAGATAGAGATTCACGCGTCGCATGGAATTGCCGTGGCGTTCAGGACAGCCGCTTCACGCCGGGAAGCTCGCAAGCGTAGATCGAATTGCGCAGCGCCGCGATGGCCTCGTAGCGCGTGAAGCTGCGCCGCCAGGCCAGCACCACGCGGCGCGTGGGCGGGTCGCCGTCGAAAGGCAGGTACTTGACGTGGGCGTCTTCGTGCCGTTTGCGCTTGAGCGTCATGGCTTCCGCCGGCACGCTCAAACGTGGCACCAAGGTCACTCCCATGCCCGCCGCCACCATGTGCTTGATGGTCTCCAGCGACGATCCTTCAAAGCTCTTGCGTATGCCCTCAGCGTGGCTGGAGAAGCGCGCGAACTCGGGGCACACCTCCAGCACATGGTCGCGAAAGCAGTGGCCGGTTCCGAGCAACAGCATGGTCTCGTTCTTCAGCTGTTCGGCGGTGATGAAGTCGCGCGCAGCCAGCACGTGCGTCACTGGCACCGCGGCCAGAAACGGCTCGTCATACAGCGGCGCGATGGCCAGCCCCGCATCGGGAAAGGGCTCGGCCAGAATCGCGCAATCGATCTCGCCGGTGCGCAGCATCTCCAGCAGTTTCACCGTGAAATTTTCCTGCAGCATGAGCGGCATCTGCGGTGTGCGGGCGATGGTCTGACGCACCAGATCGGGCAGCAGATAGGGGCCAATGGTGTAGATCACGCCCAGCTTCAGGGCTCCAGCCAAAGGATCCTTGCCGCGGCGCGCGATTTCCTTGATGTGCGCCGCCTGCTCGAGCACGCCCTGCGCCTGGCGCACGATTTCCTCGCCCAGTGCCGTCACGGCGACTTCGTTGGCGTTGCGCTCGAACAGCTTGAGCTCGAGCTCTTCCTCCAGTTTCTTGACCGCCACCGACAAGGTCGGCTGCGACACATGGCAGGCTTCGGCAGCCCGGCCAAAGTGTTTCTCGCGCGCGACCGCGACGATGTATTTGAGTTCGGTCAGGGTCATGCGGTTGAAGTCGTTGAAGCCAGGCGCGCTATTTTAGGTTTGCACCGTGCTGGAAAAAGTTGACCGGGAGACCGGGCACGGCGACGCTCAGGGAGAACACGCAGCCGGAATGCGGATACATCTCCAGCTCGGCTGCAGGGCGCTTCTGCCGCGCAGTGGTGAGGTACAGCGTCTTCAAGTCGGCGCCGCCAAAGCAGACCATGGTCGGGCATTGGGCCGGGGTGGCGATGTCGGCCAGGACTTCGCCGTTGGGCGCGAACTGCAGCACCCTGGCCCCTTCGTACATCGCGACCCAGTAGTTGCCGGCGCTGTCCACGGCGGCGCCGTCGGGCCGACCGCGGTAGCCGCCCTGTCCGCTGTGCCAACCGGGGGGTTTGGCGGGGAACCGGGCGAAGCTGCGTTGGCCGCTCAAGGCATTGCTGTTGGCTTCCCAGTCCCATGCGTGCACCAGACCGGCTCCAGTGTCGGCCCAGTACAGCGTGCTGGCGTCCGGCGACCACGCCAGTCCGTTGGCCACCTGCGACTGATTCACCATCTGCGTCACCTGCGCTGCGCCGGGTCCGCGGGCATCGACGCAATAGAGTGCGGCCAAGGGCAGGTCGCGCGGCTCGTAGTAGGTTCCGACCCAGAAGCGGCCCCGCAGGTCGCACTTGCCGTCGTTGGCGCGGGTGGTGGTGGTGGGGTAACCGAGTTCGGCCACCTTGAGCAATTCGCCGCCCCAAACGGGTGCCAGATAGATGCCGTCGCGCAGCGCGATCACGAGCCCGCCGTCCCGGGCCGGCGCAATGCATCCGGGCTCGGACGGCATGGCCCAGGTTTGCACCGCGCCCGTGAAGCCATTGCAGCGGCAAATCAGCCTGGCCGCGATATCGACCCAATAAAGCTGCTGCTCCAGCGGATGCCAGAACGGCGATTCACCCAGCTGGTTGGGTTCGGTGGTGACGGTTTGCCAGGTCATGTCGACGCCTTGTTCAAGAGGAGTTGGGCCGGGCAGTCTGTGCCGGACAAGGCGTGATTGTGACGCCCAAAAAAAGGCCCGCCGAGAGCTTGCGCTCTGGCGGGCCGAATAGCCTAGGAGACTCTCGCTTGAAAAAAAGGAGTCAGGGCCTTGCGCCCTGTCCACCCTCCCATGCCGGAGGGTGGATGCAACGGATTACCTGCCGTAGGCGGTTTCGCCGTGTGACGTGATGTCCAGACCTTCGCGTTCGCTTTCTTCGCTGACGCGCAGGCCGATCACCAGATCCACCAGCTTGTAGGCGATGAAGGCCACCACGCCCGACCACACCACCGTGGTGAGCACGCCCTGGAGTTGGATCCAGACCTGACCGGTGATGGAGTAGTCCGGGCTCACCTTGTTGGCGACGTAGTCATAGATGCCGGTGCCGCCCAGCGAAGGGGATGCAAATACACCCGTCAACAGCGAGCCCAGGATACCGCCCACGCCGTGCACGCCGAAGACGTCAAGAGAGTCGTCCGCACCCAACATGCGTTTGAGACCGTTCACGCCCCACAGGCAGATCAGGCCGGCCAGCAGGCCGATCACGATCGCGCCCATCGGTCCAACGAAACCGCAGGCCGGCGTGATGGCCACCAGACCAGCCACCGCGCCGGACGCGCCGCCCAGCATCGATGCCTTGCCCTTGTGCAGCGCTTCGCCGCCGATCCAGGAAAGCGTTGCCGCAGCGGTTGCTACCAGAGTATTGACGAAGGCCAGGGCGGCGCCACCGTTGGCTTCCAGATTGGAGCCGGCGTTGAAGCCGAACCAGCCCACCCACAGCAGCGCTGCACCGACCATCGTCAGCGTCAGGCTGTGAGGCGCCATCGATTCCTTGCCGTAGCCGACGCGCTTGCCGATCACATAAGCGCCCACCAGGCCGGCCATGGCCGCGTTGATGTGCACCACAGTGCCACCGGCGAAGTCCAGCGCACCCTTGCCCCAGAGCCAACCGCCAGCCGCGGTGATCTTGTCCAGCGAAGCCGCGTCAACGATGCCATCCGGACCGTCCCAGTACCAGACCATGTGCGCCACCGGCAGGTAGCTGAAGGTGAACCACAGGGCGCAGAACAGCAACACGGCGGAGAACTTGGCGCGCTCGGCGAACGAACCCACGATCAGGCCGCAGGTGATGGCGGCGAAGGTCGCCTGGAAAGCGATGAAGATCAACTCGGGTATGACCACGCCCTTGCTGAAGGTGGCGGCGACCGAGTCCGGCGTCACACCCTTCAGGAACAGCTTGTCAAACGAGCCGATGAACGGACTGGTGATGCCGCTGCCGCCGGAGAAGGCCAGCGTGTAGCCGTAGATGACCCACAACACGTAGATCAGCGACGTCACCACGAACACCTGCATCAGCACCGACAACATGTTCTTGCTGCGCACCAGGCCGCCATAGAACAACGCCAGACCGGGGATGGTCATGAGGATCACCAACACGGTCGCGACGATCATCCAGGCGGTGTCGCCCTTGTTCGGCACGGGGGCCGGTGCTGCAGCGGAGGCTGCAGCGGCGGGAGCCGCAGCAGTCACAGCAGCAGTCACAGCAGCAGTTGCAGCAGCGGGAGCCGAAGCCGCGGGCGCTGCGGCCGATGCGGCGATGCTGGGCTCGGCGGCTGAAGCCGCCGGAGCAGGCTGCGCCAGCGCCAGAGCGCTGCTGAGCATCAGGCCTAGGCCGAATGCGAGGGAGAGAAGTCGATTTTTCATTTCGGTATTCGCTTTCTTCAAGGGTGGGAGTTACAGGGCTTCCTTGCCGGTTTCACCGGTGCGGATACGAACCACCTGCTCGAGGTTGTAGACAAAGATCTTGCCGTCGCCGATCTTTCCGGTGCGGGCTGCGGCTTCGATGGTCTCGATCACGCGGTCCAGCAGTTCGTCGGACACGGCCGCTTCGACCTTGACCTTGGGCAGGAAGTCGACCACGTATTCGGCGCCCCGATACAGTTCGGTGTGGCCTTTCTGGCGACCAAAACCCTTGACTTCGGTGACGGTGATGCCTTGCACTCCAATGCCGGAGAGGGCTTCACGCACCTCGTCGAGCTTGAAGGGTTTGATAATGGCGGTGACAAGTTTCATGTTTTCTCCTAGCTAACGAAAATCAGGATGTGCCGGACAAGGCCTGTTCGGTTTGTCCGGCAATGTCTCAGAACGAGTATTTCAGGCCCAGTTGCACGCCGGTTTTGCCGGTGAACTTGCCAGCGGGGGTGAAGTACACATTCTTGTCAGCATTGGTGCCGAGCACCGTGGCGCTGAGCGCCAGCCCGTTGCCGTAGTCCTTGGTGGCGGACAGCGAATAGTCGGTGTAGGAGGCCGCGCCATTGCCCGAACCAGCCACCTTCTGGTGCCCGACGTGCGGCACCAGAGTGACGCCGCTGCCGACGTCAAACGAGGCGCTCAGGTCCAGGTAGCCGCTGTTCTTGCTGTCGGCAAAACCGAACAGGTTGCTAACGCTGTGCGAGTACTTGACCGTCACGACGCTGTACGTCACGGCGCCATACACCTCGGTGGTGTTGGCGCTGACAGCCAGTTCGTTGCTCGGGTATTGGTAGGTCAGCACGCCGACGTCGTAGCTGAAGTCTTTGGCGATTTCCCCCTTGTAGCCGCCGTAGAGGTCGATTTCTAGATTGGCGTTGCCGCCGGCATCCTTGATCCACTGGATGGTTGACGTCCATGCGCCGAGGTAGATGCCATTCTTGGCGGTAAAGTCCACGCCCGCCTGGGCCGCAGCACCCAGTCGCGACTGAGAGATGCCGCGGTAGCGATAGTCGGTGACGACGCCCACGTTGTAGGCCAAGGTGTAATCGGGCTCGGGCGCAGCCGGGGCTGCGGGTGCTGCGGTTTGAGCCGAAGCGGCGGTAGCTGCCATCAGGCAAGCCAGAACAAGAGCGGATTGAATCGGGTGTTTCATTGAGTACCTTAGCCAGAGTTAAAGAAATGGAGACAGAGCCATAAAGCACGGACCGTGCCAGTAGCCTATTCCCTCTCTATCTGGCCGAAACTTCTCCCGGCCCGCCCACCTATGACGGCGACTGAATCCGCGCTGGATGTTGATATGATTTTGACGCATACTTGGCCAAAACCGCAATCGGATAACGCACCATTTTGGGGAGTATTGAGCATGAGCCTGTCTTTGGTGCAAAGTCGCGCCCTGCTGGGTTTGCAGGCGAGCGCCGTGACCGTGGAAGTGCACTTGGCCAACGGGCTGCCAAGCTTCACAATGGTTGATTGATAATGGCACCATGTTTCGCGGATGCCAAGGGGTTAGGTAATTACTAAAGTACCGTTTATAATGTCTTCATCCTGCACAATTGGAGTGACTGCGTATGAAGACAAGCACACTGGAGCGCAACGGCGTGTCGGCGGAGATGGTGGAGTTGATTGGACGTCTGATTGATTT
>CAILZB010000114.1 GCA_903838565.1 uncultured beta proteobacterium | reverse complement strand
TTCGCAGTGACGCCGGTGTCCGTCATTGCGAGGAGCAACGCGACGCGGCAATCCAGGCTGTTGGCACTCCAGCATGGACTGCCGCGGCCTTCGGCCTCGCAGTGACGGGGTCGCGCCTATGGCCTCGCAGTGACGCCGGTGTCCGTCATTGCGAGGAGCAACGCGACGCGGCAATCCACGCCCCGTCATTGCGAGCTTTCAGCCTTTAGCCGCGAGGCCGAAGGCCGTGGCGGGAAGCAATCCAGGCTGTTGGCACTCCAGCATGGACTGCCGCGGCCTTCGGCCTCGCAGTGACGGGGTGGCGCCTATGGCTTCGCAGTGACGCCGGTGTCCGTCATTGCGAGGAGCAACGCGACGCGGCAATCCAGGCCCCGTCATTGCGAGGAGGCTTGGCGACGCGGCAAATGGATTGCCACGCCGCCGAAGCGGCTCGCAATGACGAGACTGTGGTTCAAGGTTCGTGTGCGGTTCTGCACCGTAACTGGATACTCGCGTTGCCGGGATGACGACCGTCTCACCGTGAAAGTCGTTGTCCCATGTCCTGGCCGCGGCAATGGCGCTCGTCACCTTCAACTCAGGCGAGTTCGGAAGGCCGCACAGCATCCCGGCATAGGTCGGACGTTGCTCGATACGCGTGAGGTGGATCTCGCGGCCATCAGGCAAGCTGAAACCCCAATCCAGCGGCATCACCTCGGGCGACTGCGGGCCTTCACCCAGGTCGGTGAAGGGGAAGTGTTCCGTCAGGGGCAGGGGCATGGCCTTGTCTTGTTGTGGGTGGACGCGGTCGGGGCGGTTCGAGGTTTGACCTCGCACCCGCAACCCGGCACAATGTTGTTGAATATTTCAACAATCAAGGACTCGTCATGTCTACCGTCAACTTCAGCGTACCTGAAGACATCAAAAATGCGTTCAACACCGTCTTTGAAGGCCAGAACAAAAGCGCCGTCATTGCAGATTTGATGCGCGACGCGGTAGAGCGCGAACAGCGCCGCAAGCAGCATTGCAGCGCCGTAGATCGCATTCTGGCCAATCGCATCAATGCACCTCGTTTTTCTGAGGGCGAGTTCCGGGCGGCCCGCGAAGAAGGCCGTCCATGATTTGTGTCGTCGATGCCAGTGTGGCGGTCAAATGGTTTGCCGAGGGCGACTGGGCGCTGCGTGAAGACGATATTGAACCCGCACTGGAGATTTTGAAAGCCAGCACCCGCGGAACGCTGGACTTTTATCAGCCTCCCCATTTTTTGGCTGAAGTGGCGGCCGTGCTGTCACGCCTCAAACCAGACCGGGCACAGCAATACATCGACGATTTGGCCCAACTCAACATCACCTGGGCAGCGCCCACCTTGGCCTACGCCCGAGCTATTGAACTGGCTCGTCAACTTGACCACCACCTGTTCGACACGCTTTACCACGCAGTGGCGCTGTCAGTTCCTGGCGCGGTGCTGGTCACAGCGGACCGCCGCTACTTCGACAAGGCCAAGCACCTTGGCCAAATTGCCTGGTTGGCCGACTTCAGTTGTGCGTAGTGGCCTGCCTGATCATCCATCAAAGCCCATGGTCCCTCGCCCGCTTGCGGGAGAGGGCAGGGTGAAGCCGCAGCTGCGACTTAAGTGAACAGAGCCGCAAGCTGATCCTCTGCCTCAGGCGAGAAAACGACGCGAAAGCTCATCTCACCTTTGCATGCTCGGCGGCAAGACGGGCACGCACCTGGGCAGCGGTGACCGCGCGGGATGGGTCTGCCTTCAATGCATCGTAGGCTTGGCCAACCTGTGTGTGCAGCCATGTTTCTACCGCGCGATCACGGGACTGAAGCGCACGCAAACCATCGCGGATTACTTCGCTTTCCGTGGCGTACTCGCCATTTCGTACCTTGGCTTTGACCGCGTCTGCCATGTCGTTTGGCAGGGTGATGCTCAGCTGTTGAGTTGTACGCATGGAAGGTTCAATCAGTTTGATGGGATTTAATCCTACTGCAATGGCCGCTGGGCGTCAAACCGCTCCCTACCTATCTGCACGCAGTTGGCTCATCAGGCGAGCCTGCCGAACTCGTCATGCGTACAGTGATCATTGCTGCCCTGGCATGAACGCGGGCTCGTGTCTTGAGCCGAGCAGGCGCAAAAATACATGCTTCCCAGGTGGAATAGGTGCCTGTTTTGCCCTTTGGGGCAATTGTTATTTCTGGGCAACCGTATAGCATCAAGCTGCGATGACCGGCTAGACAGGGTCAGGGCCTGAGATCAGAAAAATAGAATCAGAAAACAAAAAAAAGGGGCGGTATGAGCGAGGTGGTACGGCTGTATCGGTACAAGAGCTTGCTGAGCAACCGGCGCGCCATCACGGCCGCGGAACTGATGGCCACGCTCGAGGTCTCTCGGGCCACCCTGAAGCGCGACATCGCCAAGTTGCGCGACCAACTGCATGTTCCCATCGAGTTCGACCGCGATCTGGGTGGCTACACCCTGGCGCAGGGTCATACCGACAGCGAGATGCCGGGCCTGTGGTTCAGCCAGGGCGAGATCCTGGCCCTGGTCACCATCCAGCAACTGCTGGAACAGCTCGAACCCGGCCTGCTGGGACCCAAGCTGCGCCCCCTGAAAGAGCGCCTGGGCCAGCTGATGGAGAAGCACGGACTGTCCAACCAGGACGTGGCCAAGCGCATCCGCATCGTGCACGCCGGCAAACGCACGGTGCTGGCCAAGTCCTTCGAACTGGTGGCTGCAGCCACCCTGGCGCGCAAGCGTTTGAAGGTCTGGCACTTCAGCCGGCAAAACGGCAAGACCACCGAGCGCGAAGTGTCGCCGCAGCGCCTGGTGCACTACCGCGACAACTGGTATCTGGACGCTTGGTGCCACCTGCGCAACGAACTGCGCAGCTTCAGCATCGATGCCATCAGCAAACTCGAACTGCAAGAGACCGCCGCCAGGGAGGTCGAGGAGAAAGCCATCGACCAGGCATTCGCTGCCGGCTATGGCATCTTCAATGGAGCGAACCCCACATGGGCCACGCTCAGGTTCACACCCCAGCGCGCACGCTGGGTGGCGGGGGAGAACTGGCACCCGCAGCAGGAAAGCGCCACCGAACCGGATGGCAGCTATTTGCTGTCAATCCCGTATTCGGATGATCGCGAATTGATCGGCGACATCATGCGGTTTGGTGCCGATGTGCAGGTGGTGTCGCCACCGAAGCTGCGGTCGAAGGTACAGAAGGGGTTTCTGGAGGCGGCGGCGAAATACTGTAAGCGGTCATTTATCTACGCCCTATCGCCACAGAGGGAACTGAGAGACGCTTGTGTCCATGTAGAACAACGTGGACATATGCGATGCAGAGGAACTCAGAGATATTGAATGGATTGGTGGTTGGGAAAAAGCGTGATGGGCGTTGCCGCTATGACCCGCAGCTCAAGCAGGAACTGATCCGCCAGTGCATGCTGCCCGGCGTGTCGGTGGCACGCATGGCGATGCAGCACGGAATCAACGCGAACTTGCTTCGGACGTGGATAACCA
>CAILZB010000113.1 GCA_903838565.1 uncultured beta proteobacterium | reverse complement strand
CCATCACGCTTTTGCCCAACCACCAATCCATTCAATATCTCTGAGTTCCTCTGCATCGCATATGTCCACGTTGTTCTACATGGACACAAGCGTCTCTCAGTTCCCTCTGTGGCGATAGGGCGTAGATAAATGACCGCTTACACCTGAACGGCATGCCCAAGCCGCTCTTGACCTAGTCGCACTCAGGGCAAACTTCTATGGCGGGTCACAAAGCGCGGCGTACTATGGCCGCAATATCTGTTGCCCCAGTCAACCCTTTAGACGCGAACAAAGTTCGCCTCGCGTAGCTTTGGTCTGTCCCGCAAAGCTTCAGGATATCCCCAGGCGCAGCACCACCTGCACCGCAATCAGTCCGATCAGGAAGCCGATGCCGCAGTACATCAGCGCCTGCAGCAGCTTGTTGGTGCGGCGCTGCTCGATCAGCAACTCGCGCAGGTACTGCTGATCGTCGGCACGCGGACGCGAGGCGCCTGCCTTCAGGAAGTCGTACAGCAGGCGCGGCAGTTCGGGCAGCAGCTTGGCGTAACGCGGCGCTTCGGCGCGAAGCTGCTCCACCAGCTTTTGCGGCCCCACCTGTTCCAGCATCCACTTTTCAAGGAAGGGCTTGGACGTGCTCCACAGGTCCAGGTCCGGGTCCAGATCGCGCCCCAGGCCTTCGATGTTGAGCAGGGTCTTTTGCAGCAGCACCAGTTGTGGCTGGATTTCGACGTGGAAGCGGCGCGAGGTCTGAAACAGCCGCATCAGGATCATGCCAAGCGATATCTCCTTCAGCGGTCGGTCGAAATACGGCTCACAGACCGAGCGAATCGCCGACTCCAGTTCATCCACCCTTGTGCTCGGCGGCACCCAGCCGGACTCGATGTGCAGCTCCGCCACGCGCTTGTAATCGCGCCGGAAGAATGCGGCGAAATTTTGCGCCAGGTATTCCTTGTCGCTCTCTGTGAGCGTGCCAATGATGCCGAAATCAAGCGAGATGTAGCGCCCCAGCGTGGCGGGGGCCACGCTAACCTGGATGTTGCCAGGGTGCATGTCGGCATGGAAAAAGCCGTCGTTGAACACCTGCGTGAAGAAGATCGTGACGCCGTCGCGCGCCAGCTGCTTCATGTCGACGCCGGCAGCCACCAGGCGTTCGCGCTGGTTGATGGGCACACCCACCATGCGCTCCATCACGATCACTTCGGTGGCGCAGTAGTCCCAGTACATCTGCGGGATCAGCACCAGATTGAGCCCCTCCATGTTGCGCCGCAACTGCGCCGCATTCGCGGCCTCGCGCACGAGGTCGAGTTCGTCGTGCAGGTACTTGTCGAACTCGGCCACCACTTCCAGCGGCTTGAGGCGCTTGCCCTCGCTCGACAGGTTCTCCACCCAGCCCGCCATCATGCGCATCAGGCTCAGATCCTTTTCGATCGCGGGCCGCATATTCGGACGCAACACCTTGACCGCCACGTCCTGATGGCGTCCATTGCGGTCCTTGAGAACCGCAAAGTGCACCTGGGCGATGGAGGCGCTGGCCTCGGGAATCTGCTCGAAGCTGACGAAAATCTCGCCCACCGACTTGCGAAAGGCGCGCTCTATCGTCGCCACCGCCACGCTCGAATCAAAAGGTGGAACGCGGTCCTGCAGATGCGCCAGTTCGTCGGCAATGTCCAGAGGCAGCAGGTCCCGGCGGGTGGACAGCACTTGGCCAAACTTCACGAAAATCGGCCCCAGACGCTCCAGCGCTTCGCGCAGTCGCTGACCGCGCGGCGCGCGCAGATCGCGCCCGACGGACAGGATGCGCGCAATCACGCGCAGCCAGCGCTTGTTGAAACTGGTCAGTACCAGCTCATCCAGCCCGTAGCGAAAAACGATCCAGACGATGAAGACGCTGCGGTAGATACGGCTCATGCCGCGCCCTTGCCGCTGGTGCCCGAGCGCGAGCCGACAAACTGGCGCAGCGAGCTTGCCATGCGGCGCACGGCGTCGCCCATGGCGTGCGCTGGAATATCGCCCACGACGCGCGAAAGATCTTCTTCCAGGTCCCAGCGCACGTGTTCCACCAGCCAGTTCACTTCGGCCGCCAGTTGCACGTCACCCTCGATCGAGACAGCGGGCTTTTCGCCGCGCAACGCGGCCTGGGCCAGCGCAAAGGGCGAGGATTCGGTCACGGTCAGCGTCAGGTCGGCGCGCGCATCCGCGCCGGCGCGGTCGAGCAAGCCTGCTGGCGTGGCCTGCAGCTTGATGGCAAAGCTGCGCCACTGCGCCAGCACGACACTGCCCTTTTGCCGCAGCAGTCGCGCCTGCGCTTCAGGCTCCTGCATCAGCACGTGATTGAGCAGCAACACCAGGCGCTGCTGGACCTCGTCCACCAGCCAGTCGGGCGGCTTCAAGGCGCTGCCGAATTGATCAATGAAGGGGTCGAAAAATGAGAAAGGGGACTGTGTTGCCATAGTCCCCATTATTCCCGCTTTATCCCGGATTTTTCGGGGCGGGTGAATTCGCGCGCTGTTCTATTGCAGCGCCTGCACCCCGGCCACGAGCCAGCCCGCACTGCCATCCTTGGGCTTGGTCATGTTCCAGACCTCGCGGAACGGGCTCGGCCCGGCTGAGGCGTCTTCCCGAATGAGCCCCGAAAACTCCACGCTGGCAAGGTAATCGCCGGCGCGCTCCTCGATGCCGAGCAAATCGGCCTGCAGCATCACGACATCGGTCTTGCCGACCTGGGCGCCGGGTTGCGCATCGCGCTCGGCCAGCTGACCCTTGATCTCTTCCAGCATGGCGTCAGTCATCATGACGCGCAACGACTGCGTGTCCGATCGATCCCAGGCCGCCTGCAGCGTCACGAACTGGGCCTTGGCCGAGGCGACAAACCCTGCCGTATCGAAACCCTGAGGTATGCCCCAGCTTTTTTCGCCGCCCAGGGCCGAGCCGATCATCGACGGCTGCGCGCTTGCGCTTCCAGCGTCAAACGCCACGGCATGGCGCTCCCAGGGGCGCGCCGACGCGTCGTTGCCGACATTCGCCGGGCTGTAACTCGAAGGGGGCCGGGCCGAAGCGCCCGGGTCGGCCGCCTGATAGGCCAGCGAGCCCGGGTTGCCCGTGGCAGCGGCCCTGCGGCTGCGCATGAACCAGCCCACCAGCAGCATGACGGCAAAGGCCAGCAGGCCGAACATCAGCAGCTGGCCAAAGGCCTCGCCGAAACCGAGAGAATGCGCCAGCCACGCCAAGCCCAGGCCCGCTGCCAAGCCGCCCAGCATGGCACCCCATGGCCTTCTGGGCTGGGCCATCACCGGTGCAGGTGCCGCTGGCGCGGGAGCGGCGTTCTGCGGCGCCGCGGCCGGAGCCGGGTTGGCCTGGCGCTGCGTCACCTGGCTCGATTGCTGCCCCACCGACTTGCCGCCACCCAGGCGGCGTGCGGCCTCGGCGTTCATGCCCGTGCACGCCAATGCGATCGCCAGAACCAGCGTCCAAAATTTCATACCCGCTCCCAAAAGAATACCCAACACAATTTCAACACTTGATACCCACGTGCAGCGCCACCATGCCGCCGCTGAGGTTGTGGCAATCCACGTGACCAAACCCGGCCTGCTTCATCATTTCCTTCAACTCCTGCTGACCGGGATGCATGCGGATCGACTCGGCCAGATAACGGTAGCTGGCGTCGTCGCCCGCCACCAGTTTGCCCATCGTTGGGAGCACCTTGAAGGAATACCAGTCGTAGATCTTCTCCAGCGGCTTGGCCACTTTGGAGAACTCCAGCACCAGCAATTTGCCACCAGGCTTGAGCACTCGGTTCATCTCGGCCAACGCCGCGTCCTTGTGCGTCATGTTGCGCAGGCCAAAAGCCACGCTCACCAGATCGAAGTGGCTGTCGGGGAACGGAAGTTTTTCAGCGTCGCACACCAGCGTGGGCAAGGCCACACCGGCGTCGAGCAAGCGGTCGCGCCCGGTGCGCAACATCGCTTCATTGATGTCGGTGTGCACCACCTGGCCGCTGCTGCCCACCTTCTTGGAGAACGCCAGCGCCAAGTCGCCGGTGCCGCCCGCGATGTCCAGCACCTGCTGGCCTTCGCGCACGTCCGCCACCAGCACGGTGTAGGCCTTCCAGGCGCGGTGCAATCCCATGGACATCAGGTCGTTCATCAGGTCGTACTTGGACGCGACCGAATCGAACACCCCGCGCACGCGCTGCGCCTTTTCGCGCTCGTCCACCGATTGAAAGCCAAAATGTGTCGTAGTCATAGTTTGAATGCTAGAGCCAAACCGGCTCAGGCCGGGGGCAAGGCCGCAATATCCAGCCTATCTGTGGCAATTTTGTTGAATCCCTGCGTCGCCAACCCGCCAGCCGGCGCGTCGGTTGACAGCGCAGGCAGTTGCGCCGTATTCAGGCCCGCGGCAGCGTCACGCCGCGCTGGCCCTGGTACTTGCCGCCGCGGTCCTTGTAGCTGGTCTCGCACACATCGTCGGGGTCGCTCTCGAAGAACAGCACCTGGGCGCAGCCCTCGCCGGCATAGATCTTCGCCGGCAGCGGCGTGGTGTTGCTGAACTCCAGCGTCACATAGCCTTCCCATTCGGGCTCGAACGGCGTGACGTTGACGATGATGCCGCAGCGCGCATAGGTGCTCTTGCCCAGGCAGATGGTGAGCACGTTGCGCGGGATGCGGAAGTACTCCATGGTGCGCGCCAAGGCGAAGCTGTTGGGCGGAATGATGCAGACGTCGTCGTTGAAGTCGACAAAGCTCTTCTCATCGAAATTCTTCGGGTCCACCACCGTGCTGTGGATGTTGGTGAAGACCTTGAACTCGGGTGCGCAGCGGATGTCGTAGCCGTAGCTGCTGGTGCCGTAGCTGACGATCTTCTGACCGTCGCGCTCGCGGATCTGGCCGGGTTCGAAGGGTTCGATCATGCCGGTGGTCTCTGCCATGCGGCGGATCCATTTGTCGCTCTTGATGCTCATGTGGGGTTTCCTGGTACGTGCCTGATTGTAGGCAGACCCGGATGCTCCGAAGAAATCCCCCGGGGATTTGTGCCAAGATGCGGCCCGTCACCTGCCCGCGACATGTGACGGGCCATCTTCATCTGCAGGACAGGGATTCATTCATTTACCAGGAGCCTTCACATGGGACTGAGCAGTCTAAAAATAGCCACCAAACTCTGGCTCTTCATCGTTCTTGTGATCACGTTGATTGCCTCGGTAGCTGGCGTCGGCCTGATGCGCAGCGCCAGCATCCTGGCCGACGGACGGGCGACCCAGATGAGCGCGATGGAGATGGTTCAGATCACGACCCGCTGGACCGGCCTGAACGAAGCCAATGCGGTGCGCAACCAGGCGCTGATCCTCAGCGGCGACCCCGCCGTCGCCGCCGCCTTCAAGGACGCGGTGACGGCCACCTCGGCTCAGATATCAGAGTTGCAGAAGAAGATGGAGGGGGCGTCTTTGACGCCGGCAGACAAGGTCATGCTGGAAAAGATCGCGGGCATGCGCAAGACCGTGATCGAGGCGCGTGACAAGGCGCGCAAGGCCCGGGACGACGGCAAGGCCGATGAGGCGGTGCAGGTCATGAACGCGCAGTACCTTCCTTCCATGGCGACCTATCTCGGAGCCCAGAAGGAACTGGTGAAGATGCAGGAGCAACGGGTCCTGGACAGCCAGCAGGAGACCGAGAACCGCCGCGTTTCCAACACCATGGGAATACTGCTTGGACTGGCAGTGATTGTGGTCATGATCTTTTTTGCCACCACCTGGCTGGTGCGCTCCATCCGCGAACCACTGGAACAGGCCAACGAACTGGCCGCGCGCATCGCCCAGGGGGACCTGAGCGCCGACATCTCGACCACGCGCGAAGACGAGTTCGGCCAGTTGCTGCGCTCGCTCAAAACCATGAATGAGTCGCTGGGCCGCATGGTCCATCAGGTGCGCCAGAGCACCGACAGCATCGCCACGGCCAGCGCAGAAATCGCCACCGGCAACAACGATCTGGCACAGCGCACCGAGCAGACCTCCAGCGACCTTCAGTCCACCGCGGCGTCCATGAACCAGTTGACGACCACGGTGCAGCACAGCGCCGACAACGCCCGCCAGGCCAGCAGCCTGGCAAACAGCGCCTCGTCGGTGGCGGAAAAAGGCGGCGCCGTGGTCAAGCAGGTGGTGTCGACCATGGAGGACATCAACGCCAGCAGCAGGAAGATCTCCGACATCATCGGCGTGATCGACGGCATCGCCTTTCAGACGAATATCCTGGCGCTCAATGCCGCCGTGGAAGCGGCGCGCGCGGGCGAGCAGGGCCGCGGTTTTGCCGTGGTCGCGAGCGAGGTGCGCTCCCTGGCCGGGCGCAGCGCCGAAGCCGCCAAGGAGATCAAGATGTTGATCAGCACCTCGGTGGAAAAGGTGGCTTCGGGCACGCAGCTGGTGTCGGCAGCGGGCGTCACGATGAACGACATCGTGCAGTCGGTGCGCAAGGTGGCCGACGTCATCGGGGAGATCACTTCCGCCTCGGCGGAACAAAGCGCAGGCATTGCCCACGTGAACCAGGCCATCGCCAACCTGGACCAGATGACGCAGCAGAATGCCGCGCTGGTCGAAGAGAGCGCGGCCGCAGCCGAGAGCCTGCGTGACCAGGCCGACCAGATGGCGCAGGCGGTCTCGGTCTTCAAAACCACGGGATCCGCACCAGCGGGGTCCCGACGCCCCGGGGCACCACTGCCTTACCAGCGGACCCAGCCGCTGGCGCTGCGCTAGCAGGCCCGCCACATGGCGCGTTGGCAAACCTTCCGCCCATGATCTACCTGTCCGTCTTCAGCTTCATGGTCACGCTGATCATGGGCTTGGCTTTGCTGCTGCTGTAGCGCAGGTATCCGGTGGCCCGGTTCACGCGCGACATCGGCCTGTATTACCTCGCGCTGGCGATCACGCCACTGCTGTTTGCCTTCTATTCTCAGGCGGGCCCGCTGGGGCAAACCGTGCTGCTGTGGGGCACGATTGCCTTCGGATCCGTTTATCTGACCCTGCTTGTGCTGGGGATGGTGCACCTCGCGCATCGCGAGATCTCCAGGGCCAGGATTGCGGCGATCTTGTTGGGCCTGTCGCTGTTCATGGGCTACACCCTGCTGCAGCACAGCTGGCCATTTGCCAGCGCGGCTTCCGGTGTGATCACATTCAGCGTCGGCGCATTGACCTGGCGCTGGCTCTGGGCAAGCGAACATTCGGAGCGCTGGGCCGGCCCGCTGCTGTGCCTGATGGGCGTGACCCAGTGCGGGCAACTCGTTTTGGGCGTGGAGGCGACCACGCCCCAATTCATGCTCAACACCTTGCTTCGGCTGGTGCTGGGCCTGGTGCTTTTTCAAACCGCGCTACAGCGCGCCACAACCGAAGCCAACCGGCTGCGCGAACAGTTTGAGCGCCTCACCTGGAACTCGCATCAGGGCGTGGCGATCGCCTACAGCCAGGAAATCATCTACTGCAATCCGGCTTTTCTGAAGATCTACGGGCTGAGCAGCCTGGCTCAGGTCTCGCCGCAATGGCTCAGCGCCAGCATCCCCGCGGACGAGCTTGCCGCCATCATGACGCTGCGCCATCAGGTGCTGGACGGCACACGGGAAGACGCCGCCTGGGAAGGCCTGCGCCGGCGCATGGACGGCACCCCTTTGCGCCTGCGCTTTGCCATCTGGCGCACGCAGTGGGAGGGCCAGCCGGCGCTGCAGACGGTGATCACCGACGACACGGAACGCCACGACACGATCGCCGCCTTGCTGCATCAGGCCAGCCACGACGAACTCACCGGATTGCCCAACCGCGGCGCACTGCTGCGGCGCCTGCGGGAGCGCTGCCAGACGAGCGACCCCGACGAAACATTTTCCCTGCTGCTGTTGGACATCGACCGTTTCAAACTGTTCAACGACGCCTACGGCCACTCCATGGGTGACGAGGTGCTCAAGGCGCTGGCCGAGACGCTGCAACGCGAATTGGCAGGTGTGGCCGAGGTGTCCAGGCTGGGATCGGACGGCTTTGCGCTGCTCGAAACGCGCGCCGCGGATGCGGCGCCCAGCCCGGAATTGGCACAACGCGTGCAGCAGATTCTGGCGTGGCCGCTGGTCCTGCCGGAGCAGGAATTCTTCGTCGACGTCTCCATGGGGCTGGCTCTTTATCCGCAAACTGGCGCCGACGCAGAGTCCTTGCTGCGTGCCGCCAATGCCGCCATGCACGAAGCCAAGAAGATCGCCGGCAGCTCCGTGGTCGTGGCCGAGCAGCGCTTCGTGCGGGGTTCGGCCGAGGTGCTGGAACAGGAACAGGCATTGCGTGCAGGCATCATCAACCGCGAGTTCAGTCTGGCCTATCAACCCAAAGTGGATGCGAACAGCGGCGCATTGTTGGGGTTTGAAGCGCTTGCGCGCTGGCATCGCGCCGGTGTGGGAGCCGTGAGCCCGCTGCAATTCATCGCCGCAGCCGAGCGCACCGGCCTGATCGGATCCCTGGGCATGCTGCTGCTGTCGCAGGTCTGCGAGCAACTGCTGGTGTGGCACGACGCGGCCGTCAAACTGGTGCCGGTTGCGGTGAACGTCTCGCCACTGCAATTGCTCGATCCCGGTTTTCCGCAGCTGGTGGACAGCACCCTCAAGCGCTATGGCGTTGCGGCCGAGCTGATCAGCCTGGAGGTGACCGAAAGCGCGGCAATCGCGAACATGGAACAGGCCCTGGCCCAGCTCAACCAGTTGCGCGATCTGGGTCTGAAGGTCGCGCTGGACGATTTCGGCACGGGCTTCTCTTCACTGGCGATGCTGCGCACGCTGCCATTGAGCGTCGTGAAGATCGACCGCAGCCTGATCGAGCCCATGCCCGCGCCTGACGCCATCGCGGTGGTGCAGGCCATTTGCCAGTTGGCGACCACGCTCAAGCTCAGGGTGGTGGCCGAGGGCGTCGAGACCGAGGCCCAGGCCGCCGCCGCGCAGCTGGCCGGATGCCATGAAATCCAGGGCTACTACCACGCCAGGCCGCTCACTCCCGAGACGGCGCTGCAGTGGCTACACGCCGGAGCAAACCCTATTTGCTGATCTTGCCCTGCACGCCTGCGACCAGGTAATTCATGTTGAGTATCTGCTCGTCGCTGAGCGATTGGCCCGCAGGTATCACGACCTGACCCTCGTTGTCGAGCACGGCGGCGCGCGCGGCAAAGGGTTTCAATTTTCCCAGGGCAATGTCCTTCTGGCGCGCCAGCACTTCGTCCTGCACGGCCTTGGGAACCTTGGGGCCAAAGCCTTCGACGCGGATCATTCCCTCCTTCACGCCTCCCCATACATTGCCGCTCTTCCAGGTTCCGTCCAGCACCGCTTTGGCGCGCTGCGTGTAGTAGGCGCCCCACTGGTGCGTCACCGCCAGGATCTGCGCGTCGGGCGCCACGCTGCGCATGTCGGAGTGGTAGGCAACGGCCAGCTTGCCGCGCTCCTGCGCCGCCGCCATGACCGCCGTTGAAGCGGTGTGAAAAGCCAGCACGTCGGCGCCCTGGTTCATCAAGGTCATGGCCGCATCACGCTCGCGCGTCGGATCGAACCAGGTGTTGATCCAGACCACGTGCACCTGCGCCTTGGGGTCGACCGAGCGCATTCCGAGCGTGAAGGCATTGATGCCTTGCAACACTTCGGGAATGGGGAAGCCCGCGACGTAGCCGGCGATATGGGTCTTGCTCATGCGCGCGGCCGCAATGCCCGACAGATAGCGGCCCTCGTAGTAGCGCGCATTCGCGGCCGCCACATTGGGCGCGGTCTTGTAGCCGGTGATCGATTCGAACCTCACCTTGGGAAATTCTTGCGCCACCTTGAGCGTGGCCTCCATGTAGCCAAAGCTGGGCGTGAAGATGAGAGCGTAGCCCTGCTGCGCCAGATCGCGGATCACGCGCTCGCCGTCCGGCCCTTCAGCCACGTTCTCGACGTAGCGCGTCTGGACTTTGGCGCCCAGCGCGGCCTCGACCGCTTTGCGCCCTTCGTCGTGCTGGTGCACCCAGCCCGCATCGGTGAGCGGCGCGACATACACAAAGCCGACCTTGAGCGGCTCGGGCACGGACGCTGAAGCTTTGGAATCCTGCGCCAGCGCAGGCGTGAGAAAACAGGCGGCAACAAGCGCACAAGCGCCCGCAGACACGAGGTTTTTATACATGGTAGTCCTCTACATGGCCCCGAAATGGAAAAGCGAAAGCCCGCCGGGGCGACGGGCTTTCGCGATGGATTTTACCTGTCTACGGTTTGACCGCCCGGTACAGGGCGCGCACCAGATCGGATTTGGTGACGATGCCCACAAGCCGGTTTTCCGCGTCCATGATCGGAATATGCGTGTGTCCGTCCTGCGAGAACAGCTCCACCAGCTCCAGCGCATGCCGCTGCGCTCCGGCCACTCGCACCCTGCGCGTCATGACCTGACCGACCACCTCCGGCCGATCCGAACTTGTCAAGCCATTGCCCTTGATCAACTCGCGCACGCGATCGCCTAGACCGCTGTGCTGGTCCAGTCCGGCCCGGCGGAAGAAGTCTGCCGCCGTCACGATGCCGACGATGCGCTGCTGGTTATCCGTCACTGGCAGCGCCTTGATGCGACGCTCGCGCATGAGGGTCCAGGCATCGCTCAAGGGCGTACCGAATTGCACCGCCACGGGGTCTGGCGACATGATGTCGGCGCAGCGCAGTTCGCCCAGATTGCGTTGGTACGACGCCGCCTCAGCCAAATGCAACAGCTCGTCCAGATCGTCGCGGCTGACGTCGAGCACCTGGTTGTAGTGCGCCAGGGCCGCGTCCATGTCGGCGGGTGTGAAGCGCGCAGGCGGGGCCGGGGCAGGCGGCGGCGGACTGCGCTGGGCGTGGGGATAGGTGCGGCCCGTCAGGTTGTTGTAGAGCAGGCCGGCACTCACCAGCAGCAGGGAATTCACCAGCACCGGAAAAAGTGCAAAGCGGTAGCTCGTGGCATGAAGAATCACCGCCAGCAGCGCCGTAGCGCCTCCCGGCGGGTGCAGGCAGCGCAGGCTGAACATCAACGCAATCGCCAGGCCCACACTGACGGATGCGGCCAGCACCGGGTCTGCGATGTACATGGCGCAAGTGATGCCGACCAAGGCAGAAAACACATGGCCACCGAGCACGGACCAGGGCTGTGCCATCGGGCTGGCTGGTGCGGCGAACACCAGCACTGCGCTGGCACCCATAGGCGCCACCAGCCAGGTCGCGGGGATCGCCGTATCGACCAACAGACGGCTCGCCAGCGCCGTGACCAGGATGCCGAAGGCCGCTCCCATGAAGGCGCGCCAGCGCTCCTTGGCATCGATCTGCAGCGGCACTGCCAGGAAGCTCATGGCGAATTTTTTGATGCCCGCAAGGCGCAGACCGGAAGGCGTTGAATCAAGGCTCACAGATAAATCCCTTTGGGTGCGCAGGCATGCGCCGGATTCTAGATGGGCTGCGCAAAGAGGCCTGTCAGCAGCGCGCCCGCTAGGGCTGCAGTACCATGCGGCTCCCCCATCCACTGGACGCGACACAGCATGAAACAGGACTTCACTCCCAGCACCGCATGGCAGGAACAGATCGGCGCAGATGAAGCTGAGCGCTTCGCCGGATACGGTCGCCAGTTCGCCGAAATCCAGCGCCGCAAATCGGAAAAACATGGCGCCGGGCGCGCCCTGCACCGCAAGCAGCTCACGGCGGCCCAAGGTCAGCTCGAAGTGCTGGCCGACCTGCCCGCCTTCGCCCGTCAGGGCCTGTTTGCAACGCCTGGCAGCTTCGACGTCCGGGTGCGCCTGTCCAACGGCGGCATGGAGCGCGCGAGCGACAGCACGCCGGATGTGCGCGGATTTGCCATCAGCGTGTCGGGCGTTCAAGGAGATTCGGCCCTGGGCAATGGTCCGGCCAGGAATCAGGACTTCACGCTCATCAACCAGGAAGCCTTCGGTTTCCCGAAAAGCGAAGAATTCGTCGGCTTCGTGGTCGCCGCCGCCGGCGGCAAAGGGGCTTTGCTGAAGTACCTCATCAGCCGATACGGCCTGCTCGGCGGCCCCAAACGACTGCTCAAGCTGGCTGGAAATCTCGGCAAACCCTTTGCCGGCTTTGCCAGCGAGCCGCTGTTCAGCGCCGCGCCCATGGCCTGTGGCCCCTACGCGGTGCGCGTGCGCCTGCTGCCGGCCAGCAGCAATGGCGCCGCTGCGCCTGACGGCAACGGCGACTGGGGCGCGGACTTTGCCGCACGCCTCAGGCGCCAGGGCCTGCAATGGGAGCTTCAGTTGCAGCCCTTTGTCAACGAGACCATCACGCCGATCGAAGACGCCTCCGTCAACTGGCCCAGCCCCTACACCACCGTGGCACGACTCACTTTGCCGGTGCAGGACAGCGCCTCAGCGCAGAGCCAGGCGCTGCTGCGCGAGGTCGAGGCCGCGGTCTTCGACCCCTGGCAGGCGCTGGCGGCACACCGGCCTCTGGGCGATGTGCAACGCGCGCGCAAGGTGGTGTACTTTGAGAGCCAGAAGGGGCGAAAGGCCGCCTGACAGCCCGATTGCCACAGGGGCGGAAGGCGCAATGGTGAGCTCCGCCTAGAGATTAGGGTAAACCCTAGTACACTGGTGTCACCGTCACTCCAAAGACTCACCATGTCTCAACTCATCAAACTCATCCAAGCGCTTATCCCCAAGTCGCAAAGCCAACTGGATGATGACTACCTGGCCCAGGCCGCAGATATCTACGATCTGGAACTGCGCATGGGCGAACTCCAGGGCCGGGTGCGGCCACGCACACTCGGACTGGCGCTTGCCGGCAGCGGTCGATGAACGCGAGCGTTGGCAGCGTGGATCCCGGCTGGGACAAGACCAGTTCCAGCCTTGGGCGCTGCGTTCAAGCGGCTCTTGGCCTGCCCTTTGACGTCACGCGTGAGCTCTATGCCAAGGCGGTTCACGTAGGCTTGCTGCAGGGCTCGATGTTGGCCTCGCGCGACCTGGAACGCGTTCTTGCAGCGCTGGAGCAGGCCAGCCTGGGGCCCTGGGCGCGCAGGGTTTGAGCCGCGCCCGCGGCTTGGGTGACGCTCTTCCCTGATCGCCGCCAGCGCTGGCGAAAGTGCCGGCGGCTTCAGGGTAAACACCGGTGCGTGAAATATCCACTAGTAGATCGTTCCATCAATACGGTTACTAAATAGACGATAATTACCATGTTTCCTCTTCAACTTATGAGGGTGGTGATCATGGCAAGAAAATCTGAACGGCCGTCGTTGGTTTTGACACAGGAACAGCGGGCCACGCT
>CAILZB010000112.1 GCA_903838565.1 uncultured beta proteobacterium | reverse complement strand
GCTGCTGGGTTTCTTCGCCGTGATGGTGACGCCACGCGAGGAGGAGCCGCAGATCAATGTCACCCTGGCCAACGTGCTGATCCCGTTCCCCGGCGCCTCGGCGCGCGACGTGGAGCCGATGGTGGCCGGCCCGGCCGAGCAGGTGCTGGCGCAGATCTCGGGCATCGAGCACGTGATGTCGGTATCCAACCCGGGACTTGCCATCATCACGGTGCAGTTCAAGGTGGGCGTGGCGCGCACCGAGGCGCTGGTGCGCCTGTACGACACCGTGAACTCGAACGCCGACTGGCTGCCCAAGGACCTGGGCGTGCTCGCACCCATCATCAAACCCAAGGGCATCGACGACGTCCCCATCGTCACGCTCACGCTCTTTGACAAGAGCGCCGCAGTCGGCGCCTTCGATCTGGAGCGCGTCGCGCACAGCCTGGAGGCCGAGCTCAAGCGCGTCCCCGGCACGCGCGAGGTCAGCACCACTGGCGGTCCCGGGCGCGCCGTGATGGTGGAGATCGACCCCGCGCGCATGGCGGGCTCGGGCGTTACCGTAGCCGATCTGCGCCAGGCCCTGCAGTCGGCCAACCTGGGGCTGCCCGTGGGCGAACTCATCGCCGGCAACCGCTCCGTGGCGATCGAGTCCGGTCCGTTCCTGAGTCAGGCCAGTGAAGTCGGCGACCTGGTGGTGGCCGTGCACAACGCCCGGCCCGTGTTCCTGCGCGACGTGGCCAACGTGCGCGACGGCGCCATGCCGCCCAGCCGCTACGTCTGGCACGGCGTGGCCGGCACCGATGGCGCTGCGGGCGCAGAGTATCCGGCCGTCACCCTGTCGATCACGAAGAAGGCCGGCGAGAACGCGATCTCGGTGGCCAATGCCGTGATGCGCCGCGTCGAGGTGCTGCGCAACACCGTCATCCCGGCCAATGTGCAGGTGGCGGAGACGCGCAACTACGGCGCCACCGCCAACGACAAGGCGCAAAAGCTCATCACCAAACTGCTGTTCGCCACCGCCTCGGTGGTGGCGCTGGTGTTCATCGCTTTAGGCAAGCGCGAGGCCGCGATCGTCGGCAGCGCCGTGATCCTGACGCTCACCGTGACGCTGTTCGCGTCCTGGGCCTGGGGCTTCACGCTGAACCGCGTGTCGCTGTTTGCGCTGATCTTCTCCATCGGCATCCTGGTGGACGACGCCATCGTGGTGGTGGAAAACATCCACCGGCACCAGCAGCACCATCCGCATCGAACCCTGGCACAGATCATTCCCGGCGCCGTGGATGAGGTGGGCGGCCCCACCATCCTGGCCACCTTCACGGTGATCGCCGCGCTCCTGCCCATGGCCTTTGTGTCGGGTCTGATGGGCCCGTACATGAGTCCGATCCCGATCAATGCCAGTATGGGCATGTTGCTGTCGCTGGCCATCGCCTTCATCGTCACGCCCTGGCTGGCGCGCCTGTGGATGAAGTCTTCTGCCGCTCATGGAAAAGATGGAACCGACGGCGAGCGCGATGTCGCCGTGCACGCCGCAGGCCACGGCCTGGCGGGCAAGCTCGGACCGGTGTTCGAGCGCCTGTTCAAGCCACTGCTGGACGAGAAAACCGGCACGAAAAACCGCCGCTTGCTGGGCCTGGGCATTGCCGTGCTGATCGCGATTTCGCTGGTCCTGCCCGCCACCGGGCTGGTGATGCTCAAGATGCTGCCCTTTGACAACAAGTCGGAGTTCCAGGTCATCGTCGACATGCCGGCCGGCACGCCGGTGGAACAGACCGCCGCCGTCTTGCACGAGCTCGGCGCCTATCTCGCCACCGTGCCCGAGGTCACCGACTACCAGGCCTACGCCGGCACCGCCGCGCCCATCAACTTCAACGGCCTGGTGCGCCAGTACTACCTGCGCGCCGGCGGCGACGTGGGCGACCTGCAAGTGAACCTGGTGGACAAGCACGCGCGTAAGGCACAAAGCCACGCCATTGCGGCGCGGGTGCGGCCCGAGTTGCAAAAGATCGGTAAGCGCTTTGGCGCCAATGTGAAGATCGTCGAAGTGCCGCCGGGCCCGCCCGTACTCTCGCCCATCGTGGCCGAGATCTACGGGCCTGAAGCCGAAGGACGTCTCCAGGTGGCCAAGGCGGTGCGCACGGTGTTCGAGAAGACACCCGATGTGGTGGACGTGGACGACAGCAGCATCGCCGCCGCGCCCAAGAAGCTGCTGCTGGTGGATCGTCAGAAGGCCGCCATGTTGGGCGTGCCGCAGCAGGCGATCGTGACCACGCTGCGCGCCGGATTGGCTGGCGAGGCCACGGCCTACCTGCACGACGAGAGCAAGTACCCGGCTGCGGCCGTGCTGCAGTTGCCGCCGGAACGTCACGGCGATCTGAATGCCTTGCTGGCCTTGAGCGTGCGCAGCGCCGCGGGCAAGCTGGTGCCGATCCGCGAGCTGGTGACAGTGAGTGACTCCGTGCGCGAGCAGCCCGTTTATCACAAGGACCTGCTGCCGGTGAACTTCGTCGTCGCCGACATGGCGGGCAAACTCGACAGTCCGCTGTACGGCGTGTTCTCCATGCGCAGCGAATTGGCGAAGATTGCCACACCGGGCGGTGGCACGCTGGTCGAATACTTCATCCATCAGCCCGAAGACACGTACCGCGAGTACGCTCTGAAATGGGACGGCGAATCCCAGATCACCTATGAGACCTTCCGCGACATGGGTGCTGCCTACGGCGTGGGACTGATCCTGATCTATCTGCTGGTGGTGGCGCAGTTCGGCTCGTATCTGACGCCGCTCATCATCATGGCGCCGATCCCGCTGACCATCATCGGCGTGATGCCGGGCCACGCGCTGCTGGGCGCGCAGTACACCGCCACCAGCATGATCGGCATGATCGCGCTGGCCGGCATCATCGTGCGCAATTCCATCCTGCTGGTGGACTTCATCAACCTGCAGCTGCGCGAAGGTGTGGACTTCAAGCGTGCCATCGTGCACTCGGCCGTGACGCGGGCCCAGCCCATCGTCTTGACGGGTTTGGCCGCGATGCTGGGCGCCTTCTTCATCCTGGACGACCCGATCTTCAACGGCCTGGCGATCTCGCTGATCTTCGGCATCTTCGTCTCCACCGTGCTCACCCTGGTCGTGATCCCGACGCTGTACTACGTGGCCTACCGCGGCACGCTGGGGCAGCCCAAGGCGGCCTGATTCTTCAACCCTTTCATTCACTTCAACAAGGAAAATCCCATGAAATCCTGGCAACTCGTTCGTCTCATCGCTGGCAGCTTCATCCTGCTGTCCCTGGCCCTGGGCATCCCCGGCAGCCCGGTCTTCGTGAGTCAGTGGTGGCTCGCCTTCACCGCCTTTGTCGGCGCCAACCTGCTGCAAAGCGCGCTTACCCGCTGGTGCCTGATGGAAAACATCCTGCGCAAACTGGGTTTCGAGCCGGGCTGCTAACTTTCATGCCTGGGGCGCAAGGCGCCCCAGCACCATGAAAGTTCGTTCTTTCACCTTAATCCGGCGTCTTATGATGAAACTCAAAGCCATTTCTGTCGCCATCTTGGCGTTGGTCGCGCTGTCGGCTGGCGCCACCGATCTGCTGGAGGTCTGGCAGGCCGCCAGTGCGCACGACCCCGAGGTCGCGATCTCGCAGGCGGCGCGCCAGGCCGGCGTCGCGCGGCGCGAGCAGTCTTCGGCGCTGTGGCGTCCCATGGTGCAGATCGAGGGCGGCGTGGGCGCGATGAATTCCCATTCGGAGACGACGGGTGCGAACTTCTCGGCGCAGGGCCTGGGCCAGTCCAATGGCGTGGGCTTCAACACCTCCGTCAACCACGGCACCTCCACCAGCCTCAGCTTGAGTGCGCGCCAGCCGCTGATCAACCGTGAGCGCTCGGCCCAGTCGCGCCAGCTTGAAATCGCCGCAGACGCGGCCGAGCTCGAGTGGCAGTCGTCGCATCAGGATCTGATGCTGCACACGGCGCAGCGCTACTTTGACGTGCTGCTGGCGCAGCGTCGGGTCGATCTGCTGCAACAGCAAAGCCAGGCGGTGGACAAGGCGCTGGTGGAGGCGAAGGACCGGTTTGCGCTGGGCGACACGCCCATCACCGACACGCACGAAGCGTCAGCGCGCTCGCAGGCGTTGCGCTCGCAGTGGCTGGGAGCGCAGAGTGAGTTGCAGATCGCGCAGACGGCGCTGGACGACGCCACCGGCCTGGTCTCGCCCAAGCTGCAGCCGCTGTCGGCCGAAGCGTCGGTGGACACCGACAACCTGGCGCCGTTGCCCCATTGGCAGGCGCTGGCGCTGGGCCAGAACCCCTTGCTGCGCATGCAGATGGCCAAGTCCCAGGCGGCGCACGAGGAGGCGCGCAAGTTCAGCGCTGCGGGCGGCGCCACGCTCGATCTGGTGGCCCAGGCGGGCCAGCAGCGGCTCAGTGGCAACGGTGACTTTGGTGCCGCGAGCAATGGACAGCACCAGCAGATGATCGGCGTGCAGTTGACGATTCCGCTCTACACCGGCGGCTATCGCAGTGCGCGCCAGGACGAAGCCCTGCGCCTGGAGGACAAGGCACAGGCCGAGGTCGAGCGCACGCGCCAGCAGATCAGCCAGCAGACGCAGGCCGCGTGGCTGGGCTTGCGCACCGGTACCGCGCGCATCAGCGCATTGGCCGGGTCACTCCAGGCGACTCGCTCGCGGCTGGACGCCACGCGGCTGGGGCGCCAGGTGGGAGACCGAACCACGCTGGATCTGCTCAACGCCGAAAATGACGCGAGCAGTGCCGAACTCGCCCTGCTGCAGGCGCGGGTCGACGTGATGCTGAGCCAGTTGCGGCTCGAGGCGCTCGCCGGGCAACTCGACGAATCCCGTCTTGCGCCCTTGAATGCACAATTGCAGCGCTGACCCATCGCGGGTTGGGCTCCAGAAAGGACAACGTGAACTGGTTGAATAATTTATTGTCTGCGGCGCCGAATTTGGAGACGCCGGCATGGGACGCAGATGCGCTCATCATCGACGTGCGCGGACCCGGTGAATTTGCGTCCGGTCATGTGGACGGCGCCGTGAACCTGCCGCTGGACCGGTTTGTGCAGGGCTACGCAGAGCTCGCTGCGGACAAGTCAAAGCAGATTGTTCTGTACTGCCAGTCGGGCGCGCGCTCCGGGCAGGCGATGCAATTCATGCAGCAGCAGGGCTATGTGAATGTGGTCAATGGCATCTCCGCAGGCGCCGTGGCGCTGAAAACGAACCGGCCCATCCGCCGGCTTTAACGCCCGATCGGGGTGGCGATGGCCGACGCGGATCGGCCGCTCTTTGAGCATATAAATCTATTTATTGTTGGTTAATTGGTGATTAATTCATCAATCAATCGAAGATCATAGAAATATATATCCATTGGAGTCCGCCATGCGTCTGCCCATTTCCTACCGCCCCGAAGCCGAAATCGTTTCCCGGCACCTCGCCGCTCTGGCGCAATCGCTGGACTGGGCCGCAGCGGCCAAGGTGGCCACGCCCTGGGTGCTGGCCGTGCGCCAGAATCCGCCGCCTTTTTGGGCGATGGAGAGCCTGCTCAAGGAATACCCCATCTCCAGCGCTGAAGGCCTGGCACTGATGCGTCTGGCTGAAGCGCTGCTGCGCGTTCCCGACGCCGAGACCGCGATCGCACTCACGGCCGACCAGCTTGGCCGCGCCGATTTTGAGAGTGCGGGCGACAAGACCCTGGTGCGGCTCTCGAGCACCGCGATTGCGCTGAGCAAGAAGTTCCTGCCCGACGGCGAGGCGCCCAGCGGCATCTTTGCCAAGCTCGGCGCCAGGTCGGTGGTGGCGGCGACGCTGCGCGCGGTGCAGTTGCTGGGTCGCCAGTTCGTGCTGGGCCAGACCATTGCCGAGGCCATGAACGAGGCTGCTTCGGCGCAGCGCAAGCTGAAGAACCTGCGCGTTCCGGCGCCGGGCCGCCCCAAGTCGGAACAGCCCCCTCGGGGGGCTGCGCAGGACGCGCAGCGCCAAGCGTGGGGGCTCCGATACAGCTACGACATGCTGGGCGAGGGCGCACGCACCGACGCGGATGCGCTGCAGCATCTGGCGAGCTACGAATACGCGATTCAGGCCATCGCGGCCCAGGCCAGCAGCACGCTGCCCTGCGAACAGAACGACGGCATCTCGATCAAGCTCAGCGCGCTGCATCCGCGCTATGAGGACGCGCAGCAGGCGCGCGTCATGGCCGAATTGCTGCCGCGCGTGTGGGGCCTGTGCGAGCGCTCGGCAAGAGCCAACATCAACCTCACCATCGACGCCGAGGAAGTGGACCGGCTGGAACTGTCGCTGGAGGTGTTCGAAGCACTGGCCGCTCTGGTGGCACAACACTTTCCCCGGTGGACGGGTTTCGGCCTCGCGATGCAGAGTTATCAAACGCGCGCGCTGGAGCTGATCGAACACGTGACGGGAATAGCGCGCAAGTACCAGATCCGATTGATGTGCCGCCTGGTCAAGGGCGCGTACTGGGACGCCGAGATCAAGCGTGCGCAGGAGATGGGCCTGCCGTTCTATCCGGTGTTCACGCACAAGCACCACACCGACATCGCCTACCTGGCTTGCGCCGCCGCTTTGCTGGATGCGCCCGACGCGATCTACCCGCAGTTCGCCACGCACAACGCCGTCACCATCGCCGCCATCGTGCAGATGGGCGCCCGGACTGCGGCACCGTTTGAGTTGCAGCGCCTGCACGGCATGGCCGAGGGCGTGTACCGTGAGGTGTTGAAGAACCCGCTGATCGCCTGCCGCGTTTACGCGCCGGTGGGCGCGCACAAGGACCTGCTGGCCTACCTTGTTCGGCGTCTGCTGGAGAACGGCGCCAACTCGTCCTTCGTGCACCAGCTGGCGGACGAATCGGTGAGCATGAACGAGCTGCTGATCTCGCCGCTGCGGCTCGAGCCCGACTCCTCGCTGCCGCTGCCTTTGGCACTCTTTGGCCCCTCGCGCAAGAACAGCGCGGGCCTGGACCTGACCGTTGCCACGATGCGTGAGCCGCTGCTGGCGGCCTTGCAGTCGCTTCAGTTGCCGGCCGTGCCCGTGTTCGATCTGGGGTTGATCGAGACTGCGTTGACCACGAGCCAGGCCAGCTATAGAAAGTGGAGCAAGACGGAAGTGAGCGAGCGCGCCGCCGCGCTGCGCCGAGGCGCCGACGCGCTGGAAGCCGAGCTGCCGAAGTTCTGCGCTCTGTTGGTGAAGGAAGCCTTCAAGACCTGGGGCGACGCCGTGTCCGAAGTGCGCGAGGCGGTGGACTTCCTGCGCTACTACGCGAACGAGGCCGAGCGCGTGATGGCGCCGATCGACATGCCCGGGCCGACCGGCGAGAACAATGAGTTGCGCCTGACTGCGCGCGGCCCCTGGGTCTGCATCAGCCCGTGGAACTTCCCGCTCGCGATCTTCATGGGCCAGGTCGCAGCCGCGCTGGCCACGGGCAACACCGTGCTGGCCAAGCCGGCAGAGCAGACGCCCGCCGTGGCGCTGGAGGCTGTCAAATTGCTGCATGCGGCCGGCGTGCCCATCGGTGCACTGCAGCTGCTGCACGGACCGGGGGAGACGGTCGGCGCCGCGCTCGTGGCCGCAAGCGGCGTGGCTGGCGTGGTGTTCACCGGCTCCACGCCGGTGGCCAAGATCATCCAGCGCGCGCTGGCCGCCAAGGATGGCGCCATCGTGCCGCTGATCGCCGAGACCGGCGGCATCAACGCCATGCTGGTGGACAGCACGGCCCTGCCCGAGCAGGTGAGCGACGCCGTGGTGCAGTCGGCGTTTCGCAGCGCGGGCCAGCGCTGCTCGGCGCTGCGCCTGCTGTGCGTGCACGCGGAGATCGCCGACCACGTGATCGCCATGATCCAGGGCGCGGCCAAGGAGCTGGTCACAGGCGATTCCTCCGATCTGGCGACCGACGTGGGTCCGGTGATCGACAGGGAAGCCTTCGACGGCATCCAGCGGGAACTGCTGCGGCTGCAGCGTGAAGCCAGGCCGCTGCTGTCCGGCGCAGCGACGCCGCAGGCATCGATCGCCAACCTGGTTGCGCCCCAAGCCTTTGAAGTGGCCCGCGTCGCCGACATGAAGCAGGAAATCTTCGGCCCGGTGCTGCACATCGTGCGCTGGAGCGGCGACCCCCTGGCGGTGATCGAGCAGATCAACGCGCTCGGTTTCGGCCTGACGCTGGGCATCCAGACCCGCATCGATTCACGGGCACAGGCGCTGGCGCGGGCCTCGCACATCGGCAACGTCTACATCAACCGCAACCAGATCGGTGCCGTCGTGGGCGTGCAGCCCTTTGGCGGCGAAGGCCTGAGCGGCACCGGCCCCAAGGCCGGTGGCCCGCACTACCTGTACCGCTTCTGCGCCGAGCAGACCCTCACCGTCAACACCACGGCCGCGGGCGGGAATGCGGCGCTGCTGGCGGGCTGAGGGCCTGAGCGACCCGAATGGAGAACGCCCCTCGGGGCATCCACCTTCAGCCCGGTAAACGGCGGCACCCAGGGACGGCCAGGGGTGGACATGTCAGGTGTTTCATGGCGCTGCCTCAGGTCTTGACCTGATGTTGTCCTGGCTTGGTTGACGTTACAGTGGGCTCAGCCTTGCCGAACTGGCCCCTGCCCATGCCCATCGATCCGCCTGCCTTCAGCTCCATCGTTCCGGCGCCGTTCCGACTGCGCCGCTGGTGGCTGCTGCTGCTGGCATTCTGGGCTGCGGGCGCCGGTGTGCTGCTTTCGGGGCAGTTGGCCGATATTCGGTCGCAGAGCATCCAGATCGCCGCCGAGGGCGCGCGCAATATGTTCCGGATGGTGGTGCTCACGCGCAGCTGGAACGCAAGCCACGGCGGAATTTATGTGCCGGTGAGCGAGCGAACCCAACCCAATCCGTATCTGCCACTGGAGCGGCGCGACGTCACCACCACCGACGGTCAAAAGCTGACGCTGGTCAACCCTGCATACATGACGCGGCTCATCGCCGAGATGGCGGAGTCGGACACGGGGGCCGTGTTTCGACTGACCAGTCTGCGCCCGATCCGCCCCGAGAACGCCGCCGATGCCTGGGAGACGCAGTCGCTCAAGGCGTTTGAAGCCGGCGCCAACGAAGTGCTCAGCATCGAGCCCACGGATCACGGCGACCACTTGCGCTACATGGCGCCGCTGCTGGTGGAAAAGCCGTGCATGAGCTGCCACGCCAGTCAGGGCTATCGCATCGGCGACGTGCGCGGCGGCATCAGTGTGTCGCAGCTGTACGAACCGATCGTCGCCGCCACCGCCCCCGGCATCCGCAAGGCGCAGCTCACGTATGCAGCGGTCTTTGCCGTGACGGCCGCGCTGGGATGGTTGCTGCTGGAGTTGCTGCGCAAGCGCTGGCTCGATCTGGCGCGCAATATCCGCGAACTCGAGACCACCCGCGGCGAACTGGTGCAAAGCGAGAAGATGGCTTCGCTGGGACGCATGGTCGTGGGCTTCGCGCACGAAATCAACACCCCGATCGGTGTCGCCGTGGGAGCCGTCTCGCACAACGAAGAGTCGCTGGCACGCATCGACACGATGCTGGGCCAGGAAGAGGTGAGCGAGGAGGCGTTGCGCGCCGAGATCGGGGCGCTGCACCAGGGCGGCGCCATGGCGCTGGCCAACCTGAGCCGCGCTGCAAAATTGGTGCAGAGCTTCAAGCGGACTTCGACCGATCAGACGTCCGAACAGATTCGCGCCTTCGACATGAACGAACTCATCCAGGACGTGCTGTTTGCGCTGGCCGGCACCCTGAAGAGGCTGCCGATCGAGGTGAGCGTGCACTGCGCTGACGCTTTGCGCCTGGACGGCATGCCCGGCGTCGTGCAGCAACTGCTGACCAATCTGGTGATGAACGCGGTTCAGCACGCGTTTGACGAAGGCCGGCGCATGGGCAAGATTGACATCCGGGTCGAGCTGGTTCGCAACGAGGTGCTGTTGACCTTCAGCGACACCGGCAAGGGCATGGAGGCCGACCAACTGGCCCGCATATTCGAGCCTTTCTACACCACAAGACGAAGCGAGGGCGGCTCCGGGCTGGGCCTGTACATCTGCTACAACATCGTCACCGCCCAGCTCGGCGGAACGATCCTGTGCCGCAGCCAACCCGGCGCAGGATGCCGCTTTGTGATCCGGTTTCCCGCCCACCTGGCCGCAGACATTGAGAGGACCCAGGCATGAAGCTGATACGCACGCGCAACGATCCACCGCAAGCCGCTGCCGCTGGCACGGTGCCGCGTCACACCTGGAAATTGCTGGTGGTCGACGACGAACCCGACATGCTGGCCCTCACGCGCATGAGTCTGAAGGGTTTTCGCTTCGCCGATCGCGATCTCGAGATCATCGAGGCCTCGTCTTTCCTCGAGGCGCGCGAAATGTTTTCCAGGCACAAGGACATTGCCGTGGCCCTGGTGGATGTGGTGATGGAGACCGACGACGCCGGCCTGCGTCTGGTCGAGTACATCCGCAAGGACCTGGGCAACGCCATGGTGCGGCTGATCATCCGCACCGGCCAGCCGGGCATTGCCCCCGAGCGCTTTGTCATCGACCACTACGACATCGACGACTACAAGGACAAAACCGAACTCACGGCAACGCACCTCTACACCGCGGTGCGCTCGGCCATCAAGTCCTACCGCGACCTGCGCTCCATCGACTTGAACCGCGTGGGCTTGCAGCACGTGCTGGCGGCGGCACCCGACATCTACCGCATCAGCAACCGCTCGCTCAACCAGTTCTTTCAGGGCGTCCTGACGCAGATCGTGGGTCTGTGCAACCTCTCGGATTCAAGTTTCATCGCCACCAACGACGGCGTCATCGCCACCTTCGACGAGCGCGAAGCCACCCTGCAGGCCGCGTCCGGCAGGCTGGACAACAAGGAGGGGTTCGAGCGGATCCGCGCTCAGTGCACACAGGCGATATTGACGGGGCAGGCGCCGGACATGCTGCGCAAGGATGCCTACGTGGTGCCGCTCAAGGTCCAGAACAAGCCCATCGGCTTCGTCTACATCGAGCCCACGCACGACCTTGACGCCTCCGACCGGGCGCTGATCTCGATGATGGCCCAGCAGTGCTCGAACGCGCTGGAAAACCTGCGCCTGCACGTGGACCTGACGCGCTCCTACGACCACATGATCGACATGCTGGCGCGCATCGCCGAGTTCAAGGACAGCGCCACCGGCAGCCACATCAATCGCATCGACCGCTACACGCGGCTCGTCGCCATCGAGATGGGTCTGTCGGAGGAAGAGGCTGCCCACGTGGGACGTGCCAGCCGCCTGCACGACGTGGGAAAGATCGGCATACCCGACGCGATCCTGCGCAAGCCCGGCAGGCTCGACGAAGCCGAGTACGCCATCGTGCGCACGCATACCGGCATTGGCAAGAGCATTCTGGACAACGACGCCTACCTCGCGACCGCCTGCGACATCGCGACCCACCACCACGAGCGCTGGGACGGCACCGGCTACCCGGAAGGACGCCCATCGCGCGAATTCGCGCTGGCCACCCGCATCGTCAGCGTGATTGACGTGTTCGACGCCTTGATCAGCCGTCGCCCGTACAAGGAGCCATGGAGCGTGCAGGACGCTGCGGCCGAGGTGGAACGGGGTGCCGGAACGCAGTTCGATCCTGCGGTCGTGGCGGCGGTGATGAAGCTGTTGCGGAGCGGAATATTCGACCCCATCATTGACGCAGCCCGGCAGCAGAACTCAAGTCCCGAGTCGTTCCTCCCCGCAGGCGATTGACGCTTACTCCGGCCGCTCCAGCTTGGTCGACAGCAGGATGGTCGAGAAGGTATCGACCACGCCCTTGACCGCGCAGATCTTGTTGATGACTACGTCGAGTTCGTGCGTCGATTCGGTCGAGAGCAGCACCATGGCGGCGGGTGGGAATGCGGCGCTGCTTGCGGGCTGGACGGAGCCAGCTGCTTTCAGAAGTCAGATCGCGCCGTCTCCTATTTCTCGGGAAGTCCTGCCTTGCGCAGCCCCGCATACCAGGTTGTCTCAGCCATCTTCAGGTAAGCCGGCACGTCGGAAACCATGGTTGCCTGCAGGCGCGCGATGCTGTATTCGGGGACCGAGCGCAGCACCAGATCTTTGGCGGCGACGGCTTTCTTCATCTCGCCGAGTTGGGCGTAGGATGCCGCGAGAATCATGGCGGTCCACCAGTCCGTCGGTTCCGATCCTGCCGCCTTTTCGCAATTCGCGATGGCCTTCTCGTACTGCCCCAAGAGCATGTGAGCCTGGCAGGCCACCCGCAGCGGCCAGCCCGCGTTTTCTGGATCAATCGACACCGCGTAGTCCACCAGCGGCAAAGCTTCTGCCGGCCGCCCCGTCAGGTTCTTCAGTGTCGCCTTGAACCCATAAGGGCGTTGCCACAAGGGGTCGATCGCGATCACCTTGTCGACTGCCGCGACCGCTGCATCCCAGTGCTTCTCGTCCATCAGTGCGGTCGCACGCGCGTCCCATGCCCAGGCGTCTGCAGGATCAAGTGCGACCGCGCGCGCCGACAACTTGTCCATTTCACGGACGGCGTGCGCCCTGTCAGCCCTGGGATCGACATCCATCATCGCATCCCAGTTCATGGTATTTTCCACCAATGCGGGTACAAGGTTCGGGTCAAGGCGCAGTGCGGCCGCATACAACTCCTGCGCCGCGAGAGTGTTCTTGAGCGACGCCGACTCTTCCCAGACCGCCTTGCCGCGCAGCACCAGTTCCATCGCGGTCAGCTTGTCCAGCGGCAGTGCCAGCACCCGACGCCTTTCGGACCGATCGAGCGCGTGGCCAAGCAAGCCCGTGAGCCGGCGCAACTTGCGCTTGGCTTCAAACGAACCGTCAAGTGGCGGAAGATCAAAACGTGTGGCCCAGACCTGACTTGCGCTGGACAGTTCGATCAGCCTCAGATTCACGCCCGCGCCACTTGGGGTCGACTGCACATCGCCCTCGACGCGATAGCGCACGTTCCCGCGCACAGCGCCACCTGAACCGTCAAGCAGATCGCTTCGCACAACCTTCTGGTCGCGGCAGCAAGCGGTCAAACCCATCGTCAATTCGCGCGGCAGTTGTTCAGCCAACTGGATCGAGCCGGCGTCGTTGTCCAACGCCGTGAAGCGCGTCATCAGCATCGACAGAGCGGGTGGCTCAGCGCGAGGTTGAGGCGGCGTCAATATCGCGCCCAGCCAATCTCGTTGCGCAATGCCACCGAGCATCATCAGGGCCATGATTGCAGTCGCGGCGACTCGGTTTCGGCGGAAGAAATTGAGCCCCAGATACCAGTTGGAATCTGGCTTGGCCCGCACCGGCTTGCCCTGCAGGTAGAGATCCAGATCCATCGCCATGTCTTGGACCGTCGCATAGCGTTCGGCCGGATTCTTCTTCAGCGCTTTTTGCAGCAGGCTTTCCATATCACCTTTGAATAGGCTGCTGAGTTTGTTCGGGTCTGTGCCGCGCCGCGCCGCCATCTCGGGCGCGCTGACGATCAGGCTGGGCCGTGTCGCCTCGACGCTGAGAATGCCATCCTCGATCACGGTCCGCGTGTCGCGCCGTTTGAAATAGGGAAAAGATCCGGTCAGGAGCTCATACAGCACAACCCCGAGGGAGTAGACGTCGCTCGTGGCCATCACCGGCTGACCCAGTATCTGTTCAGGCGACGCGTACTGCACGCTCAGCGCGCGACCAGCGGCCTGGGTCAGTTCGGTTTCGTGGGCCTGCCCTTGTTCGTCCATCATCTTGGCGATGCCAAAGTCGAGTAACCGGACCTCGCCTTGAGGCGTCACCAAGATGTTGTTGGGCTTGAGGTCCCGGTGAATCACCTGCTGGCTGTGGGCGTACTGAACCGCAGCCAGCACCTGGCGGAACAGCTCGACTCGGCCCTTGACAGTGAGTTGACGCGCATCGCACCAAGCTGTCAGTGACTGGCCTTCGACGTATTCGAGGGCCAGATAGGGTTGCCCGTCAGAAGAAATGCCTGCGTCATAGAGCCGGGCAATATTTGCGTGGACCAGACTGGCCAGGATGTCGCGTTCCTTGGCAAAGCGCTCCGCCAGCTGGCGCCGCGCCATATGGGTGTGCGGTAGCTTGAGTGCGATCTCGCGCTTGAGCGCGCCGTCGACCCGTGTCGCCAACCAGACTGAGCCCATGCCGCCGCGGCCGAGTTCACGCAGGAGCCGGTAGGGGCCCACCGTCTCGCCGGCCTGGTGTCGAGCCTCTTCGTCCAGGTTGCCGCCTTCAAGACCCGTGAAACTGGCGCCGCGCTCCAGTGCATCCATGTCGGATTGAATCGCCTTGCGATTCAACAGGTCGCGCAGCAGCGGTGCAAGCAAGGCTTCGTCGCCATGCAGGCCGGCAAGCCAGGATTCGCGCTCAGTCTCGTCCAGATCGATGGCGGTGTCCAGCAGTGGCGCAAGGCGCCGCAGGGTGTCCACGTCCAGCTTCATTTATTCACACCATCAAGCGCGCTACTCATAGCGCCGCGGCCAGCAGCAGGCGGGCCTTTTCCCAGTTGCGCCGCACGGTACGCTCCGAGATTCCCAGCACCTGAGCGATCTCGAGTTCGGACAGACCCCCGAAATAGCGCATCTCAACGATCTGCGCCAGCGACTTGTCGACCTGAGCCAGAACGTCCAGAGCCTCGTGCACTCGCAAGACGTCGCTTTCGGGCGCGCTGAGGTGCTCCGACAGTGCGGTGTCCAGAACCAGATGTTCCGCTCCTGCGCCGCGACTTTGCGCCAGCCGCGCCCGAGCGAAGTCGACAATCACGGATCGCATCACCGTGGCTGCATACGCGAAGAAATGGTTGCGGTCTCCCGCGGGCGCCGACTCGTTACCCACCAGCTTGAGGTATGACTCGTGCACCAGTGCGGTCGTGTTCAGCAGCGTCATGCTCTGATGCCGGTGCAGACGCGACCTGGCCAAGCGGCGCAGGTCCTCGTAAAGGAGGCTGAACGCCTTTCCTGCCGCTTCAACATCTCCCTGCTGCGCTGCGCCCAGCAATCTTGTCAGCTCCGCCATTCAAACGGTCTCCCTTGCGGGAGATTGTGCCGTGTCGTCGCGGACCACACAAGCTCGTGCATTGCGGCGGCCAACAAGGACGGTACGAACAATGGCGGCAGCGCCCTGTGGACCCGGTAAGGCGGTCTTTCCGACAGCCTGGATCGGCTTGTGCATGGCCTATTCGGGCCGCTCCAGCTTGGTCGACAGCAGGATGGTAGAGAAGGTGTCGACGACGCCCTTGACCGCGCAGATCTTGTTGATCACGACGTCGAGTTCGTGCGTCGATTCGGTCGAGAGCATGGCGCACAGGTCGTAGCGCCCGCTGACCGAATACAGCTTGGTGATCTCGTGCCGCTTGGAGAGGGAGCGCACCACCTCGGCTTCGTTCTTGGACTCGGTCGAAATCAGCACCATGGCCCGGATGCTGGCCGCGGATCGGGTCACCGCCACGCCCACGGTGTAGCCGGTGATGACGCCCCCATCCTCCAGCGACTTGAGGCGCAGCTGCACCGTGCTGCGCGCGCAGCCCAGCGCCTTGGCCAGCTTCACCATCGGCAGGCGCGCGTTGACCTTGAGCAGCTCGATCAGCTGGCGGTCCAGGGTATCCAGGGAGGCAGACATGGGTGTTTCAGTCAATGTGGATCAATGGCGAGCATTGTGACTGAAATTTGCACGGCACTTCAGTCACTTTGCCACTTTCGTCTGGCAGCACCCGTCCCTAGACTTGGGTTTCCCCCTCGCCGTGGCAGCGCCCGGTGACACCCACAACGAACACCCGCCGGAGAAACCCCATGCTGCAAAAAGTCGACTTCAACCCCGCCCGCAAACTGCTCACGCGCGCCGAGCTGGACGCCTATGATCCCGCATCGGAATCCTGGCAAAAGCAGTTTGCGCGCCGCTACACGCACCACTCCGAGCTCGACGGCCTGCTGAGCAACATCGAGAACGTGAACGACACGGTGTACGACAAGTTCGCCATCGCCGTCACGCCCTACATGGTCAAGCTCATGGACCGGGACGATCCGAACTGCCCGATCCGCAAGCAGTACCTGCCCTCGCACCATGAAGAGACCCAACCCGGCTTCAAGACCTCGCTCGATCAGCTGGGCGAGGAGGGCGACACCATCCCGGGCACCAGCGTCGTGCACCGCTATCCCCGGCGCGTGCTGTTTCTGGTGAGCAATACCTGCGCCACGCTGTGCCGCTTCTGCACGCGCAAGCGCATGGTGTCCCAGCCCGACGGCGCGGTTGCGAAAGACCAGATCGAGGCGTCGATCGACTACATCGCCGGCAATACCCAGATCCAGGACGTGCTGCTCTCCGGCGGCGATCCCTTCACCTTCACCGACGAGCGCCTGGACTACATCCTGGGCGAGATCCGTCGCCGCGCGCCGCACGTGCGCTTCCTGCGCATCGGCTCGCGCATGGTGGTGCAGATGCCCACGCGCGTCACGCCCGAGCTGTGCGCCGTGCTGGAAAAGCACCGCGTGCAGATGGTCAACATCCACATCGACCACCCCAAGGAAATCACGCCGCTGCTGCGCGAGCGCGTCAAGCTGATCCAGAAAGCCGGCATCATGATGGGCCTGCAGACCGTGTGCCTCAAAGGCGTGAACGACGACGTGGAAGTCATGCGCGAACTGTTCCTGCAATCCGTCGAGATGGGCGTGCGTCCCTACTACGTCTATTCCACCGACATGGTCGAAGGCGCGCACCATTTCATCGTGCCGCACCGCCGCATGCTCGAGCTGTATGAAGGCCTGCGCGGCTGGATCAGCGGCCCCGCGGTGCCGACCTTCATCGTCGACGGCATGGGCGGCCTGGGCAAATTGCCTATCATCCCCAGCTATGTGCGCGAAGAAGCGCTGCTCGACGGCAGCGGCACCACCATCAAGTGCCGCAATTACAAGGGCATGACGGTCGAGATGCCCGGCCTGGGCCAGGACTACAGCCTGCCAACACAAAGCAACTGAACAGGGTACGCATGAAAAAAGGATCCCCCTACGGCACGCACCGCGTGCTCGAACCGCTGGGCGTGCTGCCGCAGGGCGCCTGGAAGATCGACAACGCGATGGCGATCTTCGACAACGAGATCCTGATCGATGTGTCGGCGCTGAACATCGATGCCGCCAGCTTCACCCAGATCAAGCAGGAGGCCAAGGGCGACCTGGGGCTGGTGGAGAGCATCGTACGCGGCATCGTGCAACAGCGTGGCAAGATGCACAACCCGGTCACCGGTTCGGGCGGCATGCTGATCGGCACCGTGCGCGAGATCGGTCCGGCGATCGCCGGCAAGATCGACCTCAAGGTGGGCGACAAGATTGCCACGCTGGTGTCGCTCTCGCTCACGCCGCTGCGCATCGATGAGGTCGTGAAGATCCACCTGCAGCAGGACCAGATCGAGATCCGCGGGCAGGCCATATTGTTCGAGACCGGCCTCTACGCCAAGCTGCCGGAAGACATTCCCGAGAAGCTGGCGCTGGCCATTCTGGATGTGGCCGGTGCGCCTGCGCAGACCGCGCGCCTGGTGCAAAAGGGCGACACCGTGGTGGTGATCGGCGGCGGCGGAAAGTCGGGAACGCTGTGCATGTACGAGGCGCGCAAGCGCGCCGGCATCAGCGGCTGCGTCATCGGTGTGTCGCCGTTCGAGAAAGACTGCCGGCGAATGAAGGAGCTGGGCTGGTCTGACCACGCGCTGCAGGTGGATGCGACCGACGCGCTCGCGCTGATGCAGGCCGTGTCCGACGTCACGCAGGGGCGCCTGGCCGATGTGGTGATCAACTGCGTCAACATCAAGAACACCGAGATGGGCAGCATCCTGGCCACGCGCGAGCACGGCAAGATCTACTTCTTTTCCATGGCGACGAGCTTCACCGCCGCCGCGCTGGGCGCCGAGGGCGCGGGCAAGGACGTGGAGATGATTGTGGGCAACGGCTACGCAGTCGGGCACGCACAGCACGCGCTGGACCTGCTGCGCGAGAGCGCACCGCTGCGCCGACTGTTTCAAGAACTCTACGTCTGAAAGGCTGCGTCCGGCCATGAGCTCCAGCGCGCTTTGGCGCAGTGTCCAAGACAGCGCGTTCAAGACGCTGGCCGTCATGGGCATGAGCAAGAACACCGGCAAGACCGTGGCGCTGAACCATCTGCTGGCGCAAGCCGCGGCGTCTGATGTGCAGATCGGCGTGAGCTCCATCGGGCGCGATGGTGAAGACCAGGATCAGGTCTTTCTGGTGCCCAAGCCACCGGTGCTGGTCTGGCCCGGAACGCTGGTCGCCACCGCGCGCGCCACGCTGCAGCGCGCCAAGGTGAGGGTCAAGCTGATAGCCTCCACCGACATCGCCAGCGCCATGGGCGAGATCGTCGTGGTCAAGGTGCTGGAGTATGGCGAGATGGAAATCGCCGGCGCGTCGCGCGGCAGCGACCAGATCAAGGTCATCGCCAGCCTGCAGCAATGCGGCGCTGAGCGGGTGCTGCTGGACGGCGCGCTGGGCCGCAGCCAGCACGCCTCGCCCGCGATCGCCGACGGCGTGGTGCTGGCCACCGGCGCCGCTCTGGGAGGTGGCATGGCCGATGTGCTGCGCAAGACGCGCGACCGCCTCGCCATCCTGGGCATCGCCCAAGCCGATGAAGCGAACCGGATTCAGTGCGAGGCCGTTTTCACGCTGGGCGGCGTAGGCCTTTGGAACGGTCGTGGCGAGGTCCTGTTCCAGGGGCAGATCGCCACGCTGAATGCCGGTGAGACGCTGCTGCGCTTCATCGACTCCGATGTGGCGACGGTGGCGCTCAGCGGCGCGGTCGGGCGCAGGCTCTGGCACGCGCTGTGCGCGCTGGCCAGAAGGCAGCCGCAGCTCAAGGTGGTGGTGGCCGACGGCACGCGGGTGTTTGTCGAAGCCACGGAACTCCAGGCGTTTCGCAAACTGGGCGCCAGCGTGCTGGCCTGGCGCGGCATCCATGTGAGCGGCATCACGCTGAACCCGTTTTCTCCGATGGGCGGCAGCTTCGATGCAGAAGAATTTTTGGCCGCCGCGCGTGCGGCTTTTCCCGGCTATGACGTGAGCGACGTCCTGTTTGAAAAGAAAGAAATCTGATGCCCCAACTGCAACTGGATCAATCCCAAATCGAGCGCGCACGCGAGTCCGCCCGGCGCATTGCGCGGCGCGTGTTTGACGACATGAGCGTCTTCACCACCACCACCGTAGAGCGTGCCACGCTGCGCCTGCTCGGCATCGACGGCGTGGACGAGAACTTCGTGCCGCTGCCGAATCGGGTGGTGACGCATCTGCAGGAACAGCAGCTGCTGCAGCACGGCGCTGCGACCGCGGTTCTGGCCGCGATGCAAGAGCGTGGCTTAAGTGCGCAGCAGGTGGCTGAAGCGGTCGCTGCAGGAACGCTGACGTTGGCTGCCCCGAAGGACGGCGCGGCGGCCCGTGCGGCGGCGCAGGCCCTTGCCAGCAAGAGCTGCGAGCAGATCGCGGCTCAGCGCGCCACCCGCAGCGAGCGCATCGCCACGCTGGGCGAGGGACGGGCGCCCTGGCTCTACCTGATCGTCGCCACCGGCAACATCCATGAAGACGTCGTGCAGGCGCGCGCCGCCGCCGAACAGGGGGCAGACATCATCGCCGTGATCCGCTCCACCGGCCAGAGCCTGCTGGACTACGTGCCCTTCGGTGCCACCACCGAGGGCTTCGGCGGCACCTATGCGACGCAGGAAAACTTCCGCCTGATGCGCGCTGCGCTGGACGAGGTCGGTGCCAAGGTCGGCCGCTACATCCGCCTGACCAACTACTGCTCGGGCCTGTGCATGCCCGAGATCGCCGCGATGGGCGCGATGGAACGCCTGGACATGATGCTCAACGATTCGATGTACGGCATCATCTTTCGCGACATCAACATGCAGCGCACCTTCATCGACCAGTTCTTCTCGCGCATGGTCAACGCTTTTGCCGGCATCATCATCAACACCGGCGAGGACAACTACCTCACGACGGCCGACGCCTATGAGGCCGCGCACACGGTGCTGGCGTCCCAGTTGATCAACGAGCAGTTTGCCGTGCTCTCGGGCCTGACGCCTGCGCAGATGGGGCTGGGTCACGCCTTCGAGATCGACCCCAAGATGGAGAACGGTTTTCTGTGGGAACTGGCGCATGCGCAGCTGGTAAGACAGGTGTTCCCCGACGCGACGCTCAAGTACATGCCGCCGACCAAGCACATGACCGGCAACATCTTCAAGGGCCACATCCAGGACGCGCTCTTCAACATGGTGAGCACCGTGACGCAGCAGAACATCCACCTGCTGGGCATGATGACCGAGGCCATCCACACACCCTTCATCCAGGACCGGTTCCTGGCGATCCAGAATGCCCAATACGTGTTCAACACCATGAAGGACCTGCACAGCGAAATCGAGTTCAAGAGCGGCGGCCAGATCGAGCAGCGGGCGCAGGAAGTGCTGGCGCAGACCGAAGCCATGCTCGCCGACATCGAGCAGATCGGGCTGCCCTCGGCCATCGGCAAGGGCATGTTCGCCGAGATCTCGCGCACGCCCACCGGCGGCAAGGGACTGGACGGCGTGATCCGAAAATCTGCCGACTACTACAACCCTTTCCCCTCGTTAATGCTTGGAGCTTGAGATGTCCGAATTGAAACTGCCCGAACAATGGGTCAAGCCCTACGGCGACACGCTGAACGACGGCCGCGTGCAAGTCTCGTTCACGCTGCCGGTGGCGCTGGATGAAACCTCCAAGGAAGGCGCCAAGCGCCTGGCCGCGATGATGGGTCTGGACGAGCCGGCCGTGGCGCACGCCGAGGACATGGGTCAGGGATTCAGCTTTTACGTGGTCTATGGGCAGTGCAAGCACCAGGTCGATCTGGCCAGCCTGCAGGTCGCCAAGCCCGAATTCGAAGTGCTCGACAAGGATGGCGTGAACGCGCTCATCGACGCGAAGATGGGGCGGCGCATGGTCGTCATCGGCGCGACGATCGAGACCGACGCCCACACCGTGGGCATCGACGCCATCATGAACATGAAGGGCTTCAACGGCCACAAGGGCCTGGAGAGCTACCACTCCATTCGCGCCATCAACCTGGGCGCGCAGGTGGACTCCGAGGACCTGGTGAGCCGTGCGATCGAGGAGCGCGCCGACGTGATCCTGGTGTCGCAGGTGGTGACGCAAAAGAACATCCACCTGGACAACCTCACCAAGCTGTCCGACCTGCTCGAAGCCGAAGGACTGCGCGACCAGGTGATCCTGATCGTCGGCGGCCCGCGCATCAGCCACGAGCTCGCCAAGGAGCTGGGCTACGACGCGGGCTTTGGCACCCAGACCTACGCCGAAGACGTGGCATCCTTCGCCATCCACGAGTGGATTCAACGAAGCGCCAAATAGCCATGCGTCAATGCGAGCTGTCTGCGACGCGGAAATCGACAAGCACCACGGGCGTAGGTCGGGTTAGCCCGCAGGGCGTAACCCGACGACGGCCTCATGTCGGGTTACGCTTCGCTAACCCGACCTACGGCTGAAGGGGGCGCTGCCAGCGGCCCGGCAAAGCCGGTTCCGCGGCAGCCGCTGGATCAAGCCAACGACTCAGGAGAACCATCATGACCACACCTACCGAAATCAGCAGTCTCATCCGTTTGCGCATGAGCGCGCACGACGCCCACTACGGCGGCGGCCTGGTCGACGGCGCGAAGATGCTGCACCTGTTTGGCGATGTCGCCACCGAATTGCTGATCAGGAGCGACGGCGACGAAGGCCTGTTCGTCGCCTACGACAACATCGAATTCCTGGCGCCGGTGTTTGCCGGCGACTACATCGAAGCCACGGGCCGCATCGTGTCCATGGGCAAGACCTCGCGCAAGATGGAGTTCGTCGCGCGCAAGGTGATCGCCTCGGTCGCGGTTCCCGGACAGCCTTCGGCCGCCGACGTGCTGGCCGAGCCGGTCGTCGTGTGCAAGGCGTCGGGCACCTGCGTCGTTCCTGCCGCCTTCCAGCGCGTCGCGCGCTGAACGGACCCATCATGGAAAAACTCATCATCACGGCGGCGCTGAACGGGGCCGAGGTCACGCGCGAGCAGCAACCGGCCTTGCCGATCACGCCCGAGGAAATCGCGATCGCGGCCGAAGCCTGCTGCCAGGCCGGCGCATCCATCGTGCACGTGCACGCCCGCCATGCCGAGGGAACCCCGACGCAGGACAGGGAGACGTATCGAGCCATCATCGCCGCCGTGCGCGCACGCTGCGACGTGATCGTGCAGGTCTCCACGGGCGGCGCGGTCGGCATGACGGCGGCGGAGCGCCTGGCGCCGGTGACGCTCGCACCCGAGATGGCCACGCTCTCCATGGGCTCGGTGAACTTCGGCGACGGCCTGTTCGAAAACCTGCCGGCCGACATGGAGACCTTCGCGCGCGCCATGCAGCAGCAGGGCGTGAAGATCGAACTGGAGATCTTCGACACCGGCATGCTTACCACCGTGCAGCGCTGGCTCAAGTCCGGCTTGCTGCAGGGACCTCAGCACTTCGACTTCGTGCTGGGCATCCCCGGCGGCATGGCGGGAACGCATCAGGCGCTGATGTACCTGCAGTCGCAATTGCCTCCCGCATCCACCTGGACCGTGGCCGGCATAGGCGCGGCCCAGCTGCCGCTGGCCACGCTCGCCATGCTGCTGGGCGGACACGTGCGCGTCGGATTTGAGGACAACGTCTATTACCGCAGGGGCGAACTCGCCACCAGCAACGCGCAGCTGGTGCAACGCATCGTGCGCATCGCCGCCGAACTCGATCGGCCGGTGGCGACGCCCGACGAGGCGCGCGCCATCCTGGGTATGCCGCGGCGGGGCTGAAGGCGCTGCCTGTCGGCGGTTGGCGTGGGACCTCCAACTGGAATCCATCGGAGGGTCAACATGCGCGCCAGCTGTTTTGGGGTGCGTTCAGACTGGATCCGGTCATTCACGCGGGGCAGTCGGGAGTCAAGTACGCAGCGAAACCAGACCAAACAGCCAACGCGTCACCGGACCTCCTAGGTGTCGCTCCCCAAGGGATGGGCGCTACGCCTCAGCGGAGGCTCAGCGTACTTTGTCATCCGAATTCTGCGACCGCCTAAATACGCCAAAGCAGGTTTGACATTCGCAGGCAATGACCTGGACCGAGTGCAGTGCCGACGGACGTATATTTACTGCGGCTTACTGCACTTGCCGCCGGCCGCCAGTTCAAGCTTTGTCACAGCGAGTTTGCCCTGGTCCTCGGGAACGACCTCCAGGTTGGCACCGCCGATAATGAGGCCCATTTTGATGTACTGCCTGACGAAGTAGTTTTTCCCGGCCTCCACCATCAACTTCAGAGCATTGGGTGAGAACTCAGACTCCGTTGTGATCTCATGCTCTTGGCCCCCGGCCACTTCGGTATAAAAAAATACGTTGGGTGCAGATTCCCCCACGCACTTCCCGTCCACAAAAATGTCTTTCTTCAATGCAGCTCCAAACGAACTGTCCCGAAAGGTATACAGCCCCGCATTGCCTGTCGGGGGCGGCGCAAATTGCTTCAACTTATCAGACGCGTCCTTGCTTTCCATCTTCACCGAGGCACACCCCGCGAACAAGACGCATGTCAACACAGCACTGGCGATTCTCTTCATGGTCATTCCAAAAAAAGTAATAAATGTCAAAACTATATCTTCGCAGGGGGGATTGTGACGTAATCACCTTCAATTGAATGGCCCCGCATGCAAAAAAGGCCCACCTCCGTGGTCTCTTGCCAACACGTTATGCGGACGGTCAACGCATGGGCCTTTTCGACCATGCGCGCGATGCTCCTCTTGGACGGGCGCATCCCGATCCGGGTTTTGCGTGTCTTTGGCGAGTACAGCCCACCAAACGTGTAACCCAAGAAATCGAAACTACCTTGCGGCACCTTGCAGATGCGGGTCTTCTCTTCGTTGACCGTCAGCTTTAGAGCGACTTTGAGTGACTGCTGTCTGGAAATTTGGACTTCAGCTTCCAGCCCGTTGGAATCATTCCCGGCCGGAATGTGAATGACGTCTGATGCTGCATCAGAGTCGGCCAACGCGACCGGCTGACCATCGTCCCCTGGGCGCCGCGCCAAAGTTTCCGGCTTGGTCCACGAAGGGCGAGTTCTCGCCAGGACCCAAGACATCATTCGCCGGCGCACCCGTCCATCACGCAGCTACGCGCCGCTGTTTTCAGCACCCGATCCCTTGCGCCTGCTGTAGTCCTGGTGGATCAGATTGCCCAGCAGCACTGTCGTGAGACCACCGCCCAAGCCGTCGGAGCCGCCGCCCGCGACGATATCGGGAACGATCTTGATGCCACCCTTGGCCAGAGCCTCGGCGACCTGCACCACGGCAAAGTTCCCGGCCTCCATCGAGCCGACTTTTTGCTTGATGACCTCGGCTTCGGCGCCACCCACGGCCAGGATCTTGGCGCCTTCGGCCTCGCCGACGGTGCGCAGCACGGTGGCGTCGGCTTCGGCGTTGATGGTCTTGCTCTTGGCGTTGCCTTCGGCAAATTTCACCGCGGCATTCGCCTCGAATGCGGCAATCGTGACCTTGCGCTCGGCGTCGACGACGCGGGCCTGGGTCGCCGCCAGCGCCGTAGCCTGCTCCAGTTCCTGGCGCACACCCTGGGCCTGGCGCTGGGTTTCGTAGGTGACGCGTTCCTGCTCGGCGATCTTGCGATCGGTCAGTGTGCGCATCAGCGCTTCCGGCGGCACGATGTCGCCGATCAAGGTGTCCACCGCGCCCACGTTGTACTCCTGCAAGGCAGCCGAGATGGAACTGCGCGCCTCCTCCTGGCGCACGGAGCGGTTCTTCAGGAAGTCGATGATGTCGCTGCCCTGCGCCGCATTGCGGAAATAGTTGCCGATGGTCGGCTCCAGCACCTGGGTCACGAGCGCGCTCATGTCGCCAAAGCGGGCGATCACCTTGGGCGCGTCGTTGCGCGGGATGTGGATGATCTGAGACACGTCCAGATTGAACTTGAAGCCGTCGGCCGAGCGCACCGTGATGGTGGACAGATTCGCGTCGAGCTTGTGCGCCTCGCTCTTGTCGTCGGCCCAGTTCAGCACCACGTTCGCGGTCGGCACGTTCACCACCTTGTGCGTGTTCGGGTTGATCGGGTACTTGCCCGGATCCAGCGGATCGACGCACACGCCCTTTTCGCCCTTGGAGACGAGGTTGCCGTGCTTGAAGGTCTCGCCCGTCACGTCCTTGCCTTCCTTGCCCACATAGGAAATGACGACGCCCACGTTGGCGATCGGCACCGTCGTCATCTCAACGATTTCCACGGTCACGAAGCGCGGGTTCAGGAAGTAGCGACCCGCCAGCAGCACCTGTTCCTGCAGGCCCTTGAAGCCGCCGTTGGCGATGAATTTGTCCGGGTCCTGGAACATGTTGTGCCCGGCGACTTCGCCACCGGCGATTTCACCGGTGGGCAGCGGCGCACCTTCCTTCACGGTCACGATGCCGATCTTGTTCTCGGGGATATCGACCACATCCACCAGACGCACATCGAACAGCACCGGGTTGATGCGATAGTTGCCCGGCGGCATGAGCTTCACCTGAGGACCGCGCTCGCCGCCGCCGTCCAGAAACGCCTTGGCGTTCTGGTAGGAGTCGCAGTCGATGCCCTTGGCGATGACGCGTCCGATGGGAAGGGGGTTGCCGTCGTGCGCCTCCACCACGCCCAATTTCCCCTGTGGAATTTCCGTGGCGTCGGCCAGTGCGACGGTGAACAGCAAGGGGTTGATGCGGTAAGTCCCGGGCGGAATCACTTTCATCTGCGGCCCGCGCTCGCCGCCACCCTGCAAGAAGGCACGCGCATCCTGAAAGTAGTCGCAGTCCACGTCGCGTGCGATCACGCGTCCGCTGGGCAGGGGCTTGCCGTCGCAGGCCTGGACCACGCCCACCTTGCCCTGCGGAACGACCTCAAAGGGGATCAGGTCGATGGCGTACTGCCAGGGCCACAGTCCCATGTGCAGCCCCGGCGCCAGACTGTCCGCCTGGTATCCGGCCTCTCCCTGGAGCGCCACGATCTGGCCGTTGGGCAGCTTGCTGTTGGCACCGAAGATGACGAACTTCTTGGTCACGGTGCCGATGCTGTCGTCGGGCACGATGATGACGCCAAACAGCCACAACACTTTTCTCCAGAACACGGCCGCAGCCAGCACGACAGCGCACACGACCACTGCGCCCCAATTTCCGACGAGGTATTCCATACAGATGCTTCCTTGATCAAGATGGTCTTCGAACTCCACAGCCGGCTTGCCAAGGGTCACGTGCGCACCCGAGGTCCCGGCTCAATCACACAGTCTTTGGATAGCTCGAAAACCCGGCAACGCTCTGGAATGGCGCGTCGTCGTTGACGATTTCACCGACTGGATTGTCAGTATCGTATCAAAACGCGGGCCTGCCTTGCGCAGCACCGCTTGCGCTGTCTGGCGGCTGCGCGCAGCCGCCGGGTCAGGGTTCGCGGCGCGCCGGAATGGAGTAGGTTCCGACCACGTGCGCCACCGGTTCGTCTGAGCCTTCCGAATACAGCGACACCTCGCCCACCGCCAGCGAGCGACCCACCTTCATCAGCTTGCAGACCGCCACGATGCGCTTGTCCGCGGCCGGTTTGCGCAGGAAATTGATGGTCAGACTCGTGGTCACCGTCAGCGGAACGATGCCGATTTCGCCGAGGATGGCAACGTAAAGCGCGACATCGGCCACCGCCATGAGCACGGGGCCGGAGACCGTTCCTCCCGGGCGCAGTTCAGCGGGGCCGACCTCGTGCGTCACCGTGGCACCACGCTGGCCGACCTGCTGGATCCTGCATTGGGTCTGCGGAAACTCGGCCGCAATGAACGCTGTGACTTCTTCTTTGGTGGCCATGATCGCTCCCGAAAAAACCGGCAAACAGGTGATGGGTCTGGGCTGAACAGAAGGCGGCGCCCCTATGCCTTTACTCGACGTTGCACTCGCGCCGCAGCAACGCCAGCGCGTCGTGCAGCGCGTAGTCGGCGTCGCTTTGCAGCGTGGGCAGGGCCTCTTCCAGAAAGCTCTTCCACAGCCGCAGGTAGTTCCCCTGGTGCTGCACCGGCGCCTGCTCGAGAACGAATTGCTGCGCCAGCTCCGGCTTCAATCCGGATTTTCTGATCTTGCGGATCAGCGCCGCAGCGCCCTTTTCGGTGAGCAGCGTCTTGGCCGTGCTGCCCGCCGCCAGGCACAACAGCAGCGTGAGCAGCGAGCCTTCGTCGTCGTGACCACCCGTGGCCTTGTCCCAGGCCTTGGAGGTGGCGCGTTCATGCTGGTCGACTTCGTTCAGTGCGTCTTCGCGCCAGAAGTAGCGGCCCATGAAGGCGGGGGTCTGGCGCAGCAGCCGGCGCAGGTTCTGCGCCGGGTCCAGCAGCTTCTCCAGGTCCGCCTGCACCGATTCGCGCACGGCCAGCACCGCCGCTTGCAGATGTTCTGGCAGTTTCTTCGGCACAGCAATCTCCACCGCCGTGCCTTTCTTGCGCAGCGCCGCGAGCAGCTTTTCCAACGCCACCCAGTCGGGCATCTCGCTGCGCTTGGCCGCAAGAGCAAGCAGCGCCGTACGCACCACGGCCTCGGCGTCGGCATCGGCTTCTTCCAGTTCCTCCGCCTCCATGCCCAGCGCGTGCGCCAGCCACAGCGCGGCGTCCACCACCTGCGCCACCTGGCTGCGTTGCGCCAATTCTGTCCGGTAGTCGGCGTAGCTGCGCAGCGACCACTTGGCCAGCAGCGGGATCTGCTCGTCGCTAAAAGCCGCGCGTTCGTGCATGCCGAAGTGGCTGTGCTGCGGCATCGCGATCAGTTGTTTCAGCATGTCCGAGCCGCCCTTGGAGCGCGACAGAAAGCTGTGGTCGCGCAGTGACTCGGCGGCGATTCTCAAGTCGCCGCCGCTGCTGTGTTCCAGGTACAGGCTGACCAGATTCACCATGCGGTCCTTGGCCTTTTCCAGTTCCGGGCGCAAGAACTCTGTGCCAAAGTAGCGCGCAATCTGCACCATGCCCTTGGGCGCGTCCTGGCAGATCGCATCGAGCTTGGCCTGGTCGATGATGCCGTGCTGCACGCCGTAGTGCAGCGCCTTCTCGAAGAAGGGCCGGGCGTCGAATAGGGAGATGCCGGAACGGGTGGCTGCGCGCGCTGTCATATCTTGCAAAGGCTGCGCGCTCAGATCGCGGATTCTTCGTCCGACTCGCGCGCTGCCGGAGTGGCCTTGCCGCGGTCCGTGGCCGAGGTCTCGACCTTGCCGTCGTCCTCCTCGCCCTCCTCTTCCTCCTCGGCCGCCTGGTCGTGGGCGCGGGCCTTGGCGCGCAGCACGATCAGCATTTCGATGAAGAGGTCCGGGCACTCGTGGCGCAGCAGCCAGGCCAGTTGCATCCAGTCCTGGTCCGCCACCTCGTCCAGCTCGACGCGCGGCCTGGCGTAGGCCGAGGCCAGCAGCGCCGACTCGGTCATCATCTTGCCGTCGTCCTCCATGGGGTCGAAGGTTCCGGTGCGGGCGAAGGCTTCGACGCGGCTCCACTTCTCGGAGAAATAGTCGGCCAGCGCCTCGCTGCCGCCTTCGAGGTCACCGATGGCGTTGAGGAACTCCACCGTGTTGGCGTCTTCGCGAAACACGATGGAGTTGACCATGCCGCGCAGGTGCGTGCAGCTCAGGTCCTTGTACTGCTTCTCGATCACCACGGCGCGCGCGAACTGCTGCGGCGTGATCAACAGGTTGATGACCGAATCCTTGGAGCTGTCGTACTCGCGGATCACGGCCAGGATGTCCTTGGGCGGCAACTGGTCCAGCACCACCATCAGCGCGCGATCGCCCTCGGCATCGGCCAGTTCCACCAGCGCCGACTCGGCGCCCACGATGTCGCCGGCGGCGATCAGGCTTTGGGTCTTTTCTATCAGGGCCAGGTGGTTCATGCGTCGGTCCGGTTCCATCATTCTTTGCGGTCAAAACCCTGCTCGGCCATCCAGTCGGCGCCGGCCTCTTCGCGTTCGCGCGCGCCGCTGGCTGCATCGGCGTCGCTGTCGAGCACGCTGCGTCCCACGTCGTCGTCGCTCAAGCCTTCCTCGACCTCTTCGTCCTGGTCGTCCTCTTCCTCGTGCACCACGGTCGCGGCAGCGTTCGGTCGGGAATACATGTACTCCAGACCCGCGGCCACGGTCATGAACCAGCCTCCCATGGGCTCCTTCAGGATCTGCTGGGCCAGTTCCTGCGACCAGGGGGTCAATTGCACGGCGTCGGCCAGGCTCTCCCATTCGGGAAACTCCTCCGGCTCCTGCGCCAGCAGATGCTCCAGCACCGAAGGCTTCTTGAACTGGAATCCCTGGTGGAAGATCACCGCCACCATCTCCGGGCTGAGTTCCATCATCTGCAGCAAAAACCCAAGCTGCTGGCGTTTCTCGGTCAGGCGCTGGCGCAGCACGTCGCGGCCCTCGGAGTCAAAGCTCAGGTCGTCCATTTCGGACTGGTAGGACGAACGAAGCTGGAGAAAGAAGGGAGAGATGCTCATAGGGTCGGGTGCTTTACGGCGAGGTTCTTGCCATGACTTGGTTGAAATAGTTCTGCCAGAGGTCGCGCGCCGTGTCGATCGGGCTGTCGAGCAGGTTGCGGCGGCGGTTGTCATCGTAGGCCTGGCGCTTCGCTTCATCCGACAGCACCTCGTACGCCTCCTGCACCGCGCGAAAGCGCGCGGCCGCGTCGGCCGCGGCGTTGCGGTCGGGGTGGTGCAGCGAGGCCTGCTGGCGAAACGCCTTCTTGATGTCGGCCAGCGTCGCAGCGCTGTTCAGCCCAAGGGCGGCGTAGTGGTCTTTCATGCGGTCGTGGGGATGGATGGATGCGCGCCGGCGTGGCGAATGGACTCGATTAGACCACTGTGCGGTCTTTGTGTCGGGTTACGCTGCGCTAACCCGACCTACGGGCCCATTTTCAGGTCGGGTTAGCCCCGCAGGGCGTAACCCGACAAATCCCTTGGCTACTTCGCTCCCATCACCAGGTTCGGCAGGCCCACGGCAATCCCCGGGAACACGCACATCAGGAACACCGCCAGGAACATCAGCGCCACGAAGGGCAGCACGCCCCAGATCACCTCGCTCAGCGGGATGTCGGGGGCGATGCTCTTGATGACGAAGATGTTCAGGCCCACGGGCGGGTGGATCAGGCCCATCTCCATCACGATCGTCATCACCACGCCAAACCACACCAGGTCGAAGCCCGCCGCTCTGAGCGGCGGCAGGATGATGGGTGCGGTCATCAGGATGATGGACACCGGCGGCAGGAAGAATCCCAGCACGATCACCATCAGCAAGATCACCCCCAGCAGCAGCCAGCGCGACAAGTGCATGTCCACGATCCACTGCGCCGCGCCTTGGCTGATGTGCAGCGAGCTCATGACGTAGCTGTACAGCAGCGACATGCCGATGATGAGCATCAGCATGGTGGATTCGCGCAGTGTGGACGCCAGCATCGGCGCCACGTCGCGGGGCCGCCACAGGCCGTAGATGACGGCGATCAGGCCCAGCGCCATCAGTCCGCCCAGACCTGCCGTCTCGGAGGGCGTGGCGTAGCCGCCGTACAGCGCCACCATGACGCCGATCAGCAGCAGCACGAAGGGCAGCACGCGCGGCAGCATCTCCACCTTCTGCGCCAGCGTGAAATGCTCCCGCTCCAGGTAGGCCGACTTGGCTCCGCCCTGCTCGTACAGCGCCAGCGCGGCCCGGTACTCTGTGCGCGCGCGCAGCACGGCGTAGCCGGAGAACAGCGCCACCAGCAGCAGCCCGGGGCCGATGCCGGCCAGGAACAATCGCCCCAGCGATTGCTCGGCCGCCACCGCGTACAAAATCATCACGATCGAGGGCGGCAGCAGGATGCCCAGTGTGCCGCCGGCGGCGATGATGCCGGCGGCAAAGCCGGGTGAGTAGCCGCGCCGGCGCATTTCCGGAATACCGGCCGAGCCGATGGCCGAGCAGGTGGCGGGCGACGAGCCGGCCATCGCCGCAAACAGCGCGCAGGCAAACACGTTGGCGATGCCCAGCCCGCCCGGCACCTTGTGCAGCCAGGCGTGGATCGCGGAGTACAGGTCCTGACCGGCGCGCGACTTGCCGATGGCCGCGCCCTTCATGATGAACAGCGGGATCGACAGCAAGGTGATCGACGCCATCTCCTCGTAGACATTTTGCGTCACCATGTCCAGCGAAGAGGCCGGCATGAAGAAGTACATGAAGGTGACGGCCACGGTGCCCAGCGCAAAGGCGATCGGCATGCCGGTGAACATCACCAGCAGCGTGGCGGCGCCATAACTCAGACCGACCGCGAGTTCGCTCATGTGCGCGCTCCTGCCACTGCGCCACCGGTGAGTTTGGTGGCGGTCTGCAGCAGCAGCTGCAGTGTCAGCAGGCTCATGCCCACGGCCATCAGGCTGTAGGGAATCCACAGCGGCGGCGCAAAGCTGCTGGACGTGGTTTGACCCTGCGACCAGGCTTCGTAAAACAGGGTCCAGGACTTCCACGAGAAGAAGCTGCAGAACAGCGTGGAGACGATGTCCACCAGCAGCAGCCGCGCCCGGTTCACCGAGTCGGGCAAGAGCGTGGCCAGGGCCTCGATGCCGATGTGGCCGCGCAGCGACTGCACATAGGCCGTGCACATGAACATGGCGCCCACCAGCATGAAGACCGAGGCCTCGTCCTGCCAGTCGGTGCCGATCTTGAGGAAGTAGCGCGTCAGCACGGAATAGGTCAGCACCGCCGCGGTCAGCACCAGCGCCAGCATGGAGGCGCGCAGCACCTGCCGGTTGATCCAGTCCAGGCCGCGGGTCAGCAGCGCCAGCGTTGCATTCCTGGGGTGCAGCGGACCGGTTGCCGTGGCCGATTCAAGCTCGAAGCCATGGCTCACAAGGTCTGCTCCGCCAGCGCCAGCAGTTTGGCGCAGCCTTCATTGCGGGCACCGTAGTCTTTCCAGGCCGTGGCGCGTGCAATCGCCTGCCACTTCTTGATGGTTGCAGGAGACAAGTCCACCACCTTGGCGCCGGCCTTTTGGTAGATCGCCGCCACATCGACGTCGTCCTTCTTGGCTGCTTCAAGGGCGAATTTTTCCATCTCGGCGCCCACCGCCATGATCGTTGATTGCTGCTCCTTGGGCAGCTTGTCGAAGATCGCCTTGGACATCATCAAGGGCTCGAACATGAACCAGTAGGCACCGGTGCGCCCCGTGGTCAAAGCCTTGGCCACCTCTTCCAGCCGGAACGAAATGAACGACGTGGACGAGGTCATGGCCGCATCCATGGCGCCGGTCTGCATCGCCGCATAGATTTCGTTCGAAGGCATGGTGACGACCGCCGCGCCCGCCTCTTTCAGGATCATGTCCATCTCGCGCGAGCCGCCGCGGATCTTCATGCCCTTGGCATCTTCCGGCTCCACCACCGGCTTGCTGCGCGAGGCCACGCCACCCGCCTGCCAGATCCAGCTGATGAGCACGATGCCCTTGTCCAGCAGCAGGCGATTGAGCTCCGCGCCCACGGGCTTGGTCTTCCAGCTGGTGGCCTGTTCGTACGACACCACCAGGCCAGGCATGAGACCGATGTTGACCTCGGGAATTTCGCCGCCGGCGTAGGACAGCGGAATCAGCGCCAGGTCCAGCGCGCCCTTGCGCATCGCGGCGAACTGCGAATTCGTCTTCATCAGCGACGAGCCCGGATAGATCTCGAACTTCAGCGCGCCCTTGCTGCGCTTTTCCACTTCGGCCGCGAAGCGGCGCACCAGGCGGTCGCGAAAATCACCTTCGGTGAGCGTGCCACCGGGGAATTGGTGCGAAATTTTCAGCGTCGTGCCTTGTGCCCAGGCGGGTGCAAAGGGCAGGGATGCGAGCGGCAGGCTGGCGAGGGCCTGCAGCAGTTGGCGTTTCTTCATGGGGTGGTCTCCTGGATGGGGCTGCCGCAAGGGCAGCGCGTCGCGTCAATACGGCGGGAATGAGTCGGATGCAAGGTGCACACTGTGTGCGACTATAGTGGTCAGATTTCCATCAACTATCAGTAGATACCCGACATGGATTTGCAGCCAATTGCGGGTCTTCTCAAGCTGGTGCGCATGCCCGCCCAGGCGCTGCCGGCGTTCATCACCCAGACCCACGAGAACCCGGACCTGGCGCACCTGTGCATGCAGATGTTCTATGTGCTGCTGGCCATGGGGCAGCGCGAGTTCGCGCTCGAGATGCAGGCGCGTGCCTTGAAGCTGCGGCGTCTGTATCGCCTGGAAGGGCCCGAGCAGCCCGCCATTCGCCTGCTGGCGCTGATGGCGCCCGGCGACCTGCTGGACAACACGCCGCTGGAGTTTCTGATTGAGCACGGCGATGTCCAGCTCGATCTGCTGTACCTGCTGCCCGACCAGGCGCTGCCAGAGGGGATTCCCGAGCACGACCTGGTGATGCTGGCCATCGGCGAGTCCGACAAGAACCGTCCGCTGCTGGCGCAGGCGCAGACCCTGCTGGCCGACTGGCCGCGACCGGTGCTGAACCCGGCGAGCGCCATTGGGAACTGCGCGCGAGACATCGCCTACCAACGGCTGCGCGACATTCCCGGCCTGGTCATGGCCAGAACGCAAAGACTCTCGCGCGAGCAGATCCGCAACCCGCGCTTCCCGCTGACGATCCGACCGGTCGATACCCAAGGCGGAACCGGCCTGGAGAAGATCGACACCCAGGCCGCTTTGGATGCCTTTGTCGAACGCCACGCCGGCACGGACTATTTCGTTGCCGACTATGTGGACTACCGGGACGACGATGGACTTTTCCGCAAGCTGCGCATCGTGCTGATTGATGGCGAGCCCTTCATCTGCCACCTGGCGATTTCCGGGGACTGGATGGTTCACTACCTGTCGGCGGGCATGGAACTCAGCGAAAGCAAACGCACCGAGGAGGCTGCGGCGATGGTGAATTTCGAGCAGGATTTCGGTCTGCGCCACGGTGCGTCTTTGCGGGAAATTTCGCGGCGACTGGGCCTGGATTACGCGGTGCTCGATTGCGCGCAGACGAGCGCTGGACGCCTGCTGCTGTTCGAGGTGGACAGCCGCGCCTGGGTGCATTCGACCGACGATGTCGCGCTCTTTCCCTACAAGCCGGCCGTGATGCAAAAGGCCTACGACGCCTTTCGCGCCATGCTCTGGGAGCGCATGGCAACGCCTTGATCGTCCACGGCGGGCTTCAGCCCCACCTGTGTTGCGGCCACAAAACGCTGCGCCAGCGTCTCGGCTTCGTCACGGGTGGGTGCGCACACCATGACGTAGCCGATGCGGTCAGCATTCTCGAACGGCGGCCGCAGCGTGTCGCCAGGCTGCTTCAATATTTCCACACAGCGGATGCGGTCGTCGCGCCAGTCTGGCAGGTCGATGCGCTCCAGCACACCCGGTTGCTCGGCCACGATCCAGCGCGTCACCGCCACGTGAGCCGCAGCAGGCCCGGCGTGGAAAGCGGCATGCTTGCCCAAATGCGTGGTGATCAGGTCGGAGTGGATCGAATGGTTCAGCGCGTAGCCAACAAGCCGCGCAATCTTGGCCCCCACCAGTCGTGGATTGATCTCGATCAGGCGCGGACCATCGGCGGTGAGCATGAGCTCGGTGTGGGTTGCGCCCCAGTCGAAACCGACCGCATCCAGACACGCAAAGACATAGCGCTGGATGCTTTCGAAAGCGGGTGCGTTCGGCTGGAAACAACCGCCCTGGATGGCAAAAGAAGGAGGATTGAAGAACAGTTTTTCGTTCACGCCCAGCATCCGATGTTCGCCATTCACGCTCAGCGTGTCGCAGCCGATCACGGCGCCTTCCATGTAGCGCTCGACCAGCAGTCGGTCGTTGGCTCTGACGCCCAGGCCGTAGTCGGTGCGGCTGGGCAGCATGTCGTCGAGTGGTGTGATCCAGGGCTCGAGGTCTTCGTCATGGCGCAGCAGGACGACGTTTTGCGAGCCATAGCCGTCTGAGGGCTTGATCAGCACGGGCAGGCCCAGGCGCGCCACGGCCTGCCTGAGTTCATCATTGGATTGCGCCAGCGCAAACTCCGGCTGCGTCAAACCGCGCTCGGCCAGACGCTGACGCACCTTGAACTTGTCGCGCAACAGCACCGCCGTCGACGGACTGACGTGGCGCAGATCCAGGCGTTGCGCCAGGCGCGCGGCATCGATCAGGCGGATATCCAGCAGGCACAGCACGGCGTCCAGGGGAAAGTGCGCGTGCAGTTCCAGCACGGCGTGCTCCACCTGCGGGTAGTCAAAACCGGGCACCTCGATCTGCGCATAGGCCTGATCAAGGATGGCCTGCACCTGAGGCTGGCGCCGGTAATGCCCGAGTTGCGCCGACAGGAACGTGAAGTCGTCGCCGCGCGAAATCGCGGCTTGAGCGATGTCGGTGTCGTTGCCACCGGGCAGTTCGATGATCAGCAAGTGCGCCATGGATCGGCTTCGGGCCTACATCACCTGGATGTGTGCGTCGTCGATGATGTGCGCGTAGTGCTGATATTGCTGCGCGACGTGTCCAGCGAACTCGGCCGGGCCAAGAAAGTCCGGCTGCAGGCTGAACGCCAGCAACTGCCTGCGGATTTCAGGATCGCTCATGGCCGATTTCACGCCCTCGGCCAACACCTGGATCACCTCCTGCGGCGTCCCCGCAGGCACAGCCACGCCGAACCAGGCTATGGCCTCGAACCCGGGGTAGCCCGACTCGGCGATAGTGGGCACTTGCTGCAGCGCGCTCAAGCGCTCGCGTGTCGTCACTGCCAGCGCTCGCAGCCGTCCCGCTTCGATGTGGGGCGACATCTCGGCCAGGTTGCCCAGCACCGTGTCGACGTGGCCACCCAACACCGCGTTCACGGCCAGCGCGCCGCCGTTGAAAGGCGCATAAATGAGCTGCGTGCCGGTCGTGTGCTGCAGCCATTCCGAGGCCATGTGTTGCGTGGTGTCGGGCCCCAGTGACGCCAGCGACACCGTTCCCGGCTGAGCGCGAGCGGCAGCGAGCCATTGTTTGAAGCTGCGATAGGGACTGGCCGCGTTGACGGCCAGCACCTGCGGCGAACTCGCCATCAAGGCCACCGGTTCGAAGGCCTTGATGCCGTCGTAGGGCAGGTTGGTGCGCAGCTTGGCGTTGATCACCAAGCTGTTGGAGGCAAATAAAAGCGTGTAGCCGTCGGCCGCCGCCCTGGCCACCTGCGACGTGCCAACCACCGTACCGCCGCCTGGCCGCATCTCCACGATCACGGCTTGACCCAGGCGCTGGCTCAGGTGCTGACCCACCAGCCGCGCCAGCATGTCCGCCGACCCACCGGGCGCGAGCGGAACGATGAAGTGCAGCGGCTTGGTCGGAAAGCTTTGCGCCAGCACGTCTGGCGGCAGCATCAGACCCAGCAGAGCGGTACCGCTGGCGGCGAGGAAGGCGCGACGAAGGGCCATGTTTCTTTATGCCGTCGTGTTCAACAACGACCCCACCGAGCCGGACGAGGTTGGCGCGGCAGTCGCAGTCTGCGGCGTCGCAGCGTGATGATGGTGGTGTCCGGCGCGGCTCGCCTGGACCTGCTGCATGGCAGTTTGCGCACCTGCGAGGTCGCCGTTCTGCAGCGCCTGACCCACCTTGGCCAAGGGGCTGCTGGCGTTGACTGTCACAGTGCCACCGGTCAGCGTAGAAAACGCCTTTTGCGCCCCCGACAGGTCGCCCGACTGCAACGCGGCAGTCAGGTCCTTGAAGCTTTGCTGGCGTTGTTGCCAGGCCGCGGCGCCCACGCTTTGATTCGATCCCGTTGCGCTCACGCCTTGAATGCTCATGCCCATGATCCTGCTCCTTGAAAATAATGAACCTGAGAGAATCGTGACCAAGCCCCCAGGTGAGTTGAATCGTCAGTGATTGCGGCTGCACCCATCTGTCGAAAAAGGCGACCAATGCCCCGTTATTCACCCTGGTGCTGCTTTAAGACACTCAGCTTCACGCAAATTCACAAAGCTTTACCTTGTGCGAAGGTAAAGGCGATACAGCCCCCCGCAATGGCCGCCGATAAGAATTCCATGCGGTGCGGCGACCCTGCCAGCGTTTGGTCAAGGGCCAGCCCGGCAAGGAGAGCAACATGGGAATGCGAGTTTCGTCCACCGCCGGCACCAGCCAGTCTGGCGCCGCCGCCTGGCAACAACGCCAGCAAGACTTCCAGGCGCTGGCGCAGGCGTTGAAGACCAATGACCTGACGGGAGCCAAGGCTGCCTACGCGTCCCTCACCGGCAGCGGATCCTCCAGCGCCAGCAGCAACCCAAACAGTCCACTCGCGCAACTCGGCCAGGCCCTGCAAAATGGCGACCTGGGAGCAGCGCAACAGGCGTTTTCGGCGCTGCGCTCGGGACACCACCACAGCGGCACGGCCAGCAACTTGCCCGCGCCGGCTGCGCCAACGGCGACTTCAGGCAACAACGTCAACTTCGTGGTTTAAGCTCGCGCCTCATCGACAGATTTGCCGGTCTTTACCCTGGATTCACTGAACTTCCTCACAAGGGAATGAACAAACAGGGATGATTCACTTCTGTCCAATCTCTTCAAGGATGAGGCCCATGAAAAAACAACTGCTCTTGGTGAGCGCCATGATTTCGTCAGGACTGTGCCTGGCTCAGGAAGTCGGGCGCGTGATTTCTTCCACGCCCATCGTGCAGCAGGTCGGCACGCCACGCCAGGTCTGCGCCGTGGAGCAGATGGCGGTGCAGCAGCCCAAGTCGGGCGCGGGCGCCGTGATGGGTGCGATCGCGGGCGGCGCGGCGGGCAATGCGCTGGGCCGCGGCGCGGGCCAGGCGGCCGCGACCCTGTTCGGCACGATCGCGGGCGCCGTGATCGGCAACAACGTCGAGGGTTCCGGTGGCACGCAACTGCAGAATGTGCAGCGTTGTCAGGTCCAGACCTTTTACGAAAACGCCACGGTCGCGTACAACGTGGTGTATGAATTCGCCGGCAAGCAGTACACGGTGCAGATGCCCAACGATCCCGGTCCCAGCATCCGCCTGCAGGTCTCACCCGTGGGCGCCAGCGCGCAGACGCCGGCCACGACCTACGCGCAAGCGCCTGCCGCCGTGAGCACCGACCCGGGGGTGCAGACCGTGTACGTGCAGCAAGCTTCCAACGTCGTCGTGGCACCGGCGAACACCTATTCCGGCTACTACGCCGCGCCCTATTACCAGCCGTACTACCAACCGTATTACCAGCCCTACTTCCCGCTGATCGGCTTGTCGCTGGGCTATGGCTTCTGGGGCGGCGGACACCGCGACGGTGGCTATCGGGGTGGGCGCCACTGAGGCCGACCCGCGGTTCAGGCGTGTGCCTGGTTTGCCCACGAGGTGAGCGCCTGCTTCAGTGATTTGATCGCGCCAGACCAGTCGCCCCGGCGGGTTTGGCGAAACAGCCGCATGCGGCCGGGATACCAGGGCGAATCGTTGCGTTCGCTTTGCCAGCGCCAGTCGGCCATGTGATCGGGCAGCAGCAACCAGCAGGGCGTGCCCAGCGCGCCGGCCAGATGCGCCATGGCGGTGTCGACCGAGATCAGCAGATCGAGTTGCGCGACGATCGCCGCAGCGTCGGCAAAATCCTCCAAGTCCGTTCCCAGGTGCAGCAGCGCCAGGCCAAGAGGCGGCTGACGTGCCTCGTCTTCCCCCGCGCCCTTTTGCAGGCTGATGAAGTTCAGCCCGGGCACGGCGCCCAGGGGCGCCAGCAGGTCCAGACGCGCGATCGAGCGATCCGCGTCGTTGTCAAATTTCGGATTGCCCTTCCAGACCAGACCCACCCTGGGCTTGCCCAGGGGCAGCCGCGCGCCCCATTTCGCCATCCGGTCGGCGCTGGCATGAAGGTAGGGAATGGCGGCGGGGATGGAGTCGGCGCGGGTCTGGCAATGGTAGGGAAGGCTCAGCAGCGGTGTCCAATAGTCCCAGCCTGATCGGGGAACGTCCTGGTCGAAGGCCAGCACCTGATCGACCCCGGCCAGCGTCGCCAGCAGCGTCTTGAGCGCGGGATGACACAGCAGCGTGATCCGCGCGGTGCCCTGGTCCTTGAGCAGCGTGGCGTAGCGGCAGAACTGGATCACGTCGCCGTGCCCGGCTTCGTAGCCTATGAGCAGGGATTTGCCGGAGAGTGATTCGCCGCGCCAGCGCGGGCATTCGAAGTGGTTTTCCAGGCCGCGGTACCAGTCGCGCGCCTCCAGGCTTTGCCAGCCTTCTTCGAAGCGGCCCTGGCGCAGCTGGAGATAGGCCAGATTGAACTGCGCCTTGGCAAAGGTTGGGTCCAGCGCCAGCGCCTTGCGCAGCAGCTCCTCGGCTTCGGTCTCGCGCTTCAGGCCGATGCAGAGCACGCCCAGGTTGGACCAGGCCGCGGCCGATTCGGGGCTGCAGGCAATGGCCTCGCGGTAGCAGTCTTCAGCCTCGCCGGAGCGATCCTGAGCCGCCAGCAGCGTGCCCAGATTCAGATGCGTGTGCGAACTTCTCGAGGCGATGGAGAGCGCGCGACGGTAGCAGGCTTCGGCCTGCGCAAGTTCCTGCTTTTGATCGAGAGCGAAGGCCAGGTTGGCCCAGGCTTCGAAGAAATCGGGGGAGAGGTCAAGTGCGCGGCGAAATGAGTTTTCGGCGCTATCCAGGTCGTTGGCGCTGAGCTGTCCAAGACCTTGATGGAAAAGGCGCTCAGCCTCGGTGCGGTGACTGTCTGTCATGTCGCCGCATTATGGGCTCTGGCCCCGGTCCCGCTTGGGGATGGCTGCATCGGGCCAGCCATCCCCAAGCGGTCTGCGTCCATCGGAATGGACGCAGACCCGGGTCTATCAGTTGAAGCTGTAGCGTGCTTGCAGGTTCACGCGGCTCAGATCACCGACTTCGCCGGTGTAAGTCGTGCGTTTGCCCATGATGTACTCGGCACCCAGATCAACGTTCTTGATCGGGGTGTAGTAGAAGTTCAGGTGCAGCTGCGACAGCGTCTTGTTGTTGCTGCCGTCAACGCCAGCGGAGGCAATGCCGTAGGCGCTGCTGGCGCTGTGCTGCGACTGCACATGGCCGTAGGCCAGGGTGGCGCGCCACTGCGAGTTGAACACATTGGTCAGACCCAGCACGTAGCCGGTGGACTTGTCCAGCAGCATGGCACCGGTCGATGTGTCGGGGTAGTTCGCGCCCATCATCAGCGCGTTGTCGGCGTCGCCGTCGACCTTGGCCCACTGGCCCATCGCGGTCAGGTCGCCGGTGAGCTTGTAGGAGCCGCCGAAGCCAAAGCCAACTCCGCTTTTGGTGACGAATTTTCCGGCTGGGTCAGCCCCGCGCTGTTCTTGCGAGATCAGGCGCGCGTTGATGCCGCCATCGTCAAACGATTTGGCTGCAGTCAGCACCAGGTTCGGGCGGTGTGCGCCGTCGGACGGGGCTTCCAGCGCGGCCTTGAAGGTTTCGCCGGTGGGCAGCGCGTAGGTGTAGCGAACCTGCACCGGGCGCGAGAACGGCATGCCGATGGGGCCGTTGAAGTCCACGGTTTCCGGGCCGTCATCCAGATCCATGAAGGTCGACCAGGTCTTGCCGACCAGCCAGCCGGCGTATTCGCCGTAGGCATGGCGCAGGCGCAGGCGGTCGGTGGAGTAGAAATCCATTTCAACCTGGGTGTGCAGTGCGCCCAGCGCCGTGGGGGTGGAGGTTTCGAAACCGAAGCGCGAGGTCTGCGCCGTCATGGCCAGCTTGCCCTCATCGGCGCCGGTGCCGTTCAGTGGCTGCACTTGCAGATAGGTGAACTTGTCGCCTGCAGCCGTGCCCTTAATGTCCTTGATCATGTTGGCTTCAGCGTAACCGTAGACGCGCAGCGAGGTTTCGCTGCCGGGCATGCGGATGGAGGCGGGCATGTCACCCAGCACCACGGCTTCCTTGCCTTGCAGCGTGACCTGGTCGGTCAGGTCGGACACTTCCTTCTTGGTCGGTGTGGCGGCCTTGAGCTCGGCGATGGACTTCTGCAGCGCTTGCAGCTGGTCTTCCAGTGCCTTGATGCGGTCCGCGTCAGCAGCATGGGCGCTGGTGAGAAAGCCTGCGCTCAGGCCGGTGGCCAAAAGGGCCAAAACGATTTTCTTGACTTGCATGATTTTTCCTTGTGTTTATCTTTAATTTCAAAAACGGATGAGTGGCGGCGCTTGCTAACCGGTTCGCACCTGCGACAAGAACGCCTTGGCGCGGGGGTGCGCCGGATTCGCGAAGAACTCTTTCGGTGTGCTGTCTTCCAGGATCACGCCCAGGTCGAAGAAGATGAGACGGTCCGCCACTTCGCGGGCAAAGCCCATTTCGTGCGTGACCACCAGCATCGTGATTCCGGTGTGCGCCAGTTCACGCATCACCGCCAGGACTTCGTTCACCATTTCCGGATCGAGCGCCGAAGTGGGCTCGTCGAACAGCAGCACCTTGGGGTCCATGGCCAGCGCACGGGCGATCGCCACGCGTTGCTGTTGTCCGCCTGAGAGCTGCACCGGGTACTTGTGCGCCTGATCCTTCAGGCCCACGCGTTCCAGCAGCGCCAGCGCCTTGGCTTCGGCTTCGGCCTTGGGCATCTTGCGCACGCGCATCGGTGCCAGCGCGACGTTCTTCAGAATGGTCAGGTGCGAGAACAGGTTGAAGTTCTGGAACACCATGCCGACCTCGCGCCGGATGGCGTCCAGGTTCTTCAGGTCGTCGTTGAGCTCGATGCCGTCGATGCGTATGCTGCCGCCGTCGTGCGCTTCCAGTCGGTTCAGGGTCCGCAAAAAAGTGGACTTGCCCGAGCCGGAAGGCCCGATGATGGCCGTCACCTGGCCTTCGTAGAAGGTTGCCGTGGCTCCCTTCAAGGCGCGGAATTCACCGAAGTGCTTGTCCACGCCGCGTGCCTCGATGATGGGCTTGAGTGTGGTTTGTGTCGTCATGGCGTTCACCTAGCGCTTTCTGCCGACGTCAAGCCGCGTCTCCAACGCCGACGTGAGCGATGTGAACGCTGTCGTCAGGATCAGGTAGATGCTTGCCGTGGTCAAAAACACCGGAATCGGCTGGTAGCTGGAGGCCTGCACCCGATAGCCGATCATGGTCAGTTCCACCACGCTGATGGCGTAGGCCAGCGACGAGTCCTTGACCAGCGAGGCCAGGTTGTTCGCCAGTGCCGGCAGGGCCACCCGCATGCTCTGCGGAAAGATGATGTCCATGAAGGTCTGGAAAGGTGACAGACCCAGCGCCTTGGCCGCCTCGATCTGGCCATGCGGTACGGCCAGGATGCCGGCGCGAACGCATTCGGTGTTGTACGCGCCGATGTTGATCGCCAGGGCGATCGCGGCACAGGCAAAGTCCGAAGGCTGCATCGAGTCCGGCAGCAACTGAGGTGAGGCCAGCCACACGAACAGGATCTGCAGCAGCAACGGCGTGCCGCGGATCAGCCACACGTAGAAGTCGCACAACCAGCGAAACGGCAGGAACGAAGACAGCTTGCCCAGGCCCGCCACCACGCCGATCACCATGCCCGAGAGGCCGGAAATCAGCGTCAGCAGCACCGTCATGCGTGCGCCTTCGGTGAACTCCTGCGCCGCCGGTCCGATCGGTGCCGGCGCCATGGACAATGGCAGCGCCATTCCCCATAGCACCAGCAGCAGTCCAATCATGGACGCGAACATGGCGTAGCCGGGGTTTTCCTTGCTCCAGTTCATGGCTGCAAACCTTTAGTGGCAGGAGATGTCAGTCTGGAAGTACTTGGTCGACAGGGCCTTGTAGGTCCCGTCCTTCATGACCGCAGCCAGAGCCTGGTTCATCTGGTCCATCAGCTCCTTGTTGTTCTTGCGCGTGATCATCGAGATGCGCTCGACGAACACCATTTCGCCGGGGATGGCGCCGGTGCCAGGGTTCTTTTCCAGCGTGGCCTTCACCAGGTACTTGTCGGAAATCCAGGCGTCATACTTCTTGGCCTTGAGCGCGGCAAAGTTGGCAGCCTCGTCCTTGTAGGTCTTGATTTCGCCGATGCCTTCGATCTTCTTGGCAGCGTCGTAATAGGTGGTGGCGGTCTGCACGCCAACCGACTTGCCCTTGAGTGCAGCGACCGTCAGCGGGCCACCGGGCATGGAGACGATCTGAGCGCCCGAGCAGTAATGCGGGTTCGCGAAATCGACCGCCTTGGCGCGCTCTTCGGTGTAGCCGTGCGAGGCGATGGCGAAGTCGAAGCGGTCCTGGCGGATCGATGCCAGTTGTGCGTCGAACGAGACCACGCGCCAGTCGAGCTTGAGGCCCATCTGCTTCACGATGGCTTCGGCCAACTCGACTTCAAAGCCGGTCAGCTTGGGGCCTTCAAAGTAGTTGAAGGGGTAGTACTGACCTTCGGTGGCGACCACGATCGTGCCCGCGTCCTTGATCGTCTTCCAGTCACGTGCCTGAACATTTCCCGACATGAGCATCGCTATGCACGACACCGCTCCGAAGAGCTTTGTAAAAAATCGCATTACATCTCCTGTTGATAAAAAAATCGGGTTGCAAAATATTTGCAACCCATTCGCTTTGCTTTGGGGCCCCTTGAACAGCGCCCCCCACTTCACCGACTACCTTCCATGCGCCGAACCCGTACCTCGGGCCTGCGCATGGAAAAAAACACCGACCAAAGTTTAACTTTCCATGCTTGTATATACAAGATGAAGTTGCGCCCGTTGCCTCATGGTTTTCCCTTGCTTTGTGTCGCGCGCACAACGACTTTGCGCAGTGTCAGGCCGTGCTCATGCTTCATGCGCAGTCCCCGGCTCGAGCGGGTAGCCGTGCGGATGCACCGTGACGACGGCCGGTTGTCCATACAGCATGGGCAGCAATTGCACGGCCATCATGCTGGCAAAGATCAGTCCGCAGCCGGCCAGGCCGGTGCTGTCGAGGCGGTCGCCCATCAACAGATAACCAAACATCGCCGAGAACAGCGTCTCCGAAGACAGCACGATGGCGGCGTCGGCGGCGTGGGCGTAACGCTGTGCCACTACCTGCGCCGTGAACGCCACGCCCACGGAAAAGACCCCTGTGTACACCAGTGGCCAAGCCGCTGCCTGCAGGCCCGACCAGGTCACCGGTTCGAAGGCCAGCGTCCACGCCAGGGCCAGCAGGCCGCACACCGCGAACTGGCCGCCCGCGACCAAGAAGGGCGCCGACATGCGGTCCGCCACGCGGCCGATCAGCAGCACGTGTATCGCCCACGGAATGGCCGAAGCGATGACCCACAGGTCGCCGCTCACGATGGCATGCGTGTTCGCGCCCGAAAGCAGGTAGGCGCCGACGAAGGAGGCCAGCGCGCCCAGCCACACCGTCCAGTGCGGCAGCTGGCGCCACAGCAGCCAGCCCAGCATCGGCACCAGCGGCACGTAAAGCGCCGTCAGGAAGCCGGCGTTGGTAGCGCTGGTGCTGATCAGTCCGATCTGCTGCATCGTCGCACCCAGCACCAGCAGGCTGCCCAGGCCGGCAATCTTGAGCCCATCGACACGCCGCAGCGGTTTGGCCTCGCGTTGCAGGCGGCGCCACTCGAGCAGCATCAGCGGCGCCACGACCAGCGAGCCGATCAGAAAGCGCACCGCGGTGAACGTCATCGGCCCCACGTTGCTCATGCCGTGGATCTGAGGCACAAAGGCGGAGCCCCAGATGAGGGCGACGACGAGCAGGAGGAGGTTGGCGCTGATACGTGACATGGCGGGTATTGTCCCCGCTCAGAGCGATGCGCCGGCTTTGCGCATCAGCGTGCTCTTGCCAAACAGGCTCTCGATCAGGTCCACCGCCAGTTCGGCGGTCTGGTTGCGCAGATCCAGCGCCGGATTGAGTTCGACCAGATCGAGCGAGGCCAGGCGCCCGGTGTCGGCAATCATTTCCATGCACAGTTGCGCCTCGCGGTAGCTGGGGCCGCCGCGCACCGTGGTGCCCACGCCGGGCGCGATCGACGGGTCGAGGAAGTCAACGTCAAGGCTGACGTGCAAATGGGTGTTGGCATCGACCAAAGCCAACGCAAGCTCCATGCCATGACGCATGCCCATCTCGTCGATGTAGCGCATGTCGAACACCTCGATGCCCACGTCGTGCACCAGGCGCTTCTCGCCCGCGTCCACGCTGCGGATGCCGATCTGGCGAATCTCCTTCGGGCGCAGCGCCGGCACGTGGCCGCCGATCTCGATCAGCTCTTGCGGGCCGTGGCCGCACAGACAGGCCACCGGCATGCCGTGGATGTTGCCGCTGGGCGTGAGCGTGGCGGTGTTGAAATCCGCGTGCGCATCGAACCAGAGCACGCGCAGCTTCTTGCCGACCTCGCGGCAGTAGCGCGCGACCGCGCTGATGGAGCCGATGCTCAGGCAATGGTCGCCGCCGAGCATGATGGGAAGGCGCCCGTCCTTGAGCTCGGCGTAGGTCGCCTCGTGCACCAACTGGTTCCACTGCACCACCTCGGGGAGGTGGCGGTAGCCGTTGACGGCGTCCTGCCAGGGGTTGGCGGGGCCGGCCAGGTTGCCGCAGTCCTTCACGTCCAGGCCGAATTGCGCGATGGCGCCGGCAATCCCCGCCACGCGCAGCGCTTCGGGACCCATGCGCGCGCCCAAGCTGCCGGCACCGATGTCGGTGGGAACGCCGATCAGGCTAACTTTCATGCTTCACCCGCTGAGTGCTCTGAGTCATCAAAGTCAGTTCTTTTACGTTCATGCCTCGGCTCACGTGCGAGGTCGCAGCCGTGGCGCTCATGCTGCCAGCGCCAACTCTTGCAGATCAGCCAGGGCCTGCGCCGCCGTGTGTGCGCTACGCAGCACCGGTTTGGCGCTCGGGCGAATCAGGCAGAACAGGTCCTTGGGATTCGCCAGTTCGGGGATCAGCGACACCAGTTGCCCTATGCCCAGCTCCTGAGCGGCGTCGCGCATGAAGCGCAGGGCCGAATAGTCTTCCAGGGCGAAGCCGACCGAATCGAACAGCGTGACTTGTGCGTCATGCGTGCGTCCCGTGGCCTGGCCTCGGAGCACTTGCCACAGTTCGGTCACCGCAAAATCAGCCGGCAGATGCTGCAGGTCGCCCTCGATGCGCGTTTGCGGCTCGTACTCGACGAACACCGAGGCGCCGCGCAGCACGTCGGCGTGCAGCTCGGTCTTGCCGGGGCAGTCGCCGCCCACGCCATTGATGTGCATGCCCGGTTCGATCAGATCCGGGGTCAGGATGGTGGCGTTGGTTTTGTCTGCGGTCACAGTCGTGACGATATCAGCTCCGCGCACGGCCTGGGCCACGCTGTTGCAGGGAATCAAGCGCAGCGCCGTGTGCGCCAGGTTGGACAGGAGCTTTTCGGTGGCGGCCGGATCGGTATCGAAGAGACGGACTTCCTCGATGCCCAGCAGGTGATGAAACGCCAGCGCCTGAAACTCGCTTTGCGCGCCGTTGCCGATCAGCGCCAGAATCTTGCTGTTCGGGCGCGCCAGCGCGCGTGCGGCCACGGCCGACATCGCGGCGGTGCGCAGCGCCGTGGTGAGCGTGAGCTCGCTCAGCAGCTCGGGCACGCCCGTGGCCACATCGGCCAGCACGCCAAACGCCATCACCGTGGGCAGGCCGACCTGGGTGTTCTTGGGGTGGCCGTTGACGTACTTGAAGGCGTAGGTCTTGGCGTCGGAGATGGGCATGAGTTCGATCACGCCGCCCGCCGAGTGGCTGGCCACACGGGCGCACTTGTCGAAATCCTGCCAGCGCAGAAAGTCCTCGCGGATGTAGTCGGCCATGCGGGAGAGTGTCGCCGCAGCGCCCACCCGGGTCACGAGGGTGGCGACATCCTGTGCGCTGAGGAATTGGGTCTGGGCCAGTGGGGTGGGTTTCATGGGGCTGCTCCTGGATAAGTTGGACTCAGTCTCCCAGCTTGTTGTGGCAATGTAAATCACTAATACTGCTAGCTTTTCGTCAAAATATTGGCATTTAGTCAGGGAAAAATGCCACAATGTGTGGATGGACACCACGGATCAGCAATTGTTGTCGCTGCTGCGCAAGGACGCGCGCACCAGCGTGGCCACCTTGGCGGCGAAACTGGGCGTGTCGCGCGGCACCATCAGCAATCGGGTCACCAAACTTGAAGACGCCGGCATCATCGTGGGTTACACGGTCAAACTGCGCCCCGAAGCCCAGGCTTCCGAAATCAGCGCCTGGATGAGCGTCGCGGTCGAAGGCAACGAGACCCGTGCGGTCATCTCCAGCCTGCTGGGAGAGCCCGGCGTGGCGACGCTGCACGACACCAACGGCCGCTGGGACCTGCTGGCCGAACTGCGCGCGGCCAATCTGGCGGAGTTGTCCAAGGTGCTGGAGCGCATTCGACTGATCCGCGGCATCAGCAGCACCGAGACCAGCATCCACCTCGAAACCTATCGACTGTCATGAGCGAACACCTGAATGAGCTCGATCGCATCGACCTGAAGATTCTGGGCTGCCTGCAGCAGGATGGACGCATCTCCAACCTGAAGCTGGCCGAGGCTGTGAGCCTCTCGCCCACGGCGGTGCTGGCGCGGGTGCAGCGCCTCACCAAGGACGGCTACATCCTGGGTTACGAGGCGCGGCTGAACCCGCTCAAGCTGGGCTCGGGGATGATGGTGTTCGTGGAAGTGCTGCTGGACCGGACCACGCCCAACGTGTTCGAGGAATTCAAGGCGGCGGTGCAGGTGCGAGCGGAAATCATGGAGTGCCACATGGTCGCCGGCGGCTTTGACTACCTGCTCAAAACCCGCATCGCCGACATGGGCGCCTACCGCGACTTTGCCGGCACCGTGCTGTGGCAGCTCCCCGGCGTGCGCGAGACCCGCACCTACCCGGTGATGGAAGAAGTCAAGAACACAACGCAGCTGCCGCTTCGCTGAATGCGGCTTTTCTCCCTCGCCCGCAGTGGCGGGAGAGGGATGGGGTGAGGGCGACTTCCATGGCCGGCCGGCCGGGCTTGGCTACTGGTCTGGAAAACCCTGTCACTGGTATTTAATTGGTCCGCTATACTCGCGGCGCCATCCGGCGTGCTGCCGGGCGGCTGCGGCCACAACCCACTTCTGTTGAAAGAGCGTATGAGCCAAGGCGATGTCTTTGAATTCAAACCCGATCCGCGCGACAGCTCACCGCTGTACATGCAACTTTCGCGCAAGCTGGGCCAGAGCATCCGGGACGGGCGCTACAAGCCCGACGAGGCACTGCCTTCGGAGCGCTTGCTGGCCGAGACGCTGAACCTGTCTCGCGTCACTGCGCGCTCTGCCATTGACCAGCTGGTCGAGCAGGGGCTGATCATCCGCCGTCGCGGTTCCGGCAACTACATCGCCCCGCGCTTCGAGCAGCCGCTGTCGCACCTGAGCAGCTTCTCCGAAGAACTGCGCCGCCGCGGCTACACGCCGTCGTCGCGCTGGCTGCATCGCACCATCGTGCTCGCCAAGATCGACGAGCAGATGAGCCTGGGCCTGTCGTCCGGCGAAAAAGTGGCGCGCCTGGAGCGCCTGCGCTTGGGCGACGACGTCGTGATGGCGCTGGAAGTGAGCGTCCTGCCCCAGCACGTGTTGCCCCGTCCGCAGGAGGTGGAGGGTTCGCTCTACGAGTACCTGGCGCGCAGCCAGCAGGCGCCCGTGCGCGCGCTGCAGCATATCCGCGCGCTCAACGCCCAGCCGCGGCTGGCAGAGCAACTGGGCATACCGGACCGGCAGGCAGTGCTGTTCATCACCCGTGTCGGCTATGGCCCGACGGGCCAGGCGGTGGAACTCACGCATTCCTACTGCCGCAGCGACTATTACGACTTCGTCGCCGAGATGAGGCGCGACGGATGAAGCAGATCGATGGCCACATCCTCACGCCTCAAGGATTCGTGCGCGGGGTGATGGAGTTCGGCGCCGACGGCCGCATCGCGCGTATACAGGGCGAACTCGTGGACGAGCGCGACGTGCGCGACCGCCCTGAGGCTATCGTGCTCCCCGGATTCGTCGATCTGCACGTGCACGGTGGCGGTGGCCACGACATCATGGAGGGTGGCGACGCGCTGGCGCGGGTGGCGCAACTGCACGCCCGCCACGGCACGACGGCCATGCTCGCCACCACCATGACCGCACCCATGGCCGATCTGGACCAGGCCTTCGCCGCCATGCACGCCGTGGGTCCGCAGCGCAGCGCAGCCGGCGCCCGGGTGCTGGGCGTGCACCTCGAAGGCCCCTACATCAGCCAGGAAAAACTCGGCGCCCAACCCGACTTCACACGCCCCATGGTGGCGAGCGAATTGCAGCGCTGGCACGACCTGTTCCCGATCCGCCTGATCACGCTTGCGCCCGAAGTGCCAGGCAACATGGATGTTATCGAAGCGTTGTGCGCCGCCGGCTTCAGGGTGCAGATCGGCCACTCGTCGGGCAGCTATGAGGACGGAAAGCAGGCCCTGGAAAAAGGCGCGGGCAGCTTCACGCATCTGTTCAATGCCATGACCGGACTGCACCACCGCACGCCCGGAATGGTCGGCGCCGCGCTGGCGCACGCGGCTTATGCCGAAATCATTCCCGACCTGATCCACGTGCATCCCGGCGCCATTCGGGTCGCGCTGCGCGCCATACCTGGCCTGTACTGCGTGACCGACTCCACCGCCGCCGCCGGCATGCCCGACGGCGAGTACCGGCTGGGGCGCCACAGCGTCACCAAATGCATGGGAGGTGTGCGCCTGGCCGATGGGACGCTGGCCGGCTCCACGCTCACCATGGACCAGGCGCTGCGCAACTTGGTCGGCACCGTGGGCCTGAGCTTGAGCGACGCGTCGCGTCGCGTATCGACGCATGCCGCCGACTACCTTGGCGCTACCGACAGAGGGCGCTTGAGCGTGGGCGCCTGGGGCGATGCCGTGCTGCTGGACCGCGATTTGCAACTGACGGATGTCTGGATTGAAGGGAGTTCGGTTGAACACACAAATGCTGATTGAGGCGCGCGAAGCGAGTGCTGCGGTGGCCACACAACTGGCCCACAACGACCGGGAATACAACGACTTCGGCGCCTTCCTGCGCGAGCGCAATCCGGGCTCGCTCCTGACCGTCGCGCGGGGCAGCTCGGATCACGCGGCCCACTTCATGGCCTACCTCATCATGGCGCGGCTCGGGCGCCTGGTGACTTCGCTGCCGATGTCGCTGGTGACGCTGTACCAGTCGCACATCCAGTGCAAGGGCCTGGTCTCGATGGCGTTTTCACAGTCCGGGCAAAGCCCCGATCTGGTGGCGCCGATGCGCTACTTCACCCAGGGTGGCGCTTGCACCGCGGCCTTTGTGAACGACCCGAATTCGCCACTGGCACAGGCGTCGCAGTGGGTCTTTCCGCTGCACGCCGGCGCCGAGACCAGCGTGGCGGCAACCAAGAGCTTCATCACCCAGTTGGTGGCCGGAGCGCGCGTCGTGGCCGCCTGGCAGCAGGACCTGGCGCTGCACGCCGCCCTGTCGGCTTTGCCCGGAACGCTGTCGCGCGCCGCCAACGCCGACTGGTCGGTGGCGGTGGACGTGCTGCGCAAGGTGGACCGCTTGTTTGTCATCGGCCGCGGCACTGGCCTGCCGGTGGCGATGGAGGCTGCGCTCAAGTTCAAGGAGACCTGCGGCATCCAGGCCGAGGCTTTCTCCGGTGCCGAAGTCAAGCACGGCCCGATGGCGCTGATCGACGAGGGCTATCCGCTGCTGGTGTTTGCGCCGCGCGGCCCGGCGCAGGCCGGTCTGCTGGCCCTGGCCGAAGAAATGCGCGGACGCGGCGCCCAGGTCTTGTTGGCCGCACCGCTGGGCACGCCCGGCGCGAACCTGCCCGTGACCGACGCGGATTCGATCGAGCTCGATCCGATCTCGGTGATCCAGAGCTTCTACCCCATGGTTGAAGCCCTGGCGCGAGCCCGCGGCATGAACCCGGATAAACCACGCCATCTGGCCAAGGTGACGCGGACAAACTAAGGCTGCATGACTCCAGTCGAAGTTGCGCGCCCAAGTTGGGCAAAGTATTCCTAGGGTAAGTCCGGACCATATTTGACTGAAACTGTCTTGTAATCGATTCCAATTGGTAGCATAGTGGCATCTTAAAATCAGTAAAGTGGTACGCAACTGATGCGTATCGTTTTGATAATGTCTTGCTCCCCTGACTTCATTGGCATGGCTTCAGGGGAAGGTTTTGTTGGTAATCCCGGGCTGCATTCACTTTTGGGCCCACTTTGATATTTTTGAAAAGGGAAATATGAAACTCCATCGCACACCCATCGCCTCCGCCGTGGCCCTTGTTCTCATGGGCTCTGCCTTTGCCCAGGACGCTGCGAACCTGAATACCGTTGTAGTGACGGGCATTCGCGCCAGCATTGAAAGCTCCATGGCGGTCAAGAAGAACTCCGACTCGATCGTTGAAGTGATCACGGCAGAAGACATCGGCAAACTGCCAGACGTCAGCATCGCCGAGTCCCTTGCCCGCTTGCCGGGTATTGCGGCGCAGCGCGTCGACGGTCGTGCGCAAGTGCTTTCCATCCGCGGCATGCCCCCCAAATTCGGCGTGACCTTGCTCAATGGGCGCGAGATGGTGAGCACGGGTGACGACCGCTCGTTTGAATACGATCAATTTCCGTCGGAACTGGTGAACTCGGCAACGGTTTACAAGACGCCTGACGCATCCCTCGGCACCCAAGGTCTCTCGGGCACTGTGAACCTGCAAACGGTGCGACCGCTCGACTTCAAGGATCGCCAAGTGAATCTGAATGCGCGCATGGAAAAGAACTCGCTCGGCGAGATCATTCCCGGCAATAGTGCCAGCGGTGCCCGCCTCAGTGCATCCTATATTGACCAGTTTGCCGACCGCACGATTGGCGTGGCATTGGGCTTTGCCCACTTGGATAGCCCCACTTTGAAGAAGTACATGAACCCCTGGGACTACGGGACTGGAGACTATCTCACCAATTGTTGCGGCACAGTGGACGGCCTTCCGGGTTCGACCCATGCCTTCGACGGTCTGGAGACGGGTGTGGCATCGACACAGGCAACCCGTGATGGTTTCATGGCCGTGATCGAATACAAGCCCAACAAGAACTTCCACAGCCAAGTAGACATCTTCTCCTCGCAATTCAAGCAACGCATGAATGGCCGGGAACTCGTGGCCTATTGGAATGACTGGTCCAATGGAACGACTCCGAACTGGACGGCGCTGGCAAACTCGAATGGCGGGGGCACCATTGCTAATATCACGCCTTTCGTGACCCAACGACAGGACAACCGCGACGACAAGGTGAATGCGATCGGTTGGAATACCGAGACCAAAATCGATAAGTGGACTGCATCCACGGACGTGAGCTATTCGAACGCGAAACGTCATGAGTTCATCGGCGAGGCCTATGCAACCAGCCCAACGCCAACCACGATGAACGTGAGTTTTCCCTCCAACTTTACAAGCTTTGGCAACATCGGGTCGCCTTTCAATTTCGGCAACGCGGCGAACTTTCAATTGAGCTCAGCATGGTGGGGCGGCGGCGGATATGGCTCCGTGGTAGATGTCAACGACGAAATGAAGTCCTTGCGCCTGTCAGGCCGGCGTGAGCTCGATTGGGGCCCGATCAGCGGCGTGGATACCGGCCTGCTGTATGCCGAGCGCAGCAAGTCTCTGAATGACGTCGGAACAAATTACAACCTGAACAACACCACCGATTGCAATGTGGGCGTGTGTGCTCCCATACCTGCGGGCATTCTGAGGGCTCCAGTCAACATGGGTTTTGTTGGCGTTCCCAGCATGGTGAGTTTCAACGTCATGGACGCATTCAACAGCGGCGCCTACTCCGCCAGCCCATCAGATCCCAAGAGTCCGAAATGGAACTGGGGTGTGGACGAAAAGGTGACCACCGCGTTCGCCAAGTTCAATCTGGATTTCGAAGCGAAGATTCCCTTCCGTGGCAACGCCGGGGTTCAGATCGTGAATGCCAAGCAGAAGGCCTCAGGGTTGTATGACGACAACAATGGTAATCTGACCCCGACGACGGGTGGCACAAGCTACACCGACGTTTTGCCCAGTCTCAATTTGATCGGCGATCTTGGCAAGGACACCTTGATGCGCCTGGGTATTGCCAAGCAAGTGGCGCGCCCCAGTCTGGCAGACATGCGAGCAGGAACGACGGCGTCCGTTAGTTCGACCGACCACCAGTGGTACGGCGGTGGCGGCAATCCGGAACTCAAACCGTGGCGCGCCAATGCCTTTGACCTGTCGCTGGAAAGATATTACGGCAAGAGTACATATGCCGCAGTTGCTGGTTTCTATAAGCAGATCACGAGCGGCATCATCACGAAGGACGTCCAGTACGATTTCTCCAACTTCACCAATCCATCAGCGATCGTGCCCTCCAGCAATATGGGGACGATGACGACCCCGACAAACACCAGCGGCGGATTCGTTCGAGGACTGGAACTGAGCGGATCGCTGGGCGCAGAGATGATCAGCAAGTCACTCGATGGGTTTGGTCTGCTGGGCAGCTACTCAAAGACTTCCAGCAATCTGCCGGGAACCGACGCCACCGGCGCTGCAACCAATACCTCACTCGACGGTTTGTCCGGGGATGTTTGGGGAATGACGGCCTACTACGAGAAGAATGGTTTCCAGGCGCGCATTGCGCAGCGCTACCGTTCCGGTTTCGACGCGACGCGACACAATGCCTTTAAATACGTCGTGGATACGATCCGTCCCGAGCGGATCACCGATTTCCAGATCGGCTATGAAATGCAGTCGGGACAGCTCAAAGGTCTGGGCGTCCTGTTCCAGGTCAACAACATGTTCGAAACGCCTTACGTGACAACGCAGACGGTCGATGGAATCGTCGCGCAGAAGGAGTTCCACCAGTATGGTCGCCAGATGCTGCTGGGGTTGAGCTACAAGATGTAATTTCGAAACTGGGGTCCCCGTTGTGTGCGCACGGCGGGGACTTCTCCTATTTGGATCGCTATGAAAACACTAAAAGCCTGGGCTGTCGTGATGCTTGCTGGCCTTTGCATGGCACAGGCCCTCGCCACCGAGGCCGACGACGCGAAGATGGACTGGCCCAATCTGGCGGCCTACCGCAGCGCCAATGCCAAGGATGGCTTGCCCGCGAAAGGCGAGCAGCGCGTGGTCTTCATGGGCGACTCGATCACCGAGTTCTGGACCAAGTCCTACTGGAACAAGACCACGATCAACCGCGGCATCAGCGGCCAGACTTCGCCCCAGATGCTGCTGCGCTTTCGCGCCGACGTGATTGCGCTCAAGCCGAAGGTGGTGGTGATCCTGGCGGGCACGAACGACATCGCCGGCAACACCGGCACCTCGACGAATGAAATGATCGTCGACAACATCGCCTCCATGGTCGATCTGGCAAAGGCGAACGGCATCAAGGTGGTGCTGTGCTCGGTATTGCCGGCGGCCGGTTTCTACTGGAACGAAGCGGCACGGCCCGCACCGCAGATCGCCGCGCTGAACCAGCTGCTGCAGGACTATGCCAAGCGCCAGCATCTGATCTATGTGGACTATTACGCGGCCATGGTGGACGAACGCCCCGGTCTGAAGAAGGCCTACTCCGAAGACGGCGTGCACCCGAATGAAGCCGGCTACAAGGTCATGATCGCGCTGGTGGATAAAGCCATAGCTTCTGCGTCCACGGGACACAAGGCAATCGCCGCGGCCCTCAAGGCGAAATGAGCACGCTGCCGCAGCGCTCCCAGTCGATCGACGTGATGCGCGGGCTCACGCTCACGCTGATGATCGTCGTCAACATGTCGATCAGCGAGGAGAAGTCCTACGCGCCGCTGCTGCACGCGGTGTGGCATGGACTGACGCTGACCGATCTGGTGTTCCCCAGCTTCCTGTTCGTGGTCGGAACGGCGCTGGCCTTCACGCTGGAAAAATACCAGGGCATGGGAGACGCCGCGGTGCTGCGCAAGATCTTCACGCGCACCGCGCTGATCTTCCTGTGCGGCTATCTGCTGTACTGGTTCCCGTTCTTTGAATTCGACAAGGCCGGTCATCTGGCGCTGCTGCCACTGGAGAAGACGCGCATCCTGGGCGTGTTGCAGCGCATCGCGCTGGCCTATGGCCTCGCGTCGCTGATCCTGCATTACGGACGGGCGCGCGGCGCCGTCGTTTTCAGCGTCGTGGCCTTGCTGGGCTACTGGTGGATCATGTATTCGTTCGGTGACTACACGCTCACCGGCAACGCCGCGCTCAAGCTGGACAAGCTGGTGCTGGGCGACGCCCACATGTACCACGGCGAAGGCATCGCCTTCGACCCGGAGGGAATTCTTGGCACCCTGCCCGCGATTGTGAACGTGCTGGCCGGCTATTTCGCCGCGCGCCTGGTACGCGAGAAAGGCGCCAGCAGCGAGACCATCGCCAAGCTCACGCTGGTGGGCGCGGCCCTCATCGTCGTGGCGCTGCTGTGGAGCAGCGTGTTTCCCCTGAACAAGAAGCTCTGGACCAGCTCCTACGTGCTGTGCACCATCGGCATCGATCTGTTTGTGTTGGCCTGTCTGGTGTACATCATCGACTTGCAGAAGCTGCGCGGCTGGACCTATTTCTTCGAGGTGTTCGGCCGCAACACGCTCTTCATCTACCTGCTGAGCGAGGTGATACAGACCATTTTCTGGATCACCCATGTGGGCGATCTGGCGCTGTTCGACTGGCTGTTCAATCACGGATTCCAGTGGTGGGCCGGGGACAAGCCGGGCTCCTTCGTCTTTGCGCTGGCGTTCATGCTCGCGTGCTGGCTTGTGGGCTACGGCCTGGACAAGAAGCGCATCTACATCAAGCTATAGCAACATGACAAATGCCGCAACTGCGCCCGAAGGCGTCGCCGGCGGCGCCCTGATCGGCGACGCCGTGCGTCTGCCCAACGCCACCGGACTGCACGCCAGGCCGGCCGCGATGCTGGTGGCGCTGGCCAAGAAATACCAGTCCACCCTGCGCCTGGTGCGCGGCGAGGACGAAGCCAACGCCAAGTCCGTGGTGTCCATCATGGCACTGGGAACCCGCCAGGGCGACATCCTCCGCGTCAAGGCCATGGGCGCCGATGCCGCAGAGGCGATCGGCGCGGTCTCTGCGCTGCTGGTCGCAGGGTGTGGCGAACTGCACGAAGAGGCGCCTGTGGCGGTGGCGATGGCGGCGAGCCCGGCTGAAACGGTGCGCGTTGCAGCGCCTTCGGTGAATGCGCTGAGCGGCGTGTGCGCGTCTCCCGGACTGGCCGTGGGCCGCATCGTGCAGTACCGCCAGGATGTGATCGTCGTCGCCGAAACGGATGAGTCGCCCGAGCGCGAGCACGGCAAACTGGTCGCCGCTTTGAAGGCGGCGCAGGACCAGATCGAGGCGCTGAAGAACGGCGTCGCTGACCCGGCGGGCGCCGCGATACTGGACGCACATCAGCATCTGCTGCAAGACCCCGATCTGCTGGAAATCGCTGTCGCTGGCGTGATGCAGAGCCAGGCCGCGGGACATGCCTGGCGCCTCGCCTTCATGCAGTACGCGCAGCAGCTTGAGTGCCTGGAAGGCGCGCACAACGCGCTGCTGCGCGAGCGCGGCAGCGACATCCGCGATGTCGGTCGGCGCGTGCTCGCGCTGCTCGCTGGTGTCAAACCGTCGCATATCGATTTGCCCCACGGTGCGATCCTGATCGCGGAAGAACTCACGCCGAGCGACACGGCCTCGCTGGACCGCAGCAAGCTGCTCGGCTTTTGCACCACCACCGGGGGCGCCACCAGCCACGTCGCGATTCTGGCGCGCTCCTTCGGCATCCCCGCGCTGTGCGGCGTGGACGAGGCCGCGCTGGCGCTGGCTCAAGGGACGCTGGTGGTACTCGATGGCGCGCAGGGCCTGCTGCACCATGCCCCCAGCGAGTCCGACATTGCGCAAGCGCACGAGCGCATGGCGCAGCAGGCGGCACGGCGCGAGCAGGAGGCCGCGCTGGCGCTGGACGCCGCCGTGACGACGGACGGACACCGCATTGAAGTGGTGGCCAACGTGCGCAACGCGACCGAGGCGCGCGAAGCCGTGGCACTGGGCGGCGAAGGCGTGGGCCTGCTGCGCTCGGAATTTCTGTTCGACGAACGCGACACGGCACCCAGCGAAGACGAGCAGGCCGCCGCCTACGTCGCGGTAGCCGATGCACTGGGAGCGCAGCGCACGCTGGTGATACGCACGCTGGATGTCGGCGGCGACAAGCCGCTGCCCTACCTGCCCCTGCCGAAAGAGGACAACCCCTTCCTGGGTCTGCGCGGCGTGCGCGTGAGCCTGGACCAGCCCGAGATGTTTCGCACCCAGCTGCGCGCGATCCTGCGTGCGTCGGGCAAGGCCAGGCTGCACATCATGTTTCCGATGATCGCCACTCTGGAAGAGCTGCGCGAGGCCAAGGCCCTGCTCGCCGCAGAAGCGGCTGCCAGCGGTCACAGCGACTTCAAGGTCGGCATCATGATCGAGGTGCCGTCGGCGGCGCTGTTGGCGGAGCAGTTTGCGCGCGAGACCGATTTCTTCTCCATCGGCACCAACGACCTGACCCAGTACACGCTGGCGATGGACCGCGGCCACCACAAGCTGGCGAAGAAGGCCGACGGCCTGCACCCGTCCGTGCTGAAGATGATTGCGCTCACCTGCGAAGGCGCAGCCCGGCACGGCAAGTGGGTTGGCGTGTGCGGCAGCCTGGCCTCGGACGCGATGGCGGTGCCGGTGCTGATCGGCCTGGGCGTGAGCGAGTTGTCAGTGTCGGTGCCCGCGACCCCCGCGATCAAGGCGCTGGTGCGGCGCCTGTCGCTGAACGACTGCAAAGTTCTGGCGCAGGAAGTGATTCAATTGGGAACCACGGCCGAAGTGCGCGCGCGCCTGGCGGCATTTGCGCCATGACGCGCTGGCGAAGAATTTGAAACTGGAGACGAACCGTGAATATCTTGGGTTATCTGCAAAAAATTGGCCGCGCACTGATGGTGCCCGTGGCCACGCTGCCGGCCGCCGCCATCATGATGGGCATAGGCTACTGGATCGACCCCACGGGCTGGGGCTCGGGCAGCGCGGCGGCAGCGCTGCTGATCAAGGCCGGCGCGGCCATCATCGACAACATGTCGATCCTGTTCGCGGTGGGCGTGGCCTACGGCATGTCCAAGGACAAGGACGGCGCGGCGGCGCTTGCGGGCCTGGTGGGCTACTACGTGCTGACCAGCCTGCTGTCGCCGGGCGCGGTGTCGCAGATTCAGGACATCCCGCTGGATCAGGTGCCCAAGGCCTTTGGCAAGATCCACAACCAGTTTGTCGGCATCCTGACCGGCGTCATCGCAGCCGAGTTGTACAACCGCTTCAGCCAGGTGGAGCTGCACAAGGCGCTGGCGTTCTTCAGCGGGCGCCGGCTCGTGCCCATCGTTACCTCCTTCGTCATGATCGTCGTGGCCTTTGCCTTGATGGCCGTGTGGCCCGTGATCTATAACGGACTCGTGGCCTTCGGCCTGAGCATCAAGGACATGGGTCCGGCGGGCGCAGGCATCTACGCTTTCTTCAACCGCTTGCTGATCCCCATCGGTCTGCACCACGCGCTGAACTCGGTGTTCTGGTTCGATGTGGCCGGCATCAACGACATCCCCAACTTCCTCGGCGGCGCGAAATCGCTGGCCGAGGGCAAGGCCGTGCTGGGTGTGACCGGCATGTACCAGGCCGGCTTCTTCCCGATCATGATGTTCGGCCTGCCGGGCGCGGCATTGGCGATCTACCACACGGCCAAACCGGAGAACAAGGCGCGCGTGGCGTCCATCATGATCGCCGCCGGCTTCGCCTCGTTCTTCACCGGTGTGACCGAGCCGCTGGAGTTCTCCTTCATGTTCGTGGCGCCGCTGCTGTACGTGCTGCACGCTTTCCTGGCGGGGCTCTCGGTCTATATCGCAGCCAGCATGCACTGGATCTCGGGCTTCGGTTTCAGCGCCGGCATGGTCGACATGGTGCTGTCGTCGCGCAACCCGCTCGCCAATCACTGGGCCATGCTGATCGTCCAGGGCGCCGTGTTCTTCGGCGTCTACTACTTTGCTTTTCGCACCGCGATCACGGCGCTCAATCTCAAAACCCCGGGGCGTGAAGACGACGAAGTCGGGGCGGTGGACGCCGCCGTGCCCTCGGTGCCGGGCAGCACGGCCGAACTCGCCCGCGCCTACATCGGCGTCATCGGCGGCGCCGCCAACGTGGTGAACGTGGACGCCTGCATCACGCGGCTTCGCCTCACCGTGAAGGACGCGGACCAGGTCAACGCGGCTGCGGCGAAAAGCCTGGGCGCCAGTGGCGTCATCAAGCTCAATCAGCAGAACGTGCAGATCGTCGTGGGCCCCAAGGCCGAGCTCATCGCCGACTCGCTGCGCCAGCAACTGGGCGGCTCCGCTGCAGCGCCACAAGCTGCTGCAGTTGCGCCGGTTCCAGCCGCTCCCGTTGCTGCTGTCGCGCCAGACGCTGTCGCCGCCTCACCGAACGAGACCGTGATGCTGGCGCCCGTGAGCGGCGAAGTCGTGGCGCTGGAAAACGTTCCCGACGCGGCCTTTGCGAGCAAGGCCGTGGGCGAGGGCGTGGCCATTCGCCCCACCGGCAAACTGGTGGTTGCCCCCTGCGCCGGCAAGCTGGTGAGCATCTTCAATACCAACCATGCCTTCGCCATGGTGACCGACTCGGGTGCCGAAATCATCGTGCACATCGGCATCGAGACCGTCAAGCTCGCAGGCAAAGGCTTCACGCGTTTGGCCCAGGCCGGCGCCGACGTGAAGGCGGGCGACCCGGTGCTGGAACTCGACCTCGATTACCTCGCGGCGAACGCGGTCTCGACCATCAGCCCGGTGGTGCTGTCCAATGCCGATGAGTTTGGCGCGCTGACCCATGTGGCCAGTGGCGCGGTGGAAGCGGGCAAGACCGTGTTGTTCAAGTTCGGGAAATCCTGAGTCATTGCGCGGCAGACTGCGCGAGCTCTGTCCTCACCAGATGAAGGGAATCGTCATGCCAATGCAGCGCTGGGGCAAGGCCCTCTGGATGGTGCTGGTCACGCTGCTGCTGGGCGCGTCGCTCCTGGCCGGTGCCGCGCCAGCTGCACCACTGCAACTTCGCTGGGAAGTGCAGCGCAACGTGTTCACGCCCGACAACCCCGGTGGCCGGTCCTGGTCGTCGTTCACGCTGACCAACACCGCCGACAAAGCCCTGCCAGCGCAGGGCTGGGCCATCTACTTCAACTGCGTGGCGGGAGTGGATCTCAAGGAGGTGGAGGGACCGTTCGTGATGGAGCGCGTGAGCGGCACCTGGTACCGCTTCCGCCCCATCTCAGGGGCCTCGGACCTGGCAAAGGGGCAGAGCACGCGCTTGTCGTTCTTCCATCCGGAGATCATGGTCAAGACCGCCAAGGGACCCACAGGACCCTACATCGTTTTTGACGACACACCCAGCGTGGGACGCGCGATTTCCGACTACGCCCTTGCACCCTTCGCCCGCGCCGAGCAGTGGGACCACGGCGCCAGCGACCCTATGCCCATCATCACGGCGCAGGAGCAGTTCAAGCGCAATTCCAGCATCGCCGACGTGGCCGAGGAGGCCTTGCCACCGGTGTTCCCGACGCCGAAAAAGTTCGAACGGCGTGCTGGCGAATTGCACTGGACGGCGATGCCGCGCGTGGTCGGCTCCGTGGATCTGAAAGCGGAAGTGGCGCACGCGACGGCCCTGCTCAAACCCTACTTCGCTTCAGCAAAAACAGGCGGCACGGCGCCAGGTGTGCATCTGGCCATCGCCTCCATCGCCGGGCAGAGCTCGAGCGAAGCCTATGAGCTGAGCATCGATCCGGCCACAGGCATTACGCTCAACGGCAATTCAGCCGCCGGAGTCGCGCTGGGACTGCGCTCGCTGCGCCAATTGCTGCCTTTGCAAGCGACGCCGCAGCAGGGCCTGACGTTGGCGGCGCTGCACGTCAGCGACGCGCCGCGCTTTGGCTACCGCGGCGTGCAGCTCGACGTGGCGCGCAACTTTCAGCCCAAGGCCACGGTGCTGCGCTTGCTGGACTTGATGGCGCGCTACAAGCTCAACAAGTTCCACTTCCATCTGACCGACGACGAAGGCTGGCGTCTGGAAATTCCCGGCCTGCCCGAACTCACGCAGGTGGGTGCGCGGCGCGGCCACACGCTGGAGGGTCACGAGTTTCTGCAGCCCGCCTACGGCTCCGGCCCGGACGTGAGCGACGCCTACGGCAGCGGCTACTACACCGCTGCCGACTACATCGAGATCCTGAAATACGCGGCCGCGCTGCACATCGAAGTCATCCCTGAAATCGAGATGCCGGGCCATGCACGCGCCGCCGTCAAGTCCATGGAAAGCCGATACCTCGAGCTGCAAAAAGCCGCTCGCAAGGACGCGGCCCAGTACCTGCTGAATGACCTGGAGGACAAGTCGATTTACCGCTCGCCCCAGCTCTACACCGACCACGTGATGAATCCGGGTCTGCCCTCGACCTACGTCTTCATCCAGCGCGTGCTGGATCAGGTGGTGGCGCTGCACAGACAGGCAGGCGTGAAGCTCAACACCATCCACGTCGGCGCGGACGAGTTGCCCAACGGCGCCTGGGAAAAATCCCCGGCCACGCGCGCCTTGATGCAGCGCGAAAAGCTCGCCTCCACGACCGAGGTCTGGGACTATTTTTACGGGCGCGTGAACCAGATGCTGACGCGCCACGGCCTCTTCGCTTCGGGCTGGGAGGAGCTGGGCGCACGCAAGGTCAAGCTGCGCGGCGAGAGCAAGCTGATCCCGAATCCGACCTTCACGCACAGCCACTTCAGGCTCTATGTCTGGAACAACCTGGACGACGCCGAAGACCTCGCCTACCGCATGGCGAATGCCGGCTACCAGGCGATCCTGGCGCCGGCCACGAACCTGTATTTCGACATGGCGTACAACAAGAACCCGGACGAGCCGGGCGTGAACTGGGCCGCCTATACCGAGCTGGACACGGTGTTCGACTTCATCCCCTTTGACTCCACCCGCAAGTCGCCCACCGACGCCACGCCCAAGCCCGGGCTGGACGGTCTGACCGACTACGGACAGCGCCAGATACTGGGCCTGGAGGGCGTGCTGTTCAGCGAAACCGTGCGTTCGCGCGCGCTCATGGACTACCTGCTGATGCCGCGCCTGCTGGCGTTGGCCGAGCGCGCCTGGGCCCCGGACCCGGCGTGGACGCAGCAGCACGACGTAGTCAAGGCAAAGGCGCTGCACGATGCCGACTGGTCGGTGTTCGTGAACCAGTTGGGCCGGCGCGTGCTGCCGCAACTCGATGCCCAGCTCCCCGGCGTGCAGTACCGGATCGCGCCACCCGGGCTGCAAATCGTCGACGCCAAGGTGCTGGCGAACCAGCAGTTTCCCGGCTTCGCGCTGCGCTATACGACAGATGGCAGCGAGCCCAACATGTCCAGTCCGCTGGTGGTCGGCCCGATCACGGCCAAGGGCGTGATTCAGGTGGCAGCGTTCAACCGCAGCGGTCGCCAGAGCCGCTCGTCACGCATCGAGAGCCGCTGAGTCTGCGCTTCAGCCCTGGGGTCCGCGCACCACCGGCAGCGCCGCGGCGAGTACGTGCAGTTCCAGTTCTTGCGTCTCGCCCAGATACTCGCCATCGGCCGCCAGCGGCACCCGACTGTTCGAGCGCAGCCGCAGCTGCGAGAAGGCCTGGGTGTGCACGCGTGGATGGCCCAGGTGCCAACCCGCCAGCAGGCGCGGCAGCATCAGCGCGGTCGCAGCTCGGCCGAAGCGTCCGGCCAGCAGCAGGTTCAACTGCCCGTCGTCGATCGCGGCGTGGGGCACGGCCGGCATGCCGCTGCCAAAGCTGGGCGTGTTCAGCGTGGACGAAAACAGCGCTTCGCCCTCGTGCACCGTGCGGCCGTCGATCTGCACCTGCAGCTCCCAGGTGCGCAAGGCCGCCAGCTCGCGCAGCGTGGCCAGCAGATAGCGCGGCAAACCGCGCAGCCAGCGCGGGCCGTTCAGGGCCCGCAGACCCACCGACGAATCAAAGCCCACGGTGAAGCTGGAAAGAAAGGGAACGCAGCATGCGATGCCGTTCGCCTCAAAGCGTGCCTGTCCCACGTCCATCGCGCGCGCCTGCCCCTGCAAGGCGTGCGCCAGCGCATCAACCCAAGGCATGCGATGCAGGCCCAGCGCCCTGGCGGTGTCGTTGCCGCTGCCGCAGGGAACCAGGCCCAGCGTGTGCCCCTGTTCCAGCAGCGGGGGAAGCAGCTGGTTCAGGGTGCCGTCGCCCCCGACCACGATCACCCGGCTTGCTTTGGGCAGCCGCAGCAATCGCTGCCGCGCCAGCTCGACCGTGTCTGGCAGGGCGAGTTCCGTGCCCGGGGCGTGCTGCGCCAGCCACTGCGCCATCGGTTGCTGCAAACGCGCGGCGCGCCCGCCGCCGGCGTGTGGGTTGAGCAGGACCAGTGTCACCATGTCAGCTTGGCGCCGCGCTCACGTCAGAGCATGCGCCAGGGCAATGACTCCCCGCCGCGCAGCGGCTTGAGCTGCGCCTCGCCAAACGCGAAGCTCTCGGGGCTGACCCAGGATTCGCGTCGGAGGGTGACGCTGCCGGCGTTGCGCGGCAGGCCGTAAAAGGCCGGGCCGTTGAAGCTGGCGAAGGCCTCCAGCTTGTCGAGTGCGCCCGCGGCATCGAAGGCCTCGGCGTACATCTCCAGCGCCGCGTGCGCCGTGTAGCAGCCGGCGCAGCCGCTGGCGTGCTCCTTCAGGTGCGCGGGGTGCGGCGCACTGTCGGTGCCCAGGAAGAACTTGGGCGAGCCGCTGCTCACGGCCTGCACCAGCGCCAGGCGATGGATCTCGCGCTTGAGCACCGGCAGGCAGTAGTAATGGGGACGAATGCCGCCGGTGAACAGCGCATTGCGGTTGAACAGCAGGTGGTGTGCAGTGACGGTGGCAGCGACGAAGCGGTCCGCCTCGGCGACGTACTGCGCCGCCTCTTTCGTCGTGATGTGCTCGAACACGATCTTGAGCTCGGGAAAGTCGCGCCGCAGCGGGATCAGCTGTTGTTCGATGAACACCGCCTCGCGGTCGAACAGATCGATCTCGGGCGAAGTCACCTCGCCGTGCACCAGCAGCGGCATGCCAGCGCGCTGCATTGCCTGGAGCGTGGCGTAGGTCTTGCGCAGATCGGTCACGCCCGCGTCGCTGTGCGTGGTGGCGCCGGCCGGGTAGAGCTTGAGCGCCACCACGCCGGCGTCCTTGGCGCGGGCGATCTCGTCGGCGGGCAGGCTGTCGGTGAGGTACAGCGTCATCAGGGGTTCGAAGTCCACGCCTGCGGGCACGGCCGCCAGGATGCGCTGCTTGTAGGCCAGCGCCTGCGCCGCGGTCGTGACCGGAGGCCGCAGGTTGGGCATGATGATGGCGCGGCCAAACTGCGCGGCTGTATGGGGAACGACGGTGGCGAGCGCCTGCGCGTCACGCACGTGCAGATGCCAGTCGTCGGGTCGGGTGAGGGTGATTTGTTGGGTCATGTGCCGCAAGCTTATCAGTCGAGGACAGAGCTAATTCCGTCCCGCAATTTCTAGTCAGTTGAGGACAGAGCAATACTCGCTAGGCGTAGTTCTTGGTCTGTCCCGCAAGGTCTCAGAAGGGCACGTAGTCCGTGGGGTACTTCCAGAAGTCGTGCAGCAGGTAGCTCACGGGCAGATTCAAGGCGGTGTTCTTGGGCGGGATGGGTTTCATGAACCACTTGTCGTAGATCGGATAGATCTCCCGGCTCTGTATCAGTCGGCGCATCTCATCGTCCACCAGCTTCTTGAATTCGGGGTCGTTCTTGGGCAACATCATCGCCAGCGGTTCGGTGGTGATGAACTTGCCCACCACCTTCAGCGCGGCCGGGTTGGCTCGATTGGCGGCCAGGCCGAACAACAGCACGTCGTCCATGACGAAGGCGTCAGCCTCACCCTTTTCCACCATCTCCACCGCACGGGCGTGATCGGGCGCCTCCAGAATCGTGATGTGCAGCAAGCGCTCGCGGTTTGCCTGCTCCGCCGCCTTCAGCGGGGTCGTGCCCTTGGTGGAGACAAGCTTCTTGCCCTCCAGGTCTTCCAGGCGCTCGATCTTGCTGTCGGCACGCACCAGCAGGCGCGCGCCGGTGATGAAGTGGGGAATGGTGAAGCCCACCTTGAGCCGCCGCTCGGCGTTGTTGGTGGTGGAGCCGCACTCCAGGTCGGCCTTGCCCTGCTCGATCATCGTGATCCGGTTGCTGGGCGTGACCTGCAGGAACGACACCGCCATGGTCTTCATCCCCGTCTTCTTGCGCACCGCCTCGGCGATCCTCAAACAGAGGTCGACGGCATAACCCACGGGCTTCTTGTCGGCATCGACATACGAGAAGGGAATCGAGGACTCGCGGTGCGCAATCACCAGCTTGCCGCCGCCTTCAATTCGCTGCAGCACGGTCTGTGCCTGTGTCGCCGCAGCCAGGCTGAAAAACAGAATGGACACGGTCATGGCCCGGGAAAAATAATGCATGCTGAGGTTCCTCGTTGTGTTGCGTCGGTTCGCGTCAAGTGTTGGCCAAGAATTCCCACAATGCCTGGGCTGCCCCCTTGGGCTCCTGGTTGGCGTGCGGTCGCTCCCGATAGATGCGTATGTCCAGCGTCATCTTCAGTCCGTCCATTTCTTTGGGAGCGGCGCTGACGAGCTTCTTGCTGCGCAGTTCCTTGCGCACTGCACTGTAAGGTAAAAAGGCCACGCCGTGTCCCTCCAGTGCCATGGCCTTGAGGCCTTCGGCCATGTCGGTCTCATACACCCGGTCCAGGTGGATCGGCGTACCGCATTGCTTCAGAATCAGGTCCACCACCAGGCCCAGATAGGCACCGGGCGCGTAGCCCAGATAGGGCACGGGCTGCCCGGCCTTCCCCGGCAACTGGAACAGCGGCGCACCCGTGGCATCCGGGCGCGCATACGGCGCCAGCACCTCCTGACCCAGCGTCTGCATCTCGTAGCGGTCGGCGTCGAGCTGAACCGGCTGCGACGCATGGTGGTAGGACAGCAGCAGGTCGCAGCTGCCCTCGACCAGACGCATCACGGCGTCGTGCACATTCAGCGCAATCAGGCGGCTCTTGATCGGGCCGAACTGCCCCCGTAGCTCCGACAGCCAGGCCGGGAAAAACGTCAGCGCCAGCGTGTGCGGCACGGCAAATTCGATCACGTCGCTGCCGGCGGCGTGGTAGCCGCGCAGCATGGCACGCGTGCTCTGAAGCGCCTGCAGTATCTCCAGCGATTGCGTGTACAGCGTGGTGCCGGCCTTGGTCAGGCGCGTGGGGTAGGAACTGCGGTCCACCAGATCGGCCCCGGCCCAAGCCTCCAGCGACTGGATTCGGCGCGAGAAAGCCGGCTGCGTCACGTGGCGCAACTGCGCCGATCGGCTGAAACTGTGGGTCTCGGCCAGGCTGACAAAATCCTCAAGCCATTTGGTTTCCATAGGTCACATTGCACAGATTGATTTTTCCACCCGCGGCACAACGCCGGTCGGTGCAGAAAACGAAAGGACTGCGGACGCGATCGCAGCCTCAGTCATCTGTCCGTGGCGCCCGGACTACGCGAAAGGATGATAGCGCACCGCCGCACGCCAGGGCGCGCCGCTCCCTGCGTCAAGGCGCCTTGAGTGCACTCACGCAGTGCCAGCGCAGCAGCGCGCCCAGGCCGGTGGCCAGGTCGAACTGCGGGAATTCCTGCTCGCTGGCGGCTGCGGCCTGGCCCAGGCTGGCGTCCTGCCGCAGCTGCTCGATGAAGAAGCCGCTGGCGTCGTCGATGCCGACGATGCTGACGTCCAGTCCGATGCGAACGATCAGAGCGGTTTGCGCCTGCGCCGGATCCACGCTGGCGATATCCAGCAGGCCCTGATGCGCGCCCCACAGCGAGACCACCGCATGGCGCGAGCGCAGCACCGACACCGAAGGGTGCAGGCCAAAACGCAATTCGCCCAGACCGGCCTCGTCGGCCAGCGCAGCGGCGATGTCCTGCGCAGTCAGCGTCGTCGCGTCGGCGGCGTGGTAGGCCTGGATGCGCAGCATCTCCAGGCGCGCCACATCGGCCAGATAGGGTAGCGACGCGGCCGGCGCAAAGGCCTGGACAAAGGCGGCAAACTCCTGGCCGTAGTACGCCAGAATGCGCGTACGCGGCGGATGTGCCAGCACAAAGCGCTTGGCCATGGCCCGGAAGAATTCCTCGCCCACGAGCTCCTGCGTCACCGGAAAAGCCTGCGCCAGCGCATCCATCAGCGACACCATCACGTTGTTGCGGTAAACCGCAAAACGGCGCGCCGGATCGGACTGGTTCCAGCTCACCAGCCCCGCCGGACACGGCGCCTCGACGCCGTCGGCATCGAACAGCGCGTCGAAGAATTCCTGCTGCGTGCTCATGGGATGACCCTCGCGCCGTGCGCCCTGTGAGCCGACCCCATGATCTGCTCGGCCCGATGGGCTTCTTCCAGTAGCACGGGCAGCGCCGGAACGTCGTTGTCGCGCTCGATCAGCGTCGCGATCGCTCCGGTGCGCGCGATCGTGTAGGCGTACAGGTCCCACACCGCCGAGGCCACGGGCGAGCCATGGCTGTCGATCAGCAGCGGCGCTCCGGCGGCGTCGCTGTCGCTGGCAAAACCGGCCAGATGGATTTCGCCGATCGACGAAACCGGGATGGCCGCGAGGCAGGCGTCCAGGTAGGCGTAGGGGTCGCGGTGGTGATTCGTGCAGGAGACGTAAACGTTGTTCACGTCCAGCAGCAGGCCGCAGCCGGTGCGGCGCAGCACTTGCGTGATGAAGTCGGTCTCAGGCATGTCGCTCGCGGCGAACTCGACATAGGTGGCGGGGTTTTCCAGCAGCATGCGGCAGCCCAGATGCTGCTGCACCTGGTCGATGTGGTCGCACACCCGGTTCAGCGTCTGGGCGTTGAAGGGGGCCGGCAGCAGGTCGTTGAGGAATACCTCGCCATGACTGGCCCAGGCCAGATGCTCCGAGAACGACTGCGGCTGGTAGCGCGCCAGCAGCGCAGCCAAACGGTCCAGGTGGGCCCGATCAAGCGGCGTTTCACCGCCGATGGACAGGCCCACGCCATGTATCGACAGCGGGTAGCGTTCGCGGATCAGTCCCAGGTAGTGGTGAAAGGGACCGCCGGCGACCATGTAGTTCTCGGCGTGGACTTCAAAGAAGCCGACCGCCGGCGCGCTCGTCAGGACGTCCTGGAAGTGCTGGGGTTTCAAGCCCACACCGCCGCGCGCTGGCAGGCCTCCCGGTGCGAGTGGTTGATGCATGCAAGGGCTCCAAAAAAATGCTGTCAGGGTGTTCGCGATCCAGATCGGGCCTTTGCCAAAGCCCGCCGGCAAAGCTTAGACGCGCCAGCACAAGGAATTCTTACAGTGCGACCGAAAGACCAGGCCTTCCAGCGCAGCGCCTTCGTGCATCAGTACCTGCAAACTGCAAGACATTGTCGCAGCGGTACTCGGCGCCTTTGCGCTGGCGGTCCGGTAATATGCGGCTTCTGCCCAAGGGAGAAGGCCCATGCCGATGAGCTACGTTGCAAGCGATCCCCATCAGGGGCACGCGCAGTACCGCGATCGAAAGCGCTGGCTGTGGCTGATGTCGGTGGTCTTTCCGCTGCTGCCCTTCGTGGGCATGGCCGTCCACAGCGCCAGCGGGATGGAGATCGCTCTGGGCCTGCCGCTGCTGATCAGCTACGGCCTGATGCCGCTGCTGGACTACCTGATCGGCGAAGACGAGAACAATCCGCCGGAAATCATCGTGCCGCAGCTGGAGGAAGACCGGTACTACCGCTGGCTCACCTGGGCCACGGTGCCGCTGCACTTTGTCGCGCTCATCGGCTGCGCCTGGTGGGTGGGAACCCATTCCCTGTCGTGGTGGGCATTGCTGCTGTTTGCCTATGTGGCCGGCACGGACTCAGGGCTGGGTCTGAACACCGGTCATGAGTTGGGGCATAAACACAATCCCGTCGAGCAGTGGCTTGCGCGCCTGGTGCTGGCGGTGCCGGCCTATGGCCACTTCACCGTGGAGCACGGGCGTGGCCACCACCGCTGGGTCTCCACGCCCGAAGACCATGCCAGCGCCCGCATGGGCGAAAACATCTATCGCTTTGCGCTGCGCGAATTGCCCGGTGGCGTGCGCCGGGCATGGCACTTGGAACGCGAGCGTCTGGCGCAGCAAAAGCGATCGGCCTGGAGTCCGCACAACACCATGCTGCAGTCCTATGCGATCACGGCGCTGCTGCAAATCGGACTGGTCCTGGCCTTCGGCTGGGTCATGTTGCCCTTCCTCGCGGTACACAACGTGGTTGCCTGGTGGCAGCTGACTTCGGCCAACTATGTCGAACACTACGGTCTGCTGCGGCAGCGCCTGCCCAGCGGCCAGTATGAACGGCCGCAGCCGCACCATTCGTGGAACGCGAACCACCTCGTGACGAATCTGGTGACCTTCCATTTGCAGCGGCACTCGGACCACCACGCCCACCCGTCGCGGCGTTACCAGTCGCTGCGGCATTTCGAGCAACTGCCGCAGTTGCCCAGCGGCTACTTCGGCATGTTTTCGCTCGCCTATGTGCCGGCGCTGTGGTTCAAGATCATGGATCCGCTGCTGCTGGCGCTGCCCCACGTGCAGGGGGATCTGAGCCGCGTGAATATCGATCCGCGTCGGCGTGAGGAAATTTTGGCGCGCTATGGGAATCCTTGACGCCGACTTCCGGCTGCGACGACTGCTGCCCATGGCCGCTGTTGCCCGGGCCAGTTCGATGCTCGCCGCAAGCGCTCTGCTCCTGGGCCTGATGGCGGGTTGCGCGACGGCCGTCAAAGAAGCGGCAGTGCCGGTCGCGCTGCAAGACAAGCCCACATCGCTGCGTTCGATCGATGTGGTGACCCGACTCAACCGCATCACCTGGGGCGTGAATGACTCCACGGTTCGGCAGGTCGAGAAGTCCGGCTTCGATCGCTATCTCGAGCAGCAGTTGCACCCCGGGGTTGGGCTGCTGCCCGCGCCGGTGCAGGCGCAGATCGACCGCATGACGATCGTCCAGCGACCGCTGGAATCTTTGATCAGGGAACTGGAACAGCGCCGCAAGGACGCCGATGCGATCGCGAACGACGATGAGAAGAAGGCGGCGCAGCAGGCTTACCAGCAGGAGCTCAACCGCTTGGCGCGCGAAGCGGCCACTCGCTCCTTGTTGCGGGACGTGTATTCACCCCACCAACTGCAGGAACAGATGACCTGGTTCTGGATGAACCACTTCAACGTGCACCAGGGAAAGCACAATGCACGCGCCATGATGGGCGACTACGAAGAGCGGGCGATCCGGCCTCACGCCTTGGGAAAATTTCGCGACCTGCTGAGCGCCACCGTGCACCATCCGGCGATGCTGCGCTATCTGGACAATGAGCAGAACGCGGTCCATCACGTGAATGAAAACTATGCGCGAGAGCTGATGGAATTGCACACCCTGGGCGTGAACGGCGGCTACAGCCAACGCGATGTGCAGGAACTGGCGCGCATGCTGACGGGGGTCGGTGTCAGCCTGGGTGGCGCCACGCCCAGCGTGCGGCGCGAGCTGCAGGCCCAGTATGTGCGCACGGGCCTGTTCGAGTTCAACCCGAACCGCCACGACTACGGCGACAAGCAGTTCCTCGGGCGCACGGTTCGTGGACGCGGCCTGGCCGAAGTCGACGACGCCATCGATACGCTGAGCCGCCACCCCGCCACGGCCCGGTATATCAGCCGAAAACTGGCGACGTACTTTGTTTCCGACGAGCCGCCGGCGTCGCTGGTGGAGCGCCTGTCGAAAACCTTCCTGCGCACCGACGGCGACATGGCGGCGATGCTGCGCGAACTGTTCAACGCGCCGGAATTCGCGCCGTCGCTGGGGCACAAGTTCAAGGACCCGGTTCACTATGTTGTCGCTGCCGTACGCTTGGCGTATGACGACCATGTCATCCTGAACTCGGGGCCCATGCTGCAGTGGCTCAATCGCATGGGCGAACCGCTGTACGGTCACCCGACCCCGGACGGCTATCCCCTGGTCGCGGATGCGTGGGACAGCTCCGGACAAATGAGCACCCGCTTTGAAATTGCCAAGGCGATCGGATCGGGCAGCGCAGGCCTGTTCAAGACCGATGGACCGCAGCCCCAGGAAAAGGCGGCGTTTCCGCAACTGGCCAATCCATTGTTCTACCGCTCGTTGCAAAAGTCGTTGAGCCCGGGGACGCTGCAGGCGCTGGAACAGGCCGCCTCGCCGCAGGAATGGAATGTCCTGCTGCTGTCGTCACCCGAGATGATGCAACGTTAAGCGAGGAACCCCATGAGACGCCGCACCCTGCTCCAGTCCTGTTCCGCCCTCTCGCTGGGTTCGCTGGCCGGCCAGCTGTGGGCGACGCCGGCTCACGACACGCGCCTGCTGCTGGTGTTCCTGCGCGGCGGCTACGACGCCTGCAATCTGCTGGTTCCCATCAGCAGCCCGTTCTACTACGAGGCTCGACCGAATATCGCGGTCGCGCGGCCCGATGCGGGTCTGGCCAGCGCCTTGCCATTGAACGACGATTGGGGGCTGCACCCCGCCTTGCGCGACAGCATCTACCCGCTGTACCGCGCCGGACAGGCGGCCTTCATTCCATTTGCGGGAACCGACGACAGTTCGCGCAGCCATTTTGAAACCCAGGACAGCATCGAACTGGGGCAGGCGCTGGATCGCCATCGGAACTACCGTTCGGGCTTTCTCAACCGCCTTGCGGCAACGCTCGCCGGACACGAAACCATGTCCTTCACCGACCAGCTGCCGCTGATCCTTCAGGGGGAGCTGTCGATTCCGAACACGGCCTTGCGTGTGGTGGCCAAGCCTGCGCTGGATCACCGGCAAAGCCAACTCATCGCCTCCATGTACCAGGGCAGCGCGCTCGCGTCCAAGGTCAATGAAGGCTTCACCGTCAGGGACGAAGTGATGCGCGAAGTGGCGGGCGACATGGATGGCGCCAGCCGCAACGCGATCAGCGCCAAGGGGTTTGAACTGGAAGCGCGCCGCATCGGCCGGCTCATGAAGGAGAAGTACAGCATCGGTTTTGTGGATGTCGGCGGCTGGGACACCCACGTCGGCGAAGGCGGTGCGAATGGCTATCTGGCCGGTCGACTGGACGAGCTGGGTCGCGGTCTCGGAGCCTTCGCGCAGGAAATGGGCAGCGCCTGGCACAACACGGTCACGGTCGTGATCAGCGAATTCGGACGCACCGTGCGCGAAAACGGCAATCGCGGCACGGACCACGGACATGGCAGCGCCTACTGGTTCCTGGGGGGCGGCATTCATGGCGGGAACATCCTGGGCGAACAGGTGCGCGTGGAAGCGGCGACGCTGTTTCAGCAACGCGATCTCCCCGTGCTCAATGAGTACCGGGCCGTTCTGGGCGGCCTGTTTGCGCGGCTTTACGGGCTGAGTGCGGCGCAGATCGAGCGCATCTTTCCTGGCGCCAAGGGCAGGGACATCGGCATCGTTTAGCACGCAGATGCAGGCATCCGGCTCCACAACGCTCACGCTGCTGGTCCTGCTTGCGCTGATCGGCTGGCGCGTCTACTCGCGCTTTCGCCGGATGGTCGGGAGGCAGAGGCTGTCCAAGGTCCGACCGTGGATCACGCTGGCCATCTTTCCGACATTGCTTGTGCTGCTTGGGTTCGCGTCGCGCGGGCACGTTGACCGATTGGGATGGCTTTCCTGCACCGCAGCGCTGGGCTGTTTACTGGGTGTCTTTGGCCTGAGCAAGACACGCTTCGAGCCGACGAAGAAGGGCCTCTTCTACACACCCAACGCCCATCTGGGCATGGCCCTTTCGCTGTTGTTCCTGGGGCGCATCATCTATCGATTTGTCGAGGTCTACACCATCGATCCGGACGTACCCCATGACATGAATGAGTTCGCCCGCAGTCCCATCACGCTGTGCGTGTTTGGTCTGCTCGCTGGCTATTACATCGCCTACGCGATCGGCCTTATCCGCTGGCGGTATCGTGTGCTGCGGGCAAAGCGGCAGCGCGAATCGCAGATTCACGACGCCTGAAAGAATGACGCCACCAGGCCTTGCACGGACCGTCAAACTGCAGCGGGAGCAATGACCTTGGACTGCGTGGGCTTTCACGTCGGAGTTGAACGGACAAAGTCCGGCTTGTCATTTGGCTTGATGCGACAGGGCGCCCATGCCCGCAGGCGCTCGTTCAGGAACGTTTGCCGTAGCGTTCCTTGGCACGAATGACCACGGCTTCAAACCGCGGGTCGGCGTGCAGCGCTGCAAGATTGTCATCGGACTCCAACTGCAAAGCTGCGAGCGAACAGCTGGCCACCAGCGTGAACGGTTCAAGACGCGACCTCAGCCGAGTTCAGCCGTTAGAAATAGTCGGGCCTTTTCCCAACCCCGCCGAACCGTGCGCTCCGAAATTTCCAATGCTTCGGCAATCTCCAGTTCGGTCAAACCGCCAAAGTAGCGCATCTCCACAATCTTCCCGCGGGTCCCATCAGCCTTGGCCAAAACCTCCAGTGCCTCGTGCACTCGCGGAACATCATTCTCGGCCCCATCGATTTTGTCTGACAAAGCGGTGTCAAGGACCAAATGTTCGGCGTCGCCACCACGCCTTTGGGCACTTCGGGCACGGGCAAAGTCCACGATGACGGAGCGCATGACTGTCGCAGCGTAAGTAAAGAAATGCCGTCTGTCCTCAACCTTCAGTGCCTCCAGACCAATGAGTTTCAGGTACGACTCGTGTACCAAGGAACCGGTGTCCAGAAGGGTGAAGTCTTGGTGCTGGCGCAAGCGGGAACGCGCCAGCCGACATAAGTCGTCGTAGAGCAAGCTGAACGCCTGTCCGGCCGCCAGGTTGTCACCATCGCGCGCTGCTGCGAGCAAGGCCGTTAGCTCCGCCATTGGGTTTCCTTCCGTTTGGGCGCATTGCGCATTCTTGCTATTCGCCCTGCAATTCCAACATGGTTGAACGGCTGCGCGAACCATCCACCAACTCCTTGCGTGCCAAATATAAGCTGGCGAACCACATTTTCCATGTGCCAGTACGCATCCAAAGAGCGCAATTTGTCAGGGTAAACCCCGGCAGAGGCGCCTGAACCGACGTCATGCCGAACTCGATCCGGATCACCTAAACAGTGGCTGCAATGCCCGATGGATTGCCATCCAGGACCAGTGCGTTTGAATCAACGTCTGTTGTCGCCCTGGCCGGATTCGCTGGCATTCCGCGTACTTCTTCTTGATGGCAACTGAATTGTCTGTTGCCTCGTCTTAACAAGGGACAGTCATGCACCAATCCGTCATGCGGGAATATCGCCGGCTCACGAACAAAGACTCGAAGCCCCGTCGCTGGCCGGTTCAGGTCGGTGCCTTTATGAATGACGCAGCGCGGGGAATCTCCAGCCTGCTGGGGAAAAATCGATCAGACCCGTTCCCCGCATCCGCAGTGGATGCCAGTGTTCCACCCACGAACCCTGAATCTCATGTCGGGCAATCGGAGGCCGGCTTCGCCCAGTCCTACAGGGGCGCACTGGCGATAGGGCTGGCGATCGCTTTGACGCTGGTCGTGGTCACTTTCAAATCCGCCGCTGGGGCGACGGGCGACAGCGTTGCCGTGCACTGCGCTCGCTCAGCGCTCGCTGCAGTCGGTCCATCCGATGGTTACCCGGATGGGGCGCGCCAGTGGCGCAGTGACCGCAAGCTCAAGTTCGAACGCTGCGTCGACGCATCTCTTCAAGGTCATGGGCCTATGGGCCGCTAACCGCACGAAATCATGGATGACCAACTTGTGAACCTTGTTACCTGGGCCTTTTTCGCCGCCAACGCGGGAAGAATATTTTCCTACCTGCCCCAAATCCTCGCGGCGATCCACTGTCGAAATGGTGCAGTCGCAGTTTCGCGCATGACGTGGGGCTACTTTGCAGTGGCCCACCTCACGGGAGTCCTGTATGGATTGGTGGTCATTCATGATCACAACATGGCGCTTGTTTTTCTGGGCAACTTCATCGCCTGCTGCGTCCTGGTAGGGATCGTCACGTGGAAGAAGATCCGCCACGCACGGCAACGTGGACTTCAAGTTGTCGTGGGCAACCATTTCGAGACCGAAGGTAACTCACTCTTGGCGAATGGGGCCGAAATTGTCCCGAATGCGTTGTCGAGAATGGTTGCAGGTTCTTCCCCAACTCCCGTCAAATTCCTTAAGACAAAGCAGTCAAACTAACGATTCTTGCGTGTATGGGCTTGGCCTGGTCAGAGCATGATCTGGGCCACTATTTTTTCGCCCCTCGCGGATGCCGATAGATCGCAGCCTTCCAGGACCAAGAGCATGAAACTTGATGTCACCACATTACGCCGACTGTCACCCTTGCTGGATGAAGCTTTGGATCTTGAAGCTTCAAAGCGGGAATTGTGGTTGTCTGATTTGCAGGGCGTCGATGCCGATCTGACGCCAATTCTTCGGGAGCTTCTTGCGAAGGAAGCATTGGTCGAAACCAATGACCTGCTGGAAAAGGGTCCTCAATTCACTGCGTCCGGTGCTGCGGTACATCCAAGTGAGCACGCTGCGGGCGATATTTTGGGAGCCTACCGCTTGATCAAGGAAGTCGCCCGCGGCGGAATGGGGGAGGTTTGGCTGGCCGAACGGGCTGATGGCAGTCTCAAGCGCAGCGTGGCGTTGAAGCTGCCCATTTTGGCAATGCGCCGCAGTGTTCTGGTTCAACGGTTCGAACGTGAACGAGACATTCTGGCGGCACTTGTGCATCCGAATATTGCCCGACTCTATGACGCTGGCTTTGCCGCCGACGGCCAACCCTACCTGGCCATGGAGTACGTCGAGGGACTTCCCATAACCCAGTATTGCGAACAAAGGAAGCTCGACCGCAGCTCGCGCATCCAACTGCTGCTTCAGGTGATGGATGCAGTGCAATTTGCCCATGCGAATTTGGTGATTCACCGTGATCTGAAACCCAGTAATGTGCTGGTGACTGAGGAAGGGAAGGCGCTGCTTCTCGACTTTGGAATTGCGAAGCTGCTGAGCGATCAACAGCTTGAGGTCGCTGAAACGGCACTCACCCAGTTGGGCGGAAGGGCACTGACGCTTGAATATGCGGCCCCCGAGCAAATCACCGGCGCACCCGTGAGCACTTCGACAGATGTCTACGCGTTAGGCGTCATTTTGTATGAAATGCTCGGACACCAACGTCCCTTTCAGGGCTCCAAGCGCGAGATTGAACTGGCGATACTGACGCAGGTTCCGGCGCTCCCGGCTCGACTGCCGACTGATCTGGCCACCGTTGTGCTCAAAGCGCTGAAGAAGGCTCCATCGGAGCGGTATGTCAGCGTCAGTGCATTTGCAGCAGACTTGGAGCGCTGGTTGCAGGGCGAGCCTGTGATGGCGCAACCGGACAGCGCGTCTTACCGGATACGCAAGTTTGTCGGGCGGCATCGGGTGAGCGTGGCCACAGGCATCTTGGTGAGCGCGGCGTTGGTCGCAGCTTCCGTGGTGTCCGTCTCGCAGGCCATGATGGCAAAGCGAGAATCGCAAACCGCCGCGGCAGTTGAAAGTTTTTTGCAAGGCATTTTCAGCGCCAATTCAAGCGCACAGCCGGATCCAGAAAGAGCGCGACGCACCAGCGCACGTGACTTGCTCGACATTGGAGCCCGACGAATCACGACGGAACTTCAGGACGCGCCGCAGGCCAAGTTAAGGGTGTTGGCCACCCTGGCAAAGATGTACGACGACTTGACTCTGAGCGAGCCGGCGTTGCTACTGTACCGTCAGCAGGTGACGTTGCTGCGGCAGATTGAGCCCGGCAACAGCGTCAAGCTGGCGTTGGCACTCGCAGAAGTGGGCTCGCGCTCGGCTCAAGCAAACGCCATGGAAGAGTCGAAGAAAGCTTTTGACGAGGCGAGCGCCATCTTTGTTGCCCGCAACGACAGCGCGAGCTTTGACCGTGGCGTCCTGGAACTCAAGATCGCCAGCGTAATGCAGGACCAACGGGACCCCAAAGCCTTGGGACAGGCCAAGCGCGCGGTTGAAATCTTGAAAGGTTTTCCGCCCACCCCTGAGCTCCTGTCTGCAATGGAGTATCAGGCGTTTGTGGCCTCAGATTTTGGCGACCTGCCCGCCAGTTTGCGCCTGTTGAACGACGCGATACGCATCGCCCCGGAGGTCCAAAATGTCACGGCGCATCAGTTGGTGGGCTTGCACCTTGAACTGGCGCGCCTTCTGAATCAAGACTACCAAATCAACGCCGCAGAATCCAGCATGCGACGGGCCTATGACCTGGCGCTTGCGAAGGAAGGCGCAGATTCGCATCTCACACTGAATGCAGCCCTGGAACTGGGCAACCAGTTCTATAACAACGGCGAATATGTCAAGGCGCTGGCCACCTTTGAGCCGGCCGCGATGGCCGCCGAGCGAGCACTTGCGAAGGGCGACCGAACCTGGTTGCCGTTGCTGCTCGTGGCCTATCAGGGCGGAGCGAAGATGAAGATGGGTGAGGTGGATGCCGGGCTGCAGCTATTGAAACGTGTTCAGCAGGCACGCGACATCCTGGATGCCAATCCACCCATCGATACGTTTTTGCGGTTTTTTGTCGCCGAGGCGCATGCCATGCGAGGTGAGCGAGTAGCCGTTGATGCCGAACTTGACGCCGCCAGAAAGGTCATGGCTGCTACCAAGATGGATGAGATTGAAAGGGAAGCGGGAGAGTTGACATTTGCCACGCTGCGCTGCGCGCTCATTCGAGCTGACAGCCAGATGGCGCGAAGAATGATCTCGCAAGGCCACTTGGACCGTGTGAAACCCGATGAAGTCCCCAACGCCACTTTGCGTCGGCTGGTGCGCCTTGCGGAGGCGCAGTTGGTGGCGCGCGATCTGCCGGCGGCGCTCGCGTCAGCCACAGCAATGCTGAGCACGCTTCCAAAGAGTACCGCACCAAGCTATGACGGCGACCGCGAACGCCGGGCCTCGCTGGTTGCTGGCAAAGTGCATTTCCTGCAAGGTCGCGCGGATTTGGCATTGCCGTTGCTGAGGCGGGCCGTGGCCCTGGCCGAAGGACGGTTAAGCACCCGATCAAGTCCGCAACATGCGGATGCGCTGGTATGGCTTGGACAGGTGTTGGTTTCAATGGGCCACATGGACGAAGCCCGGGAATTCAAACGGGCGACGCAGCAGATTTTTGAGCGGCATGGGCGATTGGAAGAGGCATTTCGCAGCCCCCTCATTGCTTTGACCGCCAGGCTGAACGCTGGCAAGACCGCGTTGTGATTGCATTTAGTTGCTCGTCATGGCGAGAGGGCCCGGCATATCGGCGTATGTTGGTTTGGCCATGAGGGTCCGCGACTTGGGGCGCGTCAAGGCGCTTCCAAAAGGTCTGTTCTGGCGGTAGGCAGCGACCCTTACCTGCTGCAGTGCAGGATCTTCGCTCGGCGTCGCCTTGGTTTGAGCCGCACCTTCGAAAAACATGAGAACAGCGACAGTCGCAACGATGGCGCCGGCGCTTTTGAAAGCACAGCGTAACGCGCGACTCTCGGGTGTGCCCGGTGCATAGCGGTGGTTTGCGAGCAAGTGATTCTCCTTGAGGTATGCGGTTGTGGGTCGATGCGGATACTTTGACCGAGGCGTTCTCAGTCGTAAGCAGCAACGGTCCTGGGCGCCGGATTGGGTTCGTCGGGCAGGTTTTGCTTGTTCACGAGGGAGTGATCGAAGTGGTATGGCTCGCCCAGCACCTCGGCATCAACGCCCGTTGAGTCGATGTGAGAGGTCAGGCTCAGGCACAACCCGGAACTGTCACCATCCCGTTTCTTCGCGGTCGAATTCGCAGGATCGAGCACCAAGCCCGCGCCTGCGAGTGCAAGCACGACGATCACCACGCCCCAGGCGACAGCTCTGCGACTGGAGTGGCGTGAGCCGATCAGGTTATTGATGTTGGTAGTGCTAGACATCGGACGCTCCTGGTAAGAAGAGGACCTCAGACGATTCTTCTGCCCTCACTGCAACGTACGCTGGTATCCTGGAAAACCGGACACTGTTGTCTAAAATGGTTTTGTTCGTTCAGGCGCTGCGCGACGGCTCTCGCCTAGGAAGTCTTGATGGAGCCCGGGGTTTATGTCCGCTTTTCTCGCGCAGGCACGTACTGCCCACTGAGCGCGCCGAATGCTTCGATGCTTTCCACCCACCGTGAAGTGGCTTTATCTCAGCCTAATCGTCGTCCACTGAACCGATGCCTGTGCGACTTGATATGAGTGATTCATCCAGATCCGATGGCAGGGTGTGACCAGCGTTCAAGACGGTGCATGGACGACGCCTATCCGACCAGGCTGTGTTGGCCCAGCAGGAAATGCCGCATGGACGCAAAGTGCGCTGGCAAACCCTGCTATCGGCGCGCCCCTTCTTTGGGAACGGTCAGGTTCGACTGAAGGTCTGTGGCAATCAGCACGCTGGATAAGGACCGACGGGAGCTTCCCCTGGTCGATGGCATGCGCAAGGATTGGCTGAATCGCTACCCGACTAAAAGGGGCAGATCGCTCTCTGAAGTGGCCACCATGCTGCGGTTCACATAACGGCGTGCGGTTTCGCGCTGGCATAAGAGTCTATTTCGAGTCGCTGCAACACAGCACCGGCTGTGCTGCGCGCCAAGCGGCAGCGCGAAGCGCAGATTCACGACGCCTGAAAGAATGACGCCACCAGGCCTTGCACGGACCGTCAAACTGCAGCGGGAGCAATGACCTTGGACTGCGTGGGCTTTCACGTCGGAGTTGAACGGACAAAGTCCGGCTTGTCATTGGGCTTGATGCGACAGGGCGCCCATGCCCGCCAGGCGCTCGTTCAGGAACGATTGCCGTAACGGTCCCTGGCCCGCTTGACCACGGCTTCGAACCGCGGGTCAGTGCGCAGCGCTGCAAGATCGTCATCGCTCTCCAGTTGCAAGGCCGCGTCTGGAATCAGCCCGTGGTCCACGGCATCGGCCACCAGTGCCAGGGCAGCTTCCTTGTCCCCAACCCGCGCCATCAAGCACGCCAGGTTGTACTTGGCCAAGGCCGCACTCGGACTGTGCTCACCTTCCGCGCGCACGTTGATGGCAAGGGACTCCCGCAACAAAGGTTCAGCCTTGACGAAGTCGCCCTTGCTGACATAAGCCGCAGCCAGACTGTTGAGAATATTGCGCACCAGCTGATGCTCCGGCCCCAAAGTTTTTCGCCCATCCGTCAACGCCTGATCCAGAACCGCCGCATCCTCAGCAAACTTGCCCTGCAAACCCAATACGGTGGCCAAATTGTTCGTTGCCTGCAGGGTCTTGAGGCTGCCGGCGCCCAGCTTGAGCTGGTAGCCGTTCACCACGTCGCGGTAGATGCGCTCGGTCTCGGCGGGATCATTCTTTCCCGAGCGCAGCAAGAAGAACGCCAGCGAAGACTGCTCATTCAGGTAATCGAGATCATCCGGCGCAGCTGTCCTGCCTTGGACGCTCAAGGCATGGCGCTGAAGGGCCGCCGCCTCGCTGAAACCCGCTTGCGCAGCGAGGATCGCCGCCAAGGCAGACTCGGTCCTGGCCACCTCCAAACTTTCCGCGCCCAACACGCTGCGTTGACGTTCCAGTACATCGCGCGCCAGCGCCACTGCAGGGCCCGTCTGCCACTTGCTGCGCAGCACAGTGAGGAGCTCGCCACCCAGCGCCAGTGTCACCGGATGGTCAGGTCCCAGATGGACCTTGGCGCTTTCATACTCCGGACCCAGAAGCTCACGCGCCCTGTCAAGGGCGCCCAATCCCGAATAGGCCTTGCCAATCGCCCGAACCAGTTGTGCCTTCATCTCCGGGTCTCCGACCAGTGATGAGGTGACATTCGCGGCCGCAGAGTCGAGCAACGCGCCTGCAGTGACCTTCGTTCCGTTCTCTTCACTGGGGTCGGCCAACGTGAAGACCTTCGCCATGAATTGCCCCAGATGCTCGGCCCGGTCGCGTTCACGCGTGACCCTTTGAATTTGAATATTCAGACTCACGGAAAACAGCGCGAGCGCCGTCACAGCCAGCGAGGCCGCGGCCACACCCAGCCTGTGCCGGCTCACGAACTTGCGCGTGCGGTACCAGCTGCTGTCCGCTTGTGCCAAAACCGGCTGGCCCAGCAGCCAGCGCTGGAGGTCTTCAGCGAAGGCGTTGACCGTCGCGTAGCGTTCGGCCACGTCTTTCTTCAAGGCTTTCAACACGATCGTGTCCAGGTCCGTCGCCAGACCGCGCGGCAGCCCCACCACCGCGCCCGAACCCGCTTCGCTTGGCCGCACCGGCTCGGTGTGCCGGATGGCGTGTTCCATGCCACCGAGTTGGGAGGCAAAGGGACGAACGCCCGTGCTCAACTCATACAGCAGCACACCCAATGCCCAGACATCGGTCCCGATGCTGACCGCCTTTCCCTCCACTTGTTCCGGCGCCGCGTAGGACAGCGTCAGTGCCCGCCCTCCCACGCGGGTGAGCTCGGTCTCCTCGGCATCCGGGGCGTCTCCCTCAAGCAGTTTGGCAATGCCAAAATCCAGCAACAGTGCCTGACCCTCGGTCGTGACCAACACATTGCTGGGCTTGAGATCGCGGTGGATCACCAGATTGGCGTGCGCGAATTGGATCGCGTCCATCACCTGCAACAACAGGCGCACGCGCTGTCGGCAGTCCAAGCTGTTGGCGTGCGCATACTGCGTGATGGCGCTGCCCTGCACGTACTCCAGCGCGAGATAGGGCTGGCCCTGATCCGACATGCCGGCATCGTAGAGCCGCGCAATGTGCGGGTGGGTCAGGGACGCCAGGATGTCTCGCTCGCGCTCGAACCGCTGGAGCAGCACGGAACGTCGCAGGCTGACCATGGGCAACTTGAGCGCTACGGTGCGTTTGAGCACGCCGTCGGAGTGCTCGGCCAGCCATACAACGCCCATGCCTCCAGCACCTATTTCCCTGATCAGACGATAAGGGCCGACCTCGTCGCCGGCATGGAAGTCAGCCTCCCGGGAAGCGGACCTGGCGAGCGTGAACTGCGGCGCGCTTTGCAGAAAATCATGGGTTTCGACCGAGGCTTGCCGTGACAGCAACTCGCGCAGCAGGGGTGCAAGTTCAGCCTTGTCGTCCTTCATGGCCGCCAGCCAGACCTCGCGCTCGGAAGGCTTCAGGTCGAGCGCTTCATCCAGCAGGGGAGACAGCCGGCGCAACGTGGTGACATCGAGTTTCACGAAATGCCTTTCAAATCCTGGTGGGTTCGGGGCGCCATGTGGCGGTGGGGTCCGGACAGAGTGTTGTACGCCATGGCGCGCAGAAAGCGGACAGCTGAGCGCCAAACTGAACGGTTCAAGCCAATACCTCAGCCAAGCTCAGCCGTCAGAAATAACCGGGCCTTTTCCCAATTGCGTCGAACCGTTCGCTCCGAAATCCCCAGTGCTTCGGAAATTTCCAGTTCGGTCAAACCGCCAAAGTAGCGCATTTCCACAATCGTCGCCAGAGCCTGGTCTGCTTGCGCAAGCACGCCCAGCGCCTCGTGCACTCGCAGCACATCGTCCTCGGGCGCGCCGAGCCTTTCGGACAGCGCCGTGTCAAGCACCAGGTGTTCGGCGTCACCACCGCGCCGCTCTGCCGCCCGGGCCCGGGCAAAGTCCACGATGACCGAGCGCATGACGGTGGCGGCATAGGCGAAAAAGTGCTTGCGGTCCTCGACCGGGAGCAGCTCGACGCCGATGAGCTTGAGGTAAGACTCGTGCACCAGCGAAGTGGTATCCAGCAGCGTGAAAGACTGGTGCTGGCGCAAGCGCGAGCGTGCAATCCGCCGCAGGTCGTCATAGAGCAGGCTAAAGGCCTGACTCGCCGCCTGGTTGTCTCCCTTGCGTGCCGCAGCCAGCAACGTCGTCAGCTCTGCCATCTGTCCACCCTCCCGTGGAAGAGATTGTGCCATCCGAGCAGTGCCCTGAAGAATGCCAACGGGCGCATTCCAGCATCGCCGGCAAGAAGACTTGCACGCCGCGTGGCAACTTCGCGCGAGGAAGCGGCATACACCGGCATGGCGCCGCAATGTGAATCTCACCGGGTGCCGGGCAGCCCGTGGTGACCTCACTTTCACCACGGCGCCCTTCGTCCCGAGAGACACTGAGCCTGAAACCTGAATGTGCTCAAGAGCGCGCGCGGCGTGCGGGTTTGGACGCGGCGCGCGCTCTTGGGTCCGCAGGGTCGCGACGAAGCGCAGGGGCATGACTTCAGCCGCTCCCTGCCCTCTGACCAGGTCGGGGCCTGCCCGCGAAGGGTCGCGGCAAGGCTTGCGCTCGCTGCGCGCTGGCCGATATCACATCGGATATTCTCTGTCCATGACGTCTTCCTTGAGCAAGCGCTTTTTCAGCACGCCAAACCTCCTGTCAATGGTCGTGCTGGGTCTGGGTTTGTGGGCTTCGATTGCCGTGGGCCTGAACCTGAACCGGGTGACGCAAGCCGACGCCAATGCCGAATTCGGACGTTACGCTCAGCGCGTATCGAGCGAAATCGCCAAGCGCTTTCGCGACCAGGTGCTGGCGCTGGGCGGCCTGCGCGGCCTGTATGCCGCTCGTTCGGACGTGAAGCGCAACGAGTTTCGATCCTATGTGGAGTCACTGGATCGGGCCAGCGAATTCATGGGCGGGCGCGGCTTCGGCTTCATCCGGCATCTTCAGCAAGAGGAGGTGAGCGCCTTCATCAAGGCGCAGCGGGCCGACGGCGCGCCGCAGTTTGCGCTGCGCCAGATCAAGCCCAACTCCGTGAATGACCTGTACGTCGTCCAGTTCCTTGAGCCCGAGCGCGGGAATCAAGGGGCTTTGGGACTGGACCTCGGTTCGGAGGTGATGCGGCGGGCCGCGGCACAGCGCGCGATGGACAGTGGCGAGCCGACCCTCACCGGAACCATCACCCTGGTGCAGGACCAGCACAAGGCTGCGGGCGTGCTGCTCTATTTGCCGGTGTATGCGAACGGCGCCGAACCCAAAACCCCGGAGCAGCGGCGCGCGACCCTGGTGGGATTGCTTTACACACCGATCGTGATCACCGAGCTGCTGGACAACATCGCCGATGTCGAATCGGGAGCGTTGAGCTTCCAACTCTTCGACAACGCCTTCACAGCCGCCGACGGCGCACCGATTGACGATGGTCACGGCGCTGCGACCCCGACTGCGGCGGGGCCTTACGTGCCTGAGTATTCGGTCCGGCGGGCATTGTCGCTGCCGGGTCGCGATTTGACGCTGCGCGTGAGCAGCAAGCCGCAATTTGACGCAAAGGTCGACCGTCTTCGGGCCTGGCGCATCACCGCACTGGGCGTGACGATCAGCTTGCTCCTGGCGCTGTTGTTGCGCCAGCAAATGGCAGGGCGTCGCCGCGCTGAAGACCGCGCGCGCGAAATGACAGCCGAACTCGCGCTGCTGGCCGACGTGATCAGGCACACCCACAACGCCGTCTCGATCGCCGACCGGGAGTCGCGCATTACCTGGGTGAACGAGGGCTTCACCCAGATCACGGGCTACAGCGCCGATGAGGCGCAAGGCAAGACCGCCGCCGAATTGCTCGGCAGCGGCAAGGCGGATGCGGCCACGCTGGCGATCTTGCGCGAGGCCATCGCTTCGGGCCAGGGCTGCAGCGTCGAAATCCTGAACCGCGACAAGGGCGGGCGTGAATACTGGACCGCGACCGAAATCCAGCCGCGCCACGACGATGAGGGCCGCGTCGTGGGCTTCATGGAGATCGGCATCGACATCACGGCGCAGCGCCAGAGTCAGGCGCTGCTGGAATCGGCGCTGCGCGAGAACGAGTCGCTGCTCAGCACTTTGAACCTGCACGCGATCGTCTCGGTTACCGACCGCACTGGCCGCATCACGTCGATCAACGACGCGTTTTGCGCCATCAGCGGCTACAGCCGGGACGAGTTGCTCGGGCAGAACCACCGCATCGTCAATTCGGGCGTGCAACCCCCCGAATTCTGGGTCGGCATGTGGGAGACCATTTCCTGCGGCATGCCGTGGCGCGGCCAGGTCTGCAACCGCGCCAAGGACGGCTCCCTGTACTGGGTCGACACCTTTGTCGCGCCCTTTATCGGCGACCACGGCCAGATCGAAAAATACGTCTCGATCCGCACCGACATCACGGCCAGCAAGCGCGCCAGCGACGCCCTTGCGTGGAGTCAGTCGTTGCTGCAGATGATGTCGAATTCGTCGCCACTGGGATTCCTGGTGGTGGACAACCGCAGCGACGAGATCCTGTATTTCAACCAGCGCTTTTGCGAGATCTGGGGCGTAGCGCATCTGGCCGAGTCGATGGGTCGCGGCGAGCTGAAGTACCAGGACATCATGCCCGACTGCCTGGGCGTCATTGTCGACGTCCCTGCCTATGTCGCGTCCTGCACGCCGCTGCAAGACGAGAACAACCCGGTTACGCTCGAAGACGAAATCGCCTTCACGGAACAGCGCACGGTGCGCCGCTATACGCGGCAGATCCGCGATGCTTCGGGGCAATACCGCGGGCGTTTCTACATCTTTGAAGACATCACATCGAGACGCCTGCTGCAGGCCGAATCGCTGCGCAGCGCGCAGCTGCTGCGCGGCGCCATCGACGCCATCGACGAGGCTTTTGTACTGTACGACCCGCAGGACCGGCTGCTGCTGTGCAACGACAAGTACCGTCAGATCTACGCGGCCTCGGCCGATCTGATCGTCACCGGCGCGAGCTTTGAGGACATCGTGCGCAAGGGGGCTGAGCGCGGCCAGTATGCCGACGCCATCGGGCGCGTCGACGCCTGGGTGGCCGAGCGCATGGCGGCCCACCTGGCCAGCAACATCAGCCTGATCCAGCACCTGGACGACGGTCGCGTGCTGCGCATCATCGAGCGCAGAATGGCCGACGGCCACATCGTGGGCTTTCGCATCGACATCACGGAACTGGTCCGTGCCACCGAGGCGGCCGAGCAGGCGTCGCGCTCCAAGAGCCAGTTTCTGGCCAACATGAGCCACGAGATCCGCACCCCCATGAACGCGATCCTGGGCATGCTGCGGCTGCTGCACGGCACCGACTTGAGTGCGCGCCAGCTTGACTACGCGAGCAAGACCGAAGGCGCGGCCAAGTCGCTGCTCGGTCTGCTCAACGACATCCTGGATTTCTCCAAGATGGAGGCGGGCAAGATGGATCTCGATCCGCAGCCCTTCCGGCTGGACCAGTTGCTGCGTGAACTCTCGGTCATCGTCTCTGCCAACGTCGGAGAAAAACCGCTGGAAGTGCTGTTCGACATCGACGCCGCCACGCCCAAGTTCCTGCTGGGCGACGCCATGCGGCTGCAGCAGGTGCTGATCAACCTGAGCGGCAACGCCATCAAGTTCACGGCCCAGGGCGAGGTCGTGGTGCAGATCAAGGTCATGGCCCAGGAGGGTGCCGACACGACGCTGCGCTTTTCCGTGCGCGACAGCGGCATCGGCATCGCGCCCGAGAATCAGCGCCGCATCTTTGACGGGTTTTCGCAGGCTGAGGCGTCGACCACGCGCCGCTTTGGTGGCACTGGACTGGGCCTGTCGATTTCCAGGCGCCTGGTGGCGCTGATGGGCGGCGAGCTTGCGCTGGACAGCGTGCTGGGCCAGGGCAGCTGCTTTTACTTCACGCTCACGCTGCCCCGGGCGCAGCCTCAGGCGCCCCAGGGCGAGACTCTGAGCGAGCGCGTGGGCGCGCCCTTGAGCGTGCTGGTCGTGGACGACAACGCGCTGGCGCGCGAACTGCTGGTGGCGATGTCCCAATCCTGGGGCTGGCAGGTGGACGCCGCCGCCGACGGCGCCCAGGCGCTGGCCCTGATGCAGGCGCGCGCCGCGGGGGCCAAGGCGCCTTATGAGGCGATCTTCATGGACTGGGAAATGCCCGGACTGGACGGCTGGGAGACGCTGGAGCGCATGCGCCAGTTGCGCAGCGCCACCGCGCCCGTCACGATCATGGTGACGGCGCACGGACGCGAAATGCTGTCTGCGCGCGGTGCACAGGAGCAGGCGCAACTGCACGCCTATCTGGTCAAGCCGATCACGGCTTCGATGTTGTTCGATGCGGTTGCCGACGCGCGGTCCGGGCGCAGCCAGATGCGCGCGAGCGCCACAACCCCGCCAGCAGGAGGAAGGCTGCAGGGCATGCGGCTGCTGGTGGTGGAAGACAACCCGATCAACCAGCAGGTGGCCAGGGAACTGCTCAAGGCCGAAGGTGCATGGGTGGCGATGGCCGACAACGGCGCTCTGGGCGTGCAGGCCGTGGCCGAAGCGGCAACACCGTTTGACGCGGTTCTGATGGACCTGCAGATGCCGGTGATGGATGGCTACGGGGCCACCCGCGCCATTCGCCACGAGCTCGGAATGAAGGCCTTGCCCATCATCGCCATGACCGCCAACGCCATGGCGTCGGACCGCGAGGCCTGCCTGGCGGCCGGCATGAACGACCACGTGGGAAAGCCGTTCGACCTGAACCATCTGGTGCGCGTGCTGAGCCGGTACCTGGGCCAGGCGCTGGCAGCGGAAATCGATGCCGCGGGCGAAAGCCCGCTGTCGCCCGCGGTGCGACAAGCCGCCGCCGACGCAGGCATTGACCTTGGCGCTGCGCTGCAGCGCCTGGGCGGAAATCAGGACATCTATCAGAGCATGCTGCGCAGCTTTGTCGGCGAACTGGCCACCACACCCGAGCGGCTGCTTGAAGCCGTGGCGACAGGCGACGGCGCCAGCGCCACGCGACTGCTGCACACGCTCAAGGGACTGGCAGCGACGATGGGCATCGGCGCGCTGGCGCAGACGGCGGCTCAGGCGGAAAAGTCCCTGGGCCAATCGCTCCCACCCGAGCAGGTGCGCGCTGCCGTGCAGACGGTTTGCGACGCGATTGCGGGCGCTGGCCAGGGCCTGTTGGAACTGGCGCTGGCATTGCAGGCGGATCCCACACCATCGTCGCGGGACGGCTCCGCAGCGCTGGACACGGCCGCATTGGCACGCGCTCTGCAGGCACTGGCACAGTCTTTGCGGGATGACGACATGCAGGCGATGCAGGACATGGCAGAGTTGCAGTGCCATCGCGCAGTGCTGGGCGATCGGCTGGTGCCGCTGGAGCAGGCCATGGCAGAAATGGATTTTGAGCGCGCGGAGCAGGAATGCGTTGCGCTGCTGAGCCGCCTTGGCGAAATCACACAGAGCTGAACCCCATGCCCACAACCCCATCCACGGCGGCCGGCCGGACACTCAAGGTGCTGGTGGCCGAAGACAACACCATCAATCAGCGCCTCGCCGTGGGCCTGCTGCACAGCCTGGGGCACACCGGCGTGGTCGTGGGTGATGGCGAAAAGGCGTTGCGCTGTCTGGCCAAGCTCAAGTTCGACGTGGTTCTGATGGACGTGATGATGCCCAACGTGGACGGCCTGCAGGCGCTTGCGGCGCTGCGCGCACAGGAGCAGTCGCAGGGCGGGCATTTGCCCGTGATCATGGCCACGTCGCACGCCGAGCCGGGAGACAAGTCGCGCTTCAAGCGGGCTGGCGCAGATGGCTATCTGGCCAAGCCCATCGATGTGGCACAGTTACAGGCAGAACTGGCGCGCGTTCTGCCAGGCAGAGGAGGAACATGAATTCAACCACCGATCCTTTCAAGGTGAGCCCCTGGCTCAAGCCCGGCGTGGCGCTGATGCAGCGTCTGCGCATGCCGACCAAACTGGCCAGCCTGGCGGCCTTGCTGATACTGCCACTGCTGCTCGTTGGTTATGCGCAGCTGTCCACGCTGATGAGCGACTACCGCAGCGCCCGCCAGGAGGCCGTGGGCGCGCAGACCGCGGGCCTGATCGGCAATCTGCTGGGTCAGGTGCTGTTCCATCGAACGCAGTCGCTGCTGCGCAGCAAGCCGGAGTTCGACAGCGAGCGCGCGCAAACCCTGCAGACGATGGCAGCGTCCATGGACGCGCTGGACGCGGACGTGGCCGCGCATCCCGAGCTCGATCTCTTTGCGGCCTGGTCGACTCTGCGCGCCGACCTGCAAACGCTCAGGTCGGATGCGCCAGGCCTGGATCAGAACGGTTTGGCAGAACTGCACCAACGCAGCGCCGAGGGGCTGCGCCGCATGGCCAAGTACGCGGGTGAAACTTCGGGCCTGGTGCTGGATCCGGTTGCCGCCACGTATTTCCTGCAGGACTTGCTGTTCGCGCGCGGGCTGAACTGGGTCGACCTGGTGCACCAGACGCGCTATGCGGGTGCTGCCGCACTGGCGCAGTCCGCCGTCCGGCCCGTTCACGCCGCCGCGCTGGAGCAGCTGTTCAACGCCAGCACCGCGGACTTGCTCGGGAACCTGGAAGCGATGGAGCGCGCCGGCGAGCGTGAGCTGATCGCACCCGCACGCGCAGCGTTGGGCGCCACGCGGGATCTTTCGGCGCTGGCCCGTAGCGCCGGCAGCGGCGAGATCAGCGCTGTGCAGGGACGCGAACTGATGCACGCGGGCGACAGGCTGTTACAGGCCGGGAGGGCTTTTCGCTCCGATGCGGCACGCTCCCTGCTGCAGCAACTGCAGGCACGTGAGCGCGCGGCGCTGTGGCGATTTGTCGCGCTGGGCGGTTGCTCTGTCATCGGTCTGCTGCTGGTGGTCTACCTGATGCTGGGTTTTGCCGTCGCCACCTTGAACAACATGGCGATCCTGCACGCCGCGCTCAAGGAAGGCACCAGGGGCAACCTTGCGACGACCGTGGATGTTCAGGGAAGCGACGAACTGGCCGAAATCGGCAGGGAATTCGAGGCCATGCTGGAGGTGCTGTCGGCCCTGGTGGCCGACGTGCGCAGTGCCTCCGCCATGGTGACGCACGTGGGCGGCCTGCTGGTGGAGGACGGTCATCTGCTGTCGCAGCGCACCCAGTCGCAGGCCACCAGCCTGCAGGGAGCGACCTCCAGCGTGGGCGTCGTGAGCGACACCGTGGCGCGCAATTCCGAGGCGGCGCAGGAGGTCAGCCTGATGACCGAAAGCCTGCACAAGGAGGCCGGCCAGGCGAGCACGCTGATGGGGCAGACCGTGGGCGGCATGGCGGCGCTCAAGACCACTTCCGACCGCATGAGCGACATCATCGGAACCATCGACGGTATCGCCTTTCAGACCAATCTGCTGGCGCTCAACGCCGCCGTCGAGGCCGCGCGCGCCGGAGAGCAGGGCAAGGGCTTTGCGGTGGTCGCGTCCGAGGTGCGCACGCTGGCCAGGCGCAGCCAGAGCGCGGCCAGCGAGGTGCGCGCGCTGATTGCCGATTCGGCGCAACGCGTGGGCAGCACAGTCACCGAGATCGAAGCGGTGAACCAGTTGATGAGCAGCCTGGTCACGGGTATCAGCGAGATTGCGCAGAACGTGGAAAGCCTGGCCGAGGGCAGCATCAAGCAAAGCATTTCGCTGGCCGAGGTGGTGCGGGCCGTGGGCGATCTGGACACGGTCACGATCGAAAACTCCGGCCTGGTGGAGCGCACATCACACCGCTCCAGCCGCTTGATGCAGCGCTCCAGCCAGCTTGAAGACGCCGTCACCCACATCCAGTTGCGCCAAGGCACGGCGGACGAGGCCAAGGTCATGGCCGAGCGGGCCTGTGCGCTGGTGCACACCGTCGGTCTGGAGCAGGCCAGGGCGCAATTGCAGGACCCGCGGGGCGGCTTCGTCGACCGCGACCTGTATGTGTTCGTTTTCGATCGCGAGGGCGTCTACGAGGTCATGGGGACCGAATTGCAGAAGGTCGGGACCAGCTTGCTCGACGTGTCGGGCGTGGACGACACACAGCAGGTGCTGGAAGACGCCTGGGAACGCGCCGACCAGGGGGGCGGCTGGATCGAATACAACTTCACCCACCCGGACAGCGGCCAGGTGCGCGGCAAATCGTCCTATGTGATGCCGCTGCAGTCTGACCTGCTGATCGGCTGCGGCGCCTATCGCGGCGTCCTGCACGACCACGGCGATGCCGCATTCGCCTGAGGTTTCAGGGATTCAGATCGATGCCGCAGGCGCGGCCCCGGCCCTCGGTCTTGGCGCGATACATTTGGGCATCGGCCTGAGCGATCAGTTCGCTGGCGTCGCGGCACGCCAGGCCGCCGGCACTGGCGACGCCCAGGCTGATGGTCACGACCGAAGCCGCATCCGAGGCATCGTGCGCCATGTTCCTTTCTCGCACCCGCTGCTCCAGTTCGCACGCTATCGCCAGCGCCGCGTCAAAACCCGTTTCCGCCAGGATGCAGGAGAACTCTTCCCCGCCGTAGCGCGCCACCACGTCGGCCGGTCGGCGCAGGCAATCCTTCAAGGTGAGTGCGATCGTGCGCAGACAGTCGTCACCCGCCTGATGGCCGTAGCGGTCGTTATAACGCTTGAAGAAATCGACATCCAGCATGATCAGCGCCAGTGGCGCACCCGAGCGCGCTGACCGAGCCATTTCCGTGACCAACTGCTGGTCGAAATAGCGCCGGTTGTAGACGCCCGTGAGCCCGTCCAGAAACACCAGTCGGCGCATCAGGTCAGACTGGAATTTGAGCGTGAGGTGCGTCTTGACCCGGGCCCGAACCACGGCCGGGTTGATCGGTTTCGAGATGAAGTCGACGGCGCCCATCTCCAGCCCCTGCGTTTCCTGGGCCGCGTCGTTGTGTGCGGTCACGAAGATGACGGGAATGTCGCGCGTGGCCTCGTCCGCCTTGAGCCGCCTGCAAACCTCAAAACCGTCCATGTCGGGCATCACCACGTCCAGTAGCACCAGGTCGGGTCGTTTGTCCTTGCAAACGCTCAGCGCGCGGGCCCCGTTGGTGGCCATGAAAACCTGGCAATCGGCCCCGAACAACTGGTGCATGACCTGGATGTTGATGGGCTGATCGTCCACCACCAGCAGCTTTGCCCGGTTCGGGCCCATGGCCAATTGCGGGTAGGGGGCGCTGGTCGGGCCTTGGTCGGGTGGGTGGTTGATGTGCATGCTGCGCGGCCTCATTCGCCCAGGGTTTCGGCCCAATTCAAGGCCTCAAGGTGCGCCTCATTGATCTGCCGGTCCGACAATTTCAAAACATGGGCGGCCTGTTTGAAACTCCCTTCGTCGCCCGATTCGCAGGCCTGAGCCAAGGTCAGCAAGGGTGCGAACAACCCCTTCTTGTGGAGCAGAGCGTCGGTGATGGATTCGGGCAAGGCCAGACCGTCGAGCGCTTCCTTCATGGGCATGCCCAGCATCGTGTCCAGCAGCGAAAAGATGCCCACGACGAAGGCGTTGTCACGCTCTTCGACGCTCAACAGGTCGGCTGCAAGCAGCTCCATCAGACGCCCGCGCACCACGGCCGTGGCGCCGACGGCCGGACCGACCTCGCCCGAGCGCGAGGTCGCCATCAGCAGCGCACTCCAGCGGAAAAGCCGTTTCATGCCGAGCATCATCACCGCGTGGCGAAAGGACGTGACCTTGGCGCTGAGCCAAAAACCCGAGGCGTTGAGGTAGCGCAGCATGGTGAAGGACAGTGTCGGGTCGCGCTTGAGCACCTCTTCAATGTCGCTCACTTCGGCCTGCTTCTGCACCAGGTTGATGAGCTGCAGGATGTTGGCCTGCGCCGGCCTGACCTTGTGCGTTGGCAGGATCACGGGCGTCGCAAACCAGTGGCCCTGGAACAGCCGAACACCCAGTCGCAGCAGCGCTTCGCAGGTCTGCTCGGTCTCGACTTTTTCAGCGATGATTTCCGCGCCACTGTGCATGCGCGCAAACCGCAGCATCGGTGCGAGCTGGTCGGTGCTGACCTGGGTCATGTCGATCTTGATGTAGCTGGCCAGCGCGAGCCATTCTTCGTACCCAGGGGTGAGCACCGTGTGGCCCAGCGCCAGTCGAAAACTGCGCCGGCGCAGATCCGTCAGTACCGGCAGGCGGGCGCGGATCAGATCCCTGTCGCCGCCGTGCAGCGTTGGAACCTCCAGCACCACCCGGCTGGACTGAACGATCTCCAGGTGGTCGCTGTCCAGACTGTGGTGCGTGCAGTTGATGAATATGGTCTTTCTGTCGGTCAAGCCTGTGGCATCCACCAGTGAAAGCAGGGTGACGAGCAGCGCGGCGTCGCTATCTGACGTGTGTTCGCCTGCGGCGTAGGCGCGGTCATACAACTCGTAGCCGACCACCACCTGGCGCTGATCGACAATGGGCTGGCGCGCAATGCGCGGTTCCGAAGCGTCGAGCGCACTCTGTCGGGATAGGGGCTGGATATCAGACGAAATTGGCATGCACTGGACCTGAGTTACGGGTTCATTGTCTCTGGAAGCGATCTTACTGTGCTGCGTCATCCGGCGCCGGCAGCCATGCCCAATGAGATGTCTCCCTTGCGATCCGGGGAAATCCATTCCATCGCGATCGACCGGCTTTCCGGTCTGTTTACGTACCGTCCTGCAAGGGCACTGAAATCCACCGATGCGGGCAGGCTGATCCTGCCCTGGCTCAGATTGAGCAGAGGTGTTCTTTCGGCGGACTGGCAATAGGGCAGGTTTGCGCTCAAGGCCATGACTGCCGCCGTCGCTTTCGTGCTGGGGCTTCAGGCCCGAGAGGATTCAGCTCGGGCCTTGGCCGCACGTGATTTTCTGATCCATATGTTCGGACAGACGGACCCGGAACGGGTTCGTGGACAAGACGTCACCGCCATGCAACCGCCTGAGCGCCGCGGCCTGTCGCCGCGATGCCGCTGGTGCTGTCAAACCGGCGCACGGGTCTACGATGGCAGGAAGTCCACGGGCCAGGTCACGATCATCTGCTCCACGTCCTTGGCGCCGAAGTCGAACTGCCGGATGCGCGCCAGCAGTTTGGCTTCGAGTTCGGGTGTGTGCAGTTCGCTGGCCTCGATGCGGCAGTCGACCACCGCGCCGGACGGCGCAATCGTGAGTTTGAGCACGACCTTGCCCTGCAGGCCCGGCTCCTCGCGCAGCGCGCGGTTGTAGATGGCGTAGATCGCGCCCTTGTTGCGCTCGAACACCAGCTTGATGTCTTCGATCGAGCGCGAGGCCTTGCCCGTGCCGCTGCGCTTCACCGTGCCGCCCGCGCCGCCGGCGATGCCGCTGCCGGTGCCGTCACCCCGGCCGCGCGCTCCGCCGCCGCCTGCACCACCACCACCACCGCCTCCGATCACGCCTTCGACCAGCGTGGTGGAGCGCCCGGCCAGGCCGCCGCCGCCGGTGTTGCGGCTGAAGCCGGCGGTGTTGATGCCGCCGCTGCCGCCGGTGGCGTTGGAGGTGATCAGGGCGCGCGTCGGCACGCCGGGGTCGGTGCCCGCACCCACGCCCACGCCAACCCCCGTGCCTACGCCCGGACCCTGTTTGATGTCCTGCTTGAGCTGCACCGCGACAGGTGCGCCGTGCAGTTCGGCCAGGTCATCCTTCATCGCGAGCAGGCCCACGCCGGCGACTTTACGCCGTGCCGCTGCCACCTCGCCTGGCGGCTTGTTTGGCACCGGTTGCCGCGCTTCGGGTATCGGCACTTCCTTGTCCTTGGCGACTTTGGTGGGCCCTTTCTTCGTGGCGTCGTCGCTCGCCGGCTTCACCGGTTCGACCGGCTTGACGGGCGGAGGAACCGGCTCTCGTTCCAGCACCAGCTTGGCCAGGCGCTCGGGCAATTCCTGCGGTTGCGAGCGGTCCGGCGGCGTCACCGGCAGCCAGGGCAGGGCGATGAACAGCAGCGCGCAGGTGATCAGCACCCGCTGCGAAATGCGCCGGAAGCGCAGCTCGTCGTCGGGTGAAACCGTCCACGGCAGCAACGGCGCACGAAACGAGACCATGGCAATACTGCTCATGACTCAAACCTCTGGCGCACGGCGAACGACACGTCGCTGAAGTTGGCGCGGGCGCTGGTGACCATGATCTTGCGCAGCAGGCGGTAGGGAATGTCCTTGTCGCCCATGATGGTGAGGCGCTTGCTCTGGGCCTCGTTTTCCTTGCGCAGCACCTGGCGGCTGGCGAGCAGATCGAGCTCGTCCTTGAGCGGCGCGATCAGGTCGCTGTCGGCGGCGAGCACGTCGGCCACCAGCGCCACGCGGCGCCCGTCCACGGAGATCTCCTGTGCGCTCACGACCACGACCACGGTGTCGCGCGGGCTGGTCTGCGCCACCGACTCGGGCAGCCGCACGGATTTCGGGCTGGGCAGCGTTTCGACGCCGCCGGAGTTGGAGAGCAGGAAGAAGATCAGGATCGTGAACACGTCGATCAGCGACACCAGGTTCATGTCCACCATGGTCTGGTTGCGGCTGCGGCGCTCGGCGCGTTTTTGCAATGGCGTGAGTTTCATGGCGCGGGTTTGGGAGCGCGCAGCGGCGCGTCGCCAATCGAAATGTTGGGGAACAGCTCGGAGCGCACCACGGTCGCGCCCTGTGCCATGTGGCCAGCGCGGATCGCGTCCATCACCTGCACCAGCGTGTCGTACGGGGTGTTGGGTTCGGCCAGCACGGTGGCGTCGAGCTTGTCCGGAAACTTGGTCTTGATCTGCTCGATCAGCGCGTGCAGCGCGCGCACGTCCGGACCGGTGGCGGTGGCGGGAATGCGCTCGATCAGACCGCCGATGCGGTCGCTGACCTCCAGCGCCTCCTGCCGCACGACCACTTCCAGTTGCAGATTCGCGCCGCTGAGTTTTTCAATCTTTTCGGACGACTGCGCCGGCAGCGTCAGGTCGATCACCGCCAGCCGCGTGAACACGGCGGTCGACAGCAGGAATGGCACCAGCACCACGATCAGGTTGATGAAGGCGGTGATCTCGAGGTGGGCCGCCTCTTTGCGAAGACGTCGGACGCGCATGATGAAGCCTCAGTGTCCGGTTCCGGAGGCGTTGGCCTGCTCGCTGCGCAGGCGCTGCACCAGGTTCAGGAAACTGATCTTCGCGGCTTCCAGTCCGTCCACGATCTCGGCCGTCATGGCTTGAAGGAAGGAATGGATCAGCAGGAACGGAATCGCCACCATGAGCGCGAACGCGGTGTTGTTCATGGCGATGGAAATACTGGCGGAGAGCATCTCGGCCTTCTCCGCGGGGTTGACCTGCGACACCGCGGTGAAGCCCTTGATCAGGCCGATGATGGTGCCCAGCAGACCCACCAGGGTGATCACGTTGGCGAAGGTGGCGATGTAGTGCGTGCGCTTCTCCAGGCGCGGCACGATCTCCATCATGCCCTCTTCCATGGCGGCGTCGTAGTCCTCGCGGCGCCCGGGGCTTTGCATGCGCAGCAGACCGTTGTTGACGATCTTGCCGATCGCCGCGTCCGACGCTGACGTGATGCCCTGCACCTCCTTGAACTGGCCCTTTTGCAGCATTGGCAGCACCTTGGTCCAGATCGTGCGGTTTTGCGTGCGCGCCTTGGTGAGGAAGATGAAACGCTCGATCGCGATTGTCACGCCCAGCGCCATGATGAGCAGACTGGGGTAGATGAAGAAACCGCAATCCTGGAAGAACTTGATGGCTGTGTTGAGGGTGTTCATGCTGGGTGTCTCCGGTAATAAAAGCTGGGTGGGTTGAAATAACTACTTGGCTGCCGGCGGCGCAGTCGGCGCAGGCGAAACGACCGGCGAGGGTGGCAAGGCAGACGTGCTTGTCGATGAGGACTTGGCGAGCGCTGCGTACTGCAATTGGCGGCGGAATACGTCGCGGTCGACCGGCGCCAGTGCCTCGTCGAGCACGCTGATCAGCGGACGACCCGCGAGGTCGCCTGGCAAGGGTTTCTTCCAGGGCACGATGTAGAGCACCTTGGGCAGCTCGCGGTTGCCGATGATCTGGGTGCGGTCCACGTCGGCGCGGTCCTGCGCCAGTGCCGACACGGCACAGCAAACGGCGGCGCTCGCCAGTATGAGGCGTGCAGATGTCATGGTTTCTCCTTGGCGCTGTCGCTGCTGCCGGCGGCGGTGGCGGCTTCGGGCTTGCGCGTTTTGAGTTCGGCGACCCATTTGGCCACCACGGCGTCGCCCGCTGGCGTCAATGCCAGGTAATGCTCAAATTGCTCCTGCGCGCTCTTGGGCTGGCCCAGATAGAGGTCGTTCAGGACGCCGAAATTCAAGTAGGTCGCGGCATCGTTGGGGTCCAGCGCCATCGCACGCTCATAGGCGGCGCGCGCCTGGGCGAACTGGCCGTTGCGCCGGTAGGCCACCGCCAGCTGGTTCAGTGCGCCGGCTTGTTGCGGCGTCTGCTCCGCGGCCTTTTCCAGCTCAAGCGCGGAGCGTGTCAGGCTGCTTTCATCGACGCGCTCGCTCTTGCCATAACGCACCGGCAGCAATTCGCGCAGCGCGTCGAAACTGCGCTTGACCCAGGCGTCGTAAATGCCCTGGGTGGCGAGACGGGCGTTGAGCTGGTGCAGCTCGGTGGCCTTTTCCTCGAACGGAAAGGCTTGCTCTTCGAGCATCACGTTGTACTGCTCGAGCTCCAGTTTCTTCAGCTTCTTCGGCCGCTCTGAATTCATCAGCGCCTTGCCGAAATCGCGGTACACCGTGGCGCTCTGGAAGGTGGCGGCAGTGACCACATCGGCCACGCCATAGTCGCTGGCCACGGCGTAGGCCTTGAGCGTCTCCTGCATCTTGGCCTTCTTGAGCTTGAGCTGCTTTTGCAGCGGCTCCTTGAGCGCGATCGTGCGGTAGGCCTGCGCCACCGGTTCCGCCAACGCCAGTGCGGCATTGGCGCCCAGATAGCGGCTGCGATCGCTGCGCTCGGCGCCGCCGTTCTGGTCGGCGTTGAAGATCTCCTTCATCAGCGCCAATTCACGCGCAGCATTGCCGCTGTCCTTTGCGATACGCGCCAGCCGATATCGCGCCTCCAGCGCCGGCGTCAGCGGCTTGGGGTTTTGCACCAGGTAGCGCTCATAGGACTTTTGCGCAGCGGCGCGCGAGCCGGCCTTGTCATAAAACTCGGCCGCCTGCCAGAGTGAGTCGCGCGCCAGGGTCAAGTCCTTGGCGCTTGCGGCGATGCGCTCGAACTCGCCCGCCGCGCTGGCCCATTGCGCCTGCTCGGTGTAGGCCAGCGCCAGCTTCGGCCCGACCTCGGCTTGCAGTGCGTGGCCGGGAAAGCGCTGGCGGAAATCTTCCAGCTGTCGTGCCGCAGCCGCCCAGTCCTTGAGCGCCAGCAGCGCGGCGGCCGCGTCGTACTGTGCGCTGGCCCGCACCGAAGAGAGTGGCGCCACGCTGGCGACGCGCTGGAAAGTGGTCACGGCCTCGGGCAGCTTGCCATCGGCGCGGAGCTGCTCGCCCTGTTTGTAGATCGACGCCGCCTGGCGTTCCACCAGCTCATTGCGCGCCGCGTCGTTCGGTGGTGTGAGTTGCAGCACCTCGGTGTAGGCGGCTTCAGCGCGAGCAAAGGCGCCGCGCTCGAACGCCACATGCGCGAGCACAGTCCAGGCGACACGGCGCTGGGCGTCGGTGGCGCGCGAGGGCAGGTCCAGCAACTGTTGCGCCACGGCGAGCGCCTGATCGCTTTCGTGCAGGCGATAAAGCGTGTCGGCGGCGTCAGCCAACACCGATGCCACGCGTGCGTCACCGGGGAAGGTCCTGGCAAAGCGCAGCGCGCTGTCCACACCGGCACGCTGCAGCGCCACCGCATCGGCCTGGGGCTGCTTGCGCTGCTGCGCCAGACTGAGCAGGGCCGCGTAGCCGGCGTCCGCGCCGCGCTCGTGGGCCGGATACTGGTAAGCCGTCTTTTCGTATTCGACGGTGGCCTCTGCATAGCGCGCGTCTTCGAACAGCAGTTCGGCCAGCAGGAAGTTGTTTTGCGCTGCCTGCGGGTCCGTCGGAAATTCCTCCAGGTAAGTGCGATACCAGTGCACCGCCTCCTGATAGTCGGCTGTCGCCCGGCTCTTTTGCGCGCTGGCGTGGTAGTAGCGCGCCAGTTCGGCCAGGTGAGTCTTGACCAGCGGTTGCGCCGCTTCCCAGCCTTGCGGATTCGCACGCCGGAACTCGCCTGCTGCCCCGTAGTGCGCGACGTAGTCCTTCTTGGCTTGAAGCGCCAGTTGGGGGAATCCGTTTTGTTCGTAGATGCTGATCACACGGGCTTGCAATATCGGCGCCTGGGCATGCAGCGGGTTGCGGTGCGCGAACAGGCCGAAGGTGTCGGCCGTGTCTTTCACGCGTTCCTGTTTGAGGTAGAGCTCGCCGAGTTCCTGGTACACGCGAAACTCGTAGCCGCGACGCGCGGGCGAGTCGATGTACGCCGCAATGGCGTCGGCACCCTGCAGGTTGGCCAGGCTCAGACTGGTGACGCGAAAGGTGTCCTCGACCAGTTCCCGCTCGGCGCGCGACAGGCCCGTCAGGCTCTCCAGCGGAGCGTCGCTGTTGCGTCCACCCAATTTCAGGTCCAGCACACCGAAGAAGGAATGCAGCGCGTCGTCGAGTCGTCCCTGTTTGAACTGCGACCAGCCGTGCATGTACAGGGCGCGGTCGTAGTAGGGGCCGGCCACACCGGAGGCCAGCACCGTGGCATAGGCGTTCTCGGCGCCGGGGTAGTTGCGGGCCGCGAACAGCAGCTCGCCGCGGCGAAACTGCGCCTCGTCGCGCAGCGCGGTGGCGGGGTACTCCTTCACCAGCCGGTCCAGCGTCTGCAGTGCCAGTTCCAACTCGCCGCCCTGATCGTGGGCGCGTGCCAGCTGATACAGCACTCGGTCGTTGGCCGGATCCGTGGGATAGGTCTTGAGAAAGTCCTGGTAGCGCTTGATCGCGGCGCGGTAGTCGGCGGCCTGCAGCGCCTCGCCTGTGCCTGCGCGCTTGTCGGCCAGGTCCATCTCGAGGTCGCCGATGCGCCGCATCGCTTCCGCGCGCTGTGGCGCCTGCGGCGCGATCTCGAGAAACCGGGTGTAGGCCGCGATCGCCTGCGCTTCGTCGGCGCGCACCGGAGTCGCGCTGGTGCTCGCCAGCGGGCGCGCGCTCAGGCTGGCCAGCGTGGGCTCGTTGTCGGGCGTTCCTTGTTGCTGGCTGGCGCAGGCCGTGAGCAGGCACAGCGCGGCCAGGCTGCTAGGGCGTCGCAGCATGCGGTGCCTCCGGTTGGGCGCTGGCACGGTCGTACAGCTGCGCGAGGGCGAAGCGTGCCAGTGCCGAGTAGGCCGCGAGGCGCTGCTTTTGCTGCAGCAGCTCGGCCACGGCCAGTTCCTGCACGGCAGTGCGCTGTTCCGTGGTCAGCGCTGCGACGCTCAAAGCCATGGTTTGCAACAAGGGGTCGAGCGCTGCGATGCGGCGCTCGAAGGCGTCGAAACGCACGGGCTCGTCGCGCTGCGCCAGTGTCAGGGCGGCGTCACGCTGTTGTGCCTGGAGCAACTGCGCGTCCACGGCCCGCAACTCCTTTTGTGCATTCCAGATGCGCTGCGGCGTGTCTTGTGCCAGCTGCCAGCTGAGGGCGCCCGCGGCCAGGCGTATGCGTTCGCGGTAGGGCTCGAGCTCGGGGTCGGACCCTGCGACCGTGGCCTGGGCGCTCGCCACGCGCTGCAGCAGATCGAGCTGACGGGCATCGGCGAAGACAGCGGGCTCTCCCGCGCCCGCACCGCGCGCGACCTCAGAGGCGACGCTGTCGCGGCGCTGGCGCAGGGCCGCCATCGCGCTGGTCTTGACCTCGGCCTGCACCCGCGGCAGGCGCTCGGCAAAGGCCTTTCGCCGGGTCGCCAGCATGTCGCTGAAGACCGAGATCTTCTCGCGCCAGGCATCAAGATTGCGCGCGAGATAGCGCAGGTCGCGGTAGTTCTTCAGCGCTTCCTGAAATTCGTTCTGCGCCAGCAGCTGCAGCAGATGATCGGGGTGCGGCACGGCGGGCAACTCGCGCACGCTCCAGAACCAGCCCATCTCGTCGCCGGGGTTGTGCTCGATCAGGCTGTCCACCAGGCTGCCGGAGCGGATCGAAGTGATCGACTCGTCGAGCGCGAGGTTCTCGCGTTCGAATGAACTGATGGCCGCTTGGTAGCGCTCCAGTGCCTGGCCGTACTCGCCCAACTCGGCCCAGGCAGTGGGCAGGGCGATTTGCGCCTCGAGTGCGGCTGAATCGCTGCTGCTGCGCTGCGCCAGTTCGCCCCATGGAACAAGCGCCTGCCGCGGCTCCTGCAACGCCGCGCTCGACCAACCCAGACCGAGCAGCGCCTTGTTCGCCTGCTGGCCCTGCAGACGCACGCGCTGCAGGTAGGCGCGCGCCGCCAGCGGCTGCTTTTCGTTCAGCGCGGAAAAACCCAGCGCCACATTGGCGCGGTCGCGCAGGCTGCGCATTTCCTCGTCTTGCGCTGTCTGCTGACCCAGCGCGTTGAGCACGGCCGTGCCACGCGTCGCGTCGCCGGCCTTGATCAGCGCCACGCCCAGGTTGAAGAGTGCAAAGCGCGCACTCGGCGCCTTGCCGTCCACGCCCTCGAGCAAGGCGGTCGCGCCTGCGTAATCGGCGCGCGCCATCAGCACATTCGCCTGCAGCAGCACGCGGTCTTCCTGCAGTGGAGCGGGCAGAGGGTTCTGGATGCGGCCGATCGCCTGCTGCGCCTGCTCCAGGTAGCCGCGCTGGTACGCGATCTTGGCCAGGTAATACCAGGCCCGGTCGCGCACGGCAGCCGAGGCGCCCTGGTCGATGAGCTTTTCAAAAATGGCGCCGGCCTCGCGCTGCAAGCCATAGGACAAAAGCAGGCCGCCGCGCAGCACCTCAGCCTCGTCCGCATGGTGCGCCACCCGGCCGAAGTGCTGCGACACCATCAGCGTCGTGAGCGCGGTGAAGTAGTGGTCCTGAAAATAGTGAAACAGCGTGTCGCCGTAATGCGGGTCCCGGATCTCGCGCAAGGGTTCGTCGGCCGCGGCTGCGCCTGCGAGCGCCAACGCCGCCGCTGCTGCCAGCGCGCAGCGGCGCAACTTCACGCGAGCGAATCGGTTCAGGATCATGCGCGCCTACTGCCAGAGCTTGACGTCGAACTCGGGCTGCAGCTTGGCCGAGGAGTCGCGGATGCGCAGTTCGATGAACTTGGCCTGCGTGTCCTTGTCGAACTTGAGCGTCGTGCCACGCTGGTAGTCGCGCTCGTGCGGGCCCTTGCCGGTGAACAAGGCCACCAGCTCGTGCGTGCCCGTGCGCAGGTTGCCCAGATAGACGCGCTGCACGCCGCCGCGGTGCAGCGCCTGCACTTCCAGCGGCGTGTAGAGGTAGCTGGCCACCAGCTTGTCGTCCAGCTTGACCTGCACCGAATCGAGCTCGAACATCTTGCCCACATCCATCGAGACGAACACCGCCACCTGTGTGTTCGCCGGGAACAGCAGTTCTTCTTCCAGCACCAGCAGGTCGCGATTGAGCTGGATCACCTCGCTCTTGACGTCCTGGATGCGAGCGTCCAGCGGCGCGCTCGCTGCCGCCACAGGTGGTACCGCAGCCTTTGCGGTGCTGACCGCGTCAGCGCCCCAGGCGCTGCACAGGCACAAGGCCAGGCACACGCCAGCCATCCCATTCCGGTATCGATGAAACATGGTTTAACTCTCTAGAAAGTGGCGCTCAGATTCAACTGCAGCACGTTGGCGCTGTAGCTGTAGAGGCTGCCGGTGCGGATGTCGGTGAAGTCGCTGTAGCTGAAATGCACGTACTGGTACGAGCCGATGAGCTGGGCGTCGTAGCTTCCCGGCACCTTGCGCAAGCTGTAGCTCAGCGTCGCGCCCAGGCTGGGGCTGGTGAAGCTGCCCAGCTGCCGGTTGCGCGACACGTAGCTGGTCTGCGCCTGTGCGTTGTCGCTGTAGAACAGCGCGTGCTGCTGCTTGTAGTAGCGCACGAAGCTGTCGGCCAGCCACCGCTTGCCGCCGAAGTAGCGGCTGTAGCCGAGCTCGACGGTGTTCGCCTTGATGCCCCAGGTGTCCCAGTAATAGCGGTAGTCGGCATGCACGGCGTCGTCCGACCCCAGGTCGCCGACGGTGCCGAATCGGATGGCGCGCGCCGAGCGCGTGCGCGGGTCGTTTTCAGCAACGGCGGAGCCGAAGACGCGCGCCACGCGATACGGGCTGCCAAGAAATCCCGCGTCCGCCAGCGCCTCGACATTGACGCTGGCAATCCACTGCTTGCTCAGGATCTGCGACACGCCCACGCGGTACTGCCAGTGGTTGGCGCTGTCGTGGAACTCAGGCGCATTGTGCTTGCGCACGGTGTCGGCGCCGGCGGTGAAACCCATGCTCACGGTCGTCATGCCGCCGAAGGTTTCCTGGCTGATGTCCAGGCCGACGCGGTTCGCGCTGTAGTCGGGCTCGCGGCTGCTCGATGTGGTGAGCGAGATCAGCGAGTCGCGGTAAACGTAGTCGGCGCCGAGCGTGACTTCGTTGCGCTTCTCGCGATAGGGGCTGGCCGTCGTGACCACGTCGATGGACGCGTTGCTGACCGCATCGACGTAGTAGCTCGCCGACAGCGATACGGTGTCGGCCAGGCGCTTGCGCACCAGCAAGGCCGGACCGCTGGCGACCACGCCGCCACCGTCATACGAGTGGTACAGCACTTCGGCCTGGTCGGCGGGCAGGTCGACGGCGCGCGCACCGTTGGCTGCGAGCACGCCACCCAACAGCGCCAGCAGGCGCTTGAAAAGGCTGGCGTATCTGTTGTCGCTTCGCGCTCTAGTTGCAACCACAGCCGCCTCCTTGTACACCGGTGGCGCCGCGCGCACCTTCACGCACTTCGCGGGCATGCGTGATGTCTCTTTGCGCCAGCGTGTTGCGTCCGGCGTTCATGACCGGATCGGCCAGGCGTTCGCGCTCGTAGGGCTTGACCCAGGGTTGGGTCGAACACGCGCCAAGCAGCATGGCGGCGAGCATGAAGGCAGTCCATCGGAGGGCATTCCTCATCGCAGCAGCTCCCGTATCTGTCGGTCGTATTCGTCTTCATAGCCCGCGTGGTAGCCGCGGTGCAGATAGCGCACGCGGCCGTCGCGGTCGATCAGCAGGGTCGAAGGCATGGTGCTCACGGCATACAGGGTGGTGACGGCCTTGTCCGTGTCCAGCAGCACAGGGAACGCCACGCCCATGCGCTTGGCCACGTCGGCCGCATGGCGCGCGTCGTCGTCGACGTTCACGCCCAGCAGCACGAAACCGGAGGCGCGGTATTTGGCGTAGAGCTTGTTCAGCTGCGGCATTTCCTCGCGACAGGGGCCGCACCAGGTGGCCCAGAAATTCAGCATCACGACGCGTCCGCGTTGTTCCTGCAGCCGCAGGTTCGGGCCGTCGACGCTGCGCAGCGTGAAGTCCGGCGCGCTCGCCTGCAGCGCCGCCGCCTGCAGTGCGGCGCCCGAGCCCAGCAGCAGAGCGGTCGCGGCCTGGCGCAGGACGCCGCGGCGCGTAAGCTGGACGGATGAGAGTGGAAGGTTTTTCATGTCCCGCATGCTTCTCAGAACGAGGTCGTGATGCCGGCGGTCAGCTCGGGGTTTTGCGTGCTCTGGCGCTTGCCCAACAGATCGAGCGAGAACATGTGGTCGCGCACGTCCAACTGAAGCGCAAAGCGGTCGTTGAGGTAGACGCGCAGACCCGCGCCCAGGTTGAAGGTGGACTGGCGCTGCCGATTGAACGAGGTGCTGCCCACGCCGCCGATGAGGTAGAAGGCCATCGGCTTGGCGTTCTTGCTGCCGACGAACACCTCGCCGGGCAGCACGTTGTAGCCCACCGACAGGTTGTAGTAGCTCAGCTTCTCGGTCGTGCCGGGGAAGATGCCGCCGGGCAGCACCTGGCGAAACGTGGCGTCGCTGACCTTGGTTTGCGCAAGCGCGCCCTCGACGAAAAAATCCTCGCTGATGTGGTAACCCAGGCGCAGGCCGACGACCGGGCTGGAGCCGAAGTTCTGTGTGGAATAGCTGCCGGCGAAGGCGCCAATCTCGAAGTCGTTGGTTGGGAAGCGCGGCACGCGCACGTCGCGCCGGTCGACCTGGGGCAGCACCACCTGATCGGTGGTGGCGGGCGCATCGGCTGCGGCCGCGCCGAAGCACGATGCGCCGAGTGCGGCGAGGACGATGGCGTGGCAAAGGGGCTTTGTTTTCATGGTGGTGCGTCAGAAGAAAAACGATAGGCCCGCGGTCGGCGCGCGGAACGTCGAGGTGCGGGTGTCGGAGACCGAAACGGTGTACAGCGTGTAGTCGGCGCGCAGCACGAAGCGCTCGCTCAGGTAGTAGCGCGCGCCCAGGCTGGCGTTGGCCAGGTTCGCGCTGCTCAGGTTTGCGCCCACCAGGCTGGCGTTGGGGAAGTTTTTCAGCTTGCCCACGCCGATGCTGAAGAAAGGCGAGAAGCGTCGGTCCGACCAGGGGTCGGACACGAGGTTCACGTGCCACAGATTGGTGCCGGCGAAAGCCCCTTGCACCTGGCCCAGCGTTCCCTCGAGGGTGAGCGTTTCCGAAAGTCGATAGCTGCCCCACATCTTGAGCATGGGCTCTGAATTGAAACGCCCCCAGGCCACACCGAGCTGCGCGCGCCGGCTCAGATAATCGTCCAGCACCAGGTCGCGAAACGGCTGGACTTCACCTGCCGCGGCGAGCGTGCTGCGCAACTGCTCGCGCTGCACCCAGCCCACCTGCCCGCCATCGGTGCGAACCCGGTACCAGTCGGTGTGGCGCAGCTCGATCGCGATCCAGCGCGCGCGCGGCTCCACAAAGAACACCGGAAAGCCGCGGCCCGGGCCGGTGCGCAGCTCGACATAGGGGTCGGTGATCTGCAGGCGCTCGGTCACCTGGGACGCGTCGTCTGCGGCGTGCGCCAGCGAGCTGCTCAGCGACAGCAGGGCGGCGACAGCGAACAGGCTGGCGATGGCGCTGCGTAGTGCGGCCATACCGCGATGGCGTTTCATGTTGATGGGCCTCATAGCGTGTTGCAGGTTCCAGTGACCGAATCGGTTGGCGTGAACATGGCGTTGGCCGCGCTGCTGAACTCGTCCTGTCCGGCGGGCATCGGGTGCGAAATCCAGTACTGGAGCAGCAGCACGTTCGGGTCGGTGGCGCCGGCGAAGATCAGGCCACCGCCATGCAGCACACCCTGGAGCAAAGGCTTGTTCAACAATCGGCTTTGCGCTATGTCGCCGAGCACGGTCTCGCTCTGGGCGGTGTAGAAGTTCTTGTACATGTCGCTGGTGCGGATCACGTCGGGCGTGTTCGAGGCCAGGCTCAGGTCCACTGGCTGCGCGCCGGGCACGATGCGAAAGGCGCCGCCGGCGCCGGTGAGAGAGTTGTGGCAGCCGGTGCTGGCGCAACTGTTGGTCGCGCCGGTGGCGCTGCCGGGCGTGGGCAGCAGCGTCAGAAAGATCGGGTTGATGCATTTCTGGAAATACACAAACGAGAGGTTTTGTCCGCCGCTGAGCGCCGGGTTCTTCACCAGCGCCGGGTTGCCCAGCGGATTCGAGCCGCCGCCGCAGGCCGACAGCGCGGCGATCAGTACGGCCGACAGGCTCAGGCGCAAGCAGTTCATTCGGTTCAGCATCCGGTGGCGATCCAGGCGGCGATGGTGTTGTAGTTGGCGCTGCCCGCGGGCAGCACGGCGGGGGCGTTGCCTGCGGCGTTGGCCGGGTGCGGCACGGTCGAGGGCTTGCTCAGCAGGTAGTTGGACGCCGGCACGCAGGCGTTGTTGATCATCGTCAGCGTCACGTTGTAGTCGCCCACCGGGTCTCCGGTCAGCACGAAATGGTTGTTGGTGAAGGAGGTGCCGGGCGGGACGGGCGAGTTGCTGCTGCCCGTGGCCTGGTGACACGAGGCCGCGCAGCTGGCGCGCAGTATCGGGAACACCTGCGCCGTGAACGCGCCCTGGCTCAGGCCGGTGATGGTCCTCATGCCGTTGCCCGCAGCGAAGGGGTCGTTGTAGTACTTGCTGCCGGTGTCGACCCACTCGGCCAGCAGCCGCTTCTCGGCGGCGTTGAGCAGCTGCGCGTGGTCGGGTGCCGAGGCGCCTGGGCTGGGATAGGCGGCCTGCGCGTCGGCGGCGGACATCAGGTTCTGGCCTGCAAGGATTTCGATCAGACGGCTCTTGCGCGCCAGCCCCAATGCGTCGCCTTCGCTGGCCATGGTGTCCACCCGCGCCGGGCCGCGCTGGATCACCAGCACGCCGTCCTTGACCGTGGTCAGCGGCAAGCCGGTCTTCGGATCCAGCAGCGGGTTGCCTATCGTCAACTTCTCGTATGAATTGACGCGGCCGGTGCCGGAGGTGGTGCCGCTCAGATCGAGCTTGTCCGGGTCGGTGTGGCAGGCGGTGCAGGTGGCGAGGCCGCGGTTGCGCGTCCACAGCGGCTGGATGTGATCCGGGTAGTTGATGATGCCGTTCACCGGCGCCGGCGTGGCCAGATCGTCGGCGGGGATGAGGTTGCCGCTGTAGCGAAGCGCGATCGGCGCGCGGGCTGCGACGCCGGCCTGGCGGGTGTCGGCCCAGACGTCGGTGAACAGCAGGTCCGGCGCGATGAGCAAGGCGGTGGGGTCGAGCCGGGTGCGCGTTGCGGCCATGGTTTCGCCGGCCTGGTGCGCACCGGCCATCGCCGCCAGCAGTGCCGCCGGCTGGGTGTTCACCACGGTGCCGGAATTCAGCGCGCCGCCGCGGCGCGGGCTGTGGCAGCCGTCGCAGGTGCGGTGCTCGCCCGGGCGCACCTGGATCCAGTTGGTGTGGGTTTGAAACGCCCGACCCTGGGCGTCGATCACGGCCAGCGCGATTGGCGTGTCGGCCGGCAGCGTGAGCTTGAACGAGCCGTCGGGTTCGATCGGCGCGTAGCCCAGGATCTGCTGCATTTCAAAATCGGTGTTGCCGATGGCGCCGCGGGTGCCGGTCATGCCCGTCGGCGGCGCGATGGCCCGCACCACCCGTATGAAGCGCGCCGGGGCACAGCCGTAGGCCGCGTTCGCCGGGTCCTTGATGCGCAGCAGGTCGGCCACCTGCGCCCGCGTGTCCAGCGCATCGGTGGGCGTGGTCTTGGCAATCGCGCTGCTGCAGCCGGGCGCCAGGTCGGCTGCACTCAGCACCGCGTCGCCCATGCGGCCCAGCCCGTCGGTGTCGTACACGCTGCGCACCTCGAGCAGCCCCAGTCCCTTGGCCGCCAGCGCCGGATCGGGCAGCGTCGGGCTGAAGGCGCTGGGCTCGGCGCGCGCCATCAGCGCCACCGGATGCGTGTACATGAAGCCGGCCGGGGGGGCTGCGATGTTCAGCATCGTCTGTTGTGCCGGGTCGAACATGTAGATGGCGTAGGTCGGAGCCACGTTGTCCTGCAGCGTGTCGGCCTGGGCGGCATCCACCAGCCGATTCGAGTCGCTCAGGCGCGTGATCTCGGCGGCGGTGAGGGTGGCGCAGGCCACGACCACGCCGGCGCGGCTGACTTCGCAGGGCGTGTAGCCGAGCAGGATGCGGTTGCTGCCGTCCCACAGCGGGTAGGGCGTGGTGACGCGTCCGAACGGCGACAGCCCGCGGTCGTAGTTCAGCGCCTGGGTCATCGCCTGCTGCTGTCCGCCCAGAGCGGGAACGCCCGGGTTCACCGGCGTGTTCTGTTCCGAGTAGTTGGCCGCGTCGATGAACATCAGCGCGCCGCCCTCGTGGGTGCGCGACAGCGGCATCAGATCGGTCGAGAGAAATCCCTTGTACTTGCCGGCGGGGTCCATGTCGCGCGGGTGCAGGAAGCTGTTGCCGTCGCTGTGCGCGCCGTAGAGCACGAACAGGTTCGTGCCGTCGGGCCGCACGGTGAAGATCTTGAAGTGGTTGCGCCCGCCCACGTGGTCCCAGCGCGAGAACATGATGTCGCCGTTGGGCCGCACCACCGGGCTGCGGTCGTGGCTCTGGTTCACGGAGATCTGCTGGACCTGGCTGCCGTCGGTGGCCATGGTGTGCAGGTTGAAGACGCGCTCGCGCTCGTATTCGTCCAGCGCATAGTAGCTGTGGCCCAGCGCCTGGTTCACGCTGGAGGCGGTCTGACGGTTGGAGGTGAAGACCACGCCCGCGCCCCCGGGAAGGTAGCTCGGATCGACGTCGTCGGAGCCGTTGGAACTGGTGAGCCGGCGAAAGGTTCCGCCGGTGAGGCCGCCCACGCTCATGTCGTATTCCCAGATGTTCCAACGCCCCGTGCACGCCGGCTGGCCGCCCGTGGTGGCGGTGTTCGACGCCGGGCAGTTCATCGCGAAGATGATCTTCTTGCCGTCGTAGGACACGTCCGGGCCCGATACGTCGCCAAGACCTTGCGTGAACTGCGCCGTGAGGTTGTGCTCGGCCGCACTGGGCGAGGCCTTGGCGCGAACGATGAGGTCACCACCTGGTGCGCTGGGTGCGCCGTTGGTGGGGTTGGCGCGGATGGTGTTGGCGCGCATGGCGTAGGCGATGGGCACGTCGCCCTGGATGGCACCGGTGGCCGAGTCGCTGGCCGCTCCGGTGCAGGCGGCCAGGGCGGCCCAGAGCGCGCTTACGGCAGCCCAACGGGCGAGGGTCAAAGGCTTGGCCATGGCTGTCTCCTGAAAGGGGGAACGGGATCGCATCCGCGCGGCTTCAATGGCGCGCGTTGGCGCTGGGGGCCATGAGGCCGGACGAATAGTGCAGCGCGCCTTGCGCATCCACCACCACCGCGTCCACGTTGGTCTGCGCATCGATCAGGCGCATGCCCTTGTTCACGCCCAGGATGAACACCGCCTTGGACAGGGCTTCGCAGGTCAGGCCATCGTCGGCGAGGATGCTCACGCTGCGAACGCCGGCGGGCGAGCGCCCGCTCGCCGGGTCGATCAGGTGGTGGAAGCGCTGGCCGTCGGCGTCGAAATAGCGCTCGTAGTCGCCCGAGGTCGAGATCGAGGTGTCCTGCAGCGGCAGCACTGCCACCATCTCGCCGGGGCGGCGCGGATCGCGTATGCCTATGGTCCAGGGGCGACCGCGCCGGTCGCCGATCACGCGCGAGTCGCCACCGGCGCTCACCATCGCGTGCTGAATGCCGAGCTGGCGCAGGATGGCGGTCGCGTTGTCCACCGCGTGGCCCTTGGCAAAACCACCCAGGTCGATGCACATGCCCGGTCGGGCGAAGCGCACGGTGCGCGCGCGCGCATCCAGCATCAGGTAACGATCGCCGACGGCGGCACGCGCGGCTTGCAGCTGCGCCGCGTCGGGGCGAATCCCCAGGCGGTAGTCGTAGAGCCGGCCCACCGCCGCGTAGGTGATGTCGAATGCGCCTGCGCTGATCTGTGAAAACTGCTTGGCGCGGACCAGCAGGCGCGTCATCTCGGGCGTGAGCGGCACGGGTCCTGACGCCGCATCGCGGTTGATGCGCGAGAGCTCGGAGTCCGGCTTGTGCGGACTCATGGCGCGGTCGATGCGGTGCATCTCGGCCATCACCGCGTCGATCGCAGATTCGCCTTTGGAGCGATCGTCGCTCCAGAGTTCGACCGTGATGGCCGTTCCCATGATGGCTTCTTCACGCCGCGTCCAGCCGCCGTTCTGCGCGGACGCACGGGTGCTGGAGGGAAACGTCTGACTTGAAGGGCCGAACACGATGCTGCAGATTCCCGGAGAAAAAGCTGAGACCGGGCACTGCAAAGAGTGCCCCATCCGCCATGAACTCAATGATTTGCGCGCCTGTCGGGTGTCACCGGCGCGCCGCGAATGGCTTCAATCAGGACCACCCGTTCCTGTATCCGCTCGCGCCGATTCTTGCATGGGACCCTGCGAGCAGGTGTTCAAAACCCTGTTTCAAATGTGAGGGAGTGCAACCGAAGGCCGCTTCCCTGTCAGGGACTGTGCGGCTGCAGGAGGTTCAGGAAAAGACTGCCGAAGCGGCAAGCAGCGCGACCAGAATCACGCTGTGCATTCTTCCCAGGGTATTCTGCAGCGACGTGGTCGAAATCTCCGGGTCCTGCCGCACCGAGGGGGAAAGCATCAGTGGCCATGTCGCCACCACCAGCAGCAAATGCAAGCCGAACGCCAAGGCGATGAAGGGCAGCAGGGGAATCATCAGGTAGCCGAGTGCGTCATTGCCGGGAAACAGCAGCTTTCCCAGCAGGAGCAGCAGCACCAGCGGAATGGCGACGCCGAAGCACAAGGCTTTTCTGACGAATCTTTCCGACCTGTACAGGTAGCGCGCGGCTTTTAGGCTCGCTGAAATCTGCGTCGATGCCTGAGCGTCCATCATCACTTCCATTCATGAGTTTTCAGGACTATAACTGACGCCGAAGCGGTGCTTCGCGGGTTCCTGCGGCGCTCGCTGACGGTGCGGTGCGCGTTCTGATTTTCAATATTCGTACTCCAGCTGCAGGCGCAACGTATTGCGCGGCGTGTTCGCGTTGTTCGCCAGCAGCCAGGCGGCGTTGTAGTGGATGCCGTGATGCGCATCGAGGCGAAGCTTTCCGAAAACGGCTGGACCGGCCTTGTGCTGCTGCTGGTCAGCGCCAAGCCAGTCGCGCCAAGGGCCCAGACTGCCGAAGCCCTGCGCACCCAACTCCAGCTCAGACATCCAGCGATACCTGAGTTGCCACTGGTAGTTCAGGCTCACGGGCGCGGCCGCGGTGGCTCGGTAATTTCGGGTGAACAGCAAATTCAGGTTCGCCACCACCTTGGGCGTGAGCTCCGCTTGAAGCAAGGGTCCAAAGTTGAGCTCCCACCCTTCAGAGCGATCCTGCGGATGTTCAAGCTCGACCAGCCAACCCACGTCGATGGGGTACTTTCCGGTCTCGGTCAACTGGAGCAAGTTCTCCCATTCGAGCGCATCGAGCCGCCAGCCCTCTGGGGTCTGGCGGGTGGACTTCAGATAGACCTCGGTTGACCACCAGGAGTTCATGCCGAAACCCAAGCCCACGGACGCCGCACTTGCACGACTGCCATCGCGCAGCGCGTTCGTCCCCAGTTTGAAGTCGATCTCCCGTTCCCCCTCTTCGACGATGGGGCTGTGCACGTAGTCATTGGCGTCGGCATGAGCGGCGCTGGCGAAAATCAGACAGGTGCAGAGGGCCAGCAAAGTGCCTGCCCCCGCTTTCATGGCGGTATGCATGGTGGAAATACTCCCGTGGGCGAATGTGAAACGAAGAGGGCTGGAAGGCACCGTCTAGCCGCGCGGCCGCGCACGGGTTTGTCCGGCTTTCACCCAGCGCGTCGCGCCCAGGATGCCAAGCAAGGCCGCCAGATAGAACGTGAGCTGCAGTCCGGTCGGCTGCGTCTCATAGCCCGCCAAGGCGTGGGCCAGCGTGCCAACCGGAGAATCCACGCGCAGCCAGTCCGAGGTATCCCACAGCGCCTGCCCCCATGCATTGATCAGACCAGCTTGCGACAGGGCGCGCGCCAACTGGCTTGCAATGGATGCTGCGAGCAGCAGGATCAGGGCGTTGGTCACGGCGAACATCCGCTTCACCGGCACGCGCGACAGCCCAATGTAGAGCAGCAGGCCCACGGCTATTCCGCCCAGCAAGCCGGCCATTGCGCCTGCCATCATTCCGGACTGCCCCGAACCCCTGGCGTAGCCCACGACGAACAGCACGGTTTCCGCGCCTTCGCGCAACACCGCCAAAGCCACCACGACCAGCAGCGCCCACGGCTTTTTCTGGCCGCTCACAAACGATGTGCCCAGGGCCCGGGCGTCCATGGCGGTTTGCTGGCCGTGGTTGGACACCCAGACGCAGTGCCAAGTCAGCATGACGAGAGCAATCGACAGGATGGCGGCGTTCAGCAGGTCCTGGCCAACGCCGTCGGCCAACGCGCTGATGCGCTCGGCACCCAGTGCCAGCGCGAAGGCGCCGGCCAGACCTGCGGCAATGCCCGCCGCAAGGTAGCGACTGCGCCCAAGCAGACCCCGGGTTGCGGCGGCAATGATGCCGACGAACAAGGCCGCTTCCAGCGATTCACGAAAAACGATGATGGCAACAGCGAACATGGACTTCCAATCAGCTTGATTTCAGGGGATCACTCAGCGATCACGGTGCCTTTGGCGGAGGCTTCGTTGTATTCGCCGTAAAAGCCATAGCGGCCCGCCTTGAGCGGACCGATGTAGATCGTGACCTTCGCGCCCGCGGGAATCACTTTTTCTCGATTGAGGTCATGGCTTTCAAATTCCTCGGGCGTCGCGTCCTGGTTGTGGACGATCAGACGGACGCGCTGTCCGGCGGGGACTTTGATCTCCGGTGGTTCAAACCGGTGGTCTTTGATGACCAGCGTCAGCTCCGCTTCGGCGGCCAGGGCGCGGCTGCCGATCACGGCAGATGACAGGAGAAGGGAGAGAATGGCGGTCTGAAGTCGTGTCATGGGAGCGCAGAGGTGGGTTGCGAGGTCCGGATGATGAATCCGAACCTGCATCTTAATGCGAATGATTCGTATTGTCAATGGCGCGTTTGCGGCCCGCCGACCGCCGTGGCCGCAAGGCACGGTGGCCGGTCAAGCGCTTGAAAGGGCCAGCACTGACCCACGCCGCATGCGGCTACGCTGACCGCGGGGGCTCGGCCCTGGGGACTGCGGCCACCAGCGTGCGTGTGTACTCATGCTGCGGCGCGCTGAACAAGCGCTGCGGCGCTCCCTGCTCGACAATGCGGCCCCGGTGCATCACGACCACGTCCTGACACAGGTGGCTCACCACGGCCAGGTCGTGGCTGATGAGCAGGTAGGTGATGCCGAACTCCTGCGCCAGGTCCTGCATCAGGTTGATGACCTGGGCCTGCACCGAGACGTCGAGCGCACTCAAAGGCTCGTCGGCGACGATCAACTGCGGCCGGCAAATCAGCGCGCGCGCCATCGCCACGCGCTGGCGCTGTCCGCCGGAAAATTCGTGCGGGTACTTGTCCAGATCGCTGCGTTTCAAGCCGACAAAACCCAGCATCTCGGCGGCGCGATCACGCTGCTCGGCCACGCTGGCCTGACCCTGGGCGGCCAGGGGTTCGGCCACGATGCGCGCCACCTTTTGCCGGGGATCGAGCGAGCCATACGGGTCTTGGAACACCATCTGAAAATCGCGCCGCGCGGCCTGCAGTTGCGCCGGATTCAGCTGGTGCAGGTCGCGCCCGAGCAAGTGCACGCTGCCCGAGGTGGGTTTGTCCAGCGCCATGACGAGCCGCGCCAGCGTCGATTTCCCGGAGCCCGATTCGCCCACCAGCCCCAGGTTGCAGCCGCGCTTGAGCGTGAAGCTCACGCCGTTGAGCGCCTGCGCAACCGGCGCAGGACCCCAAAGACGCTCCCGTGGCAACGGGTAATGCCGCACCAGATTGCGCACCTCGAGCAAGGGCGTGTTCATGCGCTCGCCGCCTGGGATTCCATTGCGTCGAGCCGGCTGCAGCGCGCCAGATGTCCGTCACCAAGTCCTTCCAGCGAAGGGTAATCCCGAGAGCAGGCGCTCACTGCGCTGCTGCAGCGCCCGGCAAACGGGCAGCCCGCGGGCAGATCCGCCAGTTCCGGCACGGCGCCGGGAATGGTGCTCAAGCGGGTGCCGGGTGCGACGCCCAGACGCGGTCGGGCCGCGAGCAGTCCGCGCGTGTAGGGGTGTGCCATGTGCGCGAAGACGCTGCGCGTGGGGCCGCTTTCCACCACCGAGCCGCCGTACATGACCATCATTCCCGCGACGTTCTGCGCCACCACGCCCAGGTCGTGCGAGATCAGCAGCAGTGCCATGCCGCGCTCGCGCACCAGATCGCGGATGAGCTCCAGAATCTGTTTTTGCAGCGTCACATCGAGCGCGGTGGTGGGCTCGTCCGCGATCAGCAGATCGGGCTCGCAGGCCAGCGCCATGGCGATGGTGATGCGCTGGCGCTGGCCGCCGGAGAACTGATGCGGGTAGGAGTCAAAGCGCTGCGCCGCATCGGCGATGCCGACGCGCTCCAGCAGGCTGGCCGCCTGGATTCTGGCTGCTGCGCGCGACACGCCGCGATGCAGTCGCAGCGGCTCGGCCACCTGGTCGCCGATGGTGTGCACCGGGTTCAATGCCGTCATCGGCTCCTGAAACACCATGGCGATGCGGTTGCCGCGAATCCGGCACAGCTGTGCTTCGGGCAGCCCCAGCAGTTCCTGTCCGTTCAGTCGCAGGCTGCCCGTGACGCCGGCCTGCTCCGGCAGCAGCCCCATGAGCGCCAGCGCGGAGATGGACTTACCGCAGCCCGACTCACCCACCAGCCCCAGGGTCTGGCCGCGCTCCAGCGAAAAGCTCAGGTTGCGCACGGCCCGCACCTGACCGCGGCGCGTGCGCAGGTGAATGTTGAGGTCGTTGACTTCGAGCAGCGCCATGGGGGGCTTTCAGCGGCGCCGCGTCAGGCGCGGATCGAGCACATCGCGCAGGCCGTCGCCCAGCAGGTTCAGGCCCATCACCGCCAAGGCGATCGCCAGGCCCGGAAACACGGCCAGGCGTGGCGCCTGAAACAGCAGCGTCTGGGCCTCGCTCAGCATGCGGCCCCAGGAGGGCTGCGGCGGCTGCGTGCCCAGGCCAAGATAGGACAGCGCGGCTTCGGCCAGGATGGCGATGGCGAACTGGGTCGTGGCTTGCACGATCAGCACCGACGCGATGTTGGGCAGCACATGTTCCAGCGTGATGCGCCACGGGCCCTTGCCGCAGGCGCGCGCCGCCAGCACGAATTCGCGCGCCAGCACCGCATTCGCCGACGCGCGGGTGATGCGCGCAAACGTGGGAATGTTGAAGATGCCGATGGCGACGATGGAGGTGGCTATGCCGGCGCCAAACACCGCCGCCATCATGATCGCCGAAAGGATGGCGGGAAAGGCGAAGGTGAAGTCGGCCAGACGCATGATGAACTCTTCCACCCAGCCGCCGCGCGTGGCCGCCAGCAGCCCCAGGGCGCCGCCAAAGGTGAGTCCGATGCCGACGGCGATCACGCCCACCAGTATGGAGTTCTGGGCGCCCACCAGCAACAGCGAAACCACGTCGCGACCCAGCGTATCGGTGCCCAGCCAGTGACTAAAAGAAGGCAACTGCAGCTTGAGCGCCAGGTCCACCTCAAACACCGGCCAGGGCGTCCAGAACAGCGACAGCAGCGCCGCGGCCACCAGCAGCGAGCTGAGCAGGGCGCCCAGCACCAGGCTGGGGTGACGCAGCGCGTTGGCCAGTTGACCCATGGGTGTTGCCGTGGCTGCCATGGCTATCGTGGAAGAACTAACCTTCATGACTCGGAGCGTTTCGTAGGCGTTGCATGAAAGTCAGCCGTGGCCCGTCTTGATGCGCGGATCGATCACCGCGTACAGCACGTCAACCACAAAATTCACCAGCACCACCATCGCGGCCAGCAGCATCACGCAGTTGCGCACCACGATCAGATCGCGGTTCGAGATCGACTGAAAGATCAGCCGTCCCAGACCGGGCAGGTAAAACACGTTTTCCACGACGATCGTGCCTGCCAGCAGATTCGCAAACTGCAGGCCCATGACCGTGACCACGGGGATCAGCGCATTGCGCAGCACATGGCGCCACAGGGTGGCGCGGCGTGTCAGGCCCTTGGCGCGCGCGGTGCGCACAAAGTCCTCGTGCAGCACCTCCAGCACGGCCGAGCGCGTGATGCGCGCCAGGATCGCAGCCTGCACCACGGCCAGAGAAATGGCGGGCAGCAGCAGCGACTTCGCCGCCTCCCAGGGGTCCTCGCTCCAGCCGGAGAAGCCGCCGGCATGGAACCACTGCAACTGCACCGAGAACAGCAGGATCAGCAGGATCGCAAACCAGAAATTGGGGATCGCCATGCCGATCTGGGCCAGCGTCATGGCGCCCACGTCACCTAATCTGTTGTGTCGCGCCGCAGCGTACACGCCCGCGCTCAGCGCGATGACCGTGGTCAGCGCCATCGCCATCAGGGCCAGCGGCACGGTGACCTGCAGTCGCTCCCACACCAGCTCGGCCACCGGCGTGCTATAGGCATAGCTCAGCCCCAGTTCGCCATGAAGCAGGCCGGCGATCCAGTGCAGATAGCGTTCCAGCGATGGTCGATCCAGCCCCAGTTGCGCCGTCAGCGCTTGCACCGCCTGCGCTGACGCATCCGGTCCCATCTGCATCTGCGCAGCGTTTCCGGGCAGCACTTCGAGCACCCAAAAAATCAGCGCCGATGCCCCTGCGAGCGTGGCCAGCAGGGTGAGGAATCGTTTGAGAAGAAAGACGCTCATTCAAGCAGGGATTAAGGCGGGGAGGGGTCGCGGCTCGCGAAGCTCGGCGTGGATAATCGGACCCATGAAGTTCGAAAGCATTCTATGGCACTGATGATCACCGATGAATGCATCAACTGCGATGTGTGCGAACCCGAATGTCCGAACCAGGCGATCTTTCTGGGCGAGGAAATCTACGAGATCGACCCGGACAAATGCACCGAGTGCGTGGGCCATTTTGACGAGCCCCAGTGCGTGCAGGTGTGTCCGGTGAACTGCATCCCGGTGAACCCGCAATGTGTCGAGGACAAGGAAAGCCTGTGGCAGAAATACCGCCGCCTGCAGGCGGCGATGCCGTCCTGACTGGCGCCGGTGCGCCCTCTTGCGGCGTGGCTTCAGATAACATGGCTTGGTAGCCCGCGGGTATCCGCTCCAACGCACCGAAGCGATTCACATGCCACTCAATGACGCACTGCAAGTTTCTGCCTCCATCCCCGCCATGGCTTGGGATGCGCTCGATATCAAAGGGCTGAACCTGGTCAGGTCGTGGTCGCTGGCCGTTGGTAAGGCCCTGTCGACCGAAACCATCGACCCCGACGCCGTGCAGCTGGCGGGACGAGCCTGCGTGGTGGAGTCGCAGATTCTGGACGGAGTCACGCTCGGTCGGGCCGTGGCCGATGCGGCCGGCCTGCCCTATGTCAACCTCGACCCGGCGAGCACGGACTTCGTGGCAGTGGTTCAGGCGATAGAGAGCCCGACCGTGATCCACCTCGAACCCGGCGCCTGGCAGGCCGACTTCGTCAAGATCGCGTCACGATGGAAGGGCGACATGCCGCAACCGGTGCAGCAGGAGCTCAAGCATATCGAGGCGCTGCAGGCCATGCTGCTGGAGGCCTTGCAAAGCCGGCCGCTGGTTTACCTGACCCTGGCCAAGGAGATGTCTGCCTTCAGCGGATCGCTGCAGCAGGTGGGCGGTTTTGACCTGCAGATTTCGCTCGGCGGTCCGGTCCAGGAGATGGAGGGGGCGCTGTGGATTTCCCGGCTGGGCGACTGTGCATCACCCAGCCTGCAGGATGCGCGCATCAAGGTCGCCGGCCTGATGTCTGAGAGCGAGCTCAAGCAGGACGCCGTCATCCTGGCCCTCAAGCGCTTGGCGGCGCGGGAAAACCGGGCCATTGAACTCGCGGACCTGATCGACGTGCTGTTGCGCGGCACGGCGCAGTCGGATTCTGCCGACCTGGAGAGTGAAGACACGCGCAACGAATTGCAGCGCGTGGCCTGGCACGAAGCGGGCCACGCGCTGCTGACCATCATCGACAGCAACGGGCAGCAGGTCCCCGACTACGCGTCAGCCTGCCGCTCGACGGCCTTCGGTGGCGTGGTGGTTTCGGTCAGGGACCAGCACAAGCCTTTCACCTACGCTGACCTGCGGCACGACGTGCGCGTGGCGTTGGCCGGGCGCGCGGCGGAAGAGGTGGCCTATGGCAGCGCGAACGTCTCCAACGGCGCCGCCAACGACCTGTCGGTGGCGACGCGCAAGTGCAATTGGGCTTTTTCAACCGGCGGCCTGGCCCCGGGCATGGACGAAGCGGCGCAGTCGGGCAGCAACCTGGCGGTGGTGTTGAACGACGATGTGGCCGCCATGGCCGAGGTCCGCGTTCTGGTGCAGCGTTTTCTGGCGAAGGAATACGCGCATGTGTTGACGGTGCTGCGCGACAACCAGCACCTTCTCGATGCGCTGGCGCACAAGCTGGCCGTTGAACGCGTCGTCGATCAGCAGGAAATGCGGGAGATTTTTGGCCTGCTTCCCGGTTGAATCCAGGCAGGTAGCACTGAACTGGTGGCCCGACCTTGCGCAGTACCGCGCGCGAAGGATCAGTCCGCTTTTGTGTCCGGCTTGACGCAGCGCAGCCGCGCCACGTCTCTGCCGATGGCCCCGGTGGAGAGTTTCCACTCACCGGTCTTTTCATCGCGCACGGCGCTGAGCTCGTTGTGCGGTGAAGTCATGTTGGTCTGCGCCTGCAGCTTGATCATCTGCGCTGCGGCCTCGGCCGCAGCGCGACACTCCTGCGCAGACTCCAGCGTCTGGGTCTGAACGACGGGGCCGCTCTGCAACCAGGTCACCACGATCAATAGGGTCTTTATCACGCTCGTCTCCTGTTCAGGCTGGAAGCGCCGCTATCGCGGCAAATACTTGAGCGATGTGGCAACAAAGGACGCGTTGCCGCTGTCCCCGAACGTCATCGCGCGTGGCGCTATCGTCCCCTCGGCCCAGACCTTGTTGCCCGTCAACGGGCACTGTTGTGGCTGGGCAAGCGCCTTCACGGGGTGTGTCAGTTCAGCGATGATCGAGGTGCTCAGGTGGCCGATGTCTCCATACCGTGTCGACAAGGCGCGCGCCTGGGCCTCAGGCAAATGCCCCGCTTGAATGGTGTTGGTGAAATTGGCCGGCAGGTGAAGGCAGACGACAAATTTGAAATTCCTTGGGGCAAACGCACCCACCGGGGTACAGATCGCGTTGGCCATGCAGGTTCCATCCGCACCAAAGGTTTCCTCCCTCCCGTTGCCGGCGATCAAGGCTTCATTGGGTCCGTCCCAACTCACTCGGCTGCTCTTGAAGTCGATGCGAAGAAATTTGGCGCTACTGGCCAGCCTGCCGTATCTTTCGAAGTCGCCCATGACTTCCTTGGCGCAGTCGCTGCGCGCAAAGGTCTCGCGCTTTGTTCCGCATTCCCCGCGCTTGGCCAGAAGGGATCGCTTTGCCGTGCTTCTGAAAGGTTTTGCGCCGGCGATCCAATCTACCTCCAGATTGAGCAGGTTCTCCGCAGATCCGGCTTCGTGGCTCATGTCCTCCAGCCCATACAGAACGGCCGCGGCCAGCACGCCGTCAAACATGTAGATGCCCTTGGCCTCCAGTTGATCCGGGTCCAGCGAGTCGCCGCTGGCGAGATCCGGTTGCGCGGCCAGGCAAGCTGCGCTGACGAAGAAGCTGCAGAGCAGTGCGGTGCCTGGTCTGGGTGACAACATGGTGTGAGCCTTTCAATTTCCGTTTTCTAAAATTCGATAGAGCCGCCAATGCCGGTTCAGGCTCAGATCATCAACGCAGCCACCTCGCCCACGGGGGCAGCGCCATCACGCGCCGAGCAGGCTGATGCGACCACGTCTTCCTCGTCCGCAGGGATCTGCAGTGACTGCTTGAACTCGGCCCCTTGCAAAGAGGAGTCCGGATCTTCGGAAAACTCGCGCACCGGAGCGCCAAACCCCAAAGCCGCAAAGCCTTGCATCAGTGAAATCGCCTCGTTCCAGGGCGAGCCCGGACGCAGTTCCACCAAACGCTCGAGCAAATCCGGGAGACTTTTATCCATCTTTTTCTTCATCGATGTCATTTCTTTTTTCGCGGCACCGGACGCGCAAACAGGAGCATGCAGCCACTCTTGTCGTCCTTGCCGCTAAAGCTCGATCGACGCCACTTCGTCGTAGAGGCGCACATCGCCGCAGCTGTCGGTGAGCTTTTCCTGGCCCAGCATTTCCCGCAAAGTAGCGGCGACGGCAATCAGGGAGTGGCCATGGTCTTTAAGCTGGATGGCTCCTGTCAGAGACGAGATCGGGGCCTTATGCAGATTGAAGTGGAGGTCGGACGCCTTGTAGCCCGGGGGTTGCAGGATCCAGTTTCCTGCGTGCAAGCTGACTTCCATTCCCTGGATGTCACCGGCAACGCGATAGCTTCCATAGGGCACCTCGGGTGACTTGTCCAGGATCGGGTGGAAAACCAGAACCCCGTTGATGTGGCCTGCTGCATTGGCGTTGAGCACAAGGCGGATGCCGGTTTCCTCCCAAGCCCCCCACCAGCCGCAGGACTGGACGCCGCTCCAAGTACCTCTGAGTCCGGGCAAGGCGCGTGAGGCCTTGGTCGATTTGGTAGCGGCGACGCCGCCGGCGAGCGCATGGAGTTTCTTGACCTGTTCTGCCTGGGCGATCTTATGGGCTCCCAGGGCCTTGGCGAGCTCTTCCCGGGCTGCGACGTCTTTCAGTCGCGCCTTGTCGTCGGAGGATTTCAGATAGTCCAAGAACGTCACGGTGACGCCCATGAGGACAAACACGAGAGCCAGGCCATAGATGAGGTACTGGCCCTCTCCAGACCTCGCCGCGTTTTCGAATACTTGACCGATCATTCCGGCGCCGTTTGCCGCGCTCCGCGTCGCGTCATCGACCACCTGGTCTGCTTCTGTTTGGTATTCGTTCATGTCGTTGTGATCCCGTTGGGCAAGATTTGCCAGCGCTGCCAGTTGATTGCCACGAGATCAGCAACGCTCGATTGTGACTGCATGACCTAAAGCGCCAGCCGCGGACGCTGAACTACCGGAGCGGGGGTGCAGACGAGCGCGAGCCGCGCCTCCAGCCGTGCGACCCCCTTGACCCGATCCAGCAACCCAAGTGCCCAGGCCTCGCGCAGGTCCATGCTCGAGTCTTCCTCGAATCGCTCGACCAGATGTTTGGTGTAGGGCGCAAGCGAGTTGCGGCTCTGGCAGTCGGCCCACATGCGCAGCAGCGGCGACAACCATTTCAGCGGGCGACGCGGCTCCATCACGCGCAGATCGTGGGCGATCTCGGCCCCTTGCAGGCGCAGCAGCTGGCAGCGACGAGTGCCTTCGTTGGCCAGGCCGTTGCCGCCGCCAAAGCCCATGTTGCAGTGGGTCACCAGCCGCTGGATCATTCCCTGGTCGACAATTTTCAGGGCGGATGCCAGCTTGTCCGCCGCGCCCGAGGTGAGCGTGTAGGACGTGCTGCCGACGCGGGCGTGGTGGAACAGCAGCGTCGAGTTGCGGTGTGCCGTGCGGCTGCCGACCTCACCCATGGACATCAGCAACGCCGCGGCACTGGATGCGCGAAACATCGCCAGCGTCTGCACGACGCGACCGCGTGCACGCCAGCCATCGATGCATTCCAGGATGTGTTCCAGGCCCACCACGGCGCCGCCTGGCGAATTGAGCTTGAGCGTGACGCGTTCGTAGTGGTAGTAGGAAAAGAAGAGGTCCAGCTGCTTCTCGATCTCGATGGCCGAGGCCTCGCAGATGTCTGTGTTGACCTCGAGCGTGCCTTCCTGTTCTCCGTACGCGGGCACCAGGGGAGCGAGTTCCATGAGGGTTTCCTTGGGTTGCGGGGGTGTCAAGTGAGGTCGGCAAGCCGGGCGCGGTGCAGGCCCCAGCCGCCGTCGGCAAACACGCTGTAGGCCTCGCCCACGCGCAACTGCGAGGGGCGGCGCACATCCACCACGTGCGGCCCCGGGGTCTCGGGTGCCGGCAGGATGGTGCGCAGCCAGTCGATGGTGCGGGTGTCCGTGGTGCGCAGCACGAACTTGGTCGGGGTGTTGGAGCTGATGATGTCCAGCGCCGTGCACGCGGCGTTGTCGCTGCCCAGTTCGTGTTCGATCGACGCCAGGCTCTGGCTGGCCAGCACGCAGATGGCGCGGTAGGCGCGGCAGCGGTCCAGAAAGTTCTGTTCCCCCGATTCCGCATCCTGCGTGATGAAGCGCTGGGCTTCATCACACACGTAGGCCACAGGGCGCGCCAGGTTTTCGCGGGAGAACACGGCCTCGAAGAACTTGGCCTTGAGCGCCTTGCCGGCCAGACGGTGGCCGTCGCGCGCCTCGGGGCAGAACAGAATGACTTTGCCTGTTTCCACCAGTTCCCTGATGTCGGTGTGCGCGCGCCGGCTGTCGGGCAGAGGGTCCAGGTCAACAAAGCCGCTGATGTCGGGGTTGCCCAGTGCGTTGACGAGCGGGTCCGAGTTCTGGCAGGCGTAGGTGAATTGCCGGAACAGTTCGTCATCCTTGGTGTAGTTCTTCAGCACGTTCACGGCCGTGCCTTGCGCACCGGCCAATCCGGCCAGCCGCTCCAGCGTGTCGCTGGCTTCTTTCAGTTTGAGCATGCCGCCGCGGCGGATCCAGGACAGGATCTCGCGGATCTGGCCCCATGAGCCCGCATCCTGGCAGGGCGCAGCGCCCAACTGCGCCGCCATCACCTCAAACAGGCGCCCGCCCTTGGTGTTGACGGCAACGTCGGTCTGCAATTGCAGCAGGTCGCGCAGCAAGGCCATGCCCAGGTGATGCCAATAGGAGATGTCCCCGGTGGGCGTGATGCGGGGTCCAAAGGCCTCGCATTTGGCCAGCCGGTCGCTCGGGCTGAGCGGGCAGTCGGAGGCGAAGAAGCGGATCGGATCGCATTCACCGATGACCACCAGGCGGTCGAGTTCACCGCGCTGGCTGAGCACGCGGCGCACCTTGGCTTCGAGTTCACGCTTGGGGTCGATCACCAGCATGGCGGTCTTGAGGCCGTCCACCTGGTAATTCAGCAGCGCGCCCAACGGGGGCTCCACGCAAGAGGCGGTCTTGCCGGATCCGGTCCCGCCCAGGATCTGAATATTCACCAGCTCTGACGGGTGCACGCGGTCCCGGCCGAACCAGGCACCGTTGCTGCCCATGATCAGCGGCGGATCGGTGTCGCGCCACGGCATGGGTGTGCGCACCAGGGATCGCTTGATCGGGTTTGCCGCCTTGGCTGCGGCCGGGTCGGCAGGCAGGTCAAACAGACCGGCCTGCGAAGTCAGCGCGGCTTCGAACTTCGGCAGCAGCGTGGCGAGAAACCTGAGTGTGATCCGGCGCTGCGCCTCGTCGATGCGCAGCAGACGCGCCAGTTGCAATGCCGGGCCCCCGCCGCGGCGCGTCGCCGCGCTGCGCAACTGATCCCAAATGCCGGGCACTCCTTCGGGGTGCGGCGGCGGATCCTCCAGGTGCTCCCTGAGCGTCAGCGTCGAACAACGGCCATCGATGGGCAGGGTGATCACGCTCAGCAGCGTCTGAGCCAGCAGGCGCTTGAGAAACACTTCAGGCGATGAGGCCGCCTGCAGGCCCGACCAGCAGAGTCCGTCCACATTCACGCCCGCGACATAGCGCAGCGCACGGCGCACCGCCAGGCTTCCTGCCGAGACCGGGTTCGAACCGGCGCCCACCCAGATGGCGCGGGCTGCCTCGTCAAGTTCAAGATCGCTGTCAAGAATCAGATCGTCCATGGTGTATTCCAGGTAAACAGTTCGCTGGGCCCCTTGCCGCTGCAGGGGTGGCATGGGCGCATTTGGCAGTCAATTTGCCTCCAGGACGGGAATATCTTTGATTCGTTACTGAACATAAGGTAACGTATGCAACGTGCTGCCGTATTTCCTGCTACCCTGAACGCTGGCAAGCTCCTGACTCAAACTCGACCATGGGATCTACACGCACAGGCTCGGACCAGCACGCCGCAGCGCGACCGGTCGCGACGCGCATTCCATGGCAGGCCGAAAGTGATTTGGTCGACAGCCATGCGCGCAGCTACATGCCGGTGTCGCTGTACCAGTCAAGGCTGAGGATGCTCGCAGCACCCACGGTGCGGGGCTCGGTGTTGGCGCTGCAGTGCGGTCGCTCGCTGGCGAAGATGCTCAGGGGCAAGGAGCGCATCTACGACGTGCGCTCGACGCGTGCTGCCCAGAGGGATGCGACGCGATTTGTGGCGTCGAGAGATCTGCTCAGGAGCATCGATGCCTGGGTTCAGCAGGCCCTGGAGCAGTCGCTGGCGGCGCTGAATCAGCTGTCCGGGCTTCCTCGGAAATACAACGGCTGCTTCATGCTTCTGGAGCAGTGGCCTGCGTTGGCCGACTTTGACCAGATGCTTGACCGGCTGGAGCAGTTCTCCCGGCCCTACCTCCAGTGGATCGTGCTGGTTCGCCAGGCCAGCCCACAGACCCAGATGGCACTTCGCGCCTACCTTGACAGTGAATTTCACCTGAGAGCCATTGCAGAAGATCCCGCTGCCTTGCGTGCTGCCATCGACGACGCGATCGAAGAACCCCGGGAGGTGGGCGATGCACACAAGCATTTCGAGCACATTTCAAAGACCATCTCGTCGTCTGTGCGTCGCCTCGTCGATCTTCGATCACAGCTGTTTGAGGCCACCCGCTTCGCCTTTGAGGAAAGCCGTGTCGGTCGCGGCAACGACACCAGGCCGTATGCTGCCTGGCCGTTCCCTTTGCGGTTGAGGGGCAGCGAAGACGGCGAGACCCTGGCTGCTTCGGTCGCGAGCTATCAGGTGCTGGGGCGCTGGATGCTGGAGTCCGGTTCCAGCCTGAGCTTCGCACAGGCCGATCCGGACCTGCCGGTCGATGGCCAATCCGGATCCTCTGCCGGTCAGGAAGAGGCGCAAAGCTGCTGGCGCGCCGTGCATGAGGCCGGCGAGGCCTTGATCTTCCTCGGGGCAGCGCTGCATGCCCTGGTGCGGGTGGAGTCTGCACCGCACTGCCAGCTGTGCTACCGCCATGTCGGTCTGGGATTGCGGAAATATTGCCAATGCCATGCGCGCCCGGACGACGGTTTCTTCAGGCGAGACCCGCCGGCCTTGCTGTCGACCGGGACCGTGCACGTGCGAACCCAGCATCGGCAGTCGGTGCTGCTGGCAGAGCACTTCAAGCGGCAGTTCGAGCAGCTGGATACGGCCCTGGTGCGCAAGCCGATCTGGCGCAAGCCCACGGCCGCGATCGAACTGGCGCTGAGTCGGGGTCGGCGCGGCTCAGATCGCAATCCCCACGAATGGGGCAGCACCGGAGCACAACGTGCGCAAGACATCCAGGCGACGGTTGACTGCCTGCGCCCGGTGCTGGGCGCGTTGTTGCATCAGCGCATGAGTGCATTGCAAACTGCAGTGGCAGAGTGGGTCGACAGTGATATTTCTGAGCAGGCCAGGCGCATGGAGTCACTGACCTTGGGCGGTTTCTTTGCGCACTGGTTTTCCGGATTTTCACAAAGACTGGGTGAGAAGCTGCTGACGCATCAAGGCACGGATGAAACGCATCCGATGACGGCGTGGAACCTGGTGCCGAGCGGCAAGTTCAACGCCCCGCTGCGCCGCATCAGTCCGCTCAATCTGGATTCGATCGTGCGCGACCTGCTGCTGCATCGCGCCTGGGTTGAGGTCGGGGGAGAGCAAGCCGACGCCGCCTTGCGCCTTGGCGGCGCGCCTGTTCCAGGGTTGAAGGCCAAAGGGAAAGTGGATCTGGTGCTGGCGCGTCGGATGCGCGACGATGAAGGAATGAGCTTCGAGGCCATCGGCGCGCGCTTCGGCGTGAGTCGGGCTGCCGTGTATCTGGCGCTGAAGCGCGCTCGAGCGGCGGCAAGCTGAGGCTTCTTCGCGCGAACCCGGTATCCGAGCCAAGGCGCTGCCATCCAAAAAAAAGCCGCCTCACGGCGGCAGTGACCCTCAAGCGGAGTCTTCAGAAAGTGAAGACGACCCCGACCGACAGCAGGTCAACACTGCTCTCGCCGGTTTTTCCGCTCTCGCCGAGCTTCTCGAAGCGCTCCAACTCAGCCCGAAAGCCGATGGTCTTGGACAGGCTGAACGTCGCGCCAAGGCCATAGTTGGCCTTCCATTTGGTGGCGCTGACGCTGCCGGAGGCGCTCGTGCCCGCACCGGTGGCCGTGGCGCTGGTCTCGACTTTCGCGTCGACGGCGCCGAGCTTGCCGAACACGGCGAACTGGTCGTTGATGGGCAGGATTCCCACGGCGGCGATATTCCAGCCGTTCACCTTGGCGTCGGTGCTTGCGCTGCCCGCCACCGGACCCGAAAAGGTCGCGTTATACCGGAACTTGCCCAGATCGACATAGCCGCCCTCAACGGCCCAGCTGGGCGTGAATTTGTAGCCCAGCTGGAGCTTGTAGCCGGTGTCGTTATCGTCCATGGACGATCTCAGACCGGTCACCCCCATGGAAACCAGGGATTGATCAAGATCGGCTTTTCCCGTGTCCTGGGCCTTGGACTGCCCGACTGAACCGACGGCATACCAATCCCCGGCAAAGGCCGAAGCCATGGCAACGGAAAGAAGGGCGGCTACGGCAATGTGCTTTCTGCTCATGAGGGAACTCCTTTATGAAAATGAAGATTTCATTTTTCCCGGCAGGAGCCTGCAGGCTTTGACATAAAGCAAAAATATTTTCACGCGTCGATGATGAGGCTCGAGCGTTGCACAAGAGCGACGGACCGGCTCAGTCACCGCCACCAAACAGATCGCTGAGCTTCTTCTCCCCATCCTGAATGGCGCTGGACTTCACAGGAGTGCCCTTGGGGTACTCTTCCGCGATCCTGTCTTCCCAGTACGTGGCGGGGTTGGGTGCGCTGCAAAGCCGCCGATACACCTCCTGCGGAACCTGCCTGTACGCCAGCACGGTCTTGTTGTCCCAATGCAGCTCCAATTGTTGCGACTCCGTGTCGTAGTCAGCCTTTCTGATGCGGCCGCTGGTGAACGTCTTGGTGGGCATTGCTAGGTCAATCTTCGAGGCTTGAAAGGAGGCGATGCGGCGACGGCTCAAGCCGCCTCGGGCGTTTCGGGTCGCGGCGGCTTCGGACGCGGCGGCTTGCTGGTGTGGGCGATCATCGTGGCCTGGTCCATGTCGCCGGCCAGCATGGCTGGAACGGCCTTGAGGCTGCGGTCGATGGCTTCCTCGATCAGCACACGCTGTTCCGGCGCGGGTTTCTTCAGCACCCAGTTCGCCACATCGGCCTTGTCGCCAGGGTGCCCAATCCCCAGCCGCAGGCGCCAGTAATCGGCGCTTCCGAGCTGGGCGTGGATGTCGCGCAAGCCGTTGTGCCCGGCGTGGCTGCCACCGAACTTTATCTTGGCCAGGCCAGGCAGCACGTCGAGCTCGTCGTGCGCGACCAGAATCTCTTCCGGTGCGATCTTGAAAAAGCGCGCCAGCGCCGCCACCGATTTGCCCGAGAGATTCATGAAGGTCTGCGGCTGCAGCAGCCAGACCGTCTGGCCGCTGACCGTGGTCCGCGCTGCCAGCCCGTGGTAGCTACGCTCGGGAATCAGGTTGACTTTGAGTTCGCGCGCCAGCGCGTCCACCCACCAGGCGCCCGCGTTGTGGCGTGTCGCCTCGTACTCCGGGCCCGGGTTGCCCAGGCCGACGAACAGTTTGATCATGCTGAAATTATCCGCGCAGAAAGTCGATTCAAAAAAAAGGCCCACCGAGGTGGGCCTTCACGCAACGCTGAGCTAAGCGCTTACTTCTTGGCAGGAGCCTTGGCAGCAGCGGGTGCTTTCGCAGCGGCCGGTGCCTTCGCCGCTGCCGGTGCCTTGGCCGCGGGGGCGGCTGCGGCGGCAGCTGCAGGAGCCGCTCCGGCTTCAGACGTGGGCTCGCCGCCACCGATGGCAACGACCGAGACCAGCACGGGGTTGTTCTTGCCGTGGGTCACGACCGTCACGCCCTTGGGCAGAATCACGTCGTTCAGGTGCAGCGACGCACCCTTGCGCAGACCGCTCAGATCGACGGCGATGAATTCAGGCAGGTCTGCTGGCAGACAGGCGACTTCAATTTCCGTGATCACGTGGTTGGCGATGCAGTTCTCGGTCTTGACGGCGGGTGAGTTCTCGTCGCCACTGAAGTGCAATGGCACCTTCATGTGCAGCTTGGTGTTGGCATCCACACGCTGGAAGTCGATGTGCAGAATCAGTTGCTTGAACGGATGCATTTGCAGATCGCGCAGCAACACCTGGCTGACCTTGCCGTCCATCTCCATGTCGAGCACGGTGGCGTGGAAGGCTTCCTTCTTGATCGCGTGCCACAGCGCGTTGTGATCAATTTCAATCTGTTGTGGCTGGCTGGCGCCGCCGTAAACGATGCCGGGCGTGCGACCGGTAATGCGGAGACGGCGGCTCGCACCCGTACCCTTTTTTGCGCGCTCAAATGCGACGAATTTCATAGACTACTCCTGGAGGAGCCGACCGCGACCAGTGCGACTCCGATTAATAAAGGCCCACCGAGGTGGGCCCGCTTTTTTGTCCCGATCAAAACCTCAAAAAAGGTTCTCTTGATCCGAGAACAAACTCATGACCGACTCGCCGTTGGCAATGCGCTGAATCGTTTCTGCGATCAGCGGTGCCACGGAGAGTTGGCGAATCTTGCGGCACTGCGCTGCCGCCTGGCTCAGAGGAATGGTGTTGGTCACCACGACTTCGTCCAGCGCCGTTCCCTGAGCAATGCGTTCGATCGCCGGGCCGGAAAAGATGGGGTGGGTGCAATAGGCATAGACCTTTTTTGCACCGCGCTGCTTGAGCACCTCGGCGGCTTTCACCAACGTGCCTGCGGTGTCGATCATGTCGTCCATGATGACGCAGTTGCGGCCTTCGATTTCGCCGATGACGTGCATCACCTCGCTCACGTTGGCACGCGGGCGACGCTTGTCGATGATGGCCAGGTCGCAATTGAGCTGCTTGGCCAGCGCGCGGGCGCGCACCACGCCGCCGACGTCGGGCGAGACCACGATCAGGTCTTCGTACTTCTTCTGGTTCAGGTCGCCCAGCAGCACCGGCGAGGCGTAGATGTTGTCCACCGGGATGTCAAAGAACCCCTGGATCTGGTCGGCGTGCAAGTCCATGGTCAGCACGCGCGCCACGCCCACGGCCTGCAGCATGTTGGCCACGACCTTGGCCGTGATCGGAACCCGGGTGGAGCGCGGGCGGCGGTCCTGGCGCGCGTACCCGAAGTAGGGGATGACGGCGCTGATGCGTTCGGCCGAAGCGCGCTTGAGCGCGTCCACCATGATCAGCAGCTCCATCAGGTTTTCATTGGTGGGGGCGCAGGTCGACTGAACCACGAACACGTCGCGGGCGCGAACGTTCTGATTGATCTCGACGGTGACTTCGCCGTCGGAGAAGCGCCCTACCTTGGCCGCGCCGATCTGGATGCCCAGATGCTGCGCGATTTCGTCGGCCATGCCGGGATTGGCGTTGCCGGTGAAAACCATGAAATCATTGTTGGGAGATGCTTGCATGGGCTTTCCAGCGATCCAAAAGGTTTGCGTGCACGTGAACAAAAACCTCACGCACTACAGGTTTGGCAGGGGAGGAAGGATTCGAACCTTCGCATGCTGGAATCAAAATCCAGTGCCTTAACCAACTTGGCGACTCCCCTACACGGGTTGACAGCTAAAAGCTGCCCACCGATAACTCATCGCTGGGAGCCCATCCCACCAAAGGATGAACACCCAAATTCACACATTCACGCAACTGCCAGTCGCCCGGCGCATCGCTCCAGTTAGCGCTTGTGATCGTCGGACCGGCAGTCTGGCGCATTGGCGCGAAAACCGCACTTCCCGATCCCGTCATCCGTCCCTGCAAGCCCTTGTCGTGCAGCCATTTCAGGGCGTCATCGACGCCGGGACATAGGCTCTGCGCAACAGCTTGAAGGTCGTTTCGGCCAAAGCCAAACGGGTCAGCAGCAAAGCCGGAAATTGTAGCAGTTTCTGAGTCCCTGGTGAGGGATGGGTGCGAAAAAACCGTCTTGGTGTCAAGCCCCTGTGCTGGTTTGACCACGATGAAGCGTGCGCTGGGGATCTCGAGCGCCTGCATTTCTTCACCCACGCCTTGCACCCAGGCGTTGTCTCCGCGCAGAAAGAACGGGACGTCGGCGCCGAGCTTCAGGCCGATGCCCGCCAGCGTCGACAGTGGCAAGTTCAGACCCCAAAGGCGGTTCAAGGCCAGCAGGCACGATGCGGCGTCGGAGGAGCCGCCGCCCATGCCGGCCTGCGACGGGATGCGCTTTTCCACCACGATGTGCGCGCCCGGCGCCGGCTTGGCAAAGGCCTGCAGCGCGCGCGCGGCGCGCACGATCAGATCGGCCTCGGGCAGGACTGCGCCGATATCTTCACGGCTGATGCGGCCGTCGCTGCGGGTTTCGAAGTGCAGTGTGTCATGCCAGTCGATCAGCATGAAGGCCGACTGGAGCAGGTGGTAGCCGTCCGGGCGCCGACCCGTCACGTGCAGGAAAAGGTTCAGCTTTGCCGGAGCCGGGACGTCGAAAAGGGAGCGCATGGTCGGATTATCGCGGCGCCTTCAGCGCTCCACCTTCAGGCGCAGTTCCACGGCAGGCGAGGGCTCGGTGCGCCTGAGCTGCAAGCGGCCTTCTGACAGCTGCGACAGGTCGGCCTGCCAGCCGGCAACCTGGGTGGGCGTGCCGCTGAGCCAGTCGAAAAGCGCCCGCACCGGAATGTCTGTTCCTGTGACTTGCAGCATCAATGCGTCCAGCGAGCCCGAGGTCTGTTCCTGCGCCGGCTGTCTCAGGCTGGCCACGGTGGGCGTCCACGCCAGCACCGCCAGCGTCGTACCCAGCGGGCTCAACAGCTGCAATTCGCCGCGCTCGGGACTGCCTCTGAGCTCAAAGCCCGCCCCCCAGGACTGCACGGGTTCGGACTGGATCGTCAGCGCCAGGCGGCCGCTCCATTGGCTCTCGCCAGCCGCTGGCGCATCCGTCGCGCGCAGCGGCAGCGCGCAGCCCGCCAGCAGCGCGGCAGTCGTCAAGGCGATTGCCGCGAACGCGCAAGACATCAGGCTGCGGGCTTGGCCGCGAACCACGGTCACCATTTCACGTGCAGTCGCTTGAGCGTTTCGCCCAGGGTCTCGTTGCCGGAGTTCAGCTTCGTCGCCTCCTTGAAGAAATCCACGGCGCGCTCCTTTTGTCCCAGGCTCCAGAGGACTTCTCCCAGGTGCGCGGCAATTTCGGCGTCGGGGCGGGCGCGGTAAGCGGCTTCCAGAATGCGCGCCGCTTCATCCTTGTTTCCCAGGCGGAATTCGACCCATCCCAGACTGTCGGAAATGAAGGGATCGCCCGGTGCGAGCTCCAGCGCCTTTTGAATCAGCAGCTTGGCTTCCGCCAGGCGCAGATTGCGGTCGGCGAGCGAATACCCGAGCGCGTTGTAGGCGGCCTGGTAGTCGGGTTTGGTGGAAATCACGGCGCGCAGCAGACGCTCCATTTCGCCCAGCTCGCCCAATTTCTCCGCGAGCATGGCTTGCTCATACTGGACTTCCGGATCGGTCGCGGCCTCGGTCGTCGCCTGGCGCAGCAGCTCGTAGGCCATGTGGTACTGCTTGGCCTCGCGCAGCAGCTGGGCCTCCATCAGCAGGCGGGTCCTTAGCTCGTCCGGGTTGCGCCCGGGAAGGCCCTGGACGATCAGCCTTGCCTCGGCCAGTTTCCCCTGCAGCGCCAGAATATTGGCGCGCCGTGTTTGCACCGCCACGATCTCCTTGGCATCGTCCACGTGCTCGAGCCAGCCCTGGGCCGCGGCGTAGTCCTTGCGCCGGGTCGCGATGTCTGCCAGGTAGAGATAAGCCTGAGCCGTGCCGAGCCCGCGTTCGTCGCCGGCGAGGGATGCCGATCGGCCCTCGACCAGCGACAGGTAGCGCTTGAGCGAGACTTCAGCTTCCTCGTATTGCTGCTTTTCCAGTTGCAGCGCGCCCTGCATCAGCCAGGCGGCCTCAAAGTCGGGTTGCTGTTCGATCGCGGCGTGAATCTGGCCGGCGGCGTCGGTGTAGCGCTGCGCCTGCAGCAGCAGCCGGGCGTAGGCCATGCGGATGCCGGGGTCGTTCTTGCCCTGCAATTGCGCAAGCATCAGGGGCTCACCGGGGGCACGGTTTTGCGCCATCAACTCCAGCGCCAGCAGCGCTGCACCTTCGGTGGCTTGGTTCAGCTCCAGCACCCGCTTGGTGGCCTCGTCCGCGCCCTCCAGATCACCCGCATTCAGGCGCAGGCGGGCCACCACGGTCCAGGCAGCCGCCATCGTCTGGGGCGTCCTCAAGTCGGCCCGCAGCGCCTTTTCCACAACCTCCACCGCGGCCTTCTTGTCGGCCGCGCGCAGGAACTGCCGGGCGATGGTGTTCAGCGCAAACGAGCGCTGTGCGGGTTCGATGCCGGCCAACTCGGTCTTGAGGGGCTCCAGCGTTTCGCTGATCCGATTCAGTCCGATCAGGATCTGCAGCACGTAACGGTTCGCCTGTGGCGACTGGGGTTGCGCTTCTTTCCAGGCGCGAGCCGCCTGCAAGGCAGCGTCGCCCGCGCGCGACTGCAGGGCGATCTCAACCGCGCGGTGGTACAGCTGGGCGTCGTTGGCTTTGCGCGCGGCATCCAGAAAAAGCGCATAGGCCGCGGCCGGCTCGCCTTCGTTCGAATTGATTTCTGCCAGCAACAGCTGATACAGCAAGGCATCGTCCATGGGCGACGTCGCCTCGGGCTCCGGCACGGCGACTGAGGGAGTTTGCTGGGCCGATACCGCCAGCGAAAGGGCAACGAGGGGCAAAAGGGCCAGACGGTGTAAGCGCAACATCGGGCCATAATAATCCACAGTCGTTACTCCTTTGTATCCATGCCCGAATTACCCGAAGTCGAAGTCACGCGCCTGAGCTTTGCGAGCGCCATCGCCGGCGCAGTGGTCGAATCGGTGCGCGTCGGCAAGCCCCTGCGCTGGCCCTTGGGTGCGGCGCCAGAGCAGCTTGTCGGCCAGCATGTGCGCGCGGTGCGCCGCCGCGGAAAATACTTGCTGCTGGACCTGGACCAGGGAATCCTGCTGATGCACCTGGGCATGTCCGGGAGCCTGAGTTTCTCGCGCAAACAGCCTGCTGCCGGCCCGCACGATCACTTTGACCTGCTGACCGCGCGCGGCCTGCTGCGCCTGAACGATCCGCGCCGCTTTGGCGCCGTCGTCTATGTCCCGGGCGAGGACTCGCCGCAGGCGCAAAAGCTGCTGGGAAAACTGGGGCTGGAGCCGCTGAGCGCCGACTTTGCGCTGGACGCGTTCCACGCCGGCCTCAAGCGCCGAGGTTCCGCCATCAAGCAGGTGTTGCTGGGCGGGCAGGTGGTGGTAGGCGTGGGAAACATCTATGCCTGCGAAACGCTTTTTCTGGCGGGAATCCGACCCACGTTGAAGGCGAGTCGCATCACCAAGCGTCAGGCGAGCCGCTTGCACGCCGCCATCTGTGACGTGCTGGCACGTGCCGTGGAAAAGGGCGGCAGCACGCTGCGCGACTTCTCCAATGCCAAGGGCGAGAACGGCTACTTCCAGCTGGAGGCGATGGTCTATGGCCGCGAGGGCTTGCCGTGCAAGGTGTGCGCCAAACCCGTGCGGCTCATGCGTCAGGGGCAGCGCTCGACCTACTGGTGTTCCCAGTGTCAAAAGGCCTGATGCGTTCCAATGTTATATTGAATTCCTGACCTTCCTGTTTCGGCGGCGCACCGCCCCGATGCATGAAAGTTGGCTCTTTCACGTTAATCAAGGACTCGGTGAGAACTTCCTTCAATCAGCAATTCGGGCAACACGGCGCGTGGCGGCGTGAATTCGCGCTGCGCTTGAAACTGCTGTCGGACTGGATGGACTCGCACGAGCTGATGGATGCGGCCGTGCAGGAGCGGCTTGCGCATCTGGAGGAGCAGGTGCGCTCCGACAAGGTGATGGTGGCGTTTGTGGCCGAGTTTTCCCGTGGGAAATCGGAACTCATCAACGCGATCTTCTTCGCCCAGTATGGCCGGCGCATCATGCCCGCCAGCGCGGGGCGCACCACGATGTGCCCGACCGAGCTGGGCTACGACGCGCAGGTTGACCCTTGTTTGCGGCTGTTGCCGATCGAAACCCGTTTGCAGCCGCAGTCGCTGATGGAGTGGCGCCTGGCGCCCGAGCAGTGGATGCGCGTCGATCTGGATGTGAACAACCCGGCGCAACTGGCCAAAGCCCTGGAGAAGGTGGCCGAGGTCCGGCGCGTGAGTCAGGACGAGGCGCGGGCGCTGGGGTTCTGGCACGATGAAACACCCGAGGACAACCCGCCTCTGGACGCCAAAGGCCTGGTCGAAGTGCCCAAGTGGCGCCACGCGCTGATCAATTTTGCCCACCCCCTGCTCAAGCAGGGCCTGGTGATCCTGGATACGCCTGGCCTGAACGCGATCGGTGCCGAGCCGGAATTGACGGTGAATCTGATTCCACAGGCGCACGCCGTGGTTTTCATCCTGGGCGCAGACACTGGCGTGACCAAGTCGGACCTGGCGATCTGGCGCGAACACCTGATCACCGAAGCCGACGGCATTTCCTCGCGCCTGGTGGTGCTGAACAAGATCGACACGCTGTGGGACGCGCTGAGCACGCCCGAGCAGGTGCAGGCCCAGATCGATCGCCAGCGCGCCACGTCCGCCGAAATCCTGGGCCTGCCGCTGGAGCAGGTGATACCGATTTCGGCGCAACGCGGCCTGGTGGCCAAGGTGACGAATGACAAGGCCTTGCTCAGGGCCAGCTGCCTGCCGGCGCTGGAGGACGCCCTGGCCCATGGAGTGCTGGGGCAGCGGCAGAAGATCCTGCGCTCGGCCGTGGCCGTGGGCATCACGGATCTGCGCACCGAGGCTGCGCGCGTAGTGCACATGCGCCGGCGCGACCTCGCGGAGCAGATGCTTGAGCTCAAGAGTCTGCGCGGCAAGAATGCCGGCGTCATCCAGCGCATGCGGCTGCGCATCGATCAGGAACTCAAGGAATTTGGTCAGAGTAACATCAGGATTCATGCGGTCCGATCGGTGCACATGAAGTTGCTGCGCGATGCCTTCGACATTCTGGGCGTCTCCGCTCTCAAGGCCGAGATGCTGACCCTGAACACGTCGCTGCGTCAGCCCGGCATCAAGTTTGGCCTGAAGAAAACCTACGCCGAAACCTTTGCGCGCCTGACGACCGGCCTGGGGCAGGTTCAGTCCATCATGGCCGAAATTCACTCCATGCTGGGCGCGACCTTTCGCCAGCTGAACGCCGATTACGGTTTCTCGCTGCAGGTGCCGGCGGAGCCGGATCTGGCGAAATACGAACGCGACCTGGAGCAGGTGCAGCGCAACCACCAGCAGTACCTGGGCGTGGGCAACGTGCTGCGGCTGGCTCAGGCCGACTTCACCGAGCGGCTGGTTCGTGCTCTGGCTTCGCGCGTGCGCGTGCTGTACGAGTCGGCGCTGAGCGAGGTTGAGCTCTGGAGCAAATCGGCAACGGCGCAGCTGGACGCGCAACTGCGCGAACGGCGCAAGTCTTTTGGCCGGCGCATCGCGGCGATCGAGCGTATTCAGCAGGCCGCAGGCGGGCTGGACGAACGCATCGGGGAAATCGAGGCGAGCGAGGCGGACCTGCTGCGCATCGAGTCCAAACTGGGTGAGCTCACGCTCTATGTGATGAACGCGCCCGCAACCGACACGACCGCCGTGCCGCTGCTCAGCGACCCCGAATGAGCCTGGGCGAGCCGGATTTTTCTGGCAGGATCGTGCGCTGGCAGAAGACCTCGGGCCGCCACGACCTGCCGTGGCAGGCGACGCGAGACCCCTACCGCGTCTGGCTCTCCGAGATCATGCTGCAGCAGACCCAGGTCAGCACCGTGATGGCGTACTACGAGGCTTTTCTGATTCGTTTTCCGGACGTGAAAAAGCTGGCTCTGGCCGATCTGGACGAGGTCCTGTCGATGTGGAGCGGCTTGGGCTATTACAGCCGGGCCCGCAACCTGCACCGCTGCGCGCAGCAGGTGCTGCGGCAGCACGGCGGCGAATTCCCGCGCAGCGCACAGGAGCTGCAGGAGTTGCCTGGGATTGGCCGCTCCACCGCAGCGGCGATTGCCGCTTTTTGCCACAGCGAGCGCGTGGCGATCCTGGATGGCAACGTCAGACGGGTGCTCGCGCGCGTGCTGGGGTTTGACGCCGACCTGGCGCTGGCGTCGAACGAGCGCGCGCTGTGGGATCTGGCTCAAGGCCTGCTGCCGCAGGCCGATCTGGCCCAGAGCATGCCGCGCTACACGCAGGGGCTGATGGATCTGGGCTCCAGACTGTGCTCACGCACAAGGCCCACGTGCACGGACTGCCCGGTGCAGGAACTCTGTGTGGCGCATGCCGAGGGCGAAACCCACAAGTACCCGGTGCGCACGCGCAAGCTCAAGCGCACGTCGGAGTCCCTGTGGCTGTTGTGGGCGCACGATGAACAGGGTGCGGCCTGGTTGCTGCGCCGGCCCCAGCGCGGCGTCTGGGCGAGCCTGCATTGCCTGCCGGTGTTTGACAGCGAAGCCTCCTTGCTGGCGGCGCTGCCGCAGCGCCTGCGCGGCAACGGGTCTGCGCTGCCGGTGGTGCGCCACGTGCTGACGCACAAGGACTTGTTCCTGCATCCGTTACGGGTGGCGCTGCCAAAACGCGCGGCGCTGGCGCTGGAAGGTTCATGGTTCGGGCCTGAGCATTGGCCCACCTTGGGTTTGCCCGCGCCCATCAGGACGCTGCTGGGCGGCTTGAGCTGACGAAAGTCAGCGGTCGTCGAGTTCGCGGTGGCGCTTGAGCGTGGTCCAGCGCTTGGCAAAAGCCAGCGCAAGCTGCTCCACCAGAAAGACCGAGCGATGCTGGCCGCCGGTGCAGCCTATGCCCACGGTGACATAGCTGCGGTGATCGCGCGCCAGGGCGTCCAGCCAATGGTTCAGAAACTGCGCTATGTGCTGCTGCATCTGTGCGACCTCGGCTTGTTTCAGCAGGAACTGGGCCACCGGTTCGTCCCGTCCGGTCAAGGCGCGCAACTCGGGTTCGTAGTGCGGATTGGGCAGCATGCGCACGTCGAAGACAAAGTCAGCGTCGGTGGGAATGCCGCGCTTGAAGGAAAAGGATTCGAACACCAGGCTCATCTGACTGGTGGGCGCGCTGATGAGCGCCTTGACGTAGCCCTGGAGCTGCGAGGCGCGAAGGAGGCTGGTGTCGATCACATGCGCCTGCTCGCGCATGACGGAAAGCAACTGGCGTTCCAACTCGATGGCCTCGACCAGCGCACGCCGCTGATCGGGAACGTCGGGACGCGACAGTGGGTGCAGGCGCCGGGTTTCCGAATAGCGGCGCACCAGTGTGTCGGTGGTGGAGTCCAGAAACAGTGGCTTGATGCGCACATCCTGTCGGCACAGCTCGGCCAGTTGCGCCGGCACCAGCGGCAGCGAGGTGGCGCTGCGCACATCCATCGCAATGGCCACGCGCTTGGCGCCATGCTGGTGCTCCAGCGCCACAAAGGACAGCAGCAACTCGGGCGGCAGATTGTCGACGCAGTAGTAGCCCGCGTCTTCTAGCGCGTGCAGCGCCACCGACTTGCCCGAGCCCGACATGCCGGTGATGAGGACGAGGTCCATGTTCATGCCGTGCGCTCCAGCATTTCCCGGGCGTGGGCCAAGGTGGTGAGGGACAGATGCTCGCCGCCGAGCATGCGGGCGATTTCGTCGACGCGCTGTTCACCGCTCGCCGCGGCCACCGTGCTGACGGTGGCGTCGCCCTGGCGCTGCTTGGCCACCACCAGGTGCTGATCGCCGCAGGCTGCGACTTGCGGCAGGTGCGTGACGGCCAGCACCTGGCGGTCGCGACCCAACTGCTGCATCAGGCGGCCCACAGTCTGCGCCACGGCGCCACCGACGCCGGCGTCGACCTCGTCGAAGATCAGCGTCTGGGCGGAGCCAAGCTGGCTGGTGGTGACGGCAATCGCCAGTGCGATGCGCGACAGCTCGCCGCCCGATGCCACCTTGCCCACCGGGCGTGGCGTCGTTCCCGCGTGTCCCGCAACCAGGAAGCTGATCTCCTCCATGCCGCTGCTCGTCGCCTGTGCCAGGGTTTCCAGCTGCACTTCAAAGCGTCCGCCCTGCATACCCAGACCCTGCATGGCGCTGGAGATCGCGCCCGCCAAGCGGGGTGCCGCAGCGCGCCGCGCGCCGGACAATTTGTCGGCCTCCAGCCGATAGGCCTGAGCCGACGCGGCTTGCGCCAGTTCCAGCGCCGCCAGGTCGGCGCTGGCGTTGAGTCGCGCCAGTTCGGCCTTCCACTGCAGCAGCAGCTGCGCCAGTTCGGAGGGCGCTTTTTTGTAGCGCCGCGCCAGCGAGATCCACTGCGCCATGCGCACATCGAGCTGCGCCAGGCCCTCGGGGTCCAGGTCGTCGCGTCGCTGATAGGCGCGCAGCGAATGCACGGCGTCCTGCGACTGCGCCAGCAAGGACGCCATCAATTCGGTCAGCGGCTTGAACTCGGGTTCGAGGTGCTCGGCCGCGCGCAGCGCTTCGTGCGCCCGTGCCAGCCGCGACACCGCGCCGGTGTCTTCCTCGTCCAGTGCCGCAAGCGCGTTGCGCGCCGCGTCCAGCAGCGTCTGCGCGTGCGAGAGCCGGGTGTGGGCAGCGCTCAGTTCCTCCCATTCGTTCTCTGCGGGCGCGAGCTTTTCCAGCTCCGAAATCTGCCAGAGCAGGCGATCGCGCTCCACCTGCAGCGAGTCTTGCGCCGCACGCGCCTGCGCCAACGCCTGCTGGTCCAGGCGCCAGCGATCCCACAGCAGCTTGAGCGCTTCGGTGCTGGCGCCGGCATAGGCGTCGAGCAGGCCGCGCACCGCGTCGGGCCGGGTCAGGCTTTGCCAGGCGTGCTGGCCGTGGATATCGACCAGGCGTTCGCCGAGTTCGCGCAGCTGCGCTGCGGTGGCCGGGCTGCCATTGATCCAGCCGCGGCTCTTGCCCTGCGTGTCCAGCGTGCGCCGCAGCAGCAGCGCCTCGGCGGCCTCAAATCCGGCCTCCTCCAGCCAGGGCGCGAGCGCTTCGGCCGCGTCGAACTCGACGCTGACCTCGGTGCGCGCCGCCCCTTCGCGTATCAGCCCGGTGTCGGAGCGCGCGCCCAGCGCCAGTTGCAGCGCGTCGATCAGGATCGATTTGCCCGCGCCGGTTTCCCCGGTGAGCACGGTGAAGCCGCCGCACAGGTCGAGTTCGAGCTGGGTGACGATGACGAAGTCGCGCAGCGTGATGCGTTTGAGGCTCACGATCAGGCCACTCCCTCGTTCCAGTGCAGCTTGTTGCGCAGCGTATCGAAGTAGCTCCAGCCCCTGGGATGAAGAAAGCGCACGCGGTATTGCGACCTGCGCACCATGATGCGGTCGCCGCGCATCAGTGACGCCAGCGACTGCATGTCGAAGTTGGCGCTGGCGTCGCGTCCGGCGACGATTTCAATCGCGACCTCGGACTGGTCAGCAAGCACGATGGAGCGGTTGGACAGCGTGTGCGGCGCGATCGGCACCAGCACCCAGCCCGGGATGGAAGGGTGCAGCAGCGGCCCGCCCGCGGACAGGGCGTAGGCGGTGCAACCGGTGGGGGTGGCGATGATGAGTCCGTCGACACGCTGGTTCGCCACAAAGTGGCCGTCCACCTCAACCCTGAGCTCCAGCATGCCGGCCGTGCCGCCGCGGTTCACGACCACATCGTTCAGCGCCAGGGCGTCGAACACGCATTCGCCCTCGCGCATGACCTTGGCGTGCATCAGGCTGCGGTGATCCTCCTCGTACGCGCCCTGCAGCATGGGCGTGAGCGTGGCCTCGTAGTTCTCCAGCGGGATGTCGGTCATGAAGCCCAGGCGCCCGTGGTTGATCCCGATCAGCGGCACGCCATAGCGCGCCAGCTGGCGTCCGATCCCCAGCATCGTTCCGTCGCCGCCGACCACCAGTCCCAGGTCGCAATGCGCGCCGATGGCGGCCACGTCCAGCACCGGCAATCCGGTCAGGCCGCTGTGCCGCGCGGTTTCGCCCTCGATCGCCACCTCGCAGCCCTGCGTCAGCAGAAAACTGGAAATCTTCAGCAGGGTGTCACGCATGGCGTCAGTGGGCGCGGACGTGCCGGCGTTGAGCGACGTATGGTATTTGCCGATCAGCGCGACGTGACGGAATTTCGATTTCATCGGCAAATTACATCATTAAAATGGACCGATGCTCGATGACCGTGCCAAGTTGTTGCTCAAAGCTCTGGTGGAGCGCTACATTGCCGATGGACAGCCGGTGGGTTCGCGCACGCTTTCGCGCGCGTCGGGTCTGGATTTGTCGGCTGCGACGATCCGCAACGTGATGGCCGATCTGGAAGATCTGGGCCTCATCGCCAGCCCCCACACCTCGGCCGGACGCATTCCCACGGCGCGCGGCTACCGTCTGTTTGTCGACACCATGCTGACCGCCAATCGCGAGCAACTGTCGGCACCCAGTCTGGCGCGCGAGCAGCCGCAAAAGGTCATTGCCAGCGCGGCGCAGCTGCTCTCCAACCTGTCGCAATTTGTCGGCGTGGTGATGGCGCCGCGGCGCACCTCGGTGTTTCGCCACATCGAGTTCCTGCGCCTGTCGCAGCAGCGCATCCTGGTGATCATCGTTTCGCCCGAAGGCGACGTGCAGAACCGCGTGATCTTCACCGAGGCTGATTACACCCAGTCGCAGCTGGTGGAGGCGGCCAATTTCCTGAACGCGAACTACGCGGGCCTGGCGATCGAGCAGGTGCGCGAGCGCCTCAAGCATGAGGTCGAAACCCTGCGCGGCGAAATCGCCGCTCTGATGCAGGCTGCTGTCCAGGTCGGCAGCGACGTGCTGACCGAAGCGCAGGACGACGTGGTGATCTCGGGCGAGCGCAACCTGCTCTCGGTCAGCGACTTCGCCGGCGACATGGGCCATCTGCGCCACGCCTTCGACCTGTTCGAGCAGAAGACCCAGCTGATGCGCCTGCTCGACGTCTCCAGCCGGGCCGAGGGCATACGCATCTACATCGGCGGCGAAAGCCAGACCGTGCCGTTCGAGGAACTGTCGGTGGTGAGCGCCCCGTACGAGGTCGACGGCCAGATCGTCGGCACGCTCGGGGTCATCGGTCCGACTCGCATGCCGTACGACCGGATGATCCAGATCGTGGACATCACGTCCCGTCTCGTGAGCAACGCCCTCAGCCGTCCCAAATAGTGTCCGCGGACCGCGCAAATTTGCAGCAGGTAAAATCGCCGGCGTGGGACGTTAGCTCAGTTGGTTAGAGCAGAGGACTCATGAAAATTGTGCACCTTGGCAGGAAACTCCGAGTGTGAATGGTGTCAAATTCGGCGAACCCTAAGTGCAGCGATGCATATGACAACGCCGAGCCAAGCTTGGTGAGCAATCACCTTGAAGGTGTAGAGACTTGACGGCACCCGTCTAAGGCGAAAGCTATGATGAAGGCAAAGTCCAGAGAGTAGCGAAAGCTACACAAATCCGAATCCTTTGGTCGAAGGTTCAAGTCCTTCACGTCCCACCATGATGGCGCAAAGCCCGTCGCCTGTGAAGGTTGCGGGCTTTTCTTTTGCTTGATTTTTTCAGGTCCTGCCCCCACCATTTGGCCGTCGGTCCGCTGTCGCGGGCTGTGTTCCAAGGAAACCATGAAACGCATTCTCCTGTTGATCCTCACCAATGTCGCGGTCGTCGCCGTGCTGGGCTTGGTGTGCAGCCTGCTGGGCGTGAACCGCTACCTCACGGGTTCGGGCCTGAACCTGGGGCTGTTGCTGGGCTACGCGCTGGTGATCGGCTTTGGCGGAGCCTTCATCTCGCTGCTCATCAGCAAGCCCATGGCCAAGTGGTCGGCCGGAGTGCGCGTGATCGCGCAGCCGCAGAACGCCGACGAGGCCTGGATCGTTCAGACCGTGCAGCAGTTGGCGCTCAAGGCCGGTATCGCCATGCCCGAGGTCGGCATCTTTGAGGCCGAGCCCAACGCCTTCGCCACCGGCGCTTTCAGGAACTCGGCTCTGGTGGCCGTCTCCACGGGCCTGCTGCAGGGCATGACGCGCGAAGAGATCGAGGCCGTGATCGGCCACGAAATCGCGCACGTGGCCAACGGCGACATGGTCACGATGACGCTGATCCAGGGCGTGATGAACACCTTTGTCGTGTTCCTGAGCCGCGTCATCGGTTACGCCGTGGACAGCTTTCTGCGCAAGAGCGACGACCGATCGGGCCCCGGCATCGGCTACATGATCACGACCTTCGTGCTCGACATCGTTCTGGGTTTTGCCGCTGCCATGGTCGTTTCCTGGTATTCGCGCCAGCGCGAGTTCCGCGCGGACGCAGGCTCCGCGCAGTTGCTGGGCCGGCGCCAACCCATGATCAACGCGCTTTCGCGCCTGGGCGGCCTGCACCCCGCAGAACTGCCCAAGAGCATGGCGGCGCTGGGCATTGCCGGCGGCATCGGCCAGTTGTTTGCCACGCATCCGCCGATCGAAGAACGCATCGCGGCTTTGCAGGCTTCAGCCTGATTCAATCGGCGCTGGTGGGGACGCGCGCGGCCAGCGCGCACATCAGCTCGTAGCCCAGGGTGCCGGCAGCGCTTGCGACCTCGTCGATCGACAGCACCGCGCCGCTGCTGGAGCGGCCCCACAGCGTCACTTCGCTGCCGAACCCCGCCGCGGCGCCGGCCTGTTGCAGCGGCGTCAGGTCCACGCCGATCATGTCCATGCTGACGCGGCCCAGCGTGCGCGTGCGGATGCCGCCCACCAGCACCGGCGTGCCTGTGGGGCACAGGCGTGGATAGCCGTCGGCGTAGCCGCAGGCGGCCACGCCGACCAGCATGGGTGCGTCTGCCACGAAGCTGGAGCCATAGCCCACACTGTCGCCGGCCACCAATTCCTGCGTGCCGATGATCTTGGTGGACAGCGTCATCGCGGGTTGCAGCTCCCAATCGGCGGCGCTGTGCTGCGCAAAATCCGGGGCGCCGCCGTACAGCGCGATGCCGGCGCGCACCCAGTCGGCGCGCACCTCGGCCGCGCCGCCGTGCCGCAGTATCGCCGCGCTGTTGCTCAAGGACCGTTCGCCCGGTAGGTCCTGCGTGAACTGCTGGAACACCTGCATCTGCTGCGCGATGCCCTTGTCGCCGTCGGCGTCGCTGAAGTGCGCGATGAGCGAGATTTCGTCCACCTGCGGCAGCGCGTTCAAGCGCGTCCAGGCCGAGCGGTAGCTGTGGGGCGCGAACCCCAGGCGGTTCATGCCCGAGTTCATCTTCAGAAAAACGCGCTGTGGCACGTTCGTCTTGTGCTGGCTCAGCATGTCGATCTGCTGCTCGCAGTGCACCGTGTGCCACAGGTCCAGGCGCGAACACAGTTCCAGGTCGCGCTGCTCGAACACGCCTTCGAGCAGCAGGATCGGGCCGCGCCAGCCGAGCTCGCGCAGCGTCTGCGCCTCGTTCAGGTCGAGCAGCGCGAAACCGTCGGCGCCGCGCAGACCTTCAAAGGCGCGCGCGATGCCGTGGCCGTAGGCGTTGGCCTTGACCACGGCCCAGACGCGCGCATCGAGCGCCGACTGGCGTGCGCGCTGCAAGTTGTGGCGCAGGGCCTGGCTGTGGACGGTGGCGTGGATCGGACGTGGCATGACTGGCGGCTTTCGGTCGGTGGCGCGGATGCCCCCTGGGGTGATTTTGACACCGGCAAGCCACCGGCCAGCGTGATATAACCCTCGCCAGCGTGCGAACCGCACGATGCTGCGTGGCCTGCCACACTGGAAACCCAACCCGAACCTCGGAATGCACGTCTTTAACACCCTGCTGCCAGTGTTCACCGAGTACGGCTACATTGCCGTGTTCGTGATGCTGCTCATCTGTGGCTTTGGCGTTCCGGTGCCCGAAGACGTGACCCTGGTCACCGGCGGCGTCATCGCCGGCCTGGGCTTTGCGAACGAGCACAACATGGTGGTCGTGGGGCTGGCCGGCGTGCTGATCGGCGACGGCTTGATCTTCTCCCTGGGGCGCATTTTCGGCGACCGCATCACGCGCGTGCCGCTGCTCAGAAGGGTGCTCACGCCCGAGCGTTTCACCCAGGCCCAGGACAAGTTCGCACGCTACGGCAAGTGGGTGATGTTCGTCGCGCGCTTCCTGCCGGGACTGCGCACGCCGGTTTTTCTGACCGCCGGGATGACCGGGCGCGTGGGCGCGCCGACCTGGTTGCTGATGGACGGATTTGCCGCGCTCATCAGCGTTCCGGTCTGGGTCTATCTGGGCTACTACGGCGCGAAGAACTTCGACTGGCTTTTCTCCATGGTGCGGCGCGGGCAACACATCATTCTGGGTGTGCTGCTGCTGGGCGCCGTGTACGGCGCCATCCATTGGTGGCGTCGGCGCAAGACCGACCCGGAGCTTTGAGGCACCCAGGCGCTGCCGCTGCCGCGCTGCTGGTCAACGCCTTCGTCTTCGGGCTTTCGTGGTGGCCGTTTCGCCGGCTTGAAGCCTATGGCCTGCATCCGCTGTGGACCACGGCGTTGACCTACTCCTTTGCCATCGCCTTGCTGCTGCTGGCAAGGCCCCAGGCCTGGCGCGGCCTGCTGCGCTACCCCCAACTGTGGCTGCTGGTGCTGGCGTCGGGCATGACCAACGTCGGCTTCAACTGGGCCATCACCGTGGGCGACGTGGTGCGCGTGGTGCTGCTGTTCTATCTGATGCCGGCCTGGTCGGTGCTGCTGGCGTGGTGGCTGCTCGGTGAGAAGCCCACGCCGGGGGCCCTGCTGCGCTTGTTGCTGGCGCTGGGCGGCGTGGCGATCGTGCTCAAGTCGCCGGGCATGGACTGGCCCGTGCCGCAGGCCCTGCCCGACTGGCTGGCGCTGATGGGCGGCTTCTTCTTTGCTCTGACCAACGTCCTGCTGCGCAAGCTCGAGCACACGCCCGACAGTTCGCGCATGTTCTGCATGTTCGCTGGCGGCGCCAGCATGGCGGCGGCCGTGGCCTGGGTGGGAATGCACCAGGGCGTCGTGGCCGCGCTGCCTGTGCCGGCGCTGCCGTGGCTGGCCCTGGCAGCGCTCATGAGCCTGGTGCTGCTGGCCGCCAATTTCGCTTTGCAGTACGGCGCGGCGCGCCTGAGCGCGCACAGCACGGCGCTGATCATGCTGTCCGAAGTGGTGTTCGCCTCGGTCTCGTCGGTGGCGTTTGGTGCGGCGCAGCCGGACGCACGCACGCTCGTGGGCGGGGCCCTGATCCTGCTGGCCGCAGCGCTGTCGGCCTGGCCTGCGCGCGCCGTCCAAGCCGCCTGAATCGGGTCAGGTGCAAACCGTGCTGCGAACCCCGGCATGCTTGCGCCGGCGTGCACGGCGGCAGAAATCCTGCTAATGTGACTTTCCGTATTGACTCTTCAGCCAAGGCCGCACCATGCCCGATATCTACAGCTTCAGCGCGCAGCAAATGGACGGCAAGTCCGTTCCCCTGAAACAGTTCCAGGGCAAGGTCCTGCTGATCGTCAACACTGCCAGCGCCTGCGGCTTCACGCCGCAGTTTGCCGGGCTCGAAGAGCTGCATCAGCGCTTTGGCAAGGACGGTCTGGTGGTGCTGGGTTTCCCGTGCAATCAGTTTGGCTCGCAGGACGCCGGCAGCAACGAGGAGATCGCCAGCTTTTGCCAGCTCAACTACGGCGTGAGCTTTCCCATGATGGAAAAGATCGACGTGAACGGCGCGAATGCGCATCCGCTGTACCAATGGCTGGTGAAGGAAGCCCCGGGATTGCTGGGCAGCAAGTCGATCAAATGGAACTTCACCAAGTTCCTGATCGGCAAGGACGGCAAGGTGCTCAAGCGCTACGCGCCGACCGACAAGCCCGAGAGCATGGCCAAGGACATAGCGGCTGCACTGGCATCGGCTCACTGACAGGGCTCGAGTCCAGCCCTGTTGAAAACAGACTCGGACTCGGTCTGGACCAGCCTTCTCAAGAAGGCTGCACCGGCTTCCTGCAAACCGGACTTGCCGCCGACTCCCGCCGAGTAGACGGTGATGAATTGAATCTCTGCTGGCAGAGGTCCGAGATACTCAATACCCTTGACGTGGACAAGTTCACTGACTTGCTGAAAGCCGAGCTCCACTTCCCCACTGGCCACCATTTCGCCAATTTGAGCGCCCGAGGGAGGCTGGCGCAATTTGCTCCTGATCTGTTCTGCAACGCCCAGGCGGGCGAACAGTTCAAGCAGATGGCGACCGCTGGTTCCGGATGACACCGCAATCGACTTCGCCCGCAGCAAAGACTCTTTGACACCGTCAACGCTGCTGATATCGGGCTTCGCCATCCCGGCGCGAGAGGCCACACCGATGGCCGACTTGGCAAAAGGGGTTCGGCTAGCCGGTGCAATGAGTCCGTCTTGCATCAGGCTATCGATGCTCTGCGCAGAACTGACAACAACATCAAATGGCTCGCCTTCACGAATGCGCTGGGTGATGGCCTCGGTGCCGCCCCAGCTGAAGACCATCCTGTGACCCGTGGCCGCCTCATGCCGGGCGGCAATTTCAAGCAGCGGCAGCTTCACCGCATTGGGCGCAATCACGGTGATGTCCATTGCAGACGCCGCGTTCCAAATCAGCGCCAGGCTGATGGCCGCCGATCGAAAGAGGTTGGCGATACGGTGCTCCAGTTTCATGATTTGGCCCCCTTGAGTGGAACGAAACAGTCCTGCAGAACTTTTCAGTCCGGCGCATGACTTGAGACTTCTTTGTGCATGATCATGGGCAGGAGGTCTGACCCATGTTCGCGCAGCAGGCGTGCTCAGCCGGCAGGAATTGGCAGCACCTCCATCACTTCCACTCCCTCGCCGGGAAAGAGGGTGAAGTGCGGATGGTTCAGGAACAGCCGTGCGGCGGCTTCGTGCGACTCTGCCTGGACTACCGTGAAGGCACCCATATGGTTGCGGATGTCGCTGATCCCAAGCTTGGAAATCAGCTTGGTTCGACTGAGTGGGCCACCCATTTCAACGATCGAGGCGGCGTTCTCGGCGGCCCATTTCTTCCAGGCGGCGACACCTTGCGCCTGCCTGTGCTGGCGCTCCTGTTCAGGGACGGTTTCCCACTGAGCCATCGCGTTGGGCGAACCTGTGAAAACGGCGAGATATCTCTTCATGCAGAACTCCTGCTGATTGATACGGGGGCAGTCTACAGTGATGGTTCATCATTGCGTGGATTCACGATGAAGATCCATCAGGCGATCATTGGTTTGCGGCATCAGTCGGTGGGGCCGACCAGCGCCGCGTCGAGCAATTCGATCCAGTGCTTCACCGGCGTTTCGGTGCCGCTTTGCAGGTGCGTGATGCAGCCGATGTTGGCCGACACGATCTGCTCGGGGCTCAGCTCGCTCAGGTGCGCCAGCTTGCGGTCGCGCAGCGGGTACGCCACCTGCGGGTTCAACACGGAATAGGTTCCGGCCGAGCCGCAGCACAGGTTCGATTCGGTGCGCGTGGTGCGGATGTCAAAACCCAGCGCCGCCAGATGCTGCTCGACGCCGCCGCGCAGCTTTTGACCGTGCTGCAGCGAACAGGGTGGGTGATAGGCGACGCGGGCGCTGTCCACGCGCAGCTTGCCCTGCAGCTTTTGCGCCAGTTCGGGCAGCCACTCGCTCAGGTCCCGCGTCAGTTCGGAGATACGCTGCGCCTTGGCCGCGTAGCGCGGGTCGTCCTGCAGGAAGTGCGCGTATTCCTTGACCGTGACGCCGCAGCCCGAGGCGTTCATCATGATCGCCTCGATGCCGCTTTCCACGTAGGGCCACCAGGCGTCGATGTTGGCGCGCATCTCGTTCTTGCCGCCGTCCTGGTCGTTCAGGTGGAACTTGACGGCGCCGCAGCAGCCCGCCTTGGGCGCGACCAGGGTCTGAATGCCGGCCGCGTCGAGCACGCGCATGGTCGCGGCGTTGATGTTGGGCATCATCGCGGGCTGCACGCAGCCGGCGAGCATCAGCACCTTGCGCGGGTGTTGGCGCGTGGGCCAGACGCCTGCGTCCTGCCTGGGTGGAACCTTGTTCTGCAGCGCTTTTGGCAGGGCAGCACGCAGTACCTGACCCAGCTTCATGGCCGGGGCAAACAGCGGCGAAGGCAGGCCTTCCTTCAAGGCCCAGCGCAGCGCGCGTTCCGGCAGCGGGCGCCTCACCTTGGCGTCGACCAGCTTGCGCCCGATGTCCAGCAGCTGGCCGTAGTTCACACCACTGGGGCAGGTGGTTTCGCAGTTGCGGCAGGTCAGGCAGCGGTCCAGGTGCAACTGTGTCTTGCGCGTCGGTGTCTGGCCTTCGAGCACCTGCTTCATCAGGTAGATGCGACCCCGCGGACCGTCGAGCTCGTCCCCCAGGATCTGGTAGGAGGGACAGGTGGCCGTGCAAAAGCCGCAGTGCACGCACTTGCGCAAAATCGCTTGCGCGGCCAGGCCGTCGGGCGTGCCTTCGTATTCGGGGGCGAGTGTGGTCTGCATGTCGCTTAATCAGTTGAGGCCGGCCCGATTGAAGATGCCCGCCGGGTCGAACTCTGCCTTGAGTCGTTGCTGGATGCGCTCCAGTGCTTCGGGCAAGGGCGCCGTGCGTTGCTGGGGCCCGGATGCGTCGCCGGGCACGATGAACAGCGTGGCATGGCCGCCCGCCTTGGCCGCCGCTTCGCGCAGCGCCTGCGCAGCATTCAACGGAGCCCAGAGCCAGCGCTGGGCGCCATGCCACTCGACCAGTTGCGGCCAGGGCAGCTCCAGCACCGGCGCCGTCTGCGCCACGCTCAATCTCCACAGACCCTTGTCGGGCGCGGGCGGCTGCGCAAAGAACGGCAGGCGCAGGTCGCGGCAGGCCTGCCAGTCGGGCCCTGCCTGGGCGTTGTCCATGCGGGTTCCGTTCACTTGCGCCAGCATCTTCTGGCAGGCGGCCTCCACCGCCGCCACGGCGCCACGCAGGCGCACAAACAGCAGTTCGCGCCCGCTGTCGCGCACCCAGCAACTGGCGTTCAGCGGCAGGGGCTGAGCACCCCAGCGGTGCAGTTGCGCCAGCGCCAGCGCCTGATCGAGCTCGAATACCAGCGTGGCCTCTGCCGGCGCGACCGGAAGCACCTTGAGCGAGACCTCGGCGATCACACCCAGCGTCCCCCAGGCGCCCACCATCAGGCGGCTCACGTCGTAGCCCGCGACGTTCTTCATGACCTGGCCGCCGAAAGTGAGCAGTTCGCCGCGGCCGTTGATCAGGTTCAGGCCCAGCACAAAGTCCCGCACCCCGCCCACGCTGGCGCGGGCCGGTCCGCTCAAGCCTGCGGCCACCATGCCGCCGACGGTTGCGCTTGCCTGACCTGGCTGGGAAAAGTGCGGCGGCTCAAACGCCAGGCACTGACCCTGTTCGGCCAGCGCGGCTTCAAGTTCGGCCAGCGGTGTTCCGGCACGCACCGTGACCACCAGTTCGCTCGGTTCATAGCTGGTTATGCCGGAATACTCACGCGTGTCCAGCGGCTCGCCCTCAAGCGACTGCGCCAGGAAATCCTTGCTGGCGCCACCGCGAATGCGCAGCGCGGTCTTGTTGGCGGCGGCCTGGCGCACGCGCTCGGTCCATGATTGAAGTACGGGTTCCATGGTGCGCATGGTAGCCGGGAGCAGCCAGTCCGGCGCTGAATCATTCGCAAAGGCGTTATTTGCATTCGGCTATCGCGCAGCGCAGCGCCGCACCGGGCGGGCGCTACACTGGGCGCGCCTCATGAATGCCGAAAAAATTCCCGTTCTCGCCAGCGTCTGCCCCTTGTGCGGACAGCCCAATCAGTGCGCGATGGAGCAGCGCGACGGCGCTGCTCCTGTTCCTTGCTGGTGCACCAGCGCCGTGTTCACGCCGGAGTTGCTGCAGCGTATTCCCGAAGCGGCGCGAAACCTGGCCTGCGTGTGCTCCGCTTGCGTTGCGCAAGCGAAGCCATCGTAGTCGGTTGGGGACAGAGCAAAACTCGCTGCGCGTAGTTCTTGGTCTGTCCCGCAAGGTCTCAGGATTGCGCCGCCGCAATCACTCCGCCGCCCAGGCAGACCTCGCCGTCGTAGAGCACGGCCGACTGACCCGGCGTCACAGCCCACTGGGCCTGCGTGAAATTCAGGTCGAAGTGCGTGTCGTCCTGCGAGCGCAGGTCACAGGGCGCATCGGCCTGGCGGTAGCGGGTCTTGGCCGCCAGCGGCCCATCGAGCGGTGCGGAACCCGCGACCCAGCTGGCCGAGTCCGCCTGCAGCGTGCGCGACAGCAGCCAGGGATGGTCGTGGCCCTGCACCACCCACAGCGTGTTGCTGGCCATGTCCTTGCGCGCGACGAACCACGGCGTGTGCTCGCCCATGCCACGTTGGCCTTTGGCCTGCACCGCCTTGAGCTCCGCGCCCGTGGCCTTGATGCCGCCGATGCCCAGGCCCTGGCGCTGTCCCAGCGTGTAGAAGCTCAGACCCACGTGCTGCCCCAGCACGCGTCCGCGCTCGTCCTTGATCGGCCCTGGCGCCTTGGCGATGTAGCGGTTCAGGAATTCACGGAACGGCCGTTCGCCGATGAAGCAGATGCCGGTGGAGTCCTTCTTCCTGGCATTGGGCAGGCCGATCTCGGCGGCGATGCGGCGCACCTCGGTCTTGTGCAGTTCGCCCACCGGAAACAAGGTTCTTGACAGCTGCGCCTGGTTCAGCCGGTGCAGGAAATAGCTCTGGTCCTTGGACGGGTCCAGCCCCTTGAGCAGTTCGTGCTTTTGCGTGGTGGCGTTGAGGCGCACCCTGGCGTAGTGGCCGGTGGCGATTTTTTCTGCGCCCAAACGCATGGCGTGGTCGAGGAAGGACTTGAACTTGATCTCGGCATTGCACAGGATGTCGGGGTTGGGCGTGCGCCCCGCCTGGTATTCGCGCAGGAACTCGGCGAACACGCGGTCCCGGTATTCAGCGGCGAAATTGACGTGCTCGATCTCGATGCCGAGCACGTCGGCCACCGCTGCGGCGTCGACAAAATCGATGTTGGACGAGCAGTACTCGGAGTCGTCGTCGTCTTCCCAGTTCTTCATGAAGAGGGCAACGACTTCATAGCCCTGCTGCTTCAGCAGCCAGGCCGTGACCGCCGAGTCCACGCCTCCGCTGAGTCCCACCACCACGCGAGCGCCCGTCGGCTGCTTGTTCATAAGCTGCGAATTATCCGCGGCTGTCGGGTTCGCACACGCTGGCGTCGCTGATCACCAGATCGAGCGCATGGCGCTGGCCCGCGAGGTAGTCCTCGATGCATCGCAGCACCATGGGGCTGCGATGCCGCGCCACGCTGGCGCGCACTTCATCTGCCGTCATCCAGAGCGTGCGCACGATGCCATGGTCCAGCGTGCGGCCCGGCACCTGCGCACCGAGCTCGCCGCAAAACGCAAAGCGCATGTAGGTGATGTCGCTGCCGTCGGATTTGCGCTGGCGCGACAGGTAGATGCCCACCAGCGCCGTGGGTTCGAAGGCGTGCGCCGTCTCCTCCAGCGTCTCGCGACTGCAACCCTGAGCCGGCGTCTCGCCGCAGTCCAGATGGCCGGCGGGGTTGTTCAGACGCAAGCCGTCGGACGTGTGTTCTTCCACCAGCAGGAAGCGGCCCTCACGCTCGATCACGGCGGCAACGGTGACATGGGGTTTCCAGCGTGTAGTCATCCCCCATTATCCCGGGAGATTGGCACTTCATTGACACAAGTCATGCTTGATCAGCGCTGAAACCGCGGCAATTTCAGTTAAGCTCGGCGCCGCAGTTGCCCCGCTTGGCTTGCCCAAAGCGGGCTGCTGCACGAGCTGTTTCCATCATTTAGTCTAGGAGTCGCTTCATGCAGACTGGCGTAGCAACTGGGACGACAGCGGCCAATGCCGTTGCCCCCGCGAACACTCAGGCGGCGCAGCGCATTGGCGTTCCGCGCGAAATCTTCCCCGGCGAAAAGCGCGTGGCCACGGTGCCCGAGGTGGTGGGCAAGCTCATCAAACTGGGCTTTTCCGTCTGCGTCGAATCGGGTGCGGGCGACGCCGCCATCATCAGCGACGACGCCTATCGCGCCGCTGGCGCCACGGTGGCGCCGGATGCAGCCGCCTTGTGGGCCGCGGCGGACATCGTGTTCAAGGTGCGCGCACCCACCATGGATGAAGTGGCACTGATGCACGAGGGCCAGGCGCTGGTGAGCTTCATCTGGCCGGCACAGAACCCCGAATTGCTCAAGGCGCTGGCCGAACGCCGCGTCACGGTGCTGGCCATCGACGCGCTGCCGCGCACGCTGAGTCGCGCCCAGAAGATGGACGCGTTGACCTCGCAGGCCGGCGTCGCCGGTTACCGCGCGGTGGTCGAGGCCGCCAATGCCTTCGGCCGATTCTTCAACGGCCAGATCACGGCCGCGGGCAAGGTCCCTCCGGCCAAGGTCTTCATCGCCGGCGCCGGGGTGGCCGGCCTGGCGGCGATCGGCACCGCTGCCAGTCTGGGCGCCATCGTGCGCGCCAACGACACCCGCGCCGAAGTGGCCGATCAGGTCGTGTCGCTGGGCGGTGAATTCGTCAAGGTCGATTACGAGGAAGAAGGCGGCGGCGGCGGCGGCTACGCCAAGGTCATGAGCGAGGGCTTCCAGCAGGCCCAGCGCGCCATGTATGCCAAGCAGGCCAAGGAGGTGGACATCATCATCACCACCGCGCTGATCCCCGGCAAGCCCGCGCCCAAGCTGATCACCGCCGCGATGGTGGAGTCGATGAAGCCCGGCAGCGTGATCGTCGACATGGCGGCAGAGCAGGGCGGCAACTGCGAGCTGACGGAACCGGGAAAGGCCGTGGTCAAGCACGGCGTGACCATCGTCGGCTACACCGACTTGGTTTCGCGACTGTCCACGCAGTCGTCGACGCTCTACGCCAACAACCTGTTTCGCCTGTCCGAGGAGCTGTGCAAGACCAAGGACGGCGTCATCAACGTCAACATGGAAGACGAGGCCATCCGCGGCCTGACCGTCACCAAGGAAGGCGCCATCACCTGGCCCGCACCTGCGCCCAAGGTGGCTGCGGCGCCTGCGGCTGCGGCCAAGCCGGCAGCGGCACCTGCGGCCAAGAAGGGCGGACACGGACATGGCGGTGGCGATGCCGAACCCATGGCAGGCACCAAGCTGGCCGTCATGTTCGGTGTGGCCGCAGCGCTGTTCTGGCTCATCGGCGCGAATGCGCCCAAGGAGTTCCTGTCGCACTTCACGGTCTTTGTGCTGGCCTGCTTCGTCGGCTACATGGTGGTGTGGAACGTCAAGCCCGCGCTGCACACGCCGCTGATGAGCGTGACCAACGCCATCAGCAGCATCATCGCCATCGGCGCGCTGGTGCAGATCTCGCCCATCGTTGGCGCCACGGGGCGACCCGATGAGTTGATACGCTGGGTGGCAGGCGCGGGCATCGTGCTCACCGCCATCAATATGTTCGGCGGCTTCGCCGTGACCCAGCGCATGCTGGCCATGTTCCGTAAATAAGGGAGGCACCACATGTCTGCAAGTCTGGCAACCGTCTCCTACATCGGAGCGACGATTCTTTTCATCCTGAGCCTGGGCGGTCTGTCCAATCAGCAAACCGCGCTGCGCGGCAACCTTTACGGCATGATCGGCATGACGCTGGCCGTGCTTGCCACGGTGTTCGGCCCGCAGGTCACACTGGCCGGCATTCCCTGGATCGTCGGCGCGATGCTGATCGGTGCCTCCATCGGTCTGTACGCGGCGAAGACCGTGCAGATGACGCAGATGCCTGAACTGGTGGCGCTGATGCACAGCATGGTCGGTCTGGCCGCGATGCTGGTGGGCTTTGCCACCTACATCGACCCCGAAGCGACCAAGGCCGTGAGCGGCGCGGCCAAGTCGATCCACGAAATGGAGATCTACGTCGGCATCCTGATCGGTGCGGTCACTTTCTCCGGCTCCATCATCGCCTTTGGCAAGCTCTCGGGCCGCATCGGCGGCAACCCGCTGCTGCTGCCCGGTCGGCACTGGATGAATCTGCTGGGCCTGCTGGTGGTGATCTATTTCGGCAACGCTTTCATGCAGGAAGGCGCCACCATGACGCCGTTGCTGGTGATGACGGCGATCGCACTGCTGTTCGGCATCCACATGGTGATGGCCATCGGCGGCGCCGACATGCCGGTGGTGGTGTCCATGCTCAACAGCTATTCGGGCTGGGCCGCAGCGGCCACGGGCTTCATGCTGTCCAACGACTTGCTGATCGTCACCGGCGCCCTGGTGGGCTCCAGCGGCGCCATCCTGTCCTACATCATGTGCAAGGCCATGGCGCGCAGCTTCATCAGCGTGATCGCCGGAGGCTTCGGCACGGCTGCTGCGGCGCCCAAGCCGGCCGGCGGCGGCGCCCAGCCTGCGGGCGAGGTGATTTCCGTGAACGCTGCCGAAACCGCCGAACTGATGCGCGAAGCCAAGAGCATGGTCATCGTCCCGGGCTACGGCATGGCGGTGGCGCAGGCGCAGCACACGGTGTATGAGATCACCAAGCTGTTGCGCGAGCGCGGCGTGAACGTGCGCTTCGGCATCCACCCGGTGGCGGGTCGCATGCCTGGCCACATGAACGTGCTGCTGGCCGAGGCCAAGGTGCCCTACGACATCGTGTTCGAAATGGACGAGCTCAACGACGACTTCCCCAAGACCGATCTGGTGATGGTGATTGGCGCCAACGACATCGTGAATCCCGGCGCCCAGGACGACCCGACCAGCCCCATCGCCGGCATGCCGGTGCTCGAAGTCTGGAAGGCCAAGACCTCCATCGTGATGAAGCGCAGCATGGCCTCGGGCTACGCCGGCGTGGACAATCCGCTGTTCTACAAAGAGAACAACCGCATGCTGTTCGGCGACGCCAAGAAGATGCTGGACGAAGTGCTGGCGGTTCTGAAATCCTGATCGGCAGCAGGTCGGCTGATGCCCTCGTGGGCCCACCCCGACCTACGATCTTCGCAAAGGCCCCACGGCAGCCCGCCCGGGGCCTTTTGTGTCTCTGGAGTTAGGGAAAACACAAGCTGGTCACGGGCAAATTCGAGGCAGAATCCGTGGCTTACCAGAGACTGACATTTCGCGATATGGTTCACAAATCGCGAAATGACCATCCCTGTCATCAACTGATTTGGAGGCAAGCATGAACGAACGTATCTGGCTCAAGTCCTACCCCGAAGGCGTTCCTGCGGACATCGATACGGCGCAGTACGCCTCGCTGGCGGCCTTGTTTGACGACGCGTTCCAGAAGTTCGGCAGCCGCACGGCCTACAGCTTCATGGGCAAGGATATTTCCTACGCTCAGACCGATACGCTGAGCCGCGCATTTGCCGCCTACCTGCAGGGACTGGGGCTGGCCAAGGGCGACCGCGTGGCCATCATGATGCCCAACGTGCCGCAGTACCCCGTGGTCGTGGCTGCGATCCTGCGTGCCGGCATGGTGGTGGTGAACGTGAATCCGCTGTACACGCCGCGCGAGCTCGAGCATCAGCTCAAGGACTCGGGCGCCAAGGCCGTCGTCATCCTGGAAAATTTCGCCACCACCTTGGATCATTGCATCGCCAAGACGCCGGTGAAGCACGTGGTGCTGTGCGCCATGGGGGACCAGCTGGGATTCTTCAAGGGCGCGCTGGTGAACTATGTGGTGCGCAACGTCAAGAAGATGGTTCCGCCGTACAGCCTGCCGGGCGCCGTGCGCTTCAACGAGGCGCTGGGCATAGGCAGGCGCGGCACACTGACGAAGCCCCAGATCAAGCCCGATGACGTCGCCGTGCTGCAGTACACCGGAGGCACGACCGGCGTGAGCAAGGGCGCCGTGCTGCTCAATCGCAACCTGGTGGCCAATCTGCTGCAGGCCGAGGCCTGGTTTCAGCCCGCGTTGAAGAAGATTCCCGCGGACCAGCAGATGACCGAGGTTTGCGCCTTGCCGCTGTACCACATCTTCGCCTTCACCGTGGGCATGATGCTGTCCATGCGCACCGGCGGCAAGCTCATCCTGATCCCCAATCCGCGCGACATGGTGGCGGTGCTGGGCGAGTTGGCCAAGCACAGGATCCACGTCTTTCCGGCGGTGAATACGCTGTTCAACGGCCTGGCGAATCATCCCGACTTCAACAAGGTGGACTGGAGCAGCCTGGTGGTGTCTGCAGGCGGCGGAACCGCCGTGCAAGGCGCCGTGGCCAAGCTCTGGTTCGAGAAGACCGGATGCCCCATCGCCGAAGGTTACGGCCTGAGTGAGACGTCTCCCATCGCCACCTCCAATCCGGTCACAACCACCGAATACTCGGGAACGATCGGTGTTCCGATCTCCAGTACCTGGCTCAAGCTGCTGGACGACGACGGCGTGGAAGTGGCGCTGGGCCAGCCCGGCGAGATCGCGATCAAGGGTCCGCAGGTGATGGCCGGCTACTGGCAGCGCCCGGATGAGACTGCCAAGTCCATGACCGAGGATGGCTACTTCAAGACCGGCGACGTGGGCGTGATGGACGAGCGCGGTTACTTCAGAATCGTCGATCGCAAGAAGGACATGATCCTGGTCAGCGGCTTCAACGTCTACCCCACCGAGATCGAAGACGTGGTGGCGGGGATGGCCGGCGTGCTGGAATGCGCCTGCGTGGGCATGCCCGACGAAAAATCGGGAGAAGCGGTCAAGCTGGTGATCGTCAGGAAGGACCCGAATCTGACCGAAGCCCAGGTGCGCGACTACTGCAAGATCAACATGACGGGCTACAAGCAGCCCAAGCTGGTGGAGTTCCGCACCGAACTGCCCAAGACGCCGGTGGGGAAGATCTTGCGGCGCGAGCTGCGCGACAAGAAATAGTGCCGTTCGGCAACCCCATTTTTTTGGCGGCTTTCGGGCCGTCTTTTCGTGCTGGGACTTTGCGGGACAGGGGTTTTTGGGGTCAGAGCCCAAATTCGCAGAGCCTTTGGCTCGATCAGCGGCTGCGGCGCTCGGCGCCGCAGCGAAATTGGTGTCTGACCCCAATAACCCGTGCTCTGTCCTCAACTGTTTAGAGATTTGCATGTCGTCAATCAAGCCTCCTCTTGCCATCATCAGCGCCATGGAAGGCGAATTGCGCGCCGTCCTCGGGCAGCTCACGCACCAGAAGAAAGTCAGCGTTGGCCAGCGCGACTTCTGGTTGGGTCATTGGCACGGGCACGATGTCGTTGCCGTTTTGTCGCGCATCGGCAAGGTGGCGGCGGCCACCACGGCCACGGCCCTGGTCGAGCGCTTTGGCGTGGCTGAAATGGTGTTCACAGGCGTCGCAGGCGGTCTGGGCGCAGGTGTTGCGGTGGGCGACGTGGTGGTCGCGAGCCACTTCCTGCAGCACGACATGGACGCCTCGCCGCTGTTCCCGCGCCATGAAGTGCCGCTCTATGGCCGCAGCCATTTCGACACCGATGAGCGCCTGGGCAGCGCGCTGGCGCTGGCGACGCAAGCTGTGCTTGCCGATACGGTCGGTTTGCTGGGTGCGCAGGCCGTGCAGGAGTTTTCGCTGACGGCGCCTCAACTGCATCGTGGCCTGATCATCAGCGGCGACCGCTTCGTCTGCAGCACCAGCGAAAGTGCGGCACTGCAACGCGCCCTGCCTGATGCGCTCGCTGTCGAGATGGAGGGTGCGGCCGTGGCCCAGGTGTGCCATGACTACGGCATCCCCTTCGCGGCGGTGCGCACGATTTCCGATCGCGCCGATGACGGCGCGCACCACGACTTCAACCGCTTCATGGACAGCGTCGCCAGCCGCTACAGTGCGGCCATCGTTTCTGCCTGGTTGCGCTCGAGGCCCTGAGCGCAAGCGGCAAGCTCAGCGCAAGGGCTGGTGGCTGGCCTTCAGAATGCCGCGCAAAGCATTGCGACTGTGCGCGCCGAAATTTCCCAACAGCTCGGCGATCGCGGACTCCAGGTGCTGCTTCGACCCGGACGACGCGCTCTGTTCAACTTCATCGTTCAACGCAATCGTGCTCGATTGAGGACCAAAGTCAAACTGCGGGTCACTGACATAGGCCTTGGGCATGCTTCCCAATATCGCCTGCACGATGGTTGCGCCCTTGGCTGCCGCTTGTGCGGATACGACGTCCCGCACGTAGGTATCGCTCCACGCAGGATAAGTGCCATCCCTGTCCATCGATCTCAGCGAAAGTTCGAGCGACGAATCGCGCTGCAATACGGCATTGCGGCGCATCGCTGTGGCCTGATAGGACTCGAGCGCCAGATGACGGTTGGAGAGCAGGATCACCAGGTCATCCTTCCACTTGGGCAGGCCAGCCATGGCCAAGACATTGATGCCAATCATCTTCGTCACCCCGTCGCCGGGCGAAAGGCTTGCGTGGAAAGGTTGGGTGAGGTCCTGCAGATAGTGCATTGCCATGCCGGCGAAGCGCCAGCCCCAATACGGGTGACCGGTGCGAAACGCCAATATGGACAGTGTTGCAAACTGATGCTGGCGCAGCAAGGGAAAGGTGCGCGTCACGAACCCGGCCGCCTGATAGACCACGGGACTCTCGTGATAGAAACCCATGTGAAATGGGCTCTGCGACGAATAGGGAAGCGATGGGTTGCCGAAGGGCTGCGAGCCGAACCCCATCACTTTTCCCCACTCGGACGGATTGTCGGACCAGAGGTTGATGTCGACGCCATTGTCCGGCTCTTCCGAGGCCGTGGCCAGGACGGACAGGGCGTCGATCGACTCGTTGGCTTTCAGCGGGAAATAGCTGAAGGCCACACCGGCACTCACCGGCAAGGTGTTGACACTGGCGTGTGGGAGCGCCGCGCCGGCGGGTCGGGGCATGCGCGGATCGGGTTGGAAATACAGCGCAAACGGATAGTTTGGAGCGACGCGAAGCGCCATCTGAAAGGCCTTTTTTCGCGCCTCTTCGTCACGCGACGGGTTCGCCTTGAATGCCAGCGCCGCAGGAAGCGCCGGGTAATAGGTCAGATTGGCCGCCGCCCAGGCTTCCTGTTGCAGCAGCAGCTTTTCGATCGCAGGCTCTTCGGCACGCAGGAATTCCTGCAAGGACTCGACCTTGACAGGAGCGGCCTGCGCCACCTCCGGCATGCGCTCGAAGGCGCGGTAGCTTGGCAATCGATGATCGCCCCATGCCATGGCGCTTTGGGCGACCCATCCGAAAACGAGAATGAGAAGAGATGGCAGTATTTTCATGTTGTCCCAAGGAGTGGAGGCCGGATAAATGGATTGTGAAGGCTTGCGTGCTGCGGCGAAGCCTTGGCCTACGCGCCCGACGCCAGCCGCTTTTCCAGCCAGACTTCGATGTCGCGAAAGATCGTATCGCGATTGAGTTCATTGAAGTTCTCGTGGTAGTTCTGCGGATGCCAGTGAAGCTCCAGGAGTTGCTGCGGGATGGTCTGCAGCATGGCGCGTGATGCTTGGGTGTCGGCCAGCTTGTCGTCGCCGGCCAGAACCGCAAACACGGGATGCCGCCACGCCGACAGATTCTTTCCCAGACCGGCCTGCGCCGAAAGCAGGGCGGCGGCAAAGCGAAACGACGCTTCGCTGGCGCGAGTGTTGTCCTTTTCGTCCGCGTGGTGCCGCGCCAGGATCTCTGCGTCATGCGTCAAGTACGGCGTCAGGGACTCCATCGGGACCTTGGCTGTGGGGAACAGTCTGGCCAGCACCGACGAAAACGCGATCATGAGTTTCGGTATCTTCACTGCGTTCACAAAGTACGGCGACGACAGGATGACGCCCTTGATATCCGGGCTGCGCGCGAAGCCGCTCAGCTCAAGGTGGGCCGCTATGAGCGCGCCCATGGAGTGGCCCATGAGGAAGATCGGCTTGCCCGGATACTGGGCCTTGATCCACTGGAGAAACAGCTCGGTGTCTTTCAGGAAGATGTCAAAGCCAGGGATGTCGACGCGCGCCAGCTTGGCGTGGCCGCACAGGTCGTAGCTGACGGTGGCGATGCCCCGGTCACGGAAGTACAGCGCCGCCGTGACGTAGTCCCCCGCGTGGGCCATGCCACCGTGGATCGCCAGAATGACCGCGCGCGGCTCCTGCGGGCTCCAGACGTGCACCGTGCGCGGCGCCTGATCACTGGCTGTGAAAGTGGTCAGCCGGTCTTCCTTGAATCTCATCTTGCGCACTCCTTGGTTTGGATCCCGGGCTGACATCGGGCCGCCTGCGCTGGCCGTCAAGAGGGGGACCACAGAGTCCGGTGGGCAGCGCCGGAACCTGGATATCGTCGGGCACCGGCATTGTCGCCGCTGGCGGCAAGAGCCAGTCCCTCATGGCCGCGGTCAGCTCGGCATCGAGCGCGCGATGATGGCGCGCACATCGACGCCGCGCGGCAGCGCCCCGTATTGATGCTGGCCGCGGCTCTCCAGGCGCGAGCAGCAGAAGGCGTCTGCTACAAAATCGGGAGCGCCCTGCAGCAGTAGCGCCGCCTGCAGCGCCAGCGCCATGCGGTCCACGAGGTCGCGGGCGCGGTATTCGAGCTCCGCGTGATCCAGCAGATCCTTCTTCAGCTCCGCCACGTGATGGTCCAGCGCCGCATGCGCGCCGCGCGCCTTTTCGACCTCGGCGAAAAATGCGGGCACCACCTCGGGCGTCTTGACCATGGCGCGCAGCACGTCCAGGCATTGCACGTTGCCGCTGCCCTCCCAGATCGCGTTCACCGGCGCCTCGCGGTACAGGCGCGGCATGGGTGTGTCTTCCATCACGCCGCTACCGCCTATGCATTCCATGGCCTCGTAGGCGTGCTGTGGCGTGCGTTTGCAGATCCAGTATTTTCCGATGGCGGTGCCCAGGCGCACCAGCAGGTCTTCGGCGGTGGATTGGCTGCGGCTGTCGACCGCGCGCGCCATGCGCATGGACAGCGCCAGCGCCGCTTCGGATTCGAGCGCCAGATCGGCAAGCACGTTCT
>CAILZB010000111.1 GCA_903838565.1 uncultured beta proteobacterium | reverse complement strand
TACCTGCCTGCTGCTGGCTCCAATACGCCGATCATGAAATGGCTCCATTACGGCGATCACGCCGTGGCTCCATTACGCCGGTCATGGACTGGATCCTATACGCCGATCACACAATGGATCCTATATGCCGGTCGGTGACACATCGCAATGTTTTAGCGATAAACGGTGGCTAAAAACTCCGAAAAACTCAATATTTGACATGATTATTGGGCGTTTTTGATCTAAATGATGTGAATCATGAGGGGTAAATTTTGATTCTGCCCATGTATGACCTATTAGCCGGTCAATTAAGCCGTATTCAATAGCTGTGCCGCAACCAGCTTCTCGCAAACTGCAAACGGCGTTAGATGGGATCATGCAAGCTGGTGGTGAGCCGGTTACGCACGACCTGCGTCGCATTGCGCCCACAAACATTGAGGGAGTCAACCTGCGCGGGATGGACGTTTGATTTTCCCGTGGAGAGGTTCGCCCAGCGGATTCTGCCCAGCTCTGTGAATACTAAAGATTTGAGTAGGCGACGGATGGCTTGAAGGGATCCCATAGCAATTGGGAGTCAGCCCTGATGGCGTGGGCTACAATGTAGCTCAGCCTAAGGAGAAAGTGCCATGTCTGCCAATGCAGTTGTACGCGCTCGTATCGACGAGCACATCAAAGATGAGGCCAGCGCCGTGTTGGCGGCGATGGGGCTGACCGTGTCCGATGCTTTTCGGATGATGCTGACCCGTATTGCCCGCGAAAAGGCGTTGCCCTTCGAGCCACTGGTGCCCAATGCAGTCACCATTGAGGCGATGATGGAAGCGCGCCGTGGGGGGCTGAAGTCGTTTGGCACTGTCGAGGACTTGATGGCAGACCTGAATGCGGACGGTTGAACCAACCGGCCAATTCAAACGTGATTTCAAGCGCGAGGCAAAGGGCCCGCACCGTCAGAAGCTGCAAGTTGACTTCACTGACACCATCACAAACTATTCGGGAGTGGTCAGGGCGGCGACGTGCTGCTCGTCGGCAAATGTGCAGAGTGCCTTGGTGATGTCGCGAGAGTGATTGAGATCACTTGTCGGGTGCGAGCTTTCTCCAGTTATGGCGGTGTAGCAAGTTGTAGGCAGAGGCCAGAGCCACCTTGCGTCCCAATCGCTTGTCCAGCGCCGCCTTGATCTGGCCGACGACGAGCGCGCCGCCCTTTGCAGCTTGCTCAAAAAACGGGGCCAGGAATTCGCGCTCTTCTTCCAGGCTCATGTTCTCGCGCTTGCGTCCGCCTGCGGTTGGCGCGCCTGGCTCTCCAACCTTCTGGCCGTGCATGAATCGTCGACGCAGCTGGCAAGCCCAACCAGGGGACACGCCAATTGCTTGCGCCGTGTCGGCCAAGCTCATTGCATAGTCCAGCGGCAACACCACCGCTTGAGCTTGCCGCAACTGCTCCACCGTCAGGGCTGAGGCAATTGCCTCGCGGGCACTTGCCAAAACCTCATCATCACCGCTGGCAGGACGTGACATGAATACCTCCATCAAGGTTGATGGAGGTATTATTACAACATTGAATTAGAAATGGAATAAGACCCAACTTTGGTTCGTGTGACACCTGAGCTGGTCCATTGGCTGACCCGTTGTGGGGGGTGACCGTAGCGACGGGACACGGAGGACGAAGCAGTCGTTCGCCACGACAGCCTCACTGCGTCATGGAGAGGGCTGCGGCAATGTGCTTGGCGAACACGGCGTTCATGCCATCGAGCAGCTCGTGTTCTTCGTGCGTGGTGTGCGGATCTTTGTGGAGCTCGCCATAAGTCTTGCTCCAGGCTGCGGTCATGGCGCTGGCCATGCTGCGGAACTCGTCCATGGTCTGCTTGAAGCGAAAGCCGCAGTCCTTGCAGAGGGCTTCCCATGAGTGCGCGCCGACCGAATCGAACACTTCCTCGTCACCGATGAAAAGAGCCATCCGGTCGTCGCCGTAGGCTCGAACGCACAGCAGGTCATAGAACGGAGCCAGCCGGTAGCCCTGATCGGAGATCAGCACGGACAGGTTCTTGGCGTGCGCATCGGCATTGCCGCTCAGATAGTTGAACATCACCCACCGCTGCAGCTGTAGCAGATCCCGGCCCGGTACCTTTAGCTCACGCAGGGCCTGGGCCAGCTTGGGCAGGCTCACCAGCCCTGCATTGCGCTGGTATTTCCAGTCGGCGCCGACCCCCAGCAGCTGGCAGCCGTCGATCTGGTGCAGGCTGAGGATGCTGTTGCTGACCATCACCCGGTCGTAGCGCTGTACAACGTAGACGGCCTCGGGCACGCGCAGCAGCCAGACATCGGGTACCGGCAGCTTCAGAGCGCGCGCCAGCAGCATGCAAGCGTATTCGTTGATCGCGCTGGGCTGGAAGGCCTTGAGCCGGGTGTCGGGCTTGAAGATGTGGGTGGTGGGCGACTGGCCCACGCTATCGCTGATCTTGCCGGTCTTGCTGTCATAGCGTAGTCCGATCTTGTCCTGGGCGCCGGCCAGCGACATGGTTGTTTGCTCGTTGGCGGTGAGCAGTGGCTTGATGCTGCGTTCGGCAAGGCGCTTGCTCAGCTGCGCAGACGTCAGGGGTGTGTATTCCTGCTGGAGCTGGGGGGCGGCGTTTTCTGGCAGTACGGACAGAACACCCGGCAGTTCCGCTCCCAGGCGCCCGACCATCTCAAAGGGTGAGGTCTCGCGCATCTGGAGGGCGTTGAGGATGTCGTCCAGGGCTGCGCCTTCGGGCAGGAGGTTGGCGAAGAAGTTTCGGATGGCCGCGCCGGTGAAGCGCTCCTTCCGCAGGGGAAAGCGTGGGGCCAGCACGAAAGCGCCATCCTGTTCCAGCCACTGGGGGTCGTATTCGAAGAAGTAGTCCCCGGCCTCGTGGCCGAACCATCCCATTGGGCGCACATTGGCCCACACGCGAAGGCGAATCATGGCTTTAACCTCTCAGGATCGAGAACCGTCACTCCCCCGTATCCCTTGCGTGGCTTGGAGTGCTCTTGGTCAAGGTGCACCAGTTTGCCGTCGGCCATGGCTTGGGCGATGATGCCTTGGACCTGCTGTGGTTTCCCGTCTGTGATGATCATGGTCAGGCCCAGCCCGTTGACGAGCATAGCCAGCTTGCCCAGTGAGCAGCGCTCAGGATGTGTTTCGGCATCCCGGATGAAGGAGGGGCTGACATTGCACACGGCCGCGGCTTGCGAGCGCGAGAGCTTCTGGCGCTTGCGTTCTTGTATCATCATCTTGGCAAGCTGGGGTAGGGTACTGGCGTTGATCTGCATATTTTGACCTTATAGGATCATATTATCCGGAATTTACCCGGTCATCAAGAGTTTTTGCTCTCTTGAGGTCAATTTCGTTTAAGGTAGCATTCTTTCGTCTATATTTGATCCTATGGGATCAAATATCAAAGGGCATCGTGGAGCTGGCTGTATCCAGCGGGGATCATCACGACATTGATGCACTGCTGCCGCATCGTTGGTAGCCTGTTTGAGTGGGTGAGTGGGGAATCGTCTGTCTGTCAACTCAAGCCTGGGACTGGTCTTGTTGCTTGGCGCCAAGCTGGCTAAAAGAGCCCATCTCCTCTACAGGGACTTCCAGTTAAAGCAAGAGCGGTTTTTCTACCTCTCGCATTCCCACATTTGAAATCTGACCAGTTGACGTTTGCTCGGGAGCGACACCAAGCAAGGACAGACTGCACATTTACAGGCGGGCTTGTTTCGGTGGGTTTCACCGAGGCCCCAGATACGGACCGCTCAGCAGGACTCCATTCGAAAAACGTGATCAAGCCCCGCCTGCCACTGAGGGAATGTCGAGTTCATCTGCTGCCGGTCTGACCTGTGGTGAGCAACTTCGAGCGCACGTCTGGTGGCAAAAATCAATATTTGGGTTGCGCGATCTGACTGTGCCTAGGCAACCGCAGACAGACAGACTTGAAGAGTAATGAGTTCTTCCGTATATTAGATGTGGGGCTGAGTCCAAGGACCTGACCGGCTTCACTGACTGACCATAGCAGGTCCATTTTCAACGTTAGAGCGCCATGTCCTCACTTTTCTTCAAGAATCAAAACGCCAAGGCTGGCAGTACAAAGGTCGCAAAGGTGTTCCCCAGTACAGATCAAGAATTTGTTGAGAGGAGGAAATTTCCCCGGCCCATGCCAGTTCCTGAAGTTATTGAGGGTAACGGCGGCCCGACCGACTGGGCAATGTTTGAGGAGGCGGTCCAGGAGCAGAACAAGCACCGCGGACCGCGTGACCGAGACGCATGTAGAGATTGACTCCGAAGGCATTTCGCCGCGTTTGCGCAACGGCGCCGTGATTGCGTGCGCCGGGGGCCTGCTGCCCACGCCGTTGCTGCAAACGATCGGGATCGAGTTCGAGACCGAACACGGTCAGGAGTAAGCACTGTCCGAAAGCTCTTAAAGCAACGTCGGCAGGTCCACGCCGCACGCAGCCAGGTCACAGGCGTCGGACCCTAATTTTCGGCTATGTAGCGGGCAATTCTATAAGTCGGAACTTCCCATTAAGAAATTCCTCGCGATTGAATCAAATTCGAGATTCCGACTTGGCCGCCGTCGGCCGTTGCGGCATCACCATCGACCGGGATCAACTCTGTCCGGGAGAAGATGACGTATCGCGGCGAACAAGCTGCACCGGCATAACGTCGCGAGTCGGAGGGGTCAGCGCACCGGTGCGGATGCGGTCAACCATTCTGCGGCAGGTGACACGCGACATTTCTTTGGCTGATGAATTGATAGTTGTCAGACTGATTAATCTTGAGCCGGACAGGGGAATATTATCGAAACCCACGACCGATAACTGTTCCGGAACGTCGAGGTTTTTGGTGCGTGCGGCTTCGAGCACACCCAGCGCAATGGTGTCCCCTGCGGCCATGATGGCAGTGACAGGGTCCGCCAACTCAAGCATCTGGATCGCGCAGGAATACCCGGCTTCGTACGTAAAGGCGTTCCACATGACGGGGGTATCTTCGACGGGAATTCCTTTTTCGCGCAGGTAGTTGAGTGCTCCTTTGGCGCGATCTCGACTGGTGGACGCGTTCTCTGGACCCATCACCAAACCAATGCGGCGATGACCGAGTTCATACAGGTGCCGCATGATCTCTGCACCGCCATAAATGTTGTCAGATTCGACCACATCGACTTTGGAGTCGTCCACGGATCTGACAGAGCACACAACGGGGACACCCAGGCGCTGGAGTTCCTGCACCATGAAGGAATCTGTCGTGGCCGACAGCAAGATCATGCCCTCAATGTATTCATCGATGATGGGGCGAAATGTCGACAGGTGCGCGGCATCGTTGGCCGAGTTCATTGGATCAATCAGCACCATAACGTGGTAACGCAGTTCCATCATGTCGTGATGGATGTTCTCCAGCACCATGGTCATGAATCGATTGTGGAGTTCGTTCACGCTCAGCAATACGCCGATGGTTCGCGTTGGCACACTGCGCTTGCGCTTGCCCGGACGCTTGCTGGTGTAGCCCATCATGACTGCAGCGCGTTGCACAGCATCGCGCGTTTCCTCGTTGATCGCAGGATGGCCCACGAGCGCCCTCGAAACCGTCGAAACCGACAGTTTGAGTGCGTCGGCAATGTCCTGTAAGCGGACACTATTTTTCGCAGTAGGGCTGGACATATTGTTTTAACTTTCTAGGCTGAACCGGCGCCACTGAACTTGCAAATCCCGAAAATCCCGATCGGCAAAACTCAAAGACAGGCATTGCAATTTGCATAAAATTTGCATAACTTGCAGAGGCGGTACGCGAAAAATACCAGCCTCTTAAGAGTGAAGTTCTTTCGCACAGCCAAACTTTACAGAGGAATGCGCCTGTGATGTTATTAAAAACCATAGGGATTTCACTTAGTATTTGCATAAACTTTGCAGAAAAAACTTCCATACATTTGCGGCTGGTTTGCAGAAAGTTCTGCAAATCATGTTGGCGATGCGATGTCCGCGGCCACAGATAACTAGGAGAGTTCATGAAACTGAAACGACTCGCGGCGGTGTTCGTCGCATCCGTGCTCCTGACCGGTGGCGTTGTGCACGCTACCGGGCTGGATGAAATTCCGGCTGATGTGGCCCAGCGCCTGTATTCCAAGGATCTGCTAGATCCGGCGCAACCGGTTGGTCTTAGCGCCTACCGTGATTGGAAGCCAAAGAAAGGACCGCCGTGGACCATTGGCTACGCCAGTTCCTACGCCGGAAATACCTGGCGTGCGGCGGCCATGGACCGCCTGCAAAACGAGATCATTCCGAAGTGGAAAAAGCTCGGTTTGATCAAGGAAGTCATCATCACGCAATCGAACCTGAAGGACGCAACGCAAATCCAGCAGATGCGTCAGTTGGTCGATCAGGGGGTCGATGCCATCATCGTTTGCTGCTCCAACCCGACAGCCCTGAATCAGACCATCAAATACGCGTATGACAAGGGCGTGCCGACGTTTTCCTTCACGGGTTATCTGACCTCACCATACGCTGTTAACTCCTCGGTCAACTACCAAGTGGGTGGTCGCGATCTGGGTCTTTGGATGGGTGAACAGATCGGCAAGAAGGGTAACGTGCTGGTGGTTCAGGGTATTCCCGGTACCTCAGGCTCGGACTCACAGGACCGCGGCATCAAGAGCGGCTTGGCCACTTTCCCCGACGTCAAGGTCGTGGGTGATGTCGCCGGCATGTGGACCGATCAAGTGGCTCAAGCTGAGGTTCAAAAATGGTTGTCCACCCACCCAGGTCAACTTGACGGTGTTGTGGTTCAGTCGGCAGCCGAGCTTGGCGTGCTGCGCGCATTGAAACAGTCTGGCCGAAAGATGGTTCCCGTGGCCATTGGCGGCGAAGTTGGGGCATTGTGCTACTGGCGCAAGAACCCGCAATTCATCAGCGCCGCGATTCAGCTTTGGCCTCCAGGCGATGACATCGAACTGGCATGGAACATCATGATGCGAACCCTGGAAGGGCAGGGTCCAAAGATCCAGTCGGTGCTGGTCGACGCGGTCAAGTTCACGATTGAAGATGTGAACAAGATTGTCCCGACGAACTGCAGCGAAGACTCAGACAAGTGGGTCAATGTCGGCACCTCCAAATGGGGCAGCAGCGCAGCCTACCTGGACAAGTTCTTCCTGCGTCCTGGCGATCCCGAGAAGTTCAAACACTGATTTGTGATGTGAAACTGCATCGACACCAGTGTGTCGATGCAGTTTTTGACTCGGAGTGTCCCGGTGTCGGGGCAGTCCAAGTCAATTGACCAGAACCATCCCAATTTACACGCACTTTGCGCGGCGCAACCCAGTGACCACCTCTGCATTGATTGACGAACCGAGTGCACGCTCAGCGATGCACGCAGCTGCCGCGCCCCCTGGCGCGAGCCGGGGCATCGCAATCGTGGGCGTGCACAAGTCCTTTGGCATGACCAAGGCGCTCAACGGCTGCAATTTCAGCGCTTCGTTGGGGGAAATCCACGCCATCGTCGGGGGCAACGGCTGCGGAAAAAGCACCTTGGCCAAGGTCATCTCGGGCGTGGTTCCGTTTGATTCCGGGCAGGTCTCCGTGCTGGGGCGTAGCCCGGCAGCGCCACACGAGGCGCGTGCCGCTGGCGTGGCCACGGTTTTCCAGGAGGTGCTCGTGGCCGACGACTGTTCGGTGCTGGAGAACCTGTACGTTGGATCGGACGCGCTCTGGTCTCGCTCTTTCAGCGCGACGGAAAAGTATGAAGCCGCGAACGCATTGATGCGTGAACTCACGGGGATCCCAATTGATCCGGAAATGTTGGTGGGACTGCTGCCCCTGGGCATCAAACAGTGGATCACGATTGGCCGCGCCCTGCTGTGCAAACCGCGCGTATTGATTCTGGATGAGTCGTCTGCTGCATTGGACCTGGACTCGACCGAGCGCTTGTTCGCGAAGATGCGCGAATTGCGCGATGCTGGCGCGGCCGTAATCATCGTCACCCACCGCATTGCCGAGCTTATTCGCGTCTGTGACCGCGCCACGGTGTTGCGCGACGGACGCGACGTGGGCGTACTTGAAAAGAGTGAGATCACCGAAAAGAACCTATTGCGCTTGATGACCGGAAGAGCGGAGTCTGCCGAAGCAGGTAGGTCTGGCTCGGCGCCTACCCGCCGTGGCGAAGTCGTTCTCAAAGCGCGAGATCTGAAAATTTGGCCTGGTGGTGCACCGGTGAACTGGCAGTTGCGTCAAGGTGAAATCCTAGGCGTCGCCGGTTTGGATGGTCAGGGGCAAAGCGAGTTTGTCCGAATTCTGGCGGGGGTGGATCCGGCACTGCATTCAACGCCACAGGTGCGCGATGGGAACGGTCACTTCTTTGACGTTCAGGACTTGAAAGAGGCGGTCAGGCACGGCATTTCGTACGTCTCTGGCGACCGCAAGCGTGAAGGTATTTTCGCGAACCTGAGCATTTTTGAAAACTTGTTGATGCCACTGTATCGGCGCAAGGCCCGTGCCGGGCGTCTGGCCGTCATCGACTGGGGTGGGCTGATTGGCACCTTTGATTGGGAGGTCGAAAGACTGGCCATTCGGATGGGTGAGCGTTCCAACAAGATTACTTCTCTCAGCGGAGGTAATCAGCAAAAGGTGCTGATCGCACGCGCGTTTGCGCTGAACCCCAGCATCTTGGTCTTGAACGACCCTGCCCGCGGCATTGACGTGGGCGCTAAGGCCGAGCTTTACAAGCATCTTCGCGATTTCGCTTCGTTGGGCAAATCGGTGGTCTATCTGTCCAGTGAAATCGAGGAATTCGTCGGATTCTGTTCGCGCGTCATCGTATTCAGAAACGGCAGCATCTTCGACCAGTTCAGCGGTGAGGAAATTCACCCAACTCTGATCCTTGAAGCCATGTTCGGCCAAGTCCGGCCAGGGCACCACCCGACAGACACCGTACTTAATGATTCGAAGGAGATCGAGACTATGAAAATTTCCGACTACGACGCCGAAGGCAAGCAGCGCCGCGAGGGCGGCAGCGACGCGTGGAAAGTGAAGACCAGCGCCTACCCCAACTTCGACACGCCCGCCAAAAAGCCAGAGAATCCAACGGCATTGCTGGTCAATGATGCTGCTGGCGTTGCGCCGAATCCGGCATCCACAAAACCACGCGTCGTCGATTTCAATCAAGACAGCGCCGTCACACTAGACCGGATGGCTGATCGTCGGGAGCAAACAACCCCGAATTTGACGGCGCGGCCGATCAAGATCGTCGAATTTGGCCAAGACAGATCGTCGTCGCGCTCGGACGCTGCCACGGGCGCCAATCCGCGCATCAAGATCATTGACTTCGACGCGCTTGAGCGCCAGCAAGCAAAAAAATGATGCTGTGCCACACCACGACGGAACTGCGATCATGACTGAGACCAGCATGGAATCAAGCGGCTCGTCTGCATCCAACACTTACCTGTTGGTGCCGATCCTGCTGCTGTTCCTGCTGCTGATCATTGCCGTGCTGCGCAGCCCCAATCTGGTGTCGAGCGCGGGCATAGGCAGCGCGGTGATCGTGATGACGCCATTGGTGTTGGCTACATACGCCCTGATGGCATTGGCGATCGCAGGTCGCGGCACGGTGGACCTGTCAGTAGGTCCATTGATTGGATTCATCAATGTCACCTTAATACAGCTCAGCGGCGCGGGCCTGTTGGAGTCGCCGCTACTCTTCTTCCTTTTCGCAATTGGCACCGGTGTGGCGTACCAGTTACTGATGGGCCTGATCATTGTTTACGTCAGAGTGCAGCCCATCATCGTCGCCCTTAGTGGTTACCTCGCCCTCTCTGGGATCAACCTGGTAATTCTGCCCCGCCCCGGGGGCGTTGCGCCCGACTGGATGTCCGCCTGGGGTCTGGGTACCACGATCTATTCGCCAGTGCTGGTGATCCTGGTGCTGTGCACAGTGGCGTGGCTGATTTTTACCCGCACTGCGTTTTACGGGCACCTGCGCCTTATGGGATCGGACGAGCGCTCTGCCTACACCAGCGGTGTGCGCATCACCATAGTTCGCCTGGGTGCGCACTGCATTGCCGGGGCGTTCAGCGCCATGGCCGCGCTTACATACACTGCACTCATCGGATCGGGTGATCCGACACAAGGAACCACCTACACGTTGATTGCCGTCACAGCGCTGGTGCTGGGTGGTACCAGTTTGGCTGGAGGGCGTGGTGGCGTGATCGGTTCGCTGCTGGGCGCGGTCAACCTGTTCCTGATTGGTTATGTGTTGGCGACTTTCAGTTTTGGAGAAGTGCAAGGCTTCGTTACCGATCTCGCCTATGGTCTGATTCTGGTTCTGTCGCTGCTGCTGACGATCGCGATACCGTTCCTGCAGGCGCGCATCCGCAATGTCTCGCCCTTCCTGATCTTCCTGGTGTTGTCGCTGCTGTTCTTTGGCGTGATATTGCACGCCAAGTACAACTACGCCGCGCCGAGCTCGCTCGCTGCAGCGGCTCCGATGCAGACGGACTCGACCGCCATTCAGGCGGTGGTCGCACCTGAGGCCGCGGCTTCGGCACCGATGGCCACGACCGGCTCCGACAGCGCCGTCGCGCCGTCTGCTGCGGCTTCTCAGCCCGAGGTTCCGGCGGCCGCCGCATCACAAGTCATGCTAGCTGCAGCCGCGCCTGTCGCGCCGCCCGAGATGCCTGCCGCAACCGTCGCTGTTGCAAGCAGCTTGGGTCGGGCTGCACCGACTACAGATTTCGCTTTCGAGCGCTGGGACTCACCAGGGCAGCAATCTCGCTCGATTCTGGCGCGACCCGTCACGCTGGCGGCCCTGCTGCTAATTTCACTGTTGATCGTGGCCCGCGCGTTGGTATTGCAGACGCGGCAGCAACGATTCTCGCCACGCATGGTTGTGATCCTGCTGGTGCTAACCGGTCTGGCGGTATTCCTGGCGGCGACGTCATTTGACATGCCTGCCAGCGTGCCCGCATCGGCTGCTAAGGGGTCACCATGACGACCAGGGTTGCCACGCTTAGCGCCGCGTCGCGTGCATTGTCGCCCCTGCAATGGGTCGGGTTGGCAGTGGCACTTCTGGTCGCGGGTTTGGGTGTGATTCTGGGTCTTTGGCAGCAGTTGCCGGTGCAGCATGTGATCTTCTACGCCGCGGCGACATTTGCCCTTGTGGTGTGGATCTGGAACGTCTACCTCGGTCCGGGAGCCCCCCGCGTCGTGGACCACGAGGCGGCTGAGGGAAGACCCAGCGGCACCAAGACCTTGCGCCATTTTGTGGGACGGCACCGCGCGCTAATCATCGCTCTGTTGTTGATGGCGGGCGGCTTCATCATCGCCGCGGCTTCGATCGGCGGCTTTTTCTCCGTGCTCAATGTCGTCACTTTCTTCGTCCTGGCGGCGCTGCTTATCTTCACGGTGCAGGTCAGTCAGCTGTTTGTTGACAACCGCAGTGCCTTCATTGGTCTGATGGTGCTAGCAACCATGTTTGCTGTCGGAAGCCTGTTCATTGACGGGTTTTCCACCGGTGCGAACATCAAGTCCATGCTGCTGTTCGCATCCTTCCTGGGTTTGGCCTGCGTGGGCCAGACACTCGTCGCCTTGCTGGGCGGCCTTGATCTGTCAATTCCTTTCTTGATCGGCGCCTCCAACGTTTTCACGCTCTACCTCATCGGGCTTGGCGTGTACTCTTGGATTGCCGTCATCATCGTGCTGCTGCTCGGTGCCCTGGTTGGATGGCTCAACGGTATCCTCAGCTACCGCCTACAGGGCCAGGCATTGATTCTGACGCTGGGCATGGGATTTGCCATTTCTGGTTTCACCCAGATCATCACCAGCATCGGTACCGCGTATGGTGGCAACGTATTTGGCGTGGTGCCGGACTGGTTGAAGAATCTTGCAGCCATGAACGGCAACACGTTTGGGCTGAATATCCCTCCAGTGATCCTGATCTGGGCGGTGGTGGCGGTGGTGCTGATCTATGGCATGAAGAACACGGTCTACGGGCGTTACCTTTACGCCCTCGGCGGCAATCGCACCTCGGCCTCTCGCCTTTCCATCAGTGAACGCCGCTACTGGGTTGGTGCTTATCTGATTAGCGGCACGGTATCGGCGCTCACGGGCATCTTGCTGCTCGGATGGAGCGGCGGCGGCTTCATCGGCGTAGGTCAGCCCTACCTGTTCATGACCCTGGCGGCCGTGGTGATCGGGGGTACGTCTTTGCTGGGCGGCCAGGGCGGGTATGGATTCACAGTCATTGGAGTACTGGTACTGCAGGTTTTGACTTCGTTCCTGATTGGAATCGGACTGAAATATGAGTGGCAGCAATTCATTTTCGGCTTGCTGATTCTGCCGATGGTGGCTCTTTACGCCAGGTCCCCGCACATCCGAACCCAGATCTGAAAACCTTCAACCGGAGATCCCTCTATGCATGAACTCAGACCGTTACGAATGGAGATGCGCTTATGAACGCCAAACTGATCCAAGCGACGGATATCGCCAGCGGCACGTTTTCGCTGCTATTTGTGGCGACGCTTGCCGCCACCGTGCTGCTGCTCATGGGAACGGGCTGGGTGTCGAAGAAGTGGAAACTGCCGGTGGCGCTGGCGGGACTGGTGACGCTGGCGAGCACCGTCCACTACTTCGAGGCCAGCCAGATCTGGCTGGCAACGGGCCAGATGCCAGCGATCTACCGTTACATCGCATGGTTTGTCACGATGCCGCTGCAGGTGATGACGTTGTACTTTTTTGTCGGCGCGATGGCACCGTTGTCGACCTGGTTGTTCTGGCGATTGTTGGTTGTGTCGGTCGTGATGGTACTTGCGCGCTACATGGGTGAGACCAGCCTGATGTATCCGGCGCTTGGCTTCCTAATTGGACTAGTAGCTTGGCTTTACATCCTGGGGGAGGTCTTTTTCGGTCGCATGGGCGAGGTCAGCGCCAAGAGCGCGAACTTCAGCGTGCACCGCGGTTATTTCTGGTTGCGCCTGATCATCACCATGGGGTGGGCGGTCTATCCACTGTGCTATTTCATCGTGGGGTTCGCCGGTGGCGTAGCTGAGAACAAGCTCAACGTTGCCTACAACCTGGCCGATCTCGTCAATCAAATTGCCTTTGCATTGGCGATCCTGACGGCGGCCATGAAGGATTCGGGGTCGAACCGATGAGCGCCGGTCCAACGAGCACGAGAACGCTTGGGATCAGCGATGAGGTATCCACATTGGCGCCGGCTCGGCGCTTCACTTGCACACTGGTAGGGAGGTTTCAATCATGAACGGCGCCGACATCATTGCCATCGTTATTCTGGCCGCAATCGTCATTGCGATCGCTGTCTATTTACTGCACTGGCTCTATCGACATTCTTCTAAAGACCTGTCTTTCGTGCGCACAGGCTTAGGCGGTGAGCGCGTGGTCATGGGCGGCGGCGCGCTGGTTCTTCCGATCGTGCATGACATCACCGAGGTCAGCATGAACACGCTGCGCATCGACGTGCGCCGCGCTGGAGAACGGTCACTGATCACGCGCAATCGCATGCGGATTGAAGTGAGCGTGGAATTCTTTGTTCGTGTGATTCCTTCCGCCGAGGCGGTGGCTGCAGCGGCGCGCACTCTGGGCAACCGCACGCTCAACCCCGAGAGCCTGAAGGATCTGGTGCAGGGTCGCTTTGTCGATGCCATGGGTTCGGTGGCAGCACGCATGGCGATGGAGGAAATCCACGAAAACCGCAGCGACTACATCAAGGGTGTTAAGGCGCTGGTGGCTGACTCTCTTACTGCGAACGGCCTAGAACTGGAGGCCGTGTCTTTGACCAGCCTAGATCAGACTGACATGAAGCTCTTCAACCCCTCCAATGCCTTCGATGCAGAGGGATTGACCCGCCTGACAGAAGAGATCGAAACCCGCAAGAAAAAGCGCAATGACATCGAACAGGACACGATGATTGCGATCCGCAAGAAGAATCTGGAATCCGAAAAGCTGGCCCTGACGATTGACAAAGAAAGCGAATACGCGCGCCTGGAGCAGGAGAGCGAAGTGGCGATGCGCCGCGCGCAGCAAAGGGCTGAGATCTCGCTCGAAAAGACTGAACGCGAGCGCGACATCGAGGAAGCGCAAATCCGATCGGCAGAAATTGTCGAGAAGAGCCGCATTAACCAGACGCGCGCGATCGAATCGGAACGGATCCTGCGTGAAAAGGAAACGGCGCTGCTCGACATTCAACGCCAGCAGGCATTGGAACTCGAAGAGCAAGGCCGGGTCATCGCCGTTGCAGTCAATTCCAAGATTCAGTCCGACGCCCAGGCCGCAGCGGAGGGCGCACGCGCCGCGATGGTCCACGCGCAGGAAAAAGTCATCACCGTGCGCGAGACCGAGATTGCCCAAAGGCGCAAGTCGATTGATCTGATCGAGGCTACCCAGAGTGCCGATCGCGAAGCCATCAAGATCACCACTGCGGCAGCGGCCGAGAAGGATGCGGCGACCGACCGCGCTCAGGCCGACCGCGCTGCCGCAGAGGCCGTGGCCTTTCGCTACGACGTGGACGCGGACGGCAAGCGCAAGCTCAACGAAGCCGAGAACATGCGCTCGGACGCGTCGCGTCGCAGCGGCTTCAACAACAAGCTGATCGAAAACCTTCCCAGCATCATCCGCGAGAGTGTCAAGCCGATGGAAAACATCGAGTCGATTCGCATACTTCAGGTCGATGGGCTGCCGGGTCTGAGCGGTTCTCAACAGGGCACGGGAGGCGGGGATGGACGCACCGGGAACGAGGGCGGCCCTCGCGCTGGCGGATTGGCCGACAGCGTTGTCAATTCGGCGCTGCGCTACCGCGCGCAAGCCCCCTTTGTTGACAGCCTGCTCAAGGAGATTGGTATCTCGCCGAGCTCCATCACCAGTCTGGGCCACCTGGGAGACATGGTGGTATTGCCGGTTTCCGACGACAAGGGAAGCGACACCAGGGACGCAGACAAGTCCACCGGTGGCCACTGAGTTGTCCAAGTCAACTAGCGCTGCATAACCATGATTTTGACACCAGAGCCGGATGCTGTCCGGTCAATTGAAAAGCGGCTTGCTGTCGTGACCAACTGGGGATTTTTCGCCTCATTTGGGATGTGTTCACTGCTGTCCGGCTTCAGTGGCGCGCAGTGGTGGCTGGGTCTATTGGGGTACGCCGCCCTTGTGGCCGGTTTCATCGGACATCTGATCATCAATCGTGTTTTTGACACCGGCTTCACCGGCGGCGAGATCTCTTTCGGACTGGTCGCGTTTGGTGTGTCCGCGCTGAGCTTCATCGGCAGCTGGTTGTTTGATCCCGGCTTTGGCAGCGTCAATCTTGGTATCGGACTGGTGGGCTTTGCCGCCATGACAACTTGCCTTGTGGCCTACCTCGTCATCAAGTACGGCCTGCGCGGTTCGTACGTGATGATTCACAGCCTGCGCGGACGCTAACGGAGCCAAACCTGTGACGCACAAAGTGGTCTGGCTATTTGCCTTCATCGCCATGTACTGGGCCTACTGCATGCAATGGGGCGTGAGCAGTGCACGCGTTTCGCGCAACGCGGAGGACTTCTTCCTCGCCGACAGGCAGCTGCCCGCCTGGGTCTTCGTGCTTTTTTCCAGCGCCGCATCGTTCGCCGGCTGGGCGGTCCTAGGGCACCCGGCTCTGACCCTGCGCGACGGCTTGCCCTACGCGCAACTGGGTTTGGCGGCTGTGGCGATTCCGCTGACTGGTGTGCTTTTCCTCAAGCGGCAGTGGTTGCTGGGAAAGCACTTTGGCTATAGCACCCCCGGCGAGATGTTCAGCGACTATTTTGGCGGGGACGCGATGCGCATCCTGGTGCTGATCGTGGCGTTGCTGTGCTCCGTACCTTTTGTCGCCATGCAGCTCACCGCCTCGGGCTATCTGGTGCAGTGGCTCAGCGATGGCATCCTGCCCTGGGATCTGGCGATGTGGATTCTCACGGCGGTGGTCTTTCTCTATGTCTGCATCGGAGGGCTGCGCGCTGCGGCCTATGTGGGTAGCCTTCAGGGACTGCTGTTTGTGGCCGGGATCATCGCCGTGGGCCTGATCGCGCTGGGACAACTCGGTGGCTTTGCAGGATTGATTCAAGCACTGGCCAAGCTAGGAGGTACAAGCGCCGGACCGTGGGGCAGTTCGGCGCAGGGATACAACGCCTACCTCAATATTCCAGGGGTGGTGCAGTTCACAGCCGGTCTGGGAAAAGAAATGCCGGTGGCTGGTATGTGGACGGCTTCGATGGTGTTGACCACCTGTTTCGCGTTGATGGGGATACAGGCCTCGCCCGCGTTTTCGGTTCTAGCTTTCAGCTGCCGCGACCCCAAGGGCTTTGCGCCGCAACAGGTGTGGGTGTCAGCTGGCTTGGTCGGTGCCGTGCTGGTTTTCCTCTCGGTGGCGCAGGGCATGGGGGCGAACTTCCTGGGCGCCTCCGAGACCATCAGCGACGCAGGTTTGGCTCTGGGTAAAAGCCTGCCCGACCTGAGTGGCGGCGAGGAATCCGGACTGTTCGCGCACTACCTGCTATTGATTGCCAATGAAGCGCCCTGGCTGATGGCGCTACTGGCCGTCTGTGCGCTGGCTGCGATCCATGCCATGGTCGCGCTGTTCTGCTCCACCGCGGGCACGATGATTGCGAAGGATGTTTTTCTTCGCTACCTCGCTCCGCGTGCCGATCTGGTCCGCCAAAAACTCTTCGCCCGTGTGGGCATCGCCGCCGTAGTGTTGGCAGCACTCTTGCTGGCAACCTATGCGCCCCAGGCACAGGCGCAACTGGGGGCGCTGGCGCTGGGCTTTGCCTTTCAGCTGTGGCCCGCGCTCGCCGGCATCTGCTGGTTCCCCTGGATCACTCGCCAAGGTGTCACCGTGGGCCTGGTGGCAAGCATGCTGGGCGTGCTGTTCACCGAACAACTGGGTGCGACCCTGTGCAGTTTTCTGGGATTCGAGTTGCCATGGGGTCGCTGGCCCTGGACCGTTCATTCGGCGGGCTGGGGCATTTTCCTGAACGTGATCGCATGCGTCGTTGTCTCCTGGCTGTCGCACAACGCGGACGACCGTGCCCACCGCATGCGCTTTCACAAGCTGTTCACCTCCACTGTCGCCATCGCTCCGAACAAGCGTTTTCTGCGCCCTGTGGCCTGGGCGCTGACGCTGATCTGGTTCTTCTTTGCAGTCGGACCCGGTGCCATTCTCGGCAATGACTTGTTCGGCGCACCGAACGCTGGGCTGGCAGGCTGGCCCATGGGTGTGCCCTCGTTGTGGGCCTGGCAGATGCTGTGGTGGGCGCTGGGCGTGCTGGTGATCTGGTTTCTGGCCTACCGGCTCGAGATGAGCACGCGACCCCGGCGGGAAAAGCTTGAGCAGATCAATCCGAACGCTCAAATACCTGAACCCATTCAAGGCTATTCCAGGACAGCGTATCCATTGCCGTGGTCGAAAAAGACCGCAAAACCGGCGCAAGCCCAATCATTGTTAACTACCAAGGAGCATTCATGACGACAGACATCAAGAACTGGGCGGTCAAGTTCAAGAACATGTCCGACGCCGATGCCACGATAGCGGCCATGGCCAAGTACTACACCTGCACCTACATGTGGGACATGGGAGAGAGGAAGGTGATCATCGAGATGCATGACGGCAAAGTCAAGCACATCAACACCGACCCGGCTCCGCTGGATGCCTACGATTTCGCGTTGCGCGCCAGTGCGCAGACGTGGCGCGAGTTTGCCAAGCCGATCCCGAGGCCGATGTTTCATGGCATCTGGGCGGCCAGTTTTCGCGAAGACCTGAAGCTCGAAGGCAACATCCTGGTGATGATGCAGAACCTGCGCAACTTCACGGTGCAGTTCGAGTTGCTGCGCAAGTGCGGCGTGCCTGTTTGATACGCCCCCACAACACCCCACCCCTTCGCCACTAAGGAGTCCCCACCATGGCACGCCACTCTCCCGTTACCGGCCGCTACGTCACGATCGACGTTGACGGCATGGAATACAAAGTCTTTTATCTGCAAAACGGTACCGGCCAGCCCATTGTCTGCCAGCACACCGCCGGTTGCCACAACCATCAATGGCGGGGTCTGCTCGAAGACGAGGACATCACGAAGAACTACAACGTCATCGCGTACGACCTGCCGCGCCACGGCAAGTCCGATCCACCGTCCAACGTGAGGTGGTGGGAGTCGGAGTACAAGCTCACCGCCGACCACTACGTCAACTTCATCGTCAAGCTGTGCGATGCGCTGGAGTTGCGCGACCCGATCTTCATGGGCTCCTCTTTCGGTGGGAATGTGGCACTGCAACTCGCGCTGCGCCACCCCGAGCGCTTCAAGGCGGTGATTCCGGTGGAGGCAGGCGATCACGCGCCCGGCTTTTACCTGGACTGGTGGCGCCATCCGCACGCCAATGCGGCGCAGGTTTGCGCCAGCGGCGTGTGGGACCTGATGGCGCCGCAGTCGCCCGACAAGGACCGCTGGCTCACCTGGCACTACTACACGCAGGGTTCCGAGACGTTCAAGGGCGATCTGTACTTCTATTCGGTCGACCACGACCTGCGCGAAGAGCTGGGCCGCATCGATGGTCGCAAATGTCCCGTCATCATGATGACGGGCACTTACGACTACCTCACCACGCCGGAGATGACGCAGAACACCGCACGCCGCATCAAGGGAAGCGTCTACATCGAGATGGACGACATTGGCCACTTCCCGATGAGCGAAAACTACCCCGTCTTCAAGATCTATCTGAAGGAAGCGCTGCGCATCATCCGCGAGCGCAAGGGTTGATGTCCAGGACAGGCCAACCCGCACGGAGACACGCATGAGGCTTTCTCGGGTACACGACTTTGCCGATCACGGTGTGGCCATGCATCAGCTCGACTGCGAGCTGTTCGAGTTGCCGACGGCGCCGGTTGACTGGATGGCCGACATCAGCACCCACAGCGACGAACTGATCCGCTACGCCCAGGAGCTCAGGCCTTGCTACGACCGTCTGGGACGCATCATCGGCCAGCTCGCGGGCCTCTTCATCCTGGCCCGCCTGGGTGGTCGCTTCGAAACCGATTGGTCGGCCGTGGCCAAAGTGGTCGAGCAGACCCGCAACACCGAGACTGAGTTGCACGCAGTGCACATACCCACCGTGGCACGGCGCCATCACGCCTATCTGGTGCAGGCCTTCGAACGGACCGCTGCCGTGACCCAGGGGTTTCAGGCCAGCCTGCGCCAGCCTCAGCGTTTGCACGAGCAACTCGATGACTGGACGCGCCAACTCAAACTGGCCGCTGCCATGCTCAGCGGCGCAGCCGTCGAACGGCTGGGACTGATGCCGGTCGATTTCAGCCAGGCATGTTGTAGCTGTGCGAGCAACATGCCTCCTTCCTATTCTTCTCAAACATGAGCCACCACGATGTCTGAATATTCAATCTGGGTGATGGAATACGCCTACGTCAGCCAATGCGCTGTCAGCAGCGTGATCTACGGTGCGCACAACCAGGGCATCCGAAAGCTGCCGTACTGTTATGTCGTGATCAAGAGCCGCGACCACATCGCCATGGTCGACGTGGGCTACAACGACAAGGAATATGGCCACTATATCTCCGACAAGTTTGGCGTAGAGAACTGGCACTCGCCCGCCGACGTGCTGGCGCCTTGCGGCATTCGCCCCGAAGACGTGGACTCGATCTTCATCACCCACGCCCACTTCGACCACATGGGCAACATCGAGTCGTTTCCGAACGCCACGTTCTACATCCAGGAACGTGAGCTGACCAAGTGGATCTGGGCCATGTCGTTGCCCGATCGCTTGCGCTACATGATGGTCGCCACCGACCCTTCCGATGTGCTGCGCGCGGCGGACCTGGCGCGCCAGGGGCGCTTGCGGTTGGTTGACGGCGACAAGCAGAACGTCCTCCCGGGCATCGATCTGCACGCTGCGCCCGACACCCATACCTACGGCTGTCAGTGGGTGCATGTGCGCAACGACCTGCAGGCTCAGTCCAACAACAGTTGGGTGCTCGCAGGCGACCTGATTTACGTCTACGAAAACATCGAAGGCATGGGCCCGGAGAAGATGTACATACCCGTCGGGCTTGCCTTGGGCAGCACCACCAACCTGGTGCTAACGACCGACGAGATCATGAAGGCAGTCGACTTCGAAATGAAACGTGTGATCCCAGTGCACGAGGAGCGACTGAAGAACGTATTCCCCTCTCGCATCATGCCCTCGGGTCTGCGCATCAGTGAAATCTGCCTGGCCAAGGGGCAGAGGTCCATCGTCTCCTGAATCCGGATTCCTTGAAAGGTTCGTCATGTCACAGTTTTCCTTCGAAACCGCGCCCAAAATCATCTGCGAGCAGGGCGGGGCCAACCGTCTGGGCGAGATCGCCAAGGGACTGGGAATGACGCGGGTCTTTCTCGTCACCGACGCCGGCCTGATCAAGGCCAAACTGCTCGACGGCGCGCTCGCCTCTTTGGCTGCGGCCGGGGTCGCCGCCACCGTGTTTTCCGACGTGCTGGCGGACCCGCCTGAAGTCAGCGTGCAGTCCGCGGTGGACGCCGCTCGCGTCGCCGGAGCCGATGGCGTGATCGGTTTTGGTGGAGGAAGCTCGCTGGATACCGCCAAACTCGTGGCGCTGCTGGTGCGTACACCTCAGGCCCTGCCCGACATCTACGGCATTGGCCTGGCGCGCGGACCACGCCTGGCGCTGATTCAGGTGCCGACCACCGCCGGCACCGGTTCCGAGGTCACACCCATCTCCATCCTCACCACACCCAGCCACGAGAAGAAGGGTGTTGTCTCGCCTCTGCTCTATCCGGACATCGCGCTTCTCGACAGCCGCCTTACGCTGGGCCTCCCAGCGGCCGTGACGGCGATGACCGGCGTGGACGCGATGGTGCACGCGATAGAGGCATTCTCCACTCGCCTGAAGAAAAACCCGCTGTCGGACGCGCTGGCCATCAAGGCGCTGCAATTGCTCTACGCCAATCTGCTTCCCGCCGTGAACGACGGGCGTGACGCCAACGTGCGTGAAGCCATGCTGTTGGGGTCCCTTTTTGCCGGCATGGCCTTTGCCAACGCGCCCGTGGGCGCGGTGCACGCGCTGGCCTATCCGCTGGGTGGGCACTACGGCTTGCCGCACGGCCTGACCAATTCTCTGGTGCTGTTGCCTGTACTGGAGTTCAATCTGGGCGTGGCTCAGGGTCTGTACGCCGAACTGGGACGTGCCATCCTGCCCGAACTCGGCGCCGCTACTGACCCGCAGGCGGCCGCAGCATTTGTCGCCGCCATCCGGGCGCGGGTCGCTGCAATGCCATACGCCCAGACGCTGCGCGAAGCCGGCGTCAAGCAAGAAGACTTGCCTATGCTGGCAGATGACGCCATGAAGGTTCAGCGGTTGCTGGTAAACAACCCGCGCGACGTGGCACATGTCGATGCGCTGGCGCTGTACCAGGCGGCATTCTGAGCGGCAGTACCTACCTATTTCGAGATTTCATTTCAAACTGGAGCGTTCTCATGATGCAACTGAAAGATCCCTCTTTGCTGCGCCAGCAGGCCTATGTCAACGGCCAATGGTGCGACGCCGATAGCGGTGAAACCTGCGCCGTCACCAATCCCGCCACCGGGCAGACCATAGGCACTGTGCCCAAGATGGGGACACTGGAGACGCGCCGCGCCATTGCCGCGGCCGATGCGGCGTGGCCCGCCTGGCGTGCGAAGACCGGCAAGGAGCGGGCGGGCGTGTTGCGCAAATGGAATGACCTTATGCTGGCCAACGCCGACGACCTGGCGATGATCATGACTGTGGAGCAGGGCAAGCCGCTGGCCGAAGCAAAGGGAGAGATTGCCTACGCCGCTTCATTCATCGAATGGTTTGCCGAAGAGGCCAAGCGCGTTCAGGGGGATACATTGACCTCGCCCTGGACCGATAGGCGCATTGTTGTCATCAAGCAACCCATAGGCGTGTGCGCGGCCATCACGCCGTGGAATTTTCCGTCCTCGATGATCACGCGCAAAGCCGGCCCGGCGCTGGCTGCGGGTTGCCCGATGGTGCTCAAGCCGGCGCTGGCTACGCCCTATTCGGCGCTGGCTCTGGCTGTGTTGGCCGAGCGCGCCGGTATCCCCGCAGGCATCTTCAGCGTCGTCACTGGGTCAGCAAGCGCCATCGGCGGCGAGATGACTTCCAATCCCACGGTGCGTAAGCTTTCGTTCACAGGTTCGACCGAGATCGGCAGCCTGCTGATGCAGCAGTGCGCCAAGACCATCAAGAAACTGTCTCTGGAACTGGGGGGTAATGCACCATTCATTGTGTTCGACGACGCAGACCTAGACGAAGCGGTCGTGGGCGCCATCATGTCCAAGTACCGCAACGCGGGTCAGACTTGCGTCTGCGCGAATCGCCTTTACGTGCAGGACGGCGTGTATGAGGCGTTTGCGAAAAAGCTCGTCGTAGCGGTGGAGCAGCTTAAGGTGGGCAGCGGCGTCGAGGCCGGCGTCACTCAAGGTCCGCTGATCGACGAAGCCGCCATCAAGAAAGTGGAGGAGCACATCGCCGACGCCATAGCCAAAGGTGGACGATTGCTCACCGGCGGCAAGCGCCACGCATTGGGACACAGCTTCTTTGAGCCGACCGTGATCGCGGACACCACGCCCGACATGATGGTGGCGCGCGAAGAGACTTTTGGTCCGCTAGCCCCGCTGTTCCGTTTCACGACCGACGCCGAAGTGATTGCCATGGCTAACGACACCGAGTTCGGTCTAGCGAGCTATTTCTATTCCCGCGACATTGGCCGAATCTGGCGCGTCGCTGAAGGTCTTGAGAGCGGAATGGTCGGCATCAACACCGGCATCATTTCCAACGAGGTCGCGCCCTTCGGCGGTGTCAAACAATCTGGTCTAGGGCGCGAGGGATCCAAGTACGGCATGGACGACTATCTGGTTATCAAATACATGTGCATGGGGGGGCTGGACAAGTAAATCGCAGCGGCCACAGAATCCCTTACGAAGTGGCCGCAGGCGCCGGCTGCCAGCCATGGAAACCCACGGAAACGTGTTCTATTGAGAGCGGATTGTTTCCGCTGAACGATTGGGGCCCATGGTGACTCACGACCACGGTCTTCCCCGCAAACGGCATGGATAGTTCAGCTTGCAGCCAGGCGCGCGCGACCTCGTGCTGTGCCAGTGCGTCCCGGGCCATGAACCTACCGTTGCCAAACTCGATGAGCCGATGGTCGTTCAGGCAATGCTCGGCGTGCGCCATCTGTTGGCTTTGGGTTCGGTTGTTTCTCAATCGGTAGTTCGTCCAGAGCATGGTTCCCAGGAAACGTACGCCCCCGATCACGACGCTGTCGTTTTGCAAAAAGTGGATGCTGGTCAGCGCTGCACTTTCACGCATCTTCTGCATCGTCAGCTCAAATTAGGTAAGCGTCTCGGCATCCCATCTTGAAGTGACTTATCGCAAACCGGATGATGTCCATTTACAAACCAAATGGACATTAGCATGGGTGCCACAAAGGGCGGGACGAGGCGTAAACACAGTGATGAGTTCAGAGCAGAGGTGCTGGCGCAATGTCGCCAGCCTGGCAAGTCGATAGCGGGTGTGGCGTTAAAGCATGGCCTCAACGCAAACATGGTTCGCATCTGGCTTCGCAAATCGGAGCCGTCCCCAGTATGCCATTCGCTCGTTGAGCCAGCAGCTTCACCGACAGCCCTGGAGTCGGAGCCACAGCAGTTTGTGGCTGTACACGTGGAGGTGCCACCAGTGTCCGAGGGCAAGTGCGCCAAGCGCTCAATGGCCATTCAACTTGAACTGCGCCGTGGCAACTCGACGGCAATCGTTACATGGCCGAGCGAACTGGTGGGCGATTGTGGCGTCTGGCTGCGCGAGTGGCTACGATGATCCGCATCGACGCACTGTGGTTGGCAACAACTCCGATAGACATGCGCATGGGAACGGAGCGCTTGCTGGCTCGGGTGGTGCAGGTGTTCGGCTCAGCCCAGGCCCATCACGGGTACCTGTTTGCCAACGCGCGTGGCAATCGCATGAAGCTGCTCTTGCACGATGGTTTTGGGATGTGGTGTGCAGCCCGACGACTCAATCAAGGTGGATTTGAATGGCCGCGTGGTGGCGCGAATTTGTCCACCTCACTCACGCTGACAAAGCAGCAATTCGACGCTCTGGTGCTGGGGCTGCCATGGAGCCGACTGGAACAAATGCAGTCCATTACGCGGGTGTAGGAACTGTGGTTTAACTCTGGTGCAAGGGCAATTGGAGGATGCCCTAATTCTCATTTGTGTGTGGATTTTGCACAATGCAAACATGCTCAGCGTGCACCAACTCAGCCCCAAAGACTTTGTCTGTCTGAGCCCCGCCGCCGCCGCCGAATTGGCCACCAAGGTGCTTCAACATATCGGGCAACAGAGTCAGCAGATTACCCAGCAGAGTCAGCAAATCGAATCGCAGGCCCAGGCCATCGAGTTCAGGGATGCCAAGATCGCAAGCATCACTTTTGAGCTGCGTCGCCTCAAGGCCCGGCAGTTTGCTGCCAAGACCGAACGCATGAATGCCGACCAACGCCAGTTGTTTGAAGAAACGATGGCGGCCGACCAGGCGGATCTGGAAGCTCAGCTTGAAGCGCTGAAGGCGGCATTCAAATTACCGGGCAACACTGCAGACGCCGACACCCGCCGCAAGCCCAAACGCCAAGCCTTGCCCGAGCACCTCAAACGGGTTGACCACCACCATGAGCCAGAGAACACGACCTGTGACTGCGGCCAGGCCATGGTGCGTATCGGCGAAGACGTGAGCGAACGCTTGGACATCATTCCGGCTCAGTTCTTCGTGCACCGCCACATCCGCGGCAAGTGGGCCTGCAAGTGCTGCCAGACCCTGGTCCAAGAACCGGTGGATCCACAAGTCATTGACAAGGGAATGCCCACGGCCGCTCTGGTGGCACACACCACGGTAAGCCGCTTCGTTGACCATATTCCGTACTACCGGCAAGAACAAATCAACGCCCGTTCCGGCGTTCACACGCCGCGCTCCACGCTGGCGTCGTGGTCAGGCCAGGCAGGTGCAGCCTTGCTACCTCTGTACGCGGCGCACCGGGAGTTTGTGCTCAGCTGCGCAGTGGTTCATGCTGATGAGACGCCGGTGGCCATGCTGGACCCCGGAGCCGGAAAGACCAAGCGGGCCTACATCTGGGCCTATGCCCGAAGCGGCTTTGATGTTTCACCCGGAGTGGTGTACGAATTCTGCCTGGGCAGAGGGGCAAAGTACCCGCTTGAATTCCTCGATGGCTGGTCGGGCACGCTGATATCCGACGGGTACGGGGTCTACGACCAGGTCCTAAAGCAGGAGACCCGCGTCGGCGCAGCTTGCCTCGCCCACTCGCGACGAAAGTTTGATGAACTGGTCAAGGACAACCTGAGTCCGGTGGGCACGCAGGCCATACAGCGCATCGCAGCGCTCTACCAAATTGAACGCCAAGTCAAAGGGTGCTCGGCTGAAGATCGACTGGCTATCAGGCAAGCGAGCTCAAAGCCGCTTTGCGAAGACCTGCACGCCTGGTTGAAGCTGGAGCGCCAACGCGTACCCGAGGGTAGTGCAACGGCCAAGGCGATTGACTACAGCCTAAACCGTTGGGAAGCGCTGACAACTTACCTGGCCGATGGCAACGTGCAGATTGATAACAACCATATCGAAAATCTGATTCGGCCATGGGCCATGGGACGCCGTGCATGGCTTTTTGCAGGCAGTGAGCTGGCCGGTCAGAGGGCCGCCATCATCATGAGCTTGTTGCAGTCGCCAAGTTGCATGGCCATGACCCTTGGGCTTATCTGACGGACGTTCTGACAAGACTGCCATCGCACATGAACAGCCGCATCGACGAACTACTGCCACACCGCTGGCAACCGCAATCCTGAATCGTCGCAACGGTCAAGGTGCCGTGCCCAGACGCTTACCAAATTAGCGTCCGTAGAACTCATGGTTTCCGGGCACAAAGTTGACGGGCACCTTTTCATGCGTTGACCAATCAGCGAACAAGCGAAACGGATCGGTGCCACCTGCAATGTCACCCGCCAGCACCAGAACGTCAGCGCCCAGAACCGGAGCGATAAGGCGCTCGCCGGGCCAGTCCCTTTGCAGGAACTCAAGGTGGAGGTCGGACGGAAGTTGGATTTTCATACGCCCTTTCAAATACAGATCAGTCCATGGGAAACGTCCCATCCCACGTTCATGAACTTGACGCGGTCGGTGGGGGCAAGGACTTCCCGGTGCAAGTGCCCGTGATAATTGAGCATTGGCAGCAGAGGCAAAGAGATCTCGTGTGAACCAGGCAGGCGCAGCGGATAGTGGGTGGTCATTACGGCGCGTCCTTGCGCGCCGGTCCAGACCAGGAAAGCAACCACGGCCTCGAACAGAGGCCCGTCGCCGCTCCGATCCCGCTCGCGCCTCAATAGACAACTCCCATCGCGTTTGAAGTCATGATTGCCCACCACCAGGATCTTGCGACCCGGAATGCGCCGCACGAATTCGATGTTGGTCTCGTAATCGCCCATGAGAACGTCACCAACGATTACCAGCAACTCGTCGGGCCCCACCTTTCCCAACTGCGCAAGCAAGGCCTCATTCATCGCAGCGATGTCGCGAAACGGTCGGTCACAGTAGTCGATGATGTTCTTGTGGCCGAAGTGCAGGTCCGAGGTCATCCATACGCGCTCGCCCAGGGCCAGTGCGTTTGTTACCTGCAGACTGGCTGATTCGATGACATCCTGATCAGCCAGCTTGAGCATGCCGGCATGGATGTCCGGGCGCACGCGTGACTCGGTCTGCAGGGTGTGCTGGAACAACTTGAGGGCGGTGTCATTGTTCATTGGATTCACGCAGTGCGCGCTCCCTCAGCCGGTTACAGCAAAATGAATTCCGTGCGACAACCCATGCCTCCCGATGTGCTGTACGGTCGCGGCCAACGGCGAAGAAAAATCCCGCCGGTTTCATGACTCATCCTCTTCGAACCACGGGGACTCCATGATCCCGGCGGATCGCTGCCGCACGTGTTCGCTGCAGAGCACGAGCAAGTAAGCTGACGAGCGATCCAGCGTCGCCTGCTCACCGCAAACGATGCACTGATGATGCGTTTCACCTTCGGCCCGGTCCACCAATGCACGAATTTCTGTGCGAATCTGGTTTGCCTCATTTGCGTTGTCATGGGCTGGCGCCACGAGCGAAGTGGCCCGGCCATTACCCTGGAAATCAACACGAACGTCACCTTGTCCGGCCATGCAAAAGTACCATCTGGAGGCCCCGAATTTTTCCTTCAATTGCCGCCAATAAAACCCGCGTTTGTCGAGGCCCAGAACTTGATCAATATCTTCGCAAAGTTGCGCGAACCCATCGAACCAACCCTTGGGGATTGATAGGCCAAGATGATTGCCAGTGAACTGGTACGGAAACCGCTGCGCAAGCTGATTCGGTGTTTGGGCGATGTGGTTCATTTCATTCCAAAATTAAAAGTCATGGTCGGTCTTCGCCCGCAGAATCTTGTCCGCGAGCGCACAATTTCTCTTTGCTGCGATTCAGTTCAGAGGTGACAAACGGTGTAGTCACTTTGAGTAAATCCACCACCCTCTGTTCGGGATTGCTGGGTGCCATCGTGTCTTCCGAGCCGCTGGCGGCCAAAGCAACGAGGCGGATTCAACTCATCCCGTGGTCATCGGATCTGCGGATGTCTCCAGCAGGGTCTCGTCACGTTCCTTTGGCTTGATCCGACGGCTTTCATCAGACATGCCGAGCGGCAACTGCTCCACGGAAACTTGCAATGCACACGGTTCGGTCACACTAGAATCGACATCGACCACCCCGGAGATCTCATCGATCAAGCACAGGACGTAAGCCTCCAACAGGTGCATACGATCATCGCGCTGGAGACGCTGGTGGAGGTGCTTCTTCATCTCTAGCACGAACTTCTGTGGGTCACCGCCAAGCCGTGTCCATTTCTGAACCGCTTTGAGCCAATCGGGTTTTCGATTGCCGTCCGCTCCAGTGGTAAACGTCGCAATGTCTGCGGCAAGTTGCTTCCAGTTCTGGTCTACAAACCGCATCCTGGAAAGAACAATTTCCACGAGACCTTTCGCGCCGTCAGCCTCAGACAACATCTTGTTGACAATGACGTCAAGGAGTTTTCTGTCAACGCTGTTGAGCGCATGCGAGAGGTTCGTCGAATAGGCCGCCGTCATCCCCATGCCAGCACTTTCAACGCGAGCACTGTGAAACAACAAAAACGTACTGCGATCTGCCCGACGATGACCCCATCTCCCCATGGCCAACAAGAAGGCCGCGGCGCTTGCGCACTGGAAGGTGGTCTGCACCGCGACGTGCCGACCTTCGAGAGCCCATTGACGCATGGAGCGCAACACATATTCCAGTCCATCAAGGGCACCACCCGGTGACTCGATAGCCAGTGTCACCTGCATGTACTTGTAGTAACCGAAGAGCCGATCAAACTGGTACTCCAGCGCCATGGCTCCCGCCTGACACATGAGTCCGGTGTAGGAAATAGAAGCCTGGTGAGGGCCCATTTCTGTGCACCTCACTGAAAACTCATTCTCATTTTTCATGCAATTTACTCCTTGGTATTTTTCGGTTAGCTGAAGTTCAAGCCTTCAATGTGGGTGGGCCGGCAACTTGTACCGAGTTCGTCCCCACGTGTGCTGGAACGCAAAGTAGTACTCACCGGTTTGCAGCGACGAAGGGGGTCTGAACGACAGCACGTGGTTGTCACTTCGTGGATCGCCCGGGATGAAGGATTTCATGGTGCTCACTGCGCTGGGATCCGTCGTTCGGAAGCAAATCTTTGTCGGCGTGTTCACCAAAATTGAGTCCAACGCGCTGCCAGCGTTGGGGCCTCGGTTTGTCGCTGCCAAAAGCGCGGCCATGGATTGCGTGGCCAAGAAACTATTTGCCCTGAACGCGCGACACCGATCGAGAAAGGCGTGTTCACCGGTCTCTGGGTCAGTTGTGATGTAGCGCTGAAATTCATCACAAAAATATCCAATCGGCCTGAGCATGTTGGTGCGCTGCATGACGCAGCGAAAGAACTGCGATTTGAGTGCCCTACCCATGAAATCATGGGTGGCTGTCTGGCGGGGCTGAAACACGATCACAGCGCCACGCTCGATGAGGTCTGCGACATCGGTGCGATCCCCACGACTCAAGCCGCGCCGTACGCTGATGTCCAGGATGGGCTCGAGGTCCTCACTGCCAAAAACGTCCACCATCACCAGTGCGCCTCGAGCGTTATAGAAGAACTGGTCTGGGTCCTTGATCCCGACATAGCGCGAAAAGGGGCGATCCAGTTTTGTCATCCCAACGCTGAGCGTCAGTACGTCATAGGCATCTGAGATGTGCCGCAGGTTGAGCGAATGTTCCATGCCAAGCACCAACAGCTTACGCAGGGCGACCCATTGATTTCGCTTCAAGTATTCGACCTCGCCGGTCACGATCGCAGCCACGCTCTCCAGCAGCGGAATCTGCGTCGCGTTGGCGTATTTTTGATCGTCCTTCAAAAAGGACAGGATCAACTGCTCGCTGAAGATTTGCCACCGGTTATCGTCTGAATTCGTGCTCGTCACGGTGGTAAAACACTTCAATTTTTCGAAACGGTCTGTGACGCTGAGTCCATCACCCTCGTCGAAGTAATTGATGGAATCGCACTCACCAATGACCGTCAGGCGGTCGAGTTCACCCAAGGCGCCGAGTCGCCCTTTTACGCCGGACAGTAATTCCACCTTGGGATCCACAACCAAGAGGCTGGACGTGGTCCCATCTTCAAGACGGTAGTCGAGCATGGACATCAGCGCTGGCATTACGAAGGACGCGGTCTTGCCGCTTCCTGTGCTGCCGATGGCGAGGGCGTTGTAGATCTCGCTGGGCTTGATTTCAGATCGATCAAGCAGCGGGGACTCAAACAACAGGGGCGGCTCGCTGCCGTCGTACGGAATCGGCGCATTGGCCGGCCTTGCAACGTACACCCGCTGTTTTTCCTTGTACCGGCGTGCGCTGGCGGCCTCGAACCCGGGGACCATCTTGCAGGCTGTCTCAAACAAATCCAGGGCGCTGTGCTCGTCGACGGATAGGACAGCGTCCGAGGCATTCGGGTTGCCAATATTTTTGCGACCAAGCAGCGCCTGTTTCTGGGCGAGGCGGCTGATCTTTGGACCCTGAGCGTTGGCCAGGTTAATGAATGTGAGCCATACCTTTGCTGACTCATCGGAGTGCAGCTGGCCGCCGACATAAACCAGCTTTTTGTCCCGCGTTTTGAAATTGCTGATGATTTTTTGCAGTCGCGAAAGTTGAATGCCGTTCAGGGTCCGTAGGGTTTTGCCGATGGTTGGCTTGGTTGCAAAGATGTCCATTTTTCTCTCCGATCGCGTTGTACAGATAGACTTTTGAAATCCAAGTCGATCGCACTCCCACCACGGGAGCAGCAAACGATTTGGAAGGTCAGTTATTCGACCCTTGCCGGATCGATCAATGCAGCGGTGTGCTGCTCGAGAATCGCCAGTTGCGACTTGCCGTCGCGCGTCCCAACGTCAGGCCTGTATCACGTGCGCTCTCGGATCATTTCTCGCAGCGTGACCTGGTCCGATTCCTGAAATCCGACCCGTGAGGAGGTCAGCAGCAGGTCCGAGCATTCCGGGCGAAACCAATGCGCCCGGTCGTCCAGCGCAATCCACGGGGTGGACCAGGGCCGGTTCTTGCGCATCCACGACTCGCATTCCGATTCACGTTCGTGGCAGCCTGAACTTGCGGGCAGCCAGTCTTGCGTGGGTTGCTTGTTGGGTGGCGTCACGCCGACGACCCTGGGTGCGATATCGTCGGAGAAAAATCCACGGAGCTCGTTCAAGTTGAACTCAGTGCGCCAGGAACTGCTGATGACAATATCCACCTCGCGATGGTCACGCAGGACGTCTTCGATCAGCGGAAGACGGCAGAATTCAACTGCTTTGCCACCCGGCTCAGGATGAGTGACGCCATCGAAATCCAAGAAGAGAACGCAGCCACCAAGATTGAGATCGCCTGAAATTTCGCTCATGTCATGATCCTTTTTCGTCGCTTGAAAGATATCCAATGATATCATCATGGAGCATCGTTGTCAAGGATTCCAGGAATGGAAAACACAAATTTCGCCCATGAACAGGCGGCAGGGCAGACTTTCTAAAGAAAACTGCGATAGCCGAGGTGTTTTCGGCTCATATTCTGAAGCTACTAGCGTCATTCGATGCTGATCGCCGAGAAGACTCCAGCGCCAATTCCATTTGGAAGCCAAATATTGATATCGTGAGATATGCAAAACCAAGTTATTGATATCTTTAACTTTCATTTATCAAGTACCTGATATCATTTGAGCGTTACAACGCCCGCACCGCAACCATGCAAAACGTCAACTATGGCGGCAGCAACTTCTATACGCTGTCCAACTCCATTGCAGTAAAGATAGGGACCCCCGCCCAAACAGCTGCGATGGCACCCGGTTCTGCGCAGGTTGACGTTAAGGCGCCAATGGTGGTGATCACCGGACGTGGCAAAACAGCGGGACGGGTACCGAACTTAGTACGCCTGCGGCCCGCGGTTGTTGAAGAAATAAAGAACCTCGTCGACGGCCCTCTGTACTTAACCATTGAGTTGGCGCTAGACCATTACGCAAAGGAGATCCGCTCGCGGACCAAGGGAACAGTCGAGATGATCAAGGCGTCGGATCTGGGGTAGCGAGTCCGCAGACCATGCCTATAGAACTCAGACCGAGTTCTCACAGAGCCCAAGGTGGACATGGACGCCATGGCTGCGCGCTACATGGATGCAGCATTTTGGAACCATGCCATCGTGGGTGGAAACGGCGAGTTCTACGCCTGAGGATCCGGCTTTAGAGTTCATCCCATCGCTTGACGCGGCAATGCAATTGCATTACCTTCGGTCAATTGTGAATTTGGAGTGCGAAATGCCAGCCATCCTTGAAGTCGAATCGTCGCTAACCGACCGTTACCAAACCACCGTTCCACAAACCGTGCGTGACGTACTCAAGCTGGGCAAGCGCGACAAAATCCACTACACCATCCGCTCCAGCGGAGAAGTCGTGCTAACGCGTGCGACCGCCGTGCAAGGGGACGACCCGATGCTTGGCCAGTTCTTGGGCTTCCTTGCCAGCGACATTGCCGCACACCCTGAGCGCTTGCAATCGGTAGACGCTGGCCTCGTTCGCCGACTTCAGAACCTGGTTGGTGATATCGCGGTCGATTTCGACGCCGCACTGCTGGCCACCGATGAATGAGCGCAGACAAAATTTCGCCATTGGTCATCCACGGTTGGACGGTTTTTTCTCATCCGCTTTTTCTTGCGCAAGTCGAGGCCGTAACCCGGCAGGTTGAGACTTTGAAACAAAAAGACCCAGTTTGGTACGTGACGAAGAACGCCAGCAAGCGGTTGGCGGCCATCACAAAGCTGGCTTTCGACGTCATCCCGCAAGACCCGACGCGGCCAGAATACCGCCAAGGCAACACCCTGGGGGAAGGCCATAAACACTGGTTCCGCGCCAAGTTCTTCCAGCAATATCGACTCTTCTTTCGGTTTCACGCGTCAAGCAAGATCATCGTTTTTGCTTGGGTCAACGACGAAGATACAAAACGTGCGTACGAGAGCGGCGATGACGCCTACTTGGTTTTTCGAAAAATGCTGGAAAGCGGCCACCCGCCGGACGATTGGGCGCAACTACTCGCTGAGTGTCAGCAGTATGGCGGTCAAACAGGTATTGCGCGAGGAAAGGGTGGCACCCGGTAGGCTGGCAAGGGATACTAAGCCTAAGCCAAAATCGGCGGAATTTGTGCAGTCCGTCAGTGCTGGGTATGCCAAGGGTTGATGACATTCAAGCCAGCAGCTTCAAAAGGGCCGGTGTCTCGCGTTGCAACAATCAAACCATGGCTGGCGGCTGTAGCGGCAATGTAGCCGTCTGCAGGAGCAATGGCTCTCCCCTGGGCTCGCGCACCTGCACGAAGCACCGCGTAGGCTTCGGAGGCTGCTGCATCAAAGGGAAGGATTCGGCCGACGAACAAAGGCAAGATGCGTTGCTCAAGACTGGTGTGGAGCGTATCTCTTCGTTTGCCCGGTGCCAGCGCCGCAATGCCAAAACGCAACTCAGCCAGACTGATCGTTGACAGGTAAAGTGTTTCGATAGCTTGCGCATCTAGCCAAGTCAACACGCCTACATCACCGGCGAGCTTCAGTGGTTCAGAAACGACGTTGGTATCGAGAAGAATCATTCAAAGCTCATCGGTTCTGCGGGTGACTTGTCACGCTCGATCTCAAAATCGCCCCCCCCAGCCTGCTGGCCGATTTCAGCCAGCAAGGAACCCAACTTGATGCGGCCCTCTGGTCGTGCGATGTTTTCAAGAATGGATCGGACTTCGGCCTCGGTGCTTCGACCAGCCATCGCGGCGCGCACACGCAAGGCACGGTGCGTCTCCTCAGGTAAATTACGGACAGTGATTGAAGACATCCGGCATCCTCCTCTAATTGATCTCAATGATTGCATTGTAATTCACATGCAATCAATTTGCAAGGTAATTCGCTGCTGGCTAAATACGCCCATCCCGAAAGGTAAAACGTACCACTGCGGACACATCACTTATGCAGTTGCGCATCGCGGTCTCGCATGGGCGGCGTGAACGCGGGCGCTTTGTCGGCCCATGATTTAACAATTGATAAAATATGTTATCAATTGCTATGGAGCTTAGATATGGCACAAGAAGTTGAGATGGTGGGTGCGGGTCGTGCATTGAGCGCGACCGAATTTCAGCGCTTGGCCGAGGTGCCGCATGAGGTGCAGTGGTTTGCCAATCTGGACAGCACCCAGACACGGCGGGCCTACCGAAACGATATCAACGCCTTCATGCGATTCGTCGGATTGATTCGCCCTGAGGAATTCCGAACAGTGACGCGTGGCCATGTTCTGGCTTGGCGCGCCGATCTGGAAAAACAGGCACTGGCGAGTTCCACGATTCGGCGTAAGTTGGCGGCGCTGGCCTCGCTTTTTGACTATCTGTGCAATGCCAATGCTGTCACACACAACCCGGTGAAAGGGGTCAAACGGCCCAACGTACAGAGCTATGAGGGCAAAACACCCGCCTTGGGCGATACGCAGGTTCGTTCGCTACTTGATGCGCCGCCCGTCGATACGCTGAAAGGCAAGCGCGACCGCGCCATCTTGTCACTGATGTTGTTTCACGCTTTGCGTCGTGAGGAGGTGAGCAAGTTGCGAGTGAAGGACTTTTTGTTTGAACGCAGGGGAATTCGGCACCTGCAGGTTCAGGGCAAAGGGGGAAAGTTGCGCTACGTGCCAAGCCGCGACGACACCATAACGTTGGTCGACGAATACTTGAAAAGCGCAGGTCATGCCATGGAAGTGGACGGTGCCCTTTTTAGAGCTGCTCGCATTTCGCGGGCAATTGGAATGGCGAAAGGGCTGACACCAGGCGCCATCTACTCTGAGGTGGTTGTGCGCTACATGCACCAGGTCGGAATCAAGGGTGAAAACATGGGGCCGCATGCGCTCCGGGCAACCGCGGCAACCAGCGCACTGGAACATGGCGCCGATATTGCGCAAGTCCAGGAGTGGCTGGGACATGCCAGCATCACGACAACGAGGGTCTATGACCGCAGAAAATTCAGTGCTCAGACTTCGCCCACCTACCAAGTGAACTATTAATTGGCGAACCCAAAATGGAGCAAACCTGATCATGGGGGCTGAAAAAATCAGACTTGACGAGTGGCCGCAGTGCGTGGACGAGGAGATGGACTGAACCGGCCACGGCCCCATCTCGGACAATAGCCAACGCTGCGTGCCGGAGCCGCCGAGGAGTATGACTGGTGACGGAGGGAGTCATCGGAGTTACACCGCTTCAGACGAAAATTTCGTTGTGTTAGATTGCATTGCGATAGAGGTTCATGATAGGAAAGCAAAGCTCATAGTCACCCCACACCAGTTCGCCGTACGCGAGTCTGAAGCCGGCAAAACGGGTTGGCTCAAGGTATGCGCGAATTTCCGGGTGATGGGCATGGCAGAGAAATGGCTGGAAATCAATCTCTTGAACATGGCCGTCGTCGAACACAAGCCGGATTCGATAGGGGCCGGTCTGCGTGGCAGAAAGTAGGTTGATAACTACGTTGTTCATTTCCTCCTGGTGATGCGCTCAGATGCAATGGAATTGTGCAGGACGAATATTCGCGTTTTCAAACTTCCCCAGGTAGGCTAGGATAGATGGCATGACGGCCTCCGAATTAATCAAATTACTATCAAAATATCCGCGCGACGCTCGAGTCGTCCTCGATGGATATGAAGGCGGTCTTGATGATGTTGTTGACATCGAACCGATCCCGCTGTTTGAAAATGCCAATCCTGACATCGACTACTACGGTGTCCATTTATTCGACCCATCTACACCGACCGAAACGGCAGTCTGGATCAAAGCTCGCAACGCACGAGGCAATATGCCATCGTTCGGCGAGCTGAAGTGATCACCGAGTCTCTGGTCGGCGGTATCCGCTAGCAAGGTCGCTGGGAAGGCGTTGCTGCATAGACCGAGCCATCTCGGCCACCCCACCCGAACAGCGCCACGACTCAAAACCGGCGACCGGGCCTAAAGCGCCGCCCATGGAGCAAATTGCCGAGCTGGAAAAGGAAATGAACCAGGTGCATACCCAGTTCAAAGACGCCGAGCAACACTACAGCTCGGACCTCTTGAACCTGGTACTGGCCAAGGGCTTTATCGCCAAGTTGCTGGCCAATGAGTCCGTCAAACACTTCATTGAATGCAACGAGAGCGAAATCCTGGAGCACTTCGAATTGGTCGTAAACGCCGTGAGCATGGAGGAGGCGGTGCAGCAACAGCAGGCCGAAGGCTTGGCGCCCTTGTATCCCAAGGGGTTCAGCTCGAACAACGCCACTCCACGGAAGCGATCAAACGCGAACATTGAGTACACTTATCTGCGGCTCGTCATTCAAACGGACACCTACACGTCCCTAGGTCCATATTCAATCGGCGCCGACAGCTTGTCTGGCTTTGGAGATTCCGCCTCCCTTTTTTTGGAATTTAATGAAGTCGACTCCATTAATGGGAGATGACGCCCGATGAAGGTCATGCTGCTCATCACCAAGGGCGAGACCGGTGGTGCGCAAACGCATGTGCTCGCGCTTTGCCAGTCTTTAGCCACTCGTGTGCAGTTCGTCGCGGCAATTGGAGGAAGCGAAGCCGTGACGGTGCTGGGTGAGGGTCTTAGCTCGCTCGGAATTGCGGTCCTGCAACTGCCACAACTGGTTAACTCCCTCTCGCCATTTCGTGTAGCGGCGGCCGTGCGGGCGCTTCTTCGAGTGCTTCGCCAGCAACAGCCCGATGTGATTCATGCGCACAGCGCGATGTCGGGCATGGTCGCCCGGATTGCGGGGCGCATCGCCAACATCCCGGTAATCTACACAGTGCACGGCTTCGGCTTCAAGCCGGAGGTGCCGCGCCTGCAGCGCTGGGCCGCGTGGGTGACCGAATTTGCGTTGGCGCCGCTCACCAGCCACATGGTGTGCGTTTCCGAATATGAGCGTCAACTGGCGGCGCACCTGCCAATTTCAGCCGAACGGGTCAGCGTGATTTTCAATGCCGTGGCTGATGCCGCGACGCAGCATCGGCCAACGCAGGAGCCGCTGCACATCGTGATGGTGGCGCGCATGGCCAGTCCCAAGCGGCCTGACCTGTTGCTGCTGGCATTGGCCTTGCTGCGTGACCGCCTGGGTCATGAAGTACCCGCAACGCTGATTGGAGACGGGCCCGACATCAAGTTGCACCAGGCGTTGTGCCACCAGTTGGGTCTGCAAGAAGTGACTTTCACGGGAAATGTCAAAGATGTGGCGCAGCGCCTCTCGCAGCACGCCATATTTGTTTTGATGTCTGATCACGAAGGTTTACCAATATCGGTGCTCGAGGCCATGGACGCCGGTTTGGCGGTGGTGGCCAGTGATCTTCCCGGAATTCGTGAGTTGATTGACGCAGGAACGCATGGGCTGCTGGTTCCGAATCAGGCCGTTGCTTTGGCAGACAGCCTCTTCTTGCTGGCGCACGATGACGATTTGCGACTGCGTCTGGGCCAGGCTGCGCGTCAACGAGTGGAAGATCAGTTCAGTCCGCAGCGCATGGTCGAGCCCGTGGCTGCACGCTATGCGCAACTGGCCTACCCGGCGCCCAGACTGCTCGCCAATCTCGAAGCCTTCAGCACTTTGGCATCAACCACAGCCCGTCAAAAAGCGACGCAGCTTCAATGGTCGCTGACGGGGGTGACGGTGTTTCTGCTGAGCTATCTGATCGCATTCGGACTGAATCAGGCCAATGTCGTGACCTATCAGTTTGGGCAAACCGTGCTGTGGTGCATCGTGCCCTATATGCTGGCCGCGCATTGGCTCTATCGCGGCATTGGTCTGCCAGCGGCGGAGCGCGCAGGCCTGTTGCTGGTGACAACCGCGACACCGTTCTTGCTGACACCCCTGGGCTTTGCCATTTTGCAGCTGCCCTATTCCCGCGGTGCGGTGCTGCTGGTGTATGCCCTGTCCACAGCCTGGTTTACGCTGGGTCACTGGCTGCATGGGCGCAGGCATGTTCAGCGGCTGGCGTATTTCGACGAGGGAGTCCCAGAACAATTGCAAACCCTGCTTGGACAGACCCGTACCGCAGGTCAGTCAGTGCGACTCGTGCCTTGGCCTATGCGTTCCGTGGCCGCTGGGGAAATACCGGTTTGCGAGGGCGTGGTGCTGGATCGCCGCGTTCCAGTCAGTGACGGGCGCAGTCAACTGCTGAGCAAACTCAAACTCAGCCATGTGCGTCTGTACAGCGTGGAGGCCGTGGCCGAATTGCTGAGCGGGCGCAAGATGCTGCCATCGGATCAGGACGAACTCTGGCAACTCGACGGCAACCCGGCTTATGACGTAGTCAAGCGGGCCCTGGATGTGGCGCTGGTATTGGCCTTGGCGCCGCTGTGGCTGCCGTTGTGTCTATTGGTGGCCCTGGTCGTCAAATTGGACTCTCCCGGCCCCGTTCTGTTCAGCCAAAGCCGGGTCGGGCGCGATGGTCGCAGTTTTCGGCTCTGGAAATTTCGCAGCATGCGCCACCACAGCCAGCCCCAACCGGCGCGCTTTGCACAACTGCAGGACGAGCGCATTACCCGCGTGGGACGGCACATCCGCCGCTGGCGCCTGGACGAACTGCCGCAACTGTGGAACGTGCTGCTGGGCAACATGAGCCTGATCGGTCCACGCCCGGAGCAGACACAGTTTGTGGAGGCCTTTGCCACCGGCATCCCCGCCTACACCTACCGACACCTGGTGCGCCCCGGCCTGACCGGTTGGGCCCAGATGCAGCAAGGCTACGCCGACAGCGAGGAAGAAACCGTGGTCAAGCTCAGCTATGACCTCTACTACGTGGCCCACTACTCCATGGCTCTGGACCTGCTGATCGCCTACAAGACGATACGCACCGTGCTCAATGGCTTCGGGGCAAGGTAATTATTTGGAATCTGACCCCAATAATTTGGCCCGCACCAGCAATACATCCGACCAGATCGGGTTCCAATGCGTGAGGGCGCGCAACAGCCGACCTTTGAGCGCGCCCGAGGCCGATACCGCGCAGCCATGCAGACTCTGTGGCTGCAGCCCGGCATCAGCCAGCACCTTGAGCAGGGTGAAGGCCGAGAACCACGCGCGGTGATCGGTGTTGATGCGTTCCACGCCACCCAGCGCCTGCACCGCGTTGCGCAGCGACAGGGCGTTGGGCACGGTGACGACGAATTCGGCATGAGGCAGGCACTGCGCCAGGCGCCGCAGGAACGCGGCGGGGTCTGGTAAATGTTCGATCACGTCGGGCACCAGCACCAGGTCGGGTTTGAACTCGACCAACATCGCTGCGGCCGGCGGTGAAAAGATGTCGAGCTCGCACACGTTCTCGAAACCCAGGCTGCGGGCTGTTGTGACGGCTTGCGCATTGATATCGATGCCGAGGCACGCAGCGGCGCTGGCCGTGAGGCGGGCATGCAGCCAGCTGCCGTCGGCCACGCGGCTGGCGATTAGCGGCACGTGGTCGGCAAAGCCCACATGCAATACGCGCCGGCCAGCGACCCACTGCACCAGCACATCGCCGCGTGGTTCGTAATGACTGATAATTTGGGGCCGGTAGGGAAGGTCGTCACTGAATGACTCGCCTGTCAAGAAGCTATCGATCTGTTTCATCCTGCCATTATCAACATCACCACCGCCCCTTTCGTGAAACTGCGCGTTCTGCTGCTGCAAGAAGACCAGGCCAGCGGCGGCGTGAGCACGATTTCAAACACCCTTTGCCAGGCCCTTTGGCAACAGGACTGGCAGGTCACGCAACTGGAGCTAAATCGCTGCGGCTGGCATGAGCGACTGAGCGCGGCCAGAAAGTGTGACGTGATTCTGGCCAGCCACAATTTCAAGCCTGCTTACGTGGGCTTGGCGCTGGGTCTGATGCTGCGCAAGCCGGTGGTGGCATGGGTGCATGGTCCGGTGTTCGAGGTGCTGGCGCAGGCGCATGCGTCCGCCTTCAAGCGCGCGTGGCTGCACTGGCTTTACCGCCGCTTGCGGCAGTTTGTGTTTGTCTCGCGGGCTTCGCGTGATTCGTTTGAACGCTTCATGCAGCGGCCGTTGGCTGCGCATCAGCACGGCGCCGTGATTCCAAATGTGGTGGCTCCCATTCCATTGCCGGCGAACAGTTTGTGGGCTGCCGAGGCGGCGACTGCGACGCCGCAACTGGCTTACATCGGGCGCTTGTCGCAGGAGAAACGACCTCAGCTTTTGCTGGACATGTTGCGCCTGCTCCCGGTGCAATTTCGGCTGACGCTGGTGGGCGACGGCCCGCTTCGCGACGAGATGCGTCAGGCCGGAGCCGACCTGCTGTCGAGCGGCCGTTTGACGCTGGCAGGAGCGCAAGCGCATGGCCCGGGTCTGTACACGCCGTGGCATATGACCTTGCTTGCGTCTCGATATGAAGGTTGCCCGATGTCGCTGCTGGAGTCGTTCACCATGGGTGTTCCCTGCGTGGGTTTACCGATTGCGGCATTGCAGGAAGTGATCGGTGTGGATGCGCCCTATCTGCTGGCACGCGAGGCGTCGGCGCAGGCCCTGGCCGATACCGTGCTGGCAGTGTGGGCCATGCCGCGCCAGCAGGTGCAGGCCGACATGGCGCGCGTGCTGTCGCAGCATCATGTGCAGGATTTTGTGCGGGCCTGGCAGACTGTTTTGCAAGAGGCGGCGCAGCGATGCTGATCCATTTCGTGCATCTGGGCACCGCCTACCTGCCCGAGTTACAGGCCTACGCTGCGTTCGTTCGAGCCGCCGGCCACGAGGCTCAGATACATCGCCAAATCGACACCGTGCCGAGAGACGCGGCGGTACTGTGGTGGATGTGCGGGCAGCTGAGCAGCGACCTGGCGAAGCGCTATCCCGCGGCCTTTCACATTCACGAGTACGCCTCGACTTCGGTGCCGCCGCTGGCTTGGCTGAAAGACCGCATCAAGCGCGTGCGTCAGCCGCGGCCGCAGTACCGGATTTTTCAGAACGAATGGGTGCGTCGCCGCATGGGGTTTGCCGACGCCGTGCCGTACGAGTTTCGCGATATGGGCATCGCGCCGGAATTTTTCGAGGTGATGCCGGGCTCGGGTGAAGCAGAGTTTGACTTCGTGTACCTGGGCGAGATGCGGCGGCTGCAGCATTTCCTGCCGGTGTTCGAGGGCATTGCGCAGGCGGGAAAAAGCGTGCTGCTGGTAGGCGACTTGCCTGAGGACCTCGGCCGTCAATTGAAGCTGCATGCCAAGCTGAGCGTCACCGGCCGCGTTCCCCACAGCGATGTGCCGGCACAGTTGGGGCGGGCCCGCTATGGCTTGAACCTGGTGCCGGACCAGTTGCCCTACACGCGCCAAACCTCGACTAAGTTGCTGGAGTATTGCGCCGCAGGTCTGCCGGTGGTGTCGACCGACTACGCCTGGGTGCGCGAGTTCGAACAGCGGCACGGCGCGCGCTTTGCCTACATTCCGTTCGATACAGAAGCTGCCTCTTATGCTGAGCTTCTCGGGCCGGCACGGGATCAGCAGCGCTGTATCGTGCCCGATATGCGCACGCTGGCCTGGCCCCGCTTGCTGGCTGGCTTGAACGTCTGGCACCAGCTTGGCCTGCAAGCATGAAGCTGCCGCGCGCTTCGCTCCCCATTGCCCTGGCCAGCGCCGTGTCGCTGGGCGCGCAGGTGGCGTTCAGCCTGGTGATGCTGCGACTGTTTGCGCCGCAGGCCGTGGGCGAGTTTTCGGTGATCAGCCAGATCGCATTTTTCTGGATGACCTTGGCGCTGGCGCAGAGTCCGCTCAAATTGCTGGCCGACATGCATTTGCCCGCCGTGCAGGCACTGCGCGCGGCGCTGGGGGAGAGTCTGAAGCGCTGGACATTGCTGCTGCCACTGGCGTGGTTAGGCGTGGTGCTCAGCGGCCTTTTGCAAGCCACTCAAGTGCTGGCTTGGGCGGCGCTGCTGGCGCTGCTTCAACTCGGCTGGTATCTGGCGCAGCCTTTGACGCTGAGGCGCGCCTCAACCCGGTCCACGGCCTGGGGGCGAGCCCTGCCGCCTGTGGTGGCGGCGGCCGTAGCAGGTGCCGTGGGCATGAAGTGGCCGCAGGCGGGAAGCACCAGTTTGCTGCTGGCGGCGGCCGCCGGTTATGCCGTGGGTGCCCTGTGGTTGCTGCAGGCACGCAACTCGGACGGGGTTCCGGTCAACAAGGACGCAGGCCTCACGCCCGCACCGACGCAGGCGGACAACCGCAGTGCCTTCCTGCGCCTAATGCACACCAGTGCCGATGCGCTCACGGGGGTCGCGCTGGTGCTGGTGTGGCAGCGCAGCCATGGCGCTGCGCAGGCGGGTTATCTGACGGCATTGCTGCGGGTGCTGGGATTTGTGCCCGCAACGATTCATGCCGCCTGGGCTCAGGTGTTGTTGGCGCAGGGCGCGCGTCGCCATACCTCGCCGCTATGGGTCGGTTTGCTCGGTGCAGCTGCAACAGCCGCGCTTGGATTAATCTGTATGGCTGCCGTGCAATTGCAGTGGCTCACGGCGTCCTGGTCCGGCTTGTTGCCCTATGTGATTCCCGTGGCACTGTGGCAAGCCAGCGCCTGTATGCTGGCGGCCTGCAGCCATCTGCCATTTCAGCAGGGGCGGGCCAGCGCGTTTTCTTATGCAGCAATAGGATTTGACGCCTTGCAACTTCTGGTGCTGCTCGCGCCGTGGCTGGTTGGCTATTCGCCGGACGCTGCCACCCATGCAGCGTGGCTGGGCGGCGTGTCCACCCTTGCGCTTTTGGGCTTAAGTTCTTGGCTGCTTGGCAAACGTCAATTTGGGTCAGATTCCAATTAATTGCTTGAGTGTCATTTATGAAAATAATTGGAATCTGACCAAAATTTGTACCCCATATCATGACCAAAATATTTGTTACCGGCGGCGCCGGCTATATCGGATCGCACGCCTGTGTAGAGCTGCTCGCTGCGGGTCACGAGGTCACGGTGTTCGACAATCTGTGCAACAGTCAGCAGGAGTCGCTGGCGCGCGTGCAGCGCATCACCGGGATGGCGGTGAACTTTGTGCAAGGCGATATTCGTGACCGCGCGGCTCTGGTGAGGGCGTTGCGCGACGGCGGCGCAAGCGCGGTGATTCATTTTGCAGGCTTGAAGGCGGTGGGCGAGTCGGTGGCGAACCCCTTGGCCTACTACGACAACAACGTCGTGGGTACCGTGCGCTTGCTCGAAGCCATGGGCGAGTGCGGTGTCAAGACGCTGGTGTTCAGTTCGTCGGCGACGGTGTATGGGGACCCGCAACGCTTGCCGCTGACAGAGGATCACCCCGTTGGTGCCACCAATCCCTATGGCCAGACCAAGCTCGTGATCGAGGGCCTACTGCGCGACCTGTTTCAAAGCGATGCCACTTGGCGCATCGGCATCCTGCGCTACTTCAATCCGGTGGGCGCACACGCCAGCGGCCTGATCGGCGAGGACCCGCAGGGCGCGCCCAACAACCTGCTGCCGTTCGTGGCCCAGGTGGCCGTGGGCCGACGCGAGTTTCTGAACGTGTGGGGAAACGACTACGCCACGCCGGACGGAACTGGCGTGCGCGACTACATCCATGTGGTCGATCTGGCCCTGGGACATGTGCTGGCATTGGAACGGCTGCAGCAGGCACCGCAGTGCCTAGCGGTGAATTTGGGAACGGGTGTGGGCTACAGCGTGCTGGACATGGTGCGCGCCTTCGAGCAAGCCAGTGGCAAGTCCGTGCCGCTCCAATTTGCGCCGCGCCGCGCCGGTGACATTGCTTCCTGTTACGCCGACCCGGCGCTGGCCTGGTCGCTGTTGGGATGGCGTGCGCAGCGCGACTTGGCGGCGATGTGCGCCGACGCTTGGCGCTGGCAAAGTCAAAATCCAATGGGGTACCGGTCGCGAATAACAGAGGAGACACCGGTTTCTACCATCTCCTCCCGCCGCCGATCTGGCTGATTCGCAGTGGGGGGGGCAAGCCACCAAACCCATCAGCTTCTTGCCTTCGCTCCCAGCAGCCTGTACAACGTCGCTTGGCTGGAGCCAACGATCTTGGCCACGGCGCGCACCGGCATGCCGCCGTCAATCAGCTTTTTCGCCTCATCCATTTTTTCTTGGGTAAGTGCGATGGGTCGGCCGCCTGTGCGGCCCTTTTCCTTGGCGATGGCCAGAGACAGTTTGGTCCGCTCGTTGACGAGGGCTTTGTCCATCAGGGCCAGTCTGCCCATCACGCCAAGCAGGTAGCGGCCCTCTGCAGTGCCGGTGTCCACTCCATCTTCGATGGCCACGAATGTGACCGATCTTGATGCCAATTGGTTCAGCAAATCCACCACACCTCTGATCGTTTTACCCAGTCGATCAAATTTTGTCACTATCAAGGTGTCGCCTGGGGTCAGGCTGCCAAGGGCTGCCACCAGCTTGGCACCCCTGCTTGCAGCATCGTCGGTATAGACCGCCTCACAGCCAGCAGCCTGCAAGGCCGCCAACTGCGTATCCATGCGTTTGAGGTCGACACCGGCGTGCCGCATGTACCCGACTTTCATCGGCTAATTCTGCCTCACTACTTACCTTCATTTATTATCATATCTTGACTCTGATAATTTATCAACTACAATTTATGCAAGGCAAGTATTAAGACAACATCCATGACCACCGCGCCTGAAGCCAAAAGATTTCGCGCCGCGCAGTACGTGCGGATGTCGACTGACCAGCAGCAGTATTCGACGCAGAACCAGGCTGACAAGATTGCCGAGTACGCCCTGCAGCGCAATATCGACATCGTGCGCACCTATGCTGATGAGGGCAAGAGTGGCTTGTCGATTGGTGGTCGTGCCTCGCTGCAAAAGCTCATCTCCGATGTGGAAAGCGGTGTTGCGGATTTCACCATCGTGCTGGTCTACGACGTCAGTCGGTGGGGCCGGTTTCAAGACGCTGACGAGGCGGCTTTCCACGAATATGTCCTAAAGCGAAAAGGCATCCAGGTCACCTACGTGGCCGAGCAGTTCGAGAACGACGGCTCGCCGGTGTCCACCATCGTCAAAGGCGTCAAGCGCGCCATGGCGGGTGAATATTCACGCGAACTCTCGACCAAGGTGTTTATCGGCCAGTGCCGCCTCATAGAGTTAGGTTTCCGTCAGGGTGGGCCGGCCGGCTATGGATTGCGCCGGGTCATGATTGATCAAAATGGTGAGGTCAAAGGCGAGCTCAAACATGGCGAGCAAAAATGCATCAGCACCCATCGCGTGATCCTGATGCCAGGCCCCGAAGTCGAAATTCAGGTTGTCAACAACATCTATGGCTGGCTCATTCACGAAAGCCTGACCATCATTGAAATTGCCCGGCGCCTCAATGGTTTGGGCGTACTGCCGCACCATGGGCTGCGGTGGACTTCGGCCAAGGTGCAAGACGTCCTGACCAATGAAAAATACATTGGCAACAACGTCTTCAACAAGCGTTCGAGCAAGCTCAAAACCGCCAGTATTGACAATCCCCCGGAGATGTGGATTCGCAAGGAAGCCGCCTTTGAAGGCATTGTTCCCAAGGATGTGTTCCACACGGCCCAGGACATTTTGAATGCCCGAGGCGTTCGCCACAGCGACGAAGATCTGCTTTACAAATTGCGCCAACTTTTAGAGCGCACCGGATGGCTGTCCAGCATGGCGATCGATCGATCCCCTGACATGCCAACCAGCAAAACCTATGCGGCGCGCTTTGGCAGCCTGAAGGTCGCATTCGAGCAGGTGGGCTATTTTGGCCATTGCAATTTCGAATACCAGGAGATCAACCGGCGCATACGCCGTATGCATCCCGAGATTATTGAACGCACACATGCCGCCATTGCCCAAATGGGTGGGACGGTTTGGCGCGACCCCAAAACGGACCTGCTGCATGTCAATCGCGAGCTGGTCGTTTGTGTGCTGCTAACACGCTGCTACACGGCACTCACCGGCGTGCGACGCTGGCACGTTCGGTTTGACCCGGCCAAATTCGCCCCCGACATCACCATCCTGATTCGCCTCAACGATGCCAACCAGGCCGAACTTGACTATTTCTTGCTGCCGAGACTGGACTTGCCCGAGCAAAGCCTGAATATTTATAGCCACAAGGAAAGCAGTCTGGACTACTTTCGCTTTGACAACCTTGAATTCTTTTACGGTATGGCAGCCCGCATGGCGGTGTTGCGGCCGTCCCGCCCAGTCTCCGCCGCCGGCGGGACTCAATCGATCAATCTCAACCACCACTGGAGCGCTCCCCATGCAAGACGACCCGCTGCAACCACCTTCGCTGACCACCATGGTTAACGCCCCAGAATCAGTCACGCTGGTGCCCATTGCCCGCATTGAGGTTTTGAATTCCAGGGAACGCAATGCCAAAGTGTTCGACGAAATCGTAGACAACATCCGCACCATCGGGCTCAAAAAGCCCATCACCGTCACCAAGCGTGAGGGAACCGATGGCCAGGACCGTTACCTACTGGTCTGCGGTGAGGGTCGCCTGAATGCATTTCGACGCCTGGGCGAGGTTGACATTCCGGCACTGGTGGTCGACGTCAGCGATGAAGACGCCTTCATCATGAGTCTGGCCGAAAACATTGCCCGTCGTGGGTATCGCCCGTTGGAAATCCTGGCCGACATTGAAATCATGCGCAAAAACGGCTACAGCGCCGAAGTGGTGATCCAGAAAACCGGACTGTCACCCAAATACGTCAAAGACATCGTGTTTTTGCTGGACCAGGGCGAGGAACGACTCATTGAGGGCGTGCAACGTGGCGCCATTCCATTGACAACCGCCTTGGAAATTGCGCGGGCCAAAGGCACGGATGCTGATTTGGGCGCCATGCTGCAAGAAGCCTACGAAAACGGCCAGCTCAAGGGGCGCCAAATCATCGCGGCCAAGCGCCTGATCGAAAAGCGCCGGGAACAGGGTCCTGGCACCAAATCACTGTCAATGGTCAGTCCTCCCGCCACCAGCTACGGTCTGGTGCGCACGTACCAAAAAGAGGTGGACCGCCAGAGAAAAATGGTCCTCAAAGCCGAGCACGCCCACCAACGCCTGCTGCTCGTGGTTCAAGGTCTGAAGAAGCTTTTTGCAGATGACAACTTCGTCAACCTCTTGCGCGCCGAGGGTCTGGACAACCTGCCCAAGTACCTGTCAGAACGTATTAACCCAATCGAAGGATCCGTGGCATGAATTCAGCATTACGTACCGCCCCTCTAAACACCTTGCTGGGCTTTGAGCTGCAAACCTACCAGATACCCTTGGAACAACTGTTGCCCAGCAAAAAGGTGCCCGATGGTGTGATGGGTACCCGCAAATACAAGCAGATCGTCTCCTCCATCACCGAGATCGGTCTCATTGAACCGCTGTCCGTCATTCACCCGGATCCGACCAAACCTGAATATTTATTGCTCGACGGCCACATCAGGGCATTGGCACTCAAAAACCTGGGGATTAATGAAGCACCCTGCCTCATAGCCAAAGACGACGAGACCTACACTTACGTTGCGGCCAAATTTATGTGTCGGCCACACACGGGCATCGAGCGGAACAAGCCCGCAACTCCTGCAATGTGGATCACATAAAAAAGCACCCTACAACCCCCGCATGAACGCCATCAGTGATGGCAACGGCTTGCTCGCAGCGATCTCTGGCACCCCCTGCAGGTCAACGCTGGCCAACGCTTTGGCCTTCATTTCCAAATCCACCTCCGCATAGATGTGGGTCGTGTCCAGCGAAACATGGCCAAGCCAAGCGCGGATCGTGTTGATGTCTACACCGGCGCGCAAGAGGTGAACGGCTGTGGTGTGTCGGATGTTGTGGGGGCTAACTCGCTTGTGGCGCATGGACTCCACCTCGTGCTTGGCTTGCTCACCGCAGTCCGTCACCACCCGATGCACCCCAAACCGCGTCATGGGCTCGCCCGTGCGGCCACGAAATACAGCGTCACCAGGCTCACGCCCTTCTACCAGCGTGCGCAATACCTGCACCGTACGGTCCCACAGCGGACAAATTCGGGCTTTATTGCCTTTGCCCACAATCCTCACAGACGGCGATGTCCCCAGATACAGCTGACTGACCCGCAAACTGGCCACCTCATCGGCCCGGGCGCCGCTGTTGTACATGAACAGCAACAAGGCGTGGTCGCGAAACCCCAGTCGCGTTTGTGGGTCCGGCACTCTCAACAATGCATCCATCTCGGGTTTGTCCAGATAGCCAACGAGCCGCTTGGCCGTCTTCTTGGCCGGGATCGCACCGATCTCGGTGCACCAACCCAAGTGTTCCGGCGCCCGGCTACCGACAAATCGTGCCAGCGCATGAATGGCCGCCAGCCGTTGGTTGCGTGTCGCGACCGAGCAACCCCGATCCTGCTCCAGGTGTGTCAGGAATGCGCGCACGGCCTCAGGCGAGATGGCGTCAACCGCCATCCGGTCTATGGCGCCCCCCACGCGCTTGGACACAAAAGGCAGCAATAAAGCCAGTGTGTCGCGATAGCTCACCTGGGTGTTGCGCGCCAGATTACGCTCAGCCACAAGATGCTCAAAAAGGAAGCGCCGTATCCACGGCCCCAACAGGTCACGGTTACGCATGGCTGCCACCTTGCTCGGCGTAGGCCGCAAAGCGTTGGTTGGCTTGGGCCAGCAAATCCGGTGTCATGTGCAGGTAGCGCTGGGTGGAGGTCACGCCACTGTGTCCCATGTAGGTCGAAAGCTTGGGCAGCAATGAGTTGACGTCCAGACCTTGCTCGTACCAGCGCACCAAGCGGTGCATGGCCGCCGTGTGCCGCAAATCGTGCATGCGCGGTGGTCGGCTCGCGCCCTGCGGGGTGCCGATGCCTGCATCATGGCGGATGCGCTGAAACAGCGTGACCACATTCTGATACCAAAGGTGCTGACCGGTTCTGGAGCACAAAACGGCTGACTCTTGGCCTTGCTTCATGGGCAGAAGGGTGCGCTGCCCCAAGTACTGACGCAACTCACCCGCCAAGTGTGGGCCGATGGGCACCAGCCGGGTCTTGTAGAACTTGGTCTCGCGGATCGTCAGGGTGGCTGCCTGCAAGTCCACGTCCCGCAGCTGCAAGCCCATGGCTTCGCTCACACGCAAGGCAGCACCATACATCAGCAACAGCAGTAGCCGGTAAGTGGATCCCTGCAATGGGCTCTTGGGGTTTTGCAGCCGGGCGGCGGCATCCACGAGGCGCTGAACTTCGGCGGTGCTGTAGATGTAGGCCGGGTGCGCCTGGGGCAGCTTGGGTTTGCGTTGTGGCAAGGCGTTGAGCTGGGCGTACCCTCTGGTAACGGCAAAGCGGTACAGGCTGTTGAGCATGCCGTGTTTGCCCTTCCAGGTGCTGCTGAGTTCACCGGGGCCATGCAGAAACAGGGCCAAATCCTCGGTAGTGATGGCGTCAAACTCACCATCACCGGTCTGACGGGCCAACCGGTAGAGCACGCGCTCAGAGCTGCGCAGTTGCACGCCTTGTGCGCGGCGGACCGCCAAATAGGCGGCGATTACATCAGAGGTCTTCATTGCACACCTCCAAGATCAAAGTTGCCCACCTCGCGCAGGGCGGTCATGTCCACCTTGGTGTAGATCATGGTGGCCTGTGTGCTGCTGTGGCCCAGGTGGTCACCAATCTCTTTGAGCGTAAGACCTTGGGCCAGCATGCGGCTGGCACAGGCGTGGCGCAAGGCGTGAGGTCCCATCTTGGGGCGGCTCACGCCGATGGCGCGCAGCCGGTGGCGCACCAGCTCATACAGCGTCTGCGGTGGCATGGGCTTGCGCGGCGCCTTCAGAGTAATGAAGACTTGCGGGACATCGCTGGCCGGGCGCACCACATCAATGTATTGCGCCAATGCATGTGCCACCGATGGCACCAAGGGGTAGACCTGTGGCTGGTGGCGTTTGAGGCGCCAGATGTGCAGCAACCTGCCTGCCCAATCGATTTGATCCAGGCGCAAAGCGACGATCTCGCCACGGCGCAGGCCGTAAATGGCCATGAGCATGAGAATGGCGCGATCGCGAATGTCTTGTTCGGTAGCGCCGCGGGTGGTGGCCAGCACTTGCCGGACTTCGTCCCAGCTCAGTGCTGCCGGTACGGATTCGAGTGCATAGACCCTGGGGCCGAAGATGGCGCCAGCCAGGGTGTTGGCGCATTCCCCTCGGCTTGCGGCTTGGCGCAAGAACACGCGCATCATGGCCACGATGAACCCCACGGAACACCGCCCCCAGCCCCTTGCACTGTATGTGGCCAGGTAGGCATCGATATCTTGTGGGCGCAGGCGGCTCAGGTCATGGCCATGTTCGTGGCACCATCGCAGAAAGTGCCCCGTCCAGCGCGACCAGCTGGCAATCGTGTTGGGACTCAAGCCACGTTCGTTGCGCATCCAGTCCACAAAACGAACCAGTGCTGGATCAACTTCAACGCGTTGGATCACCTCACGCCACCAACCCAGGAACTGGAACCAACGCCGGGCATCCAGATAAAGGCGTTGCCGGTAGTTGGTAGAAATATTGCTGGAGCCCGGCTCACCAAGGATGCTCGTCAGCCCATCGGCATCAATGCCGTTGCGCGCTTCATGTGTCATCCGCAATGCCAGCCACACCAGACGCTCTGCGGTTTGCCTCAATGAATGGCGGGTAGAGCCTCGCACCAGCATGTGCTGCAGGTAAGCCATGCGCTCTTCGCAAAACAAAGCCTCACGATGCCGCTGCTGCGTGTGCGGCGCCACAAAAATTCTCTCGAACATGGCAGGTTCCTCAAAGTGAAACCTGCAACACACTACAAAAATTATGTGGCGTCAACCACCCCTGAAAGAATCAGTGCTGCCTCGGGAGTCCCGGTCAGCAGCACATAAATTTCTCGGCAACATTTTTGCCCGCGTCATCGCCGAAGATGCGCAGCTTGAGCAGCTTGGCCAGCAGCTTGTCGGCGTGCGCCGGCGTGTCGCCGTGCAGCGCGCACAGCAGCACCAGCAGACCGGCGTCGATGCGCCCCACGGTTTGATCCTCGATCACCACCTGGGCGCAGCTGACCCGTTGCAACAGCGCCTTCAAATCAGATCCTTGGTGTCGTCGAAATGCGCTTCCACGTCGCTGGGCAGCAGCTGGATCGTGGCACGCAGGCCGGGCACCGCGCTCATCAGCGCCTGCTCCACACTGGCGCGCACGGCGGCAGCACGGCCGAGCGACCAGTTCGAAGGCATGTGCATGTGCATGTCGAGAAAGCGCCGTTGCCCCGCCTTGCGCGTGTTGAGGTGGTCAAAGCGGATGGTGTGGTGGTCAAAGTCGCGCAGGATCTGCTGGATGTCGGCCAGCACCTCGGGCTCCACCGCTTCGTCCATCAGGCCCTGGGACGAGCGCCACATCAGGTGCACGCCCTCCTTCAGGATGTTCAGCGCCACACCAATCGCCACCAGCGCATCCAGCCAGAGCCAGCCCGTGAGCAGCACGCCGATCAGCCCGATCACCACGCCGACCGAGGTCCAGACGTCGGTCACCAGATGCTTGGCGTCGGCTTCCAGCGCGATGGAGCGGTGCTGCTTCGCCGCCTTGAACATGACCCAGGCAAGCAGGCCGTTCAAGGCCGAGCTCACAACCGACAGCAGCAGGCCCCAGCCGAGTTGCACCACCGGTTGCGGATCGAAGAAGCGGTGCCCGGCGGCCCAGATGATGCCGGCCGCGGCGCCGATGATCAGCACGCCTTCAAAGCCGGATGAAAAATACTCGGCCTTGTGGTGGCCATAGGGGTGCTCGTCGTCCGCCGGCCGCTGCGCGATGATCACCATCATCAGCGCAAAGATGGCGCTGGCCAGGTTCACGAAGGACTCCATCGCGTCCGACAGCAGGCCTACCGAGTCGGTGATGTGCCAAGCCAAGGTCTTCATCACGATCGTGACGACAGCCACCGCGATCGAAGCCCGCAGCAGCGTGCGTGGCGTTGGCAGGGAGGCGACTGTGGCGTTCATGCGTCGATTGTGCCCAAACCCGGGCCACCTTGGTGGGCCAGGAAATCAGTCGAGCAGGCGCGCCAGCTGCGCCATGTCGGTGAATATCAGCTGCACGCCCAGCTCGCGCAGCTGCTGCGCCGTGCTGTGACCGATGCCGCTGGGGCAATAGCCCAGCACCGTGGCGCCGGCCGCCAGACCCGCGCGCGCGCCCGTGGTCGTGTCCTCGATCACGGCACAGGCGCTGGCCGAAGAACCGAGCGCTGCGGCCGCGGCCAGGTACACATCGGGATGGGGCTTGGAGCGCGGCAGTTCGTGGCCGCTGAAGATGCGGCCTTCAAAGAAGGGCATGAGGCCCACCTTGTTGAGCTGCAGCTCCACCTTGCCGCGGTCGGCGCCGGACGCACAGGCGATGCGCCCGGCGTAGTCACGGTGAATTTCCTGCACCGCCGCGACCGCATTCGGAATGGCCAGGAGATCGGCGTGCAGGGCCTGGTCGCGCCGGTCGCGAAACTGCTGCATCCATTCCTGTGTCAGAGGCTGGGCCGTGTGTTGCTCGATCCTGGCCTGCAAGTCCTTCACGGCCCGGCCCAGAAAGATGTCCATGCACTCCTGCGGACTCAGACTCCAGCCGCGTTCGTGCAGCATGGCGCGCAGCACCTCATTCGTGATGCCCTCGGAATCGACCAGCACGCCGTCACAGTCAAACAACACCGCCTCGTATTTCATCTGTTCACACTTCCATGGCTTCAATTTTGATAGCGTCATTCATTTCATGACACCATCGAGATAAGTCCAACGCCCCTGTTCGCGCACGAAACGGCTGCGTTCGTGCAAGCGGTGCGCCCGACCCGAGCTGTCGCGCTGGCGCGCCACGAACTCGACTTCGGCGTGGTCAGCATCGACCAGCTTGTGGCCGCGCACTTCCAGCCCCAGCCACTTCGCGCCCGGCTCGAATTCCAGCGTCGTGGGCCGAGTGGTCGCATGCCAGGTCGCCAGCAGATAGTCGCGCCGCTCCAGCACGAAAGCGCTGTAACGCGAGCGCATCAGGCTCTGCGCGTCGGGCGCCGGCGCGGATTCAAAATGGTCCAGATAGCGACCGCAGCAAGCGGGGAAAGCGAGCGGGCGGTGGCGGGCGTCACGCTGACCGCAGGGGCAATCAATGGGGGTCACGGGCGGCGCCGCCCTATGAGCTTCATCAGCTGAATTTCAACCGGCCAAGGCCCGTTGAATCAGAATCTTCTGCACATCCGACGTGCCCTCATAGATCTGGCACACGCGCACGTCGCGGTAGATGCGCTCCAGCGGAAAGTCGTTCACGACGCCGTAGCCACCCAGGGTCTGGATCGCGGCGCTGCACACGGCTTCTGCCATTTCGCTGGCAAACAGTTTCGCCATCGCCGCCTCCTTCAGACACGGTCGACCCGCGTCGCGCAGACTGGCAGCGTGCCAGATGAGTTGGCGCGCCGCCTCGATCTGCGTGGCGCAATCGGCCAGGCGGAAACCCACGGCCTGGTGATTGAAGATCGCGGTGCCAAAGCTCTGGCGCTCTTTCGAATACGCCAGCGCGCACTCAAAGGCGCTGCGCGCCATTCCCACGCTTTGCGCAGCGATGCCGATGCGCCCGCCCTCGAGCCCACCGAGCGCGATGCGGTAACCCTCGCCCTCGGCTCCGATCAGGTTTTCCGCCGGGATGCGGCAGTTGTCCAGGTTGATCTGCGCGGTGTCGCTGCTGTGCTGCCCAAGCTTGTCTTCGAGCCGCGCCACGACATAGCCATGGGCCTTCGTCGGGACAAGGAAGGCACTCATGCCTTTCTTGCCGGCGCCCTTGTCGGTGACGGCGATGACGATGGCCACATCGCCGTTCTTGCCGCTGGTGATGAACTGCTTGACGCCATTGAGGACATAACCGTCGCCGTCCTTCACTGCGGTGGTGCGCAAGCCCGATGCATCCGACCCCACGTGCGGCTCGGTCAGGCAGAACGCGCCCAGCATCTCGCCTTGCGCCAGCTTCGTCAGCCACTGCTTTTTCTGTGCATCGTTGCCGTGCTTCATCAGGATGGCGTTGACCGGGCAGTTGGTGACCGAGATCGCCGTGCTGGTGCCGCCGTCCCCGGCCGCGACTTCCTCCAGCACCAGCGCCAGCGTCAGATAGTCCAGCTGCGCGCCGCCCCACTCCTCGGGCACACAGATGCCATAGGCGCCCAGCGCTGCCAGGCCTTGATGCGCCTCTTTCGGAAAGTGATGCTCACGGTCCCAGCGCGCGGCATGGGGCCACAACTGCTCCTGGGCAAAGGCGCGCACGGCGTCGCGAATCATTTCCTGGTCCTGGGTCAGTAGCATGGCGGCTCCGTGGTGACACGGGAGAGTTGACGTTGCGTCAATTATGCGGGCTGGCGCGAGACTTAACCCCGGCCGGGGCCGCCTAGCTCTTGGGCCGCTTGCGCTTGGTGCCGGCGCCGGGTTTGAACTTGCCTTCGAGTTCGGCTTGCAGGCGCTCGCACAGCGTGCGCAGGATCTTCACTCGGGCATGGTTCTTGTCGTTGGCTTCGACCAGCGTCCAGGGCGCGTTGCCGGTGCTGGTGCGTTCCACCATGTCGCAGATCGCCTGCTGATAGGCGCCCCACTTCTCGCGGTTGCGCCAGTCTTCCTCGGTGATCTTGAAGCGCTTGAATTCGACCTTCTCGCGCTCCTTGAAACGTCGCAGCTGCTCCTCCTGGCTGATCTGCAGCCAGAACTTCACTACGATGACGCCGGCGTCGGCCATCTCGTGCTCGAAGTCGTTGATCTCGCCGTAGGCGCGCAGCCAGTCGTTCTCCGAGCAGAACCCCTCCACCCGCTCCACCAGCACCCGTCCACACCAGGTGCGATCGAAGATGGCCAGGTGCCCGCGGCGCGGCAGATGGCGCCAGAAGCGCCACAGGTGGGGCTGCGCGCGCTCCTCCTCGGTGGGCGCGGCCACCGGCGTGACCTGGTACTGGCGCGCGTCCAGCGCCGCGCCGATGCGCCGGATGGCGCCGCCCTTGCCCGCCGCGTCCGCACCCTCGAAGGCGCACACCAGCGAGCGGCCCTTGAAACGCGCATCGCGCACCAGTTCTGCCAAGCGCCCCTGCCATTTGGCCAACTCGCGTTCATAGGTCTTGTCGTCAAGGGCCAGCGTCAGGTCCATTTCGGTCAGTACCGTGCGCCCGTCGGTGTCGACCCGCACGATGGGTGCTGCCGGCAGCTCCAGAGACTTGGCGCGGGCCAGCCTGGACTGGAGCGCCGCGAGCAGGGTCTGGGCCACCGTCAACGAGCGGTAGCGGTCGTCCGCCCCCTCCACCACCACCCAGGGCGCCCAGTGCGTGTTCGTCATGCGCAGCAAATGGCCGGCAACGTTCTGCAGTTCGTCGTAGGTCTTGAGCCGGTCCCAATTCCACTTGGTCACGCGCCAGGCGGTGCGTGGATCGCTCTCCAGCGCCTTGAGGCGCTTGGTCTGCGCGTCCTTGGTCAGGTGAAACCAGAACTTCAGCACCAGCGCACCTTCGTTCACCAGCATCGCCTCGAAGCGGTTGATCTGGTCCGCCCTGGCATCGAGTTCTTTGAGGGAAATCTCGCCCTGGATGCGCTGGCGAATCGACTCCGAATACCAGGAGCCGGCAAATATTCCAATGCGCCCCTTGGGCGGCAGCGAGCGCCAGAAACGCCACATGGGCGGGCGTTCGCGCTCCTCGTCGCTGGGCTCGGAAAAAGCCAGTGTGGAGATGAAGCGCGGATCCATCCACTGGTACAAGACGTTGATCGTCTCGCCCTTGCCCGCGCCATCCTGACCGCTGATCAGCACCACCACCGGAAAGGACTTGTTCTCGTGCAGATCGACCTGTGCGCCCAGAAGCGCAGCGCGCAATGGCGGCACCGCTTCGCGGTAGGCCGTCTTGCTGATCTTGTGGCCGATTTCTGCCGATTCAAACATGGAATGCTCCGGATAAGGCCAGGGCGCCAGCGCGCATCAGACCTGGCTTGCGCGTTGACTCAGACCCGATCACTTTCGCCAGGGCTTCGGGGCCCGGAGAAAAGCCGCTTCGCGGTCGTCACCACCAGAAAGGCGTCCTGGGCATCAAGTTCAGGAAATTGTTCTTTCAACGTGCGCAGCGCCAGGTGCTCGTGCGTCTGGCCGGCCCAACTGCTGTCGGCGTCAAAGAAGGGACGCAAGGCGTTGCACGCACTGACGAAAACGACGCGCAACTCCAGCCGCTTGCGCCGCTCGGTCGCCGGGGGCGCCGCAGTCGAAGTCTCGCCTTGAATCGGTGAATCAAACATCCATTCCTCGTGTGCCCCGCTACCGCTGCGGGTGGCTCCATTCTAGGCCCGATGCCTGCCCGTGCGCCTGCGCTGCGCACCGCATTGCCTGGTTCCGGGCCAACCGCTCGGACTACTTTTCTTTGGACAGATCCATGATCATGCGCGCGGCCAGGTACAGGCGCCGTGGGATCGCATCGATCATCACGTACTCGGCCTGATTGCTGTGGTAACCAAATCCAGGCAGGCCCAGGCTTTCAATCACCGGCTTGCCGTCCAGCGCGGCATAGGCGGCGTCCGTGCCGCCGCCGGTGCTGGGAACCACGCTCAATTCCACACCCAGTTCCTTGTAGATGGCCACAGCGCGATCCACCAGCTTGACGCCGGCAGCGTCGGCCTTGAAGGCCGGGCGACCATAGTCCACGGTGATCTTGATCTGCGACTTGGCCAGTTTCTTCTGGCCCTGAATTCGCTGCTCCAGGCTCTTGAGCAGTTGCTCCAGGTCCTCCTTGCGCGCATAACGGATGTTGGCCTCCAGATAGGCGTCGTCCGGGATGATGTTGGGCACGGCGCCAGCCTTGCCCACAGTCCAGTTGAAGCGCAGGTCGCGCGCCTTGTCGTCCAGGTCCAGCGTGCGCAGCACCACGTCCGAGGCTTCGACCAGTGCGTTCACGCCCATCTCCGGGTTGGCGCCGGCGTGCGCCGCCAGGCCCTGGATGTTCACCTTGTAGTAGACGATGCCCGCGGTACCCAGGGTCAGCATCTCCTTGAGCGCCAGCGTGGGCTCAAACGACAGCGCCACATCGTGTGCATTGGCTTCTCTCTGGATCAGTTCACGCGAACCAAACGAGCCCCGCTCTTCATCGGTATTGAACAGTACCGTGATTTGCCCGTAGTCCTGAAAGCCGCGGCTCTTGAGCAATTTCAGCGTGTGCAGGATCATCGCGATGCCGCTCTTATCGTCCGCAATGCCGGGGCCAAAGGCCCGATTGCCGTCGACGCGAAACGGCGCCTTGGCCAGCGTGCCGTGGACGTACACGGTGTCCATGTGCGCCATCAGCAACAGCTTCTTGCTGCCCTTGCCCGGGATGTGTCCCACCAGGTTCTCGCCGACCACGCCCGCTTGCGCCGGATGGCGCGTCACCGTGGCGCCCAGCGCCTTGAGCTCGGTCTCCAGCAATTGCGCCATGGCCGCCAAGCCTGGCGCATCACCGGTGCCGGTTTCGATGTTGACCAGGCGCTCAAGCGTCTGGACCACGGCCGACTGCTCGGCTGTGGCCGCGCTCAGCAGCGCCGCGTCACGCGACTGGCCCCAGGCCGGGGTCAGGATGGCCGCGGTCGAAAGAAGTGCTGCGATGGCGGGGCGAAGGACGGGGGTGGCATGGGTCATGGGGTCTCCTGTTTTATAAAAATATTGCCGCGAAACAAACTCACAGCATCTCGATCGTCACCGCCGTGGCTTCACCGCCGCCGATGCACAGCGTGGCCAGGCCGCGCTTCAAACCGCGCGCCTGCAGCGCGTACATCAGGGTGACCATGATGCGTGCGCCGGACGCGCCGATCGGATGCCCCAGGGCGCAGGCGCCGCCGTTGACGTTCACGATGTCGTGGCTCAGCTTCAACTCGTGCATCAGCGCCATCGGCACCACGGCAAAGGCTTCATTCACTTCCCACAGGTCCACGTCCTGGGCGCTCCAGCCCGACTTGGCCAGCACCTTCTGCGTGGCGCCCACCGGCGCCGTGGCGAACCAGTTGGGCTCCTGCGCATGCGTGGCGTGGGCCACGATGCGCGCCAGAGGCTTCAGGCCCAATCGGCTCGCGGTCGAAGCCTTCATCAGCACCAGCGCGGCGGCGCCGTCGTTGATGGAAGAACTGCTGGCGGCCGTGATGGTTCCGTCCTTCTTGAAAGCGGATTTGAGCTGCGGGATTTTGTCGAGCTTGACCTTGCCCGGGCCTTCGTCGATGGCAATCACCTTGTCGCCGGCGCGGCCCTTCACCGTCACCGGTGTGATCTCGGCGGCAAAGGCGCCCGACTGGGTTGCTGCCTGGGCACGCTGCACGCTGGCAATGGCGAAGGCGTCCTGGGCCTCGCGCGTGAACTTGTATTTGTCGGCGCAGTCTTCACCGAAGGTTCCCATGGAGCGACCCGGTTCGTAGGCGTCTTCCAGGCCGTCGAGCATCATGTGGTCAAAGATGCGGTCGTGGCCGATGCGGTATCCGGCGCGCGCCTTGGGCAGCAGGTAGGGCGCATTCGTCATGCTCTCCATGCCGCCGGCGACCAGCACCTCGGCGCTGCCGGCCAGCAGCATGTCGTGGCCAAACATCACCGCCCGCATGGCCGAGCCGCACATCTTGGACAGCGTCACCGCGCCCGCGCTGTTCGGCAAGCCGCCCTTGAACGCCGCCTGGCGCGCCGGTGCCTGGCCCTGGCCTGCCATCAGGCAGTTGCCGAACAGCACCTCGTCCACCGACTCCGGTTCGATGCCGGCGCGCTGCACGGCGGCGCGGATGGCGGCCCCCCCCAGGTCATGCGCCGCCAGCGACGCGAAGTCCCCCTGAAAACTGCCCATGGGAGTACGGGCAGCGCCAACAATCACGATGGAATCAGACATGACACTTCCTTTCAAAAAATTTGCTCTCATGGTACTTCTTCTGATGGCGCGATGATTTGACGCAACACATCGGACCCCAAGGAACCTTGGAAGATCAGCGGGTCCTGATGACAGAACCCTGGGCTTGCTTCACCCCTGCGCCGCGCACCTCCAGTCGAATCTCATCCAGCACCTCACCGCGCGCGTTCGTGAGTTGCACCACATGCCGCCCGGGCCAGGGCAACCACTGCAGCGTGGCGCCTTGGCCGAGGGATTTTCCATCCATCAACCAGCGCAGATTCGAGCCTTCGGCACTGAAGCTCAGGCGCTGCCGGTTGGCGGGAATGTCCGGATCCAGCGCGATGATGCTGCCGTTGGCTGGGGCGGTGATGCGTGCAGCGGCAGAGGCATGAACGGCGTCGGCATGCATGGCAAATTGGGCTTGCTGTGTGCCTTGAATGAACCACTCTGTGCGCTGGCTTTCGACGGGCGCGGTATCAGGGACCGACGCAAACTGCACCGCCGTCTGCACCAGCCCCGCAGGCGCTTTGGATCCGCGGCTGCGCTGGGCCTGGTGCAGGTGGTTCATGACGGCCGCCCAGATGGGTGCGGCGCCGGTGGTGCCGCTCACGTCCCACATGGGTTCGCCGCTGGCATTGCCGACCCACACCCCCACGGTATAGCGTTCTGAAAACCCCAGCGCCCAGTTGTCGCGCATGTCCTTGCTGGTGCCGGTCTTGACCGCCGTCCAGTAGCGCGTGGCCAGCACGCTGTCGCTGCCAAAGGTACGGGCGCGGGCCAGCGGGTCGGAGATGATGTCGCTCACGATGAAGGCGGCGCGCGGATCCAGCACCTGACGGAATTCGGGTTTGGGGTTGACGCTCAAAGCGGTGGCACTGACGCGGCCACCATTGCCCAGGGCGCGATACGCGTTGGTTAAGTTGAGCAGCGACACTTCGGCGCTGCCCAGTGCCAAGCTGTAGCCGTAGTAGTCGCCGCTCTCTTTCAGGGGCAGGCCCAGGGCGATGAGCTGTCGGTGAAACGCATCCGGCGACACCATCACCAGTGCGCGCACCGCCGGCACATTCAGCGAGGCTCCCAGCGCGGTGCGCACCGAGACCCAGCCCTTGAAGTGGTGGTCGTAGTTTTGCGGAATGTACAGGCCGCCCGAGGTCTGGATCTGGGCACCTGAGTCCTCCAGCAAGGACGCCGCCGTGAGGCGCCGCTCGGCGATCGCCTGGGCGTACAAAAAAGGCTTGAGCGTGGAGCCCGGCTGGCGCAGTGCAGTCACGCCGTCCACCTCGGCGGCGTTGCTCAGCTCCCCCGACGAACCCACCCAGGCCAGCACTTCGCCCGTGGCGTTGTCCAGCACCACAATCGCGCCGTCTTCGACATGGCGTCCCTGCAGGTCGCGCAAATGTTGCTGCAGGGTCTGCACGGCAAAGCGTTGCAGCGGCGCGCGCAAGCTGGTGCGAACGAACCCTGCCTTGGCTGAGCGCGCCAGTTGGCGAGCCACATGCGGCGCCACGCCTTCGCTGGTGTCGAACGCCTTGCGCTGCAGCGCGGCGCGGGTGAACAGTTCCAGACCATCGCAGTCGATCGCGGATGGCGCTTTTCTGGCGCGAAGGCTGCCGCGGATTTCCATTCCTTTGAGCACCGCGCAGCCCCGTTTGGCCACCTGCTCGGGCCCGGCATTGGGTGCGCGCACCAGGGCGGCGGCGACCGCCGCCTCGCGCTCGTCCAGTCCGTGTGCGGCCTTGCCGAACAGGGTGCGACTGAGCGCATCGATGCCCACCAGCTCGCCGCGAAACGACACCAGATTCAGATAGGCTTCGAGAATCTGGTCCTTGCGCCAACTGCGCTCCAGCATCTGCGCCGACACCGCCTGACCGATCTTCTGCGCCACCCGGCGCCCGCCCGCGCCCCGCCGCAGATCGTCATCGAGCAAGCCCGACAACTGCATGGTGATGGTGGAGGCGCCGCGCGTTTTCGTGTCCCACAGGTTGCCCCAGGCTGCGGCCGAAACCGCGCGCCAATCGACGCCGCTGTGCTCGTAAAAGCGCTGGTCTTCGCTCAGCACCAGGGCCGTGCGCAAGGCGGGCGACACATCGGCCAAGCTCACCCACTGGCCGCGCCGCACGTTGTCGTTCGTGCGCAGGCGGTGGATCACCTCGCCGTGTCGATCCAGTATCACCGTGTCCGACGACTGGTAGGCCGCCTTGACCTCGTTGAACGTGGTGGTTGCCCCTGCCGCTTGTGTGCAAATCGCCAGCAGGACGCCACCCACTTTGGCAAGAACCCTCACCGCACCGCCTCGACCTTGATACGCGCATTCGGCGCTTCACCAAACATCTCCGGCGCGTACATGGCCTCCACCCGGGACGGCGGCAGCGAGAACTCGCCCACGTTGTTCAGGCGAATCGTGTACTCCATCTTCACCACGCCCTTGGGCAGATACTCGTAGTAGCTGCGGAAGGACTCGAAGCTGCGTTCCTCAAACGCTGGCCAGGCGTCGCCACCACGCTTTTCACCCTGGGTCGCGATCTCCGAGTCGCGTCCCAGGCCACTGCCCAGTATCGTGGCACCACCGGGCACCGGGTCGGTGATGACGGCCCAGCTCATGTCGGCCGAAGCATTGATTTCGAGCGTGATGCGCAGCACGTCGCCGCGGGTGTAACTGCCGACGGGCAAGGACTTGTTCGCCTGCTCCACCGGAGTGACCGTCTTCTTGATCTGGTAGCCCGCATTGAACGGCTCCTTGAGCACGATCGCCGCCACCGACTGCAGGGTCAACCACGGTTTGCCTGTGCCCTGGTGCGTGACGCTCAAGCTGTCCTTGGCTGCGGTCTTGCTCCACGGCAGGAACATCGTGTTGTTGCGCAGGTTGCCGGGCGCGGCCGGCGCGCCGAACCAGGTCGTCTGGTGCGCCGCGCCGCTTGCGTCTGTGGTCTTGATGCGCTCCACCTTGCTCCAGTCCACGCTGGCGCTGCCCGTGCTCATGGCGGCCTTGGTCGTGCCCGCCACAGTCACCGCTTCAAACTTGTTGGAGAATTTCTCCAGCGCGAGACTACCCCACAGATTCGCTGTGGTGGTGAGCCAGGCGCCGTGCTGCTGGCGACCAATGAAGCCGTTCGCAAGACGGCCCATGTCGTCCTTCCAGGCAGGGTCGTCCATCACGGTCAGCATCAGGCGCGCGGTGTTGACATCGCCGTTTTGCATCAGCCACCACCAGTAGTCGTCGCGCTCGGTGCTGAAGATCAGCTTCGTTCCCTGGGTGCTCATTCGACTCCTGAGAATCTGGTTCGCCTCGGCCATGCGCTGGTCGCGGTCCGCTATGTCGGGCACGCGTTTCAGGACATTCAACCAGTCGATCACCGTGTGCGTAGGCCATTGATTGGGCGCGATCGTGATCGAGCCCAGCATGCGGCCCTGCGCCCGTCCGTAGCGCGACAGCGCCTCCAGCGCCGCCAGCTTGCGCATGTCAAGGTCCTTGCGCGGGCTCCAGAACAGGCGCTGAATGCGCCCTTCCACAAAGGCAATCAGGCCGCGCTCCATCGGCGCGCGCACTTCGTCGGGCAGGGCGAGCGCGGGGTTCAGGCTGGCCGCCTCATGCGTGGCCGACAGCAGGTAGGCGGTGAGCGTGTCGCTGCCGTGATTGCCCTCGCCGTCGCGCGGCGGAAAGTAACTGGCCAGGCCGTCGCTGTCCAGGTAGCTGGGGATTTGTCCAACCACGGTTTGCCACATTTTTCCGTCGCGCAGGCCCACCGACTTGCTGGTTTTTTGCTCCAGACAAACAAAGGGGTAGTTGGCAAACCAGTCGCGCACGCCCGGCATGCCTTCGGCCAATTTGGGTTGCAGCGCCAGCTTCAAGCCACCTCGGCCCGGCAAGGCATCGGCAGGCGGATTCACCTCCAGGCTGAAGGGGCCGTCGAGTTGCACCAGCGTGGCCTGCTGCACCGTCAGGGGTACGGCGGGGATGATGCGCTGGCGCGCCTTGAGCGCATCGCGCGCGCCGCTGATGCGGTCCTTGGCCTCGAACTCCCAAAGGATGGCCTCGAAGCGCGAAAGCGCCAGCTGCGCCGGTGCTTTGACGGTCCAGGCCACCTCACGCGCTTCACCCGCAGGGATGTCCACCACCTGGGGTTTGAGCTCCAGCAGCGTGGCGCGCGGCGTCACGTCCACCGTCATCGCTTGCTTCGTCGTGTTGCGCAGCGTGAGTTGCGCACGGAACTGATCGTCCTCGCGCACCAGAGGCGGCAGACCGCTGATGATCTGCAGATCCTGCGTGGCGCGGATGCTGGTCTGCCCGGTGCCGAAGAGACCGACCGAGGCGTCGGCCACGGCCACGATCTTGAAGGTGGTGAGGGCGTCATTCAGCGGCACCGTCACCACCGCCTGACCATTGGCATCCAGCACCACTCTGGGGTTCCACAACAGCAGCGTGTCCAGCAGCTCGCGCGTGCCGCTGTGGCCGCCACCGCCACCTGCTGCCACGGCCTTGCGACCGTAGTGCCTGCGGCCGATGATTTCCATCTGTGCCGTCGAAGTCTCCACGCCCCAGGCGCGTCGCTGCAGCATCGCCTCCAGCAGATTCCAGCTGGTGTTGGGCATCAGTTCCAGCAGCGCCTGGTCCACCGCAGCCAGCGCCACTTCGGCTCCTGCCGCCGGTTGACCATTGGGCAGCTTGACGGCAATCGTGACCTTGGCTTGACCCCGCACCGGGTAACTTTCCTTGTCGGCCTTGACACTCACCGCGAGCTGGTGCGCCTGGGTGCCGACGCGGATCTCGGCCACACCGAGCCGGAACGCGGGTTTGCTCAAATCGACCAGCGCCGTCGGCGCCACGTACTCGCGCCCTTCGTACCAGAACGAGGTCCACCACTCGCGCGGCGCCTTGAAGCCCCAGGTGAAGAAGGAGTACCAGGGCACCTCGCGCAGACGCCCGCGCAGGGCCAGCACGCTCACGTACACGTTGGGCCCCCAGCCTTCCTTGATCTTCACTTGAACAGTGGGGTCCTGACCATTGAGTTGCACCACCTGCGTCTCGACAATGCCTTCGCGCTCCACCGCCACCAGCGCCGTGGCAAAACGGAACGGCATGCGCACCTGGAACCTGGCGGTCTCGCCGGCTTGGTAGCTTTTCTTCTCGGGCAAGACATCCATGCGGTCATGGTTCTCGCCGCCAAACCAGAGCTCGCCCTGCTTCGTCACATACACCGAACTGGCGGCCTGAATGCTGTTGCCCGTGCTGTCTTTGGCCGTGACGACCAGCTCGACCTCGCCCGGCTCACCGAGCTGGGCCTCGCACAGCAGCAGGCCGCGCGCGTCGCTCTTGCCACTGCACACCGTGCCCAGGTCCTTCACCGTGGTCTTGTTGTCGTAGGTGTAAAAGCCGCCCACCATGCGCTTGCGGCTGGTGGTGACGATGCGCGCCGTGGCCCGCACTTCCAGCGGCACATCGGCCAGGATCTTTCCGCTCAGGTCCAGCGCCAGCGCCTGAAATTTGATCTTCTGGCTGCTCGATACCCAGTGTTCGGTCTTGATGCCCGCCACCACGCCTGCGGGCCACAGCGTGGAGACGCTGCGGATGGTTTGCACCTCGCCATTCGGGTCCGCGTAGCTGGCCTCCAGCAACAGCTCCTGCGGCTGCTTGCTCGCGGGCACTTTGTCGAGGCTCACTTTGCCCGCGCCATTCTTGTCCAGCGTGAGCGGCAGCTTGTCGGCAATCACGCGCGTGTCCTGGCTCGGACGGGCATCGCTGTCCCGCTCTTCTTCGCCCTCGGCCGTGGCGTCATTCTTTGCGCGCGGCGGTGAAAAACTGAAGGCATCAAAATCGCTGAAGTTCAAATATTTTCCACGCACCAGCGCCGACACGCGCACCGGCAAATTCACTGCGGCACCCCCTGCGACGTAATTGACTTGCACGTCCACGGGTACGCTCTTCACGTTCACCAGCGCCTTCTTTTCCGTGGGCGTGACCCGGCCTTCCAGCACCGGCAGGCGAAACTCTTCCACGCGGAACGCTCCGGTTTCAAAGCTGCGCTCGCGCTCCGCGCCGCGCAGTTGCACCTGGTACTCGCCCAGCTTGGCGCCAGGGGGTATGGCAAAGCTGCTCTCTGCGCTTTGGCCGCCGGTGGCGGTCGTGCGCCACACCAGCGGCTGTGTGTACTGCTGACCGCTGCCGACATGCGTCACAACCAAGCTGTTGGGCTGTGTCTTGGACAGGGCGAAGCCCTGAGAGGTCTCGGTGCGCAGGATGTGCTTCATGGAAACGGTTTCGCCGGCGCGAAACAGCGTGCGGTCAAAAATGGTGTGGGCCCGTTCATCGGGTCGGGCGTCGCGGCTGGTGGGCACGTGGAAACGCCAGGGCTCGATGCCACGGTGCCAGTCGCTCCAGGTGAAGCTCATGTCCTCCACGCTGTCCTTGCCTTTGCCACCTTCATTCGCGCTCTGCAGGGCGCGGGCGCTGACAAAATAGGCTCGGTGGTAGTTGCCCTCGCTGCCGCAACTCGGCGCCACCGGCGAAATGCCCGTCATGCTGGCGATGCCTTGCGCGTCGGTGCTGGCACTGGCCACCTCAACGCCATGGCAGTCGGACACACGCACCCGTGCGTTGGCCACCGGCTGGCCCTTGTCCAGCGTGGTGACCCAGGCCAGTGCGTTCTCGCGTCCGAGCTTGAAGTGCACGCCCAGGTTCGTCACCAACGCGGAGCTGCGCACGTACATGTTTCGGGCATCTCCGTGGCGCGCATCGAGCAAGGAAGCGCCCAACTTCTGCGAGGCGATCTCGATCACATGGAAGCCTGGCGACAGCGGTATGCCCACCACCTCGAACGGGCGCGGATCATTGTTCGCGGGCTTGGGCAAGTCCAGCGTCTTGACGCCGGCCTGGCCCTGCAGCAACGAGAGCATCCGGCTTTGAACGTAGCCTTTGCCGTTGGCATCCAACGCCTGAGGCAGCGCCCCCTGGACCTCTGCACTGGCAAGTTTGCGCGGCACCGTGCTCTCGTCGTAGCGCTGAACCTTGTGGAACCAGGCGATGATGTCGGCGTCGGTGCTGGGTCGCAGGTCGCTCACCTTGCCCCCAGCAGACCCCGACTCCAACTTGAGCCCGCTGATCTGCAGCGCAGCCTCCACGTTGCGCAGTGTCACCGGCAACAGCGCCACACCGCTGGGCTCGGCAAAGCGCTCCACGATACCGAAGGGTGCGGCCGCAAACTTGGCCAGCGGCGGCATGGCTCCTGTGGCGACCCTGAGTGGAAAGCTGTCTGCATTGCGCAGGCCGCGGCCCGATGCGTCCTTGAAGTCCCTGGGCAGTTCGAGCGTGAACTTCGTGTTCTCAGGGAGGATGCCCTTGAACGACACGCCGTTCACGACACTGTCGCCACCGCTGCCATCAGCTTCTTCCTTGTCGAACACGGGTTTGAGCGTCTCCTTGTCCGACTTCAGGTGCACGGCTTCGGCCAGTTTTCGCGTCACCGGGGCGTTGAAGTTCAGGCTCATGGGCCGTATCGGCAGGCAGGCAGCCTGGGCGTTTTCGCGCTCGCAATTGAAGCTTGCTGCAAACGGTTCGCGCACCTTGAAATTGAACCGCTTCTCGACCGAATTCGCCACACCGCCGGGGTCGCTGGCGACGCCGGGCGTGGCCACGCCTTTGCCCCACACCAGTTGAACTTTGACCGCAGATGTCAGACGGCGGTTGCAGGCCAGCGTCACGACGTTCAAGGGTGATTTTTCCGCGACGCGATCCAGCCCCTGTGCCTTTAACAAGGCGGCGCGGTCTTTGCCGTCGATGAGGCGCACCGGCACCCGTTCACCCAGGCCCTCCACGGCGCACCAGACATTGGCCTGTACGCTGGCCAGGGTGGCGGCGCCATTGAGTTGCAGGGTGAAGAACTGTTCTTCGTCAATGCGGTTGCCGTTGTACGGCCGGATGTTTTGCACAAAAGGTCCGCCGGTGTTGAATTTGTAGCTCCCAGGACCGGAGAAGTCGGCGCCCTTGACCGACTTCATGCCGGTGCGCATCTGCACCGAGCAGCGCACCCCCGGCGGCAGATCGCTGGCAAATTCGTAAGCCCATTCCCGCTCGCTGATCCAACGGCCACTGCCCTGACTGGCCTGCGCATCGCTGCACTGGACGGCGAGCGGCGCTGCGGCCTTGGGGTCGCCAAAGTTGACTGCCGCTTCGTCGAACTTGGCCACCAGTTGACGCACACGCGCCACTTCACCCTGGGGCGAAAGACTGGTGATCTGAAAAGCCTGGGCTGCGCCCGCAAGGGCGATGCTGCCGCAAACGATGACGATCTTGCTGATGTTCATGCGAGCCCCTGGGATGGAAGGCCAAGCGTAGCAAATTCAGAGCATTAAAACCGCAGACCCGTCAAATTGACAGGCGAGTGGCGACGTCGTCGGCCAGTGATACAGCTTGGGCAGAACTTGCGTCAGATGCCGCGCGGATAACGCTTGAAGGCGCGGCGGAATACGTCCACCACTTCGGACGCACCGCTCATGGTCACATCCAGATCTTTCACCAGCCCGTCCGACAGGCCGTAAATCCATCCGTGCACGGTCACTTTCTGTCCTCGGCTCCACGCGTCCTGCATCACGTTGGACAGGGCCACGTTGCCCACCTGCTCGATCACATTCATTTCGCACAGCGCGTCTTCCAATTCGGCCTGCGGCAGGTGGCTCAGGCGCTGCCGATGGCGCAGCCGCACGTCCTGCACATGGCGCAGCCAGTTGTCCGCCAGGCCGATGCGCATGCCCCGCGCGGCCGCGAGCACGCCGCCACAGCCGTAGTGCCCGACCACCATGATGTGTTCGACCTTGAGCATGTCCACCGCAAACTGGATCACCGACAGCGCGTTCAGATCCGAATGCACCACCACATTGGCGACGTTGCGGTGCACGAACACTTCGCCCGGATCCAGACCGGTGATTTCATTGGCAGGAACGCGACTGTCGGAGCAGCCGATCCACAGGTACTTGGGGCTTTGCTGCTGCGCCAGCTTGCTGAAGAATCCAGGGCGCTCGCGCTCCATGCGCGCGGCCCACTGGATGTTGTTGTCGAACAGGTGTTGCAGGCTTTGACTCATGCGATGATGTTAAGGCAATAGTGCCTCGGGCCGAAGGCTTGCCCACTGCACGCGGTCAATGACGCGACCGTCCTTGATGGCACTGTGGCGCAGGTCGGCCTCCAGAAAATAGCCACACTTCCTGGCGACCGCTTGCGAGCCCTGGTTCCAGGAAAAAATCGGCGCGTACAAACGCGTCACCTCAGGCAGATTCGCCCAGGCCCAGGCGGTGACCAACCCCAGCGCTTCTGACGTGATGCCGCGTCGCCAAAAATCCTGCCCGATCCAGTAGCCGACTTCGGCGTTGCAGCGCAGCCAGCCACTGTCGGGCCGCACCGCAATGCAGCCCACGATCTGGTTCTCGACCGCGATGCCCCAGACGTAGCCCATCGTCGCCGACCGGCATCCCACGCTGCACCAGCCCTGCGCATCGGCCAGCGTATAGGGGCGCGGGAAGCCCTCGAACAGATTGCGCCACACGGCGTCATCGTCAGCGTTGCGCTGCAGCGAGGGTGCATCTTCCAGGGTCAGTGGCCGCAAGACGCAGCGTGCGCCATGCAGTACGGGTACCTCGGGCAAGTTCACATCGTCTCCGAAAACAGTTCGCGTCCAATAAGCATACGTCGTATCTCCGACGTGCCCGCCCCGATTTCATACAGCTTGGCGTCGCGCCATAGGCGGCCCAGGGGGTATTCGTTGATGTAGCCGTTGCCGCCGAAGATCTGCACGCCTTCGCCGGCCATCCAGGTGGCTTTTTCGGCGCACCAGAGGATCACCGAGGCGCAGTCCTTGCGCACCTGGCGCACGTGCTCGACACCCAGCAGATCGAGGTTCTTGGCAACCGTATAGGCAAAGGAGCGACCCGCCTGCAGCACGGTGTACATGTCGGCCACTTTGCCCTGGATCAGCTGGAATTCACCGATGCTCTGGCCGAACTGCTTGCGATCGTGGATGTAGGGAATGACGTTGTCCATCACCGACTGCATGATGCCCAGCGGCCCGCCGGTGAGCACCGCGCGCTCGTAGTCCAGACCGCTCATCAGCACCTTGGCGCCGCCGTTGAGGTTGCCCAGGATCTGCGATTCCGGCACCTCGACGTTGTCGAACACCAGCTCGCCCGTGTGGCTGCCGCGCATGCCCAGCTTGTCGAGTTTTTGCGCCACGCTGAAGCCGGCCATGCCCTTCTCGATCAGGAACGCCGTGACGCCGCGCGCCCCCAGCTCGGGTTCGGTCTTGGCGTAGACCACGAGTGTGTCGGCGTCGGGCCCGTTGGTGATCCACATCTTGCTGCCGTTGAGCAGGTAGTAGCCGCCCTTGTCCTGTGCCTTGAGCTTCATGCTGAGCACGTCGGAGCCGGCACCGGGCTCGCTCATCGCCAGCGCGCCCACGTGCTCGCCCGAGATCAGCTTGGGCAAGTACTTGCTGCGCTGCTCAGGTGTGCCGTTGCGCTTGATCTGGTTCACGCACAGGTTGCTGTGCGCGCCGTAGCTCAGGCCCACGGAGGCCGAGGCGCGGGAGATTTCCTCCATCGCAATCATGTGCGCAAGGTATCCCATGTTGGCGCCGCCATATTCCTCGCCCACGGTGATGCCGAGCACGCCCAGCTCCCCCATCTTGCGCCACAGGTCCATCGGGAACTGGTCCATGCGGTCGATCTCGGCGGCGCGAGGCGCAATTTCGGCTTGGGCAAATTCGCGCACCGCGTCGCGCAGCGCATCGATGTCTTCTCCGAGTTGAAAGTTCAGTCCGGGCAGGTTGTTCATGGCTATCTCCTTGTGTATCAATAGGTTTGGGGTACCGGCATCACGGTCTGCTGCAGCACGGCGCAGGGCGAGACAGTGCCGTCGGCAGCCACGTGGCTGACCTCGGCGCTGGTGACGATGACGCGTCGTCCCGCCTTGAGCACGCGCCCCAGAGCGCGCAACTCGCCGCCCTGCAGCGAGGTCAGAAAATTGATCTTGTATTCAACCGTCACGACTTCCATGCCCTCGGCCGCCACGGTCAACGCCGCATAGCCGCCAGCGATGTCGCCAAGCGCGCCGATGGCGCCGCCGTGAAAACCATCCTGCTGCTGCGTGACGCGCTCCGAATAGGGCATGGCGAGTTCACACAGACCCGGTTCCACACGAAGCAGGGTGGCGCCCAGGTGCCGCATCAAGCCCTGGCGCTCGAAGCTCGCGCGCACGCGCTCAAACAGCTCGCCGTTCATACCGGTGCCTCCGATATTTTGTAGGTCACGCAAGGCAGCGCTGTCGGCGCCTGAAGGCACTCGCCTCGCTGTCGATCCCCAAAGGGGCCCCTCGACAGGTGGCTCATACCTTCGCTTTCTTTTCGGCCTTGAGCAGCAGGGCGCGGGTCTCGCGCTCGTGCTCCTTGACCTCTTCCAGATTGGCCTGCAGGTCGGCCATCTGTTCCTCCAGTTGCAGGCGATGCGTGGCCAGTACCTGGAGGAATTTCTTCAGCTGCGCGCCGGTGTCGCGCGGGCTGTCGTACATGTCGATGATGTCCTTGGCCTCGGTCAGGCTCAGACCCAGGCGCTTGGCGCGCAGCGTGAGCTTCAGGCGCGCGCGGTCCCGCGCCGAGTAGACCCGGTTGCGGCCGCCCGGCCCGGAGCGCTCGGGTTGCAGCAGCCCCATGTCTTCATAGAAGCGAATCGCCCGCGTGGTCAGATCGAATTCTTTGGCCAGGTCGCTGATGGTGAAGGTGATGCTCATGAATTCCAACTTTTCTTGCGGGACAGTCCAAAGCGACGCGCAGCGCGCCTGCTCTGTCCTCAACTGATTTAGGACAGGCTGGCGGGCAAAGCCCACCTACAATGCCAATCACGCCGTTGACGTTTACGTAAACGTCAATTATGAACCAGACGCCACACCCGCTCCAAGACCCATGAACGAACTCGAACACCAGCTCCAATACCCCTGGGGCGAAGCGCTGCCCGAAGCCGGCCGCGCACTGGAAGTGGCGCCCGGCGTCAAGTGGCTGCGCATGGGACTGCCGTTCGCGCTGAACCACATCAACCTGTGGCTGCTGCGCGACGAGATCGACGGCCGCCAGGGTTGGAGCGTGGTGGACTGCTGCATCAGCAAGGACGAATCCAAGGCGCTGTGGGAATCGGTGTTCGCCCATGAGCTCGACGGCCTGCCGATACTGCGCGTGATCGTGACCCACATGCACCCGGACCACATCGGCCTGGCGTCCTGGCTGTGCGAGCGCTGGCAAGCGCCGCTGTGGATCAGCTCCACCGACTACAACGCGGCGCGCATGGCCTGCCTCAGCACCACCGGTTTCGGCGGTGAAGGTGCGGCCCGGTTCTTTGCCGCGCATGGCCTGACCGACCCCGATGACCTGGACAAGATCCGCGCCCGCATGGGCTACTACCCGAGCATGGTGCCGGCCGTTCCGGCGAGCTACCGGCGCATGATGGACGGCGACCTGATCGCCATCGGCAGCGGCGCGCAGCGCACCCATTGGCGCTGCATCAGCGGCTACGGCCACGCCCCGGAACACATCGCGCTCTATTGCGCGCAGACGAAGATCCTGATCTCGGGCGACATGGTGCTGCCGCGCATCTCCACCAACGTCAGCGTCTACGACATCGAACCCGAATCGAACCCGCTCAAGCTGTTCCTGACCTCACTGGAGCGATACCGCGCGCTCGACCCCGACACGCTCACGCTGCCCTCGCACGGCAAACCCTTCAGGGGACTGCACGCGCGCCTGGACCAGCTCGCACAACATCACCGCGACCGTCTTGACGAAGTGCTGCAGGCCTGCAGCGAACGCCCGCACAGCGCCGCCGACATGCTGATGGTGCTGTTCAAGCGCGCGCTCGACCTGCACCAGACCACCTTTGCCATGGGTGAGTCGGTGGCGCATCTGCACGCGCTGTGGTTTGAGGGCAAGCTGCAGCGCTCGAGCGACAACGACGGTGTCTACCGGTTTACCGTGGCGAAGCCTTGACGCGTGACGTTAACGCGGAAATCGCGTTACTATTTGCCAGGTTTCTTCAACCCTGCACGAAAGCCCGAAATGAGCTCACTGTCGTCGATTGCGCTGTCCGGCATGAACGCTGCCCAGGCACTGCTGGATGCGTCGGCCAACAACATCGCGAATGCCAACACGCCGGGCTACCGCCGCCAGGAAGTGGCTCAAAGCGCACAGGCGGGCGGGGGTGTTTCGACGGCATTCACGAAGTCAAACTCCCAAGGGGCCACGCTGGAGACCGATGTCGTGTCCCAACTGCAGGCGAAGAATGCTTTTCTGGCGAACCTGGCGGTGTTCAAGACCAGCGACAAGCTGGCCGGTGCACTGCTCGACCACAAGGCCTGAGGCGGCGTTCGCCCTTGCCGGACCTCATTGCCAGCGTGGCAGCCCGTCGTCCTTGAGTTGACTGCGCAGCAGCGCGTAGTCGGGAACGACGGTGCGCACCGTGTCCCAGAAGCGCGGGCTGTGGTCCATCACCCGCAGGTGGCTGAGTTCATGCACCACCACGTAATCGATGACGCTGAGCTTGAAGTGGATGAGACGCCAGTTCAAGCGGATAGAGCCGTCGGACTTGGCGCTGCCCCAGCGCGTGCCGGCATTGCTCAGTGACAGGCGTTGCCAATGCACGCCCAGCTGGGGCGCGAAGTGATTCAAGCGCTCGGCGAAGATGCGCTTGGCCTGGCGCATGAGCCAGGCCTGGACCGCATCGCGAATCTGATCCTGCGTGGCCTGGCGCGCCAGACCGAGGTGCAGCGTGAGTCGCGGCGCAACTGAGGCGGCATCGGCGGCGGATTTGAGCTCCGCGCCGACGGCAGCGAACGCATGGCTCGGGTCCAGCACCAGCGTCACCGAGTCGCCCAGAAACGGCAGCGTGGCGCCGTCCTTCCACTCTATGCGGGCCGACTCCAGGCGCGCTTGGCGCTGGCGCGACTCCTGCAGCTTCTTCAGAATCCAGTCGGCCTTCTCGCGCACCGCCGCGTCCACTTCGTACAGCGGCGACCACTTGGGTGCGCTCACCGCCAGTCCGTCGGGGCCGACCGAAAAGCCGATGGTGCGGCGCTTGCCGCGCTTGAACTCGTAGGCCACGAGCGTCTCGCCCAGGCGCAGCTCGCGACTGGCGCGGGGATGGCGAAACGCGGACTCGTCCGACCCGCCTTGCCACAGGTCGGCCGAAGGGGAAATCGACGGCGCTACTGCTTTAGGAGCAATTTTCCCGGAGGGCTTCGGCCTGGCCTTCTTCGTCCTTGCGGGGGCGATCGGCACCGGCTCCGGATCAAACAAATCCAGCGTGTACTGAAACAGTCGCTGCAACAAGGCCATTGCGATCTCAGCGGTAGGCCTCGGGGTCAAGCCGGTGCATCTCGGCTTCGATCCAGGCTTCCACTTCGCGCATCAGTTCCTCGGGCTGGCGCCCGGCGCTGGGGATGGGCTTGCCGATGGAGATGTCGACCACGCCCGGGGTCTTGACGAAGGCCTTGCGCGGCCAGCATTTCGCCGAGGTCACGGCCACGGGGATCACGGGCGCACCGGTCTCGATGGCCAGGCGCGTGCCGCCGGTCTTGTAATTGCCCTTTTGCCCGCGGGGAATGCGCGTGCCTTCCGGAAACATGATGACCCAGGTGCCGCGCGCGAGCAGCCGCTTGCCCTGCTCCACCACCTTGTTGAAAGCCTGCGCGCGCTGGCTGCGGTCGATGTGGATCATGTCCATGCGGCCCATGGCCCAGCCGAAGAAGGGGATGTACAGCAGTTCGCGCTTGAACACGAAGGCCAGCGGATGCGGCATCAGCGCCACCATGGAAAACGTCTCCCAGGTCGACTGGTGCTTCACCAGCAAAATGGCGGGGCTGGTTCGTTCGTTCGGCAGATTCTCCATGCCGCTGACGCGGTTGTGAATGCCCAGCAGCCGCGTGCCGCTGTTCACCGACAGCGTGAGCCAACCCGCGCACATCTTGTACACGGTGTCGCGGCTGACAAAGGGCGCTGCCAGCACCACCGCCAGCGCCCAGGGAATGACGGTCACACCCATCCAGAGAAAGTGCAGCAGGGAACGAAGCAGGCGCATGGAAAACCCTAACGGGAAAGAATGAAATCGGCAAAGGCCATCAGGTCCTCGTGCACCCTCGTGCCCGCGGGAAATCCGCTCGGCAACTCACGGCCACGGTACTGCGCCCCCTTGCCGGTGAGCACCAGGTGCGGCTCGCAGCCCACCGAGGCGCCACCCGTGAGGTCGCGCTGGCTGTCGCCCACCACCGGCACGTCTTTGAGCTCCAGGTTGTAGCGCTCGCCGATCTGCTCGAACAGGCCCGGCGCGGGCTTGCGGCAGTGGCAGTGTTCATCCGCCGAGTGAGGGCAATAGAACACCGCGTCGATGCGCCCGCCCTGCGCGGCCAGCAGCTTGTTCATCTTGGCGTGCATCGCGTTGAGCGCCGCCACGTCGAACAGTCCGCGCCCCAGGCCCGACTGATTCGACGCCACGACCACGTGCCAGCCCGCGTGATTGAGCTTGGCGATGGCCTCCAGCGCGCCGGGCAGCGGCGTCCACTCCTCGGGCGACTTGACGAAATCGTCGCTATCGGCGTTGATGGTGCCGTCGCGATCAAGGATGATGAGCTTGATGGCCTGGGTTCCCATCTCAAACCGCCAACTTGGACAGGTCCGCGACCCGGTTCATGGCGTTGTGCAGGGTTTGCAGCAGGCCTTGGCGGTTCAGGCGCAGATCGAGTTGCTCGGCGTTGACCATGACGCCGTCGAAAAACGCGTCCACCGGCGCGCGCAGCGCGGCCAGCGATTGCAGCGATGCGGCGTAGTCGCCGGCCTCGAAGCGTGCGTCGGCCTGCGGCAGCGCCGATTTCATCGCAGCGTACAGCGCGATTTCCGCCGCCTCCTGCAGCAGCACTTCGCTCACGTGCGCGTCCACCGGCGGAGCCTTCTTCAGGATGTTGGCTATGCGCTTGTTGGCCGCTGCCAGGGCCGGGGCTTCGGGCAGCGCCGCGAAGGCGCGCACTGCGGCCAGGCGCTTGGACACGTCGCCCAGGCGCTGCGGCCTCAAGGCCAGCACCGCGTCGACTTCCTGCGCGCTGTAGCCCTGCTCGCGCAGCACACCGGCGAGACGGTCGTAGATGAACTGCAGCAGCGCCTCCAGCGGCGCAGCGGACGCGCCGGACAGCTTGTCACCGAATGCCGCATACGCGTCGGGCAGCAGCGTGCCCAGATCCAGCGCCAGATCCGCTTCGCTCAACATGCGAATCACCCCCAGCGCGTGACGCCGCAGCGCGTAAGGATCCTTGTCGCCCGTGGGCAGATTGCCGATGCCGAACATGCCCACCAAGGTTTCGAGCTTGTCGGCCAGCGCCACCACCACGCCGATGCGATTGCGCGGCAGTTCGTCGCCGGCAAAGCGCGGCTTGTAATGGTCTTCGATGGCGCAGGCGACGTCGTCGGAGAGACCGTCGTGGCGCGCGTAATAGCCGCCCATGATGCCCTGCAACTCGGGGAACTCGCCCACCATGTCGGTCAGCAGATCGGTCTTCGCCAACAGCGCCGCCTGGTCGGCCTGTGCCGCCAGCGCAGCACCGCCCAGTTGCTGGCCGATGGCGTTGGCAATGGCGCGCACCCGCGCCGTGCGCTCACCCTGGGTGCCCAGCTTGTTGTGATAAACGACCTTGTCCAGCGCCGCCACGCGCGACGCCAGCGTCTTCTTGCGGTCCTGGTCGAAGAAGAATTTGGCGTCGGCCAGGCGCGGGCGCACCACGCGTTCGTTGCCGCCGATGACCTGAGACGCGTCATCCGGGTTGATGTTGCTGACCACCAGGAATTGGTTCGTCAACTTGCCCGACGCGTGCAGCAGCGGGAAGTATTTCTGGTTCGCCTTCATCGTCAGGATCAGGCACTCCTGCGGCACGTCCAGAAACTGCGGTTCGAACTCGCACACCAGCACGTGCGGGCGCTCCACCAGGCCCGTGACCTCGTCCAGCAAGGCATCGTCTTCGATCGGCTTGCAGCCACCACCCACTTTGGCCGCTGCATGCGCCAACTGATGCTCGATGTCGGCGCGGCGCTTGGCAAACGACGCGATCACGGCGCCGTCGACTTCGAGCGTGGCGGCATAGCTGTCGGCGTTGGCGAGCAGCACTGGCGACACTTTGGCCTCAAAGCGGTGGCCCTGGGTGCGGTTGCCGGCCTTCAGGCCCAGCGCTTCAACGGGCACGACGTCGCTGCCGTGCAAGGCCACCAGACCATGCGCCGGGCGCACAAAACTCACGCTGCTCCAGCCGGGCAGCTCGCAGCCGCTTTCCAACTGGTAGCTCATCACCTTTGGTATCGGCAGTTTGGCAATGGTCTCCGTCAGTGCCGCCTGCAGCCCCTCGGCCAGCGTCGCGCCCTTGACCATGCTGTCGTAAAAGAGCGCTTCGGCCTTGCCGTCCACGGCGCGGCGCAGACCCGCCACGGCTGACGCATCTGCGCCCAGCGACTGCAGCTTCTTCAACAGCGCCGGTGTCGCGTTGCCGGACGCATCCAGACCCACGCTCGCCGGCATGAGTTTCTGTGCAGACGCCCGGTCCGCGGCTGTGCTGAGAACATCGGGCACCCAGACCGCAAGCCGGCGCGGGCTGGCAAAGGCCTGGAGCTTGTCCGCATCCGCACGCTGCACCAATTGCTGTTTTTCAAGGCCGTTGGCGATGCCGGCGGCAAAGGCCTCGCCGAGTTTCTTCAGCGCCTTGGGCGGGAGTTCTTCAACGAAGAGTTCGACGAGTAAATTTTGAGTGCTCATTTTTTGTGGTCTTGCTCGTGTTGGCTTTTCACGGCCAGCACATAGGCGATGTCATTGATCGGGTCGTAACGGTACAGGGCGAGATAGCCGCCGCCTCTGGATATCACCAGTTCGCGCTGGCCCAGCGCTATGGGCCGCCCGATTTTCGGGCTGGTCTGCAAAATATCGATGGCGGCCACGATCTCCTGGATTCGAGTCACAGTGGTATCCGGTGCGTACTCGAACAAAAAATCAAAAATACGTTCAAAGTCGGCCTGCACCTGTTCTGCCAGGACGATTGTCGTCATGCTCAAGCGGCGGTCTTGTTGCGGGCCAAGCGCTTGGGCACCGGCGCCTTGGCAGGACTCTTGGCTGCGCGCGCCAGGGCCCACGCCCTGACATCGTGCCAGTCCAGCCCCTGCTGAGACGCCTGCATGTCGGCATCGCGCTGCGCCGCTTCGCGTTGCAGCGCCAAAGTCCATTCAGCCTCTTCGGTCTTTTGGGTCAGCGCATCCACCATGAAGCTGTGCGCGGACTGGCCTGTGGCCTGAGCCAAATCCAGAATACGCTGGCGCAGCGATGAATCAAGACGCAAGGTGGTGGTGGACATGAGGCGCTCCTATGTTTGTGCCGCAATTGTGTCACAACCGCCAAAATTCATCACGCCGCCTTCTTCGTCATCTGCGCCACCCATTCGCGCGGCGCCAGCGGAAAGCCCAGGCGCTCGCGCGAGTCGTAATAGCTTTGCGCCACGCTGCGCGAAATGTTGCGGATGCGGCCCATGTAGGCGGCGCGTTCGGTCACGCTGATGGCGCCGCGCGCGTCCAGCAAATTGAAGCTGTGCGCGGCCTTGAGGACCTGCTCGTAGGCCGGCAGCGCGAGTTGCTGCTCCATCAGATATTTCGCCTGCTTTTCGTGCGCAGCAAAGGCCGTGAACAGGAAGTCCACGTCGCTGTGCTCGAAGTTGTAGGCCGACTGCTCCTGCTCGTTTTGCAGGTAGACCGCGCCATAGCTCATGGAGTCGGTCCACTGCAGGTTGTAGACGTTGTCCACGCCCTGCAGGTACATCGCCAGCCGTTCCAGGCCGTAGGTGATCTCACCGGTGACAGGGCGGCAGTCGATGCCGCCGACCTGCTGGAAGTAGGTGAACTGCGTCACCTCCATGCCGTTGAGCCAAACCTCCCAACCCAGACCCCAGGCGCCCAACGTCGGGTTCTCCCAGTCGTCTTCGACAAAGCGGATGTCGTTCTTCTTCAGGTCGAAACCCAACGCTTCCAGGCTGCCCAGGTACAGGTCCAGGATGTTGGAGGGCGCGGGCTTGAGCACCACCTGGTACTGGTAGTAGTGCTGCAGCCGGTTCGGGTTCTCGCCGTAGCGCCCGTCCTTGGGCCGACGGCTGGGCTGGACGTAGGCGGCCTTCCAGGGCTCGGGACCGAGCGCCCGCAGGAACGTGGCCGTGTGCGAGGTGCCGGCGCCGACTTCCATGTCGTAGGGCTGCAGCAGCGCGCAGCCCTGGGCGTCCCAGTAGGACTGCAATTTCAGGATGATTTGTTGGAACGTCAGCATAGGTGCAAGCGTGGAGCGGGCCAGTTCGGTTGGTGGGTGGCGCGGATGCTGATGCATCGCACGGCGCAGGTCGAGCCCGCGCAGACACTCGATTTTACGGCCCTGCGGCCGCGTTCGTCGGCACTCAGCGGTTACTGCGACGCCGCTGAGCGTAAGCCAGCGCCAACACCGCCAGCGCCAGGCTCCACAGCGGCCACAGCCCGAAGCGCGACACCCAGGCGGCGTAAGGCGTGATGGCCCAGCCCGTGGCCGCGTCCAGCCCCATGCCCTGGACCTGGCCCACGAGCGCGCCGCGCTTGAGGCGCGGCAGCGAGTGGGTGACGACGCCGCGGTGGTCGATGATGACGGTGGCGCCGGTGTTGGTGGCGCGCAGCGTGGGACGGTCGAACTCGAGCGAGCGCATGCGCGCAATGCCCAGGTGCTGATCGATCGCCACGGAATCGCCAAACCAGCCCAGGTTGCTGACGTTGACGAAGATCGTCGGCGCTGTCGCCGGGTCGGCAAAGCGCGCACCCAGCTCCTCGCCAAACAGGTCCTCGTAGCAGACATTCGGTGCCAGGCGCTGCCCCTGCCACTCGAACGCCGGCTGCACCAGTGCGCCGCGATTGAAGTCGCCCAGCGGAATGTTCATCATGCGCGTGAACCACTTGAACAGGCCGGGCGTGAACTCGCCAAAGGGAACCAGGTGCTGCTTGTCGTACTGGTAGGGGGCGACCTGGCCGGGTTCAAGACCAAGCACCGAATTGGTGTAACCGTCGCTCATGCTGCCCAGAGGGATGCCGATCAATGCGGCCCGCGGCTTGGCGCCAGCGGTCGTGAAGGTGGACTGCAGGTGTTCCCAATAGCCTTCGGACAACTGCTGCGGCAGCACGGGAATAGCGGTCTCCGGCGCCACCACCAGCGCCGTGGTCGCGGCGCGCAGCTGGCCGCCGTACCAGGCCAGCGAATCAAGCACGCCGGTACCGGGCTGGAATTTCTCGTCCTGGGAAATATTGCCCTGCAGCAGCGTCACTTCCAGCAGGGGACCCGTCGCCACAGCCGCGCCCTGATTCATCGCCACCAGCGAAGGCAGCGCGAACACGAACGCAAGACCCAGGCGCTGAGCGTGGCCGCAGCGAATAAAACGCCACAGGCTGGCCGCGATCCAGGCAGCGACGGCACCGATGCCGTAGACACCGATCCAGGGCGCGTAGCCCGCGAGCCAGCCGTCGATGTGCGCGTAGCCTGCGGCGCCCCAGGGAAAGCCGGTCAGCCAACTGCCGCGCGCCAGTTCAGCCAGGGTCCAGCTGGCGGCAAACAGCAGCGCGGAAGTCCCGCTGCCGGTGGGCTTGAGGCTGAAGAAAATGGCGCTGGCCGCCGCGTAGACCAGCGCCAGCGCTGCGGCAAGAACGATCACCGCCAGCATCGAGAGCACGGCCGACAGGCCGCCGTAGGTGTGCATGGAGATATAGAGCCACCAGAACGTGGCGCTCAGGCTCGCCAGTCCAAACAGCCAGCCGCTTCGGGCGGCGGCCTGCCAGCTCGCGGCGCGCTCCAGCTGAGCATAGAGCAGCACCAGCGACGCCAGCTGCAGCCACCACACGGCCTGGCCCTGGGGCAAACCGAAGGCAAAGGGCCAGGCCACGCTCAGCGCGTGCGCGGCACCTGCCATCAAGAGCAAGAAAGAATTCAAGGGAATCTTCATCAATTGAGGACAGAGCACGCGCGCTTTGGTCTGTCCCGCAAGGTCTCAGGTGGACGGATTCACCGGCGCGACCTTGAACCACTTCACGGCGCCGGCGCGGGTGAGCAGCACCATGAAGCGCAAGCCGCCGAGCACCAGGTACTCGCCGCGCTTGGGCACATGGCCCATCTCGTGCGCGATCAGGCCGCCTACGGTTTCAAATTCATCGTCGGGGTCGCTGCTGACCAGGGTCACGCTGAAGGCCTCGTTCACGCGCGCTATCGGCGTGTCGCCGCTGACGCGCCAGGTCTTGTCGGCCAGCGCAAAGATGTCGCCGTCGTCGCCTTCCTCGTCGAACTCGTCCTCGATCTCGCCCACGATCTCTTCCAGCACGTCCTCGATCGTGATCAGGCCCGCGACCCGGCCGAACTCGTCGATCACGATCGCCTGGTGGTTGCGGTTGCCGCGAAAATCGCGCAGCAGGTCGTTCAAGCCCTTGGTCTCGGGCACGAACACGGCCGCGCGCAACAGCGCACGGATGTTGAGTTCCGGCGCGCGCTGCAGCTTGAGCAGGTCTTTGGCGAGAAGGATGCCGATGATGTTTTCGCGCTCGCCCTGGTACACCGGAAAGCGCGAGTGCGCGGTGTCGATCACCACGTTGAGCAGTTCGTCAAAGGGGGCATCGATGTCGATCAGCTCCATGCGCGGCGCGGCCACCATCACGTCGCCCGCGGTCATGTCGGCCAGTCGGATCACGCCTTCGAGCATGACGCGCGACTCGGCACCGATCAGCTGGTTCGCCTCAGCCTGCGCCAACGTGTCGATCAGCTCCTCGCGCGAATCCGGCCCGGGGTGGATGAACTCGGCCACCTTTTGCAGGAAGGAGCGCTTGTCTTCCTTGCCGGGAAAGACGGCGTGCGTGCGCGCGGGATTCTGGTCTGACACAGTGAGAATGAGATAGTTTTGCAAGCCCTAGGATAGCGGATCGCCGTGACGGCCTCAAGCACACCGGAGCGGGCCACGGCAGCGGTCGACAAAACGTGTAACCTACGTGCTCATCCATGGACCTGCTTCTCATCCTCTTTCTGACCCTGGTCAACGCCGTTTTTGCGATGTCCGAAATGGCGTTGGCGGCCAGCCGCAAGCCGCGTTTGGCCGCCATGGCCGAAGACGGAGACAGTGGCGCGCAGGCGGCGCTCAAGCTGCTGGAACACCCGACGCAGTTCCTCTCGACGGTGCAGGTGGGCATCACCTCCATCGGCATGCTCAACGGCATTCTGGGCGAGGCCGCCTTCAGCGAAGGCGTGTCGGTCTGGCTGCGGGCCTTGGGCATGGCGCACAAGGCGTCCGAGTTGGCCGCCACCGGGCTGGTCGTGACGATCATCACTTTCACCACCATCATCTTCGGCGAACTGGTGCCCAAGCGCATCGGCCAGCTCCATCCCGAAATTGTGGCGCGCTGGGTATCTCGCCCCATGGTGTGGCTCGCCACCGGCGTCAGGCCTTTCGTCAAGCTGCTCGCCGCCACCACGAATGCGATGCTCAAGCTGTTGCGTGTGGACACCACGGCCGGGCGCCCCGTGACCGAGGAGGAAATCACCGCCAGCCTGGAAGGAGGCGTGGACGCCGGGCTGATCGAGCAGCACGAACACCGCATGGTGCAAAACGTGTTTGGACTGGACGACCGACCCCTGACCTCGATCATGGTGCCGCGCACCGATCTGCACTGGCTCGACGCCAGCCTGAGCGTGACCCAATGTCTGGAGCAGGTGGCGCAAGGTGGCGAAAGCGAGGCCCATTCCTGGTACCCGGTGTGCCGGGATTCGCTGGATCACGTGGTGGGCGTGATCAGCGTGGCGCGCCTGCTCAAACTGGGACCGCAGCACGCGGGCAGCATCGAGTCCCATGTTCTGCCCGCCTCCTTTGTGCCGGAGTCGCTCACGGGCATGGAACTGCTGGAGCAGTTTCGCGCCAAGTCCGCGCGCCTGGTGTTTGTGGTGGACGAGTACGGCGTGGTCCAGGGACTGATGACGCCGCACGATCTGCTCGAAGCCATCACCGGCGAGCTGCAGACCGACACGCCGGCCGAAGCCTGGGCAACGCTGCGCGCCGACGGCTCCTGGCTGCTCGACGGCCTCATGCCGATCAACGAAATCAAGGCCCGCCTGGACATCGACGAGCTGCCCGACGAAGACCGCGGCCGCTACAACACGCTGGCCGGCCTGCTCATGGCCGTCAGCGGTCAACTCCCTGCGGTGGGCGAGCGCATCGAATGCGCGGGCTGGATGTTTGAGGTGGTGGACCTGGACGGACGTCGCATCGACAAGCTGCTGGCCGTGAAGTGCCCGGCCTGAGGCCTTACAAAGGAAGGACGCCGCGCAGCCCCACGGTCCAGTTTCGGCCGGGCGCCGGCTCGTAGAACTGGGACGAGGCCTGGTTCACGATGACCGAACCGACGTAGTGCTGGTTGTTCAGGTTGTCGATGCGCGAGAACAGGCTCAGACGACCGGCGCCCAAGACCCAGCCGTAGC
>CAILZB010000110.1 GCA_903838565.1 uncultured beta proteobacterium | reverse complement strand
GGCCGCAACCGACAGCGCCGTCAAGGGCATCCTGATGACCTCAGCCAAGCCCGATTTCGTGGCCGGTGGCGATCTGGAATGGCTGCTCTCGGCCGACGGCGCGGAAGAACTTTTCGCGCGCACCATGGCGCTGCACCGCGCGCTGCGCCAGCTGGAGACCTGCGGCAAGCCGGTCGCCTGCGCACTACCCGGATCGGCTCTGGGCGGCGGTCTGGAAATCGCACTGGCCTCGCATTACCGCGTGGCCGCCGACAACGCCAGGGCACGCTTTGGCCTGCCCGAAGTCACGCTGGGTCTGCTGCCCGGTGGCGGCGGCACGCAGCGGCTGCCGCGGCTGATCGGCATCCAGAACGCGCTGCCGCTGCTGCTCGAAGGCAAGCGGCTCAAGGCCCAGGACGCTTTGAAGCTGGGCATCCTGCATGCCGTCGTTCCCGCGGGCAGTGAAGTGAGCGCCGCGCGCGCCTGGCTGTTGGCGCAGACGGCGCCGGTGCAGCAGCCCTGGGACGCCAAGGGCTTCAAGATTCCCGGCGGCGCCGTGTCCAGCCCCGCGGTGCAGCAGCTGCTGATGGTCGCCAACGCGATGCTGCGCGCCAAGACCCATGGCAACTACCCGGCACCCGAACACATCCTGTCCTGCGCCTATGAGGGACTCATCACCGACATCGACACCGGTCTGAAAACCGAGGCGCGCTACTTCGTGCACGCCGTGCTCAGCCCCGCTGCCAAGGCCATGATCCGCAGCCTGTTCTTCAGCATGAACGAGGCCAACAAGCTGGCTTCCAGACCCCAGGATGTGCCCACGCAGAAGTACACCAAGGTCGGCGTCCTGGGCGCCGGCATGATGGGCGCAGGCATCGCTTACGTGACCGCCAAGGCCGGCATCCAGGTCGTGCTGATCGATGCCTCGCAGGAAGCGGCCGAGCGCGGCAAGGCGTATTCGCAGACCCTGGTGGAGAAGCAGATGGCGCGCGGCCAGCTGTCACAGGACAATGCCGACGCCTTGCTGGCGCGCATCCAGCCGACCACGGACTATGCGCTTCTCAACGGCGCCGAACTGGTGATCGAAGCCGTGTTCGAAGACCGCGCCATCAAGGCCGAGGTCACGTGCAAAAGCGAGGCCGTGATCGCGGCCGACGCGATCTTCGCCTCCAACACTTCGACGCTGCCGATCAGCGGTCTGGCGCAAGCGAGTGCGCGGCCGGCAAATTTCATCGGTCTGCATTTCTTCTCGCCCGTGGACAAGATGCCGCTGGTCGAAGTGATCGTGGGCCAGCAGACTTCGCAAGACACGCTGGCGCGCGCGCTCGACTACGTGCGCGCCGTGGCGATGACGCCCATCGTGGTGAACGACTCGCGCGGCTTCTACACCAGCCGCGTGTTCTCCACCTATGTGCTCGAAGGCCTGGCGCTGCTCGCCGAAGGCGTGGCGCCACAGTTGATCGAAAGCGCAGGACTGCAAGCCGGCATGCCGGTGGGGCCGCTGGCGCTGACGGACGAGGTCTCGGCCGAATTGATCGTGAAGATCGACAAGCAGACCCAGGCCGATATGGGCGCCGCCTACCGGGCGCGGCCGGGGCAGGACGTGGCAAAGAAGATTGTGGAACTGGGCCGCATCGGCAAGAAGGCGGGCCAGGGTTTTTACGACTATCCGCAAGGCGCCAAGAAACAGCTCTGGCCGGGTCTGGCGGAACATTTCCCGTTGGCGGCGACGCAGCCGCCGCTGGATGAACTGGTGCAGCGCCTGATCCTGGTGCAATCGGTCGAGAGCGCGCGCTGCCTGGAAGAAGGCGTGCTCACGACCGCGCGCGACGCCGACGTCGGCTCCATCCTGGGCTGGGGTTTCCCGCCGTTTCGCGGCGGCACCATCAGCCAGATCCAGGGCATGGGCCTCCAGGCCTTCATTGCCCAGTGCAAGCAGCTGGCAGCGCGTCATGGCGAGCGCTTCAACCCACCGCAGCGGCTCAAGGATATGGCGGCCAAGGGCGAATCGCTTTTATCCTCGTTGAGTCCCGGAGGTCGTAGGTCGGGTTAGCCCTCGAAGGCGTAACCCGACACTTGCCCGATGCATCAACGCCGGCTGATGTCGGGTTACGCTGCGCCAAACCGACCTACCAATGTTGCGGTCAGGTTTGGCATCTGTCGCATCACGTTGAATGACAGGAGATCAACCATGAAAAACATCGACCAGAATGCTTCATCACACGATGCAACAGCCGACCGCTTCGGCGCCGTGACGCACGAGGTGTTGAATCAGCCAAGTGAACTGTCGGACTACAACCTGTTCAGCACCGACCTCGCGCTGCAGCAGGCGGTGCAGCGCGAAGGCGCGCAGTGGGCCGCCGCCGAGCTCCAGCGTTTCGGTGAGCGTGCGGGCAGCGCCGAGTATCTGGAACTGGGGCATCTGGCCAACAAGTTCCAGCCCGAGTTCGACACCCACGATCGAACGGCGCGGCGCGTCGATCTGGTGCGATTTCATCCTCCCTACCACCAGCTCATGGGCTCGGCCATTGAAGCCGGCCTGCACAGCTCTCCCTGGACCGATTCAAAGCCCGGCGCCCATGTGGCGCGCGCCGCGGGCTTCTACATGCAGTCGCAGGTGGAGGCAGGGCATGGCTGCCCGATCACGATGAGCTTCGCTGCCTTCCCCTGCCTGAAGCAGCAGCCCGACCTGGCGGCGCTGTGGTTGCCCAAACTGACGTCGCGCGTGTACGACCCGCGCAATGTGCCGGCCGAACAAAAGGCCGGCATCACCCTCGGCATGGCCATGACCGAGAAGCAGGGCGGCTCGGATGTACGTGCCAACAGCACCCGCGCTGTGGCCATCGGCGTGGAGGGACCGGGCCAGGCCTATGAACTGGTGGGACACAAGTACTTCGTGTCGGCGCCGATGAGCGATGCTTTTCTGGTGCTGGCGCAGACCCGCGTGGGCCTGTCGTGCTTTCTGCTGCCGCGCTGGCGGCCCGACGGCAGCAAGAACCCGATGCAGATCCAGCGCCTCAAAAGGAAGATGGGCAACGCGTCCAACGCGTCCTGCGAAACCGAACTGCGCGGCGCGCTTGCCTGGATGGTGGGCCAGGAGGGGCGCGGCGTGGCGACCATCATCGAGATGGTGGCGATGACGCGCTTTGACTGCATGACCGGATCCTCTGCCGGCATGCGCATGGCGCTGTCCCAGGCACTGCACCACTGCAGCCAGCGCATGGCCTTTGGCAAGCTGCTGACCGATCAGCCGCTGATGAAGAACGTGCTTGCCGATCTGGCGCTCGAATCCGAAGCGGCGCTGGCGCTGTCCATGCGCATGGCGCGCGCGGTCGACAGCCGCAGCCAATCCACCGCCGAAGACCTGCTGGTGCGCCTGGGCACCGCCATCGGAAAATACT
>CAILZB010000109.1 GCA_903838565.1 uncultured beta proteobacterium | reverse complement strand
CTGTCCCGCAAGCTCAGTCAGTGGGGGGCAGAGCAGAACACTCTGCGCGTAGTTCTTGGACTGTCCCGCAAGGTTGAACAGTGGGGGTCAGAGCTGAAGATCTGACCCACCATGTTTCAGAACTTGAATATCTTCCCCGGGTTCATGATGTTCTGGGGGTCCAGCGCGTGCTTGATGGCGCGCATCATGGCAATGGCGCCTGCTCCCGCTTCGGTGATCAGGAAGTCCATCTTGTGCAGACCCACGCCGTGCTCGCCGCTGCAGGTGCCTTGCATCGACAGCGCGCGCGCCACCAGTTGCTGGTTCAGTTGCTCGGCGATCTCGCGCTCCTGCGGGATGTCAGGGTCGATCAGATAGCCGAAGTGGAAATTGCCGTCGCCCACATGGCCGACCAGAAAGTACGGGATGCCGCTGGCGTCGGCTTCGGCCACGGAGTCGAGCAGGCAGTCCGCCAGGCGCGAGATCGGCACGCAGGTATCGGTGGAGATCGCGCGGCAGCCCGGTTTGGACTGGATCGCCGCGAAATAGGCGTTGTGGCGCGCGGTCCAAAGCCGCGTGCGTTCTTCCGGCGTGGTCGCCCATTCGAAGGCATTGCCACCCAGGTCAGTCGCGATCTCCTGCACCGTTTGCGCCTGCTCCTTGACGCTGCTGGGCGAGCCGTGGAACTCCATCAGCAGCATCGGCTCTTCGCGCAGCGTGAGCTTCGAATGCCGGTTGACCATGCGCACCGTGTGGGCGTCGATCAGCTCCACACGCGCAATCGGCACGCCCATCTGGATCGTCTGGATGGTGGTGCGCATGGCGGCTTCGATGCTCGGAAAGGAACACACGGCCGCAGAGATCGCTTCGGGCAGCGGATAGAGCTTGATCGTGACCTCGGTGATCACGCCCAGCGTGCCCTCGCTGCCCACCATCAGGCGCGTCAGGTCGTAGCCGGCGCTGGACTTTCTGGCGCGGGTTCCGGTGCGGATGACTTCGCCGTTGGCCGTGACCACCTCCAGCGCCAGCACGTTCTCGCGCATGGTGCCGTAGCGCACGGCGTTGGTGCCGCTGGCGCGCGTGGCGCACATGCCGCCCAGCGTGGCGTCGGCGCCGGGGTCGATCGGAAAGAACAGGCCCGTGTCCTTCACCGCCTCGTTCACCTGCTTGCGCGTCATGCCCGCCTGCACCGTGACGGTCAGGTCTTCGGCGTTGACGCTGAGCACCTGGTTCATGCGCGAGAGGTCGATGCTGATGCCGCCCTGCACCGCCAGCAGATGCCCCTCCAGCGATGACCCCACGCCGAAGGGAATGACCGGCACGCCATGCTCGCTCGCGAGCCGCACGGCGTCGGCCACGTCGGCCGTGCTCTCGGCGAAGACGACCGCGTCCGGTGGCGGCGCTGCCAGCGCCGACTCGTCGCGGCCGTGCTGTTCGCGCAGCACCAAGGCAGTGGAGCAGTTGACGCCGAAGCGGATTTTGAGGGCCGTCAGAAGGGCCTGCGGGACGGGGCGTCTGAGCGGCGCATTCGCCGGTTGGGCGTGAGAATGGGCTGGGCTCATGGACGGGATTTCGGATGAAGGTGCATACGATATTGTGAGGCACATCGGCATCACTTCGGGGCCGCGTCCTTCGCCAAAACGCCAGGCTGAGATGACATCCCGCGAGTCGCGGCTGCTGGTCGTCAGGGATCGCCAACTTTCCTGTCCAGACGGTCAAATATTCACGCATAATCGTTCGCGATAACCATTCCATAAGCAAGGAATTCCTAATGACCCCGAAAACTGTCATTGATGCCTGTCCAAGCCTGAGCACATCGGGCTTGTCCTCGCGAAGCATGGCGCCACTGGCCTGCATGTTCGCTTTTTCAGCGGTTCTTTCAGGTTGTGCGTCGGTACAACCCGCACCGATAACGCCGCAACATGTGGCCGCTGTCAGCGCCGACGCCATGTCGCAATTGAAGACGGCCGTGGAGCCCCTTGCGGGTCCGCTGAGCATGGAGGAGGCGATTGCCAGGGCCATCAAATACAACCTGAACCGGCAGGTCAAGATTTTCGAGGAAGCCGTATCGCAGGGCCATCTGGACGTGGACCGGTACGACATGCTGCCCAAGCTGGTGGCATCGGCCGGATACCACGATCGCAGCAACGACCTGATCAGTCGCAGCACCGATTCGGTGACGGGACAGCCATCGCTGGCGAACCCCTATATCTCCAGCGACAGGGGGGCTAGCACGAGCGACCTGAGCTTCACCTGGAGCCTGCTTGACTTTGGTCAGAGCTACTACGCCGCCAAGCAAAATGCGGATCGAACGCTGATTGCCAGCGAGCGCCGGCGCAAGGCGCTGCACCTGTTGATACAGGATGTGCGCACGGCCTTCTGGCGGGCGGCGAGCGCTCAAAAGCTCAGGGCATCCGTTCTGGGGACGATCGCCGACGCCGAGGGTGCGCTGGGCGAGTCACGCAAGGCCGAGCTTGAACGTCTGCGCAATCCCCTGGACGCATTGCGCTATCAGCGGCAATTGCTGGAGAACCTGCGCTTGCTTGAGAACGTGGATCAAGAGCTGTCGTCCGCCCGCGTCGAACTCGCTTCACTGATCAATCTGCCGCTGGCAGGCGAATTGCGCGTCGTCGAGTCGAATCAGGAATTGGGTACGCGCTGGCTTGACATCCCGATCGAGAAAATGGAGCAGCAGGCCATCACCCGCAATGCCGACCTGCGCGAGTCTTTTTACAACGTGCGCCTCGCCACAGATGAGGCTCGGCGCGGCCTGTTGCGCCTGTTTCCCGGCTTGTCGTTCAACTATGGCGTGCAGCACAGCGCGGACAGCTACCTGATCAACCAACAATGGAACCAGGCCGGTGTCCAGCTCTCCTTCAACCTGCTGGGTCTGCTGGCCGCTCCCGCGCAAATGCGTCTGGGGGAGGCCGGCGAAACCTTGGCCGAGCGGCAGCGTCTGGCCACGCTGATGGGTGTCTTGACGCAGGTGCATTTGTCCCGGCTGCAGTTTGCCAACGCCTATCAGCAGTTCCAGCGGGCAGACAGCCTGTGGAAAGTGGATCGCAGCATCGCTGAACACGTCGCCAACCGCGAGCAGGCGCAGACACAGACGCGACTGGACCGAATCGCCAACCAGACCAGCTTCATCCTGAGCGAGTTGCGCCGCTACCAGGCGCTGGCGCAGGTGAACGCTGCCGCGAGCAAGTTGCAGGCAACGATGGGGCTGGAGCCGATCATCGATGTGCATGCCGGCATGTCGGTGGCGGAGCTTGCCAGGATGGTTGGCGCGTCGCTGCGGCAGTGGGACGATGGAAGCGTGTTTGAGATAAACGGGAAGGTGGGTGAGACCTCGTCACTGCCGGCCCCGAAAGCCCGCGACAGCGAGGTCATCGATACCCCAGCCAGCCCATCCGCCGCTGCGAGCTGATTCGATGCGCCTGCCCGCGCCTTTGGCTCGACACCTGTGTGGCGGATTGCTCGTCGCTGCCGGTCTGCTCTTGACCGGTGGTGTCGCCTGGGCGGTCGATGCCGCCAAACCTGCCGCTGCGGCGGCAACGCTGGAGAAGCGCGAAATCCGCGCGCAGCTCACCCCTCGGCGCTACACCACTTTGGCGGCCGAGATTGGGGCCAAGATTCAACGCCTTGCCGTCCCGGAGGGTGGGAGTTTCCGTGCCGGTGAAGTGCTGATCACTTTCGACTGCATGCTCCAGCAAGCCCAACTCGACAAGGCCAAGGCCGCGCTGGGCGGTGCAGACCTGACCTGGCGGGCGAACCAGCGACTGAGCGAACTGCATTCGGTCGGAAAGGTCGAGCTTGACGTCTCTGAGGCCGAAGTCGGCAAGGCGCGAGCGGAAGTCGCCAGCAATGCCGCCGTGCTCAGCAAATGTCGGGTCGAGGCACCGTTCGCGGGCCGCATTGCCGAGCAGAAGGTGCGCGAGCAACAGTACGTTCAACCGGGTCAGCCGCTGCTCGAAATCCTCGACGATTCGGTGCTCGAACTCGAATTCATCGTCCCATCCCGCTGGATGGCCTGGCTGAAACCGCGTTACGCATTCCAGGTCAGGATCGATGAAACCGGCAGGAGCTACCCGGCCAAGGTGCAGCGCATTGGCGCGCGGGTCGATCCTGTGAGCCAGTCCATCAAACTCTCTGCCGTGATCGATGGCAGGTTCCCGGAACTCGTGGCAGGAATGAGCGGGCAAGTCAACCTGGTTCCGCCGCAGCAACCCTAAATACAGAACTCGATAACGAGTGGTCGGAGACCCCCATGAGCACACGCCAGCCCAGCAACCCGCAGACCCGACCCCAGGCATCCACGACCGCGGCCGGCTCGCGTTTGCGGCGTCCCGCGCCCAGTCCCCTGGCGCTGGAGCAACGCTTCATGTTCGACGGCGCTGGCGCCGTGGATGTTGCGCATGCGGCCATGGACGCAGCACTTGCCGGCCACGCACCGACCGACGCGCTGGTGAAGACTGCGGCCAGCGTGATCGCGATGGCAGACCCGAGCGCGCACCGCGCGGTCCCCGCGACGCTGGAGTCCGCCGTCGGCGCTGTTCCAGCAACGCCTTCCTTGGCGGACGCGCACGAGATCGTCTTCATCGATCCCAGCGTGGCCAATTACCAGACCCTTGTGGCCGATGTGCGCCCTGGCGTCCTGGTGATCACGCTGACGGCCGGGCAGGACCCGTGGCAGCAGATGAGCGCTGTGATCGCCCAATACCAGAATCTCACGGCCATTCACGTCGTGTCGCATGGCGCCAACGGGGAAATCCTGTTCGGCGAGCAGGCCTTTCGGGCGGCAGATCTGCAGGCGCAGGCGAGCACGCTGGCTTCCTGGCAACCCCATCTGGCCAAGGGAGCCGACCTGCTGCTGTACGGTTGCGATATCGGCGCCGGTACCGACGGTCAAGCGCTGGTGAGCACGCTGGCCAGGATGACCGGAACCGACGTGGCGGCCTCCAGTGACGCGACCGGCGCCGCTGCGCTCGGCGGGAACTGGACACTTGAGACGAGCAGCGGCCGGATCGAAAGCCGCATCGCTTTCGGCACTGCGGTGCTCAACGATTATGGGCAGCTGCTCGTGGCCACGCCGCAGACGATCGTCGTCACCACCGGCACCAACGTGGACAGCACGGCGGCCACCACCGGACTGGTCGGCGCGGGCAAGCTCATCACCTTTGACCCCGTCACCCTGACCATGGGCGCCACGTCCAATGCCATGCTGATCACCGGCTACGACGTGGACTACGGCATGAAGGACGCCTCCGGCAATCCGTATCCGGTGGGCAATGCCGCCTCCGAATGGGACGGTGTCTACATCAAGCTGCATGGCTCCGCGGACACGGCGGCGAGCTGGAAGTTCGTCGGCTTTCTCAACGGGCTGAACAACACCTGGATCACGACCACGACCTTCGACGTGACGAGCCAGATGACGGCCTTCGGCATGACGGCGGGGCAGAGCAACAGCTACGACGTGCGGGTGGTTCCTGACGACAATGGCACGCAGACCCAGGCGAACAATGGCGGCCGCTGGGTGGTGGGGGCGTCCAAGCTGCAGTTCAGCATCGACGGCGGCAGTTCGCACACCGCCGTTCTGGGAACGCCCACGGAGACCAATGCCGCCGTCTCGGTGGTGGTCACGCCCACGGCGACGGCCACCTACACCGTGCTGTTCAATCTGGTGGACTCCACCGGGCGCCTGGTGGCAGGCTACAACACGACGCTGCCCATGACCAACGGCGTCGCCACGACGGTGTCGGGCTCCATGCTGGCCAACACCACGCTGTATTCCAGCAACGCCTTTGCCAACGTGCCTGCGGGCACCTATACGCTGCAGGTGAGCGTGCTCGACAGCGCCGGCGTACAGCAGGACACCAAGAGCGTGAGCGAGACCATCACATCCAGTGCCGGCACCGGCGGCTCGGGCGGGGGTGCCGCCACGACGACGGTCAGCAGCAAGAGCAGTCCCAACTACACGATCATCACCGGCAATACTTCTTGGACTGGATCGACTCCAGCCGACACGCAACACCTGGCCACGGCAGACGCCACGCCGACCCTCACCGGTTGGGTTTATGCGAGCAGCAGCGGAACTGGTACCCGCACCGTCAGTGTCTATGTCGATGGCACGCTCCTGGGTTCCACCACCACCGCAAGCGGCGTTGGCGCCTACAGCAGCACCTACCATGGCTACGCCTGGACCTACACCCTGACCCCAGCCCAGGCCCTGGTCCTGGGCAGCCACACGTTCACGGCGCAGCGAACTGGCACGACGGGGACTGTTCAGAGCAGCCCATATTCACTGGTTATCGATGGAAATACCAGGCCCGCCATCACCGGCCTAGCATCTTATTCCGGGAGCTCCACCGTTGACGTTGCCCATACGGGAACTGCCAGCAGCACGCCTACCCTGACCGGTACGGCGTCGCCCTTTGCCAGCCTGTACCTCTACGACACGATAGGCGGCGTGACGACGCTGCTGGGCGCGACGACGGCGAACAGTGGCGGGGTCTGGGCTTACACCGTCGCAGCCAATAGCCCGCTGTCCAATGGCAACTACAGCTTCACGACCACGGACCAGTCGTTCAGCGGGTCTTCGCCCAGCCCGACTTCGCTGCCTTACGCCCTGGTCATCGATTCGACGGCGCCGACCATCACCGTGGCCAATGTCCACATCTCGAACGACACCGGCTCCAGCAGCACGGACTTCGTCACGGCGGCGCAGCAGCAGAGCATCACAGCCACCTTGAGCACGACGCTCAGCGGAAGCCAGCAACTGCTGGGCAGCCTTGACGGAGGCCTGACCTGGACTGATGTCACCAGTTCGGTCACGGGCACGACGCTGACCTGGACCAGCCAGCTGCTGCGCAGCGGCTATGCCGATCCGAGCCAGTTCACACCCTGGTCGATACAGTTCAAGGTGAGCAGTGGTGTTTCGTCGCCGCAATATGGCGCCATCGACAGCGTGGACTACCGCTATGTCGGCAGCATCTCCGACCCGACGATCACGCGCACCGGCTGGGTCACGGCCAGCACCCCGGCGCTCTACGGCCTGGCAGACCCCAACTCCATCGTCACCATCCGCAGCGGCAGCACAGTGCTGGGCACGGCCACGCCGGACAGCTCGGGCAACTGGAGCTTCACGCCCGGAACGCCTTTTGCCGATGGCAATTACACCTTGACCGCGACCGCCTCCGACCCCTATTCAGGCGCGGCGTCGGCGCACCCGGCGTCCATCAGCCTGACCATCGATTCGACGCTGCCCGTGATCTCGGGCATCCACATCAGCGCCGACACCGGCAGCGTCACCACCGACTTCATCACCAGCACGGCCACCCAGACCATCACGGCCACGCTCTCCACGACCCTGCAAGCAGGGCAGGCGCTGTATGGCTCGGTCGACGGCGGCGCTACCTGGACGGCCGTCACCCCGATCGGGACGGCGATTTCCTGGGTTGGCCGCACCCTGGCCGGCAGCAGCAGCATCGAGTTTCAGGCGCGCAACACACCCACCGGCGCCATCGGAGCCACCGATGTGCAGGGCTACACGCTCGACACCACGGCGCCGGTGCTGGTGAGCTCGGGGTTGGCCGCCACCTTCAGTGCCACCGACGGCACCGTGACGCTGGTGTTCAATGAAGCGGGCTCGGGGCTGGACGCGAGCATCGTTCCTGCGACTACCGCCTTCGCCGTGGCAGGTGGCGGATCGGCGATCAGCGCCGTGACCGTGGACGCGGCCAACAACACCGTCGTACTGACGGTCAGCGGCACGCCGACTTCGGTCAGCTATACCAAGCCGGGCACCGGCAACACGCTGCGCGATCTGGCCGGCAACTCCGTCGCCACCTTTGCCGGTCACACGGTCGTCGCCACCGATGCCCTGACCACACCCAATGCCCCGACCTTGACGCTGCCTGCAGCCTCGGACAGCGGCACGCTCAACAACGACCTCAAGACCTCGAACAGCACGCCCACGGTGCACCTTGTGCTCTCTTCGCCCACGACGGGCGACGTGGTGGATGTGTACTCGAACGGCATCAGCGTCGGCACGGCGGTGCTGACGGCTGCGAATGTGACGGCCAACAGCGTGGACATTGTCCTGTCCAACCTGGGCAGTGACGGAGCCAAGAACCTCACCGCCACCGAGACCAATGCAGCAAGCCTGGTCTCACTGGCATCCAACACCCTCGCGCTGACGCTGGATACCACGGCACCCACCCTGAATACGGCGGCGGTCAATGGCACCAGCCTGGTGTTGTCGTTCAATGAATTTGGCACCGGGCTGGCCTCCGTTGCGGCTTCGGCCTCGCTCGCCCCCGGCAATTTCAGCGTCACGCGCAACGGCGGTATCGTGGTCTCGGTGAGCGCCGTGTCCGTTGACACCGTGGCACAGACCGTCACGCTGACGCTGGGAACGAGCATCAGCAGCGCGGACAACGTGATTCTCAGCTACACGTCGGGCAGCAACCGGCTTCAGGACGTGGCCGGCAATCTCTTTGCCAGCCTGTCCAGCCAGACGGTCATCAACAACAGCCCGGATACGACGGCACCCGCCGCGCCTGCGTTGGCGCTGAACGCCGCCTCCGACTCCGGAACGCTGAGCAACGACGCCAAGACCAACGTCGACACGCCGTCCGTGCGGGTCACGCTGAATGGCAGCGGCTCCACGGCGCCGCTCATTGGCGACACGGTGAAGGTGTACCTGGGCGCAACCCTGGTCGGCAGCGCAAGCCTGTCCGTCAGCGACATCAGCAACGGCTACATCGACATCACCACCAGCACGCTGGGCAGCGACGGCGCGAAGAGCCTCACGGCCAAGGTCACCGATGCGGCCAGCAACACCTCGACATCGTCCAATACGCTGGCCATCGTGCTGGACAGGACGGCACCGGTGGTCAGCGGTGCCACGACCGACGGTGCAAACCTCGTTCTGAGCTATACCGAACTGGGATCCGGATTGGCCAGCACGTCGCCGGCCGCTGGCGATTTCAGCGTGGCTCACAACGGCTTCGCAGTTGGCGTCACGGCGGTGGCGGTGGACGCCGCCAACCGAACGCTGACGCTCACGCTGGCTGCGGGAATTGTATCGGGCGACACGGTGACGGTGAGCTACGTTCCGGGCGCCAGCAAGACGCAGGACGTCGCCGGTAACACGGCGCTGGGCTTCAGTGCCTTTGCGGTCACGAACAACGTCGGCATCAGTGTGCCAACGGAAACGGTCACCATTTCCGCCGTCACGGACGCGGTTTCACCGCTGACGGGCACCATTGCCAACAACGGTTACACCAATGACCCCTCGCCCATTATTTCCGGCACCCTGTCGGCGGACCTCGTCGGCAGCGAAGTGGTCTCGGTCTACCGTGACGGCGTACTGCGCGGTAGCGCAACGATCACCGCTGGGACCCAGTGGAGCTACCAGGATACTGGCCTGGTCGATGGCACGAGCTATGTCTACACGGCGCAGGTTGAGGCGAGTGGCGTGCATGGAACGCCGTCAGCGACGTACACCATCACTGAAGACTCCGTGGCACCCGTGCCCACAATCAGCCTGAACAGCGTCACTGCAGACAACACGCTCAACGCCGCAGAAGCGGGCGCCAACGTGACCATCGGCGGTACGGTCGGTGGTGAGTTCAACAGCGGCGACACGGTCACGCTGGTGATCAATGGTGTGAACTACACCGGCACGGTGGACAACACCGGGGCCTTCAGCATCGCCGTCGCTGGCTCCGATCTCGCAGCCGACAGCGACCACAGCATCGCTGCCAGCGTGGCCACCAGTGACGTCGCAGGCAACCCCGGTTCTGCCAGCGCCAGCAAGGCGTATGCGGTCGACACCGTCGCACCGGTGCCGACGATCAGCGTGAACAGCGTCACCGCAGACAACACGCTCAACGCCGCAGAAGCCGCAGGCAGCGTGGCGATCACGGGCAGCGTCGGTGGTGAGTTCACCACCG
>CAILZB010000108.1 GCA_903838565.1 uncultured beta proteobacterium | reverse complement strand
CCGCAGACAACACGCTCAACGCCGCAGAAGCCGCAGGCAGCGTGGCGATCACGGGCAGCGTCGGTGGTGAGTTCAACAGCGGCGACAGCGTCACGCTGGTGATCAACGGCGTGAACTACACCGGCACGGTGGACAACACTGGCGCCTTCAGCATCGCCGTCTCTGGCGCAAACTTGGCGGCCGACAGCGACCACGCCATCGCTGCCAGCGTGGCCACCAGCGACGCTGCAGGCAACACCGGTTCTGCCAGCGCCAGCAAGGTCTATGCGGTCGACACCGCACGACCGGCTGCGCCCACCGTCGACACCCAGACAACGACCTCCAGTGCGCCTACGGTGACAGGCACAGCGGCGCTGGCAGGCGCCGAAACCCTCACCATCACGGTCGGCGCAGCGACCTATGCGGTGACGCCCGACAGCGCTGGCAAGTGGAGTCTCGACCTGTCTTCGGCCATGCCGACTCACGGTGCGTTGGTGCCGCTCAGCCCGGGCGGCACGTACCAGGTCACGGCCACCGTCACGGACGCGGCGGGCAATTCGTCGTCGGATCTCACGTCGAACGAACTCATGGTGGTGAATGCGCCGACTGAAATCGTCAGCATCCTTTCGATGACGAAAGACACCGGGGTTTCGGCCACCGACTTCATCACGAGTGACGGCTCCGCGGGTCGTACGGTCAGCGGAGAACTCTCAGCGGCGCTCGCCGCGAATGAAATGATCGAGGTGTCTTTCGACGGCGGCGCCACCTGGACCGTGGCGATCACCAGCGGGACCGGCTGGAGCGCCAGCGATGACGCGGCACACAGCGTCAACTGGACCATCGAGGCCCGCGTCACCCAGACCGAAGCGCACGCTTCGTCGGCCGTATCAAGTCAAATGGTTACGCTGGACACGAGCGCGCCGAACGCGCCGACGGTGGCGGCCGTGGAAACCACGTTCGCGCAGCCCCTGATATCCGGAACCTTCGATGCGGGCGATGCAGCCGGCGGACTGAGCGTCACACTTGATGGCAGAACCTACGTGCTGGGACTGGATGCAGCGCTTTCCACCAGGGGTAACAGCTGGACTCTGGATCTCACGCTGACGACGCAGACCTTGACGCCCAGCGCCTACGATGTGGCGGTGAGCGTCACGGATCGTGCCGGCAACACGCGTACCGACACGAGTCAGCATGAACTGGTGGTGGTGCCAGTGCCGCTGCCGCCACCCGAGGCGGTCGCGCCGCCGACCGCGCCGACCGCGTTCACACCGCCCGTCGTCTCGCCCGAACCCGCGCCCAGGGCAGACGTTGCGCCACCTGCGATCGTCGTCGAGCCTGCGCCACCGGTCGAAGCGGGCCGCCACATCGACGATTTGCTGACCGCGCCCGGGACGAACGCCACACGCATCCCTGTCGTCCCCGCGCCCGAGGCTGCACTGTTTCGCTACCAGGGTGTGCCCGACCAGTCCTTCGACGTGGGAACCAACCTGCGCTTTCGCCTGCCTTCCGATGCCTTCGTGCACACCCGCGAAGATGCCACCGTGGTGGTGCAGGTCCAGCGCACGGACGGAGGGCCGCTGCCGTCCTGGCTGCGCTTCGACGCGACCACCGGGATGTTCGAGGGAACCGTGCCCGAAGGCGCTCCTTCGGTACTGGAAATTCGCGTGACCGCAAGGGACAACGAGGGCAGGGAAGCGACCAGCATCTTCAGGATCGAGTTTTTGCAGCATGAAAAGCCGCGCCAGATCGGACGCGCGGGTTTGAGCGAACAGATCCGCAAGGCATCCGCGCGAACGGTTCATCTCGACGGGCTCGCAAGGCTTGACCGCGTGGCGAAGGAGACCGGAAAGTGGGCAGCGACGATCTGAGCGAAGCCGACCGGTCAAGCCAGCCGCTGCTCGCGCTGATCGACCTCAATCAGCGCGCCCGCCGAGCGCTCAGCGGTGACGAACTGGCGTTCCTGGCGGTGAATGACAGCCGCGCGCTGGCGGTCTATCGGCAGGCCGCGCTGTGGCTTGCCGAAGGTGGCGTCAGGGCATTGTCCGGAATCCTGCAGCCCGAGCTGAACGCGCCCTATGTCCATTGGCTCGAGCGCGTATGCCGGCAGCTGCAGACCCAGGCCGGCATTGACATCACCCCCATTTCCGCGGCGAGCCTGCCTGAGTCGCAAGCGGCCGAATGGTCGGAGTGGCTGCCTCCCTATGGCCTGTGGGTTCCGCTGACGCCGAAATCCAGGCAGGAGCTTCCCTCGGGCGGGCTTTTGTTCGCCGCTGACGCACCCTGGTCGCAGGCGCAGATGGCGTTGTTGCGGGAGTGGATCGATTCCTGGAGCTATGCCTGGCATGCCCAAGCAGCGTCGCACCCCTGGTCATGGCACAGGCTTGCGCAGGCGGCGGCGCAATGCTGGAGTACACCGGCGCAGCTGCCGTGGTGGCGCCGGCCTCGACTGCGCGTCATCGGTGCCTTGCTGGTGGTGCTGCTGCTCCCGGTTCGGCTGACGGTGCTCGCCCCAGGCGAGCTGGTGCCGGCCAATCCGGCCATCATCCGCGCACCCCTGGATGGTGTCATCGGGCAATTCCATGTCGCGCCCAACGAAACCGTCAAGGCCGGACAGCTGTTGTTCGGCTTTGATGAGGCATCTCTGGCCGCCCGTCGCGATGTCTCTGCACAGGCGCTGCTCACCGCCGAGGCCGAGTATCGGCAGTCTGCCCATCAGGCGGTGACCGAGACCAAGTCCAAGGCCCAGCTCGCGCAGCTGCTTGGCAAAATCGAAGAACGCAAAGCCGAGGCGGGTTACCTGGGTGAGCAGCTGGAGCGCGCCCGCGTGAATTCTCCCATCGACGGCATTGCGCTGTTCGACGATCCGGCCGAATGGATCGGCCGGCCCGTGCAGACCGGCGAGCGCGTGATGCGGGTCGCGGCTCAAAACGATGTCGAGATCGAGGCCTGGGTGGCGGTGGGAGACGCCATCACGCTGGATGATGACGCCACCGTCACGCTCTATCTGTCGGCAAATCCTCTGGCCTCTCTCACAGCACGCCTGCGCTACCTGTCGCACGATGCGGTGCCGCGGCCCAACGGGCTCTATGCCTATCGGCTGCGCGCCAGCATCCCCGGCGGCACCGATCAGCGCGTCGGCCTCAAGGGAACGATCAAGGTCCAGGGCCATTGGGTTGCGTTGGGCTACTGGGTGCTTCGGCGTCCAATGGCGGCCGTGCGCCAGGCCCTGGGAATCTGATGGCCCTGCCGCCTCTTCGCGAAGAATTGGCCCTGCTGCCAGGGCCGGTCCTGGCCGATGGACAGAAGTCGCAGACGCTGCACGACCCCTCGCGAAACCTCTACTTCCAACTGGATTGGCCCAGCTTCGAGGTGCTCAAGCGCTGGGGTATGGACGATGCAGAAAAAATCGCCGGATCGGTGACTGCGGAAACGACACTGCATCTGGGCGCTGAGGATGTGGTCGCCGTGGCCAAATTTCTGGATCAAAACCAGCTGCTTCAGCCCCTTCCCGGCCAGGCAGGAGAGTTCTCGCGCCGGACACACATGCTGCGTGGCAGCCTGGGAAAGTGGTTGTTGCACAACTATCTTTTTTTCCGCATTCCGCTGGTCAAGCCGGATCCCTGGCTCAGCCGCTGGGCCGGCCATCTGGGCGCTTTCTACCGTCGCCCCTTCTGGTATTGCACCGCCGCGGTCCTGGCCTTCGGGTTGCTGGAAATTTATCGCGACTGGGATCGATTCAGCACGACGCTCACCGACAGCTTCAGCATCACGGGCCTGTTCAGCTACGGTGTCGCGCTGACCTTCGTCAAGCTGCTGCATGAACTCGGACACGCCGTCACCGCGAAGCGCTTTGGCTGCCGCATCCCGACCATGGGCGTGGCGTTTCTGGTGATGTGGCCGGTGGCCTATACCGACACCAACGATGTCTGGCGGCTCACTTCGCGCCGCCAGCGGCTGCTGGTGGCCGCCGCTGGCGTATGGGTGGAACTGACGATCGCCGCCTGGGCCACGCTGGCCTGGGTGCTGCTGCCCGAGGGCATGGCCAAGACCCTGGCATTCATGCTGGCGATGGTGACCTGGGTCAGTTCAGTGGCGATCAACGCCAGTCCCTTCATGCGCTTCGACGGCTATTTCCTGCTGGCTGACTGGCTTGGCATGCCCAACCTCCATGCCAGGTCCTTCGCGCTGGCGCGATGGGATCTGCGCGAACGCCTGTTCGGGCTGGGAGACGACGCGCCGGAGGTCCTGCCTCGCAGGCGGCGCGCCGGACTGATACTTTTTGCCTACGCCACATGGCTCTACCGGCTGGTGATCTTTCTCGGCATCGCGGCCCTGGTCTACGCCTTCTTCATCAAGGCTGTGGGCATTCTGCTATTTCTGGTGGAGATCATCTGGTTCGTGCTGCTGCCGCCCTACCGCGAGTTGTTGGTCTGGAAGCAACGCTGGCCGGCGCTGCGCACCAGCACCAGGGCACGGCGCTCGGCGCTTGTTGCGGCTGGACTGATCCTGCTGCTGCTGATTCCCATGCCCAACCACATCTCCTCCAGCGGCCTGCTGCGACCGGAGCGACAGTTTGTCGTCTACGCACCGGCACATGCTCGCATCCAGGCGATTGCGGTGGGGGAAGGTCAGCGGGTGGCCTCCGGCGCCGTGCTGTTTGCATTCGACTCGCCGGAATTGACAACCCGACGCCGTGCGGCCGAGGCCAAAAGGGACAGCTTGCGCTGGAAGACCGCGGCCAGCACCTTTGACAGCGAGCAGCGGGGGCAGTGGCAGGTTTTGCAGCAGCAACTGGAGGCGGCCGAAGCCGAGCTCTCCGGCGTGCAAGCCGACGCGAAGCGCTATGCCCCGGTCGCGCCTTTCCCGGGCGTATTGCGCGACATCGACCCCGACTTGCGTCAAGGAAACTGGGTCAGCCAGAACGAGCCGTTGGCGCGACTCGTTGATGACAAGTCGGTGCAAGTGGTGACCTTCCTCAGCGAGGAGGAGGTTTCCCTGGTTGCCCCCAAGGACGCAGCCCGCTTCTATGCCGATGGGCTGGAGGGTCCGGTCCTTCTGCTGCAGGTCCTGCGCATCGACCCCGATGCCAGCGCCACGCTGTCGGAAGGCGAACTTTCCAGCCCCTACGGCGGCAGCATCGCGGTGCGCGAAAGGAAGGGCGTGCTTTACCCGGAACAGGCCATCTATCGCGTCACGCTCAAGGTGCTCGACCCGCTTGGCGAGCTGGCGGGCCATAGCTGGCGCGGCAAAGTGGTCATCTCAGGATCGTGGTCTGCCCCCGCCTGGCGCTTTGTCCGTTCGGCGCTCAGTCTGTTCTGGCGCGAAGCAGGCTTTTGATGCCATTGGCGTTGCAGACCTGCTGCTACATGAGGCCACTCGGCGTCTTCGAGACATGGGGCGCATCGAGGCGCGACAATAGCGCCATAGGAGATCCATCATGGGACAACGCCTCACACAAATCGCCACGCGCACCGGCGACGACGGCACCACCGGTCTGGGCGACAACAGCCGGGTGTCCAAGCACAGCCTGCGCGTGCACGCCATGGGCGAGGTGGATGAGCTGAATTCGCACATCGGCGTGCTGCTGTGCGAAGACCTGCCGGCCTCCGTGCGCGCGCTGCTGGTGGAAATCCAGCATCAGCTGTTCAACCTCGGGGGCGAGTTGTCGATCCCCGGCTTCGAGCTGCTCAAGGCCGAGGCCGTGCTGGCGCTCGATGTCGCGCTGGACGAGCACAACGCGGCCTTGCCGCGCCTTCAGGAATTCATCCTGCCGGCCGGAATCCGGGCTGCCGCGCAGGCCCATGTGTGCCGCACGGTGGCTCGCCGTGCCGAGCGTGCAGTGGTTGCGCTGGGTGCTCAGGACGCGCTCAAGGACACGCCGCGCCAGTATCTGAATCGCCTGAGCGACCTGCTGTTTGTACTGGCGCGCGTGCTCAACCGCATGAACGGCGGCGACGACGTGTATTGGCGCAGCGAGCGGCTGGCGCAGTCGGGTGAGAAATGACAGCTGGGGGACGATCATGACCTGGTCCATCGTGGCCCGTGATGCCAGCGGCGCTCTCGGCGTCGCGGTCGCAAGCCGCTTCTTCGCGGTCGGCGCACTCTGTCCCTACGGGCGCAGCGACGTCGGCGCGCTCGCGACGCAGGCCCTGGTGAACCCCCTGCTGGCGGCGCCGGCGTTGCTTGGCATGGCGCAGCAGCGCGACCCGGCCGAGCTGCTGCGGGAACTGATGGCCAGCGACGCGGGCAGCGCGCAACGGCAATTGCATCTGATCGACGCCCTGGGTCGAGGCGCCGCGCACACCGGTGCCGAGTGTGTGGACTGGTGTGGTCAAACGCTGCGCGACGGCTTCTCCGTGGCCGGCAACATGCTGGCGGGCCCGCAGGTCATCCAAGCCACGGCCGACCACTATGCCGCCCACGCCGAAATGCCTTTTGCCGAGCGCCTGCTGGAGGCTTTGGCCGCGGGCGAAGCGGCCGGCGGCGACAAGCGCGGCAAGCAGGCCGCAGCGCTGCTGATCTACAGCGGGCAGGATTATCCCGCGATCGACATCCGGGTGGATGACCACACCGAGCCCATCGCCGAACTGCGCCGCCTGTACCAGGTCAGCCTGGAGCGCTTCCAGCCCTTCGTCCGTTGCCTGCCGAGTCGCGAGCGGCCAGCGGGCATCACCGACCGGCGCCTGATCGACGCCGAGATCGCGCGCTTTCAGGCCGATCGCGCAACCCCATGAGCGCCTTGCTGGAAGTCTGCAACCTGACGACGTCGTTCAAGGTCGACGGCGGCGAATTCACGGCCGTCGACGACGTCAGTTTTTCGGTCGAATCGGGGCGCACGCTGGGCATTGTGGGCGAGTCCGGCTGCGGCAAAAGCGTCACCTCGCTCTCCATCATGGGTCTGTTGCCCAAGGGCCAGGGGCGCATTGCAGCCGGTTCGATTCGCTTCGACGGCATCGATCTGGTGCAACTGCCGGAAAGCGAAATGCGCGCCCTGCGCGGCAACCGCATCGCGATGATCTTTCAGGAGCCGATGACCTCGCTCAATCCAGCCTTCACCATCGGCGACCAGTTGATCGAGGCGATTCGCTGCCATCGCAATCTGGACCCCGCGGCCGCGCGAGCGCACGCCATCGAGATGCTGCGGCGCGTGCGCATTCCATCGCCCGAGCAGCGTATCGACGACTATCCGCACAAGCTCTCGGGCGGCATGCGCCAGCGCGTGATGATCGCCATGGCGCTGTCGTGCGAGCCGCAACTGCTGATCGCCGACGAGCCCACGACCGCGCTGGACGTGACCATCCAGGCGCAGGTGCTGGAGCTGATGCGCAGCCTGCGCGCCGACACGGGCGCCGCCATCATCCTGATCACGCACGACCTGGGCGTGATCGCGGAACTGGCCGACGACGTGGTCGTGATGTATGCCGGGCGCGTGGTCGAGCGCGCCAGCGTCGAGCGCCTGTTCTCCGAGCCGCAGCATCCCTACACCATTGGCCTGTTGGGATCGATCCCGAAGCTGCACCTCAAACAAAGCCGCCTCGCCGCGATCGAGGGCCAGGTGCCCACACCCATGACGGTGCTCGCCGGCTGCCGCTTTGCCGCGCGCTGCCCCTTTGCTGAAGCGCGCTGCACAGCGGCTTCGCCGCCCCTGAGCGAAGTGCAGCCCGGTCACTTCGCCGCCTGCTGGAACGCGCCGCTGCCGTGGCAGGAGGGCAAGCCATGAACGCTCCGGTACCGGTATCCAAGCCGCCGCTGCTGCGCGCGGAGCATCTGGTCAAGCACTTCCCCGTGGAGCGCGGCCTGTTCGCGCGCGGCGATGCGGCGGTGCACGCGGTCGACGGCGTGAGCTTTTCCCTTGCCGCAGGCGAGACCATGGCGCTGGTGGGTGAGTCCGGCTGCGGCAAGTCGACGCTGGGCCGGCTGCTGCTGCGCCTGCTGGACGCGACTTCGGGCAAGGTCTGGTTCGACGGCGTGGACCTGATGGGCCTGTCGGATCAGGAGATGCGGGTGCGACGGCGCGACCTGCAGATGATTTTCCAGGACCCGTACTCGTCGCTCAATCCGCGCATGACGGTGGCGCAAACGCTGACCGAGCCGTTGAACCTGCACGGCCTGGCAACCGGTCGACGACGCGAGCGCGCGGCCGAACTGCTGGACCTGGTGGGGCTGAGTTCGCACTACCTGCAGCGCTATCCGCACGAGTTTTCCGGCGGGCAGCGCCAGCGTATCGGCATCGCGCGGGCGCTGGCGGTGGAGCCCAGGCTGATCGTCTGCGATGAAGCCGTGTCCGCGCTGGACGTGTCGATCCAGGCGCAGGTGGTCAATCTGCTGCAGGACCTGCAACGGCGGCTGGGCCTGTCCTATGTGTTCATCGCGCACGATCTGGCCGTGGTCAAGCACATCGCCTCGCACGTGGCCGTGATGTACCTGGGCCAGATCGTCGAATACGCCGACAAGGACAGCCTGTTTTCGCGCCCGCGCCATCCCTACACGCAGGCGCTGCTGGAGGCGATTCCGCTGCCGGAACCGGGGCGCAAGCGCCACCGGCTGGTGTTGCAGGGCGATGTGCCCAATCCGATTTCGCCGCCCTCGGGCTGCCGCTTTCGCACCCGTTGCCCGCATGCGCAGCCGCGCTGCACCGACGAGGTTCCGGCCTTGAGCGGCGAGGCCGGGCACAGCGTGGCCTGCCACTTCTGGCGCGACATTGCGCTGCCGACGTCGCTGCAGCCGCAGACCGAAGAGCGCGCGCCGAACCGCCGACTCGAACAATTGCAGGCGGCGTTTTTGCCCGCCGTGCCGACCTGATCCCTCATCCACCCGGAGAAACCATGCGCACCTTTCCAACCCTTGGCCGACCTTTAACCGCCCTTGCATTGACGCTGGCCTGCGCCCTGAATGCCGCGAGCGCCGGCGCGCAGACCTTGCGCGTCGGTCTGGCCGAAGACCCGGACCTGCTCGATCCGACGCTGGCGCGCAGTTTCGTGGGCCGCGTGGTGTTCGCCTCGCTGTGCGACAAGCTGTTCGACGTGGACGAAAAGCTGGCCATCGTGCCGCAACTGGCGACCTCGTACCAATGGTCGGCGGACCACAAGGTGCTGACGCTCAAGCTGCGCTCCGGCGTGACGTTCCACGACGGTCAGAAGTTTGACGCCGCGGCCGTCAAGTTCAACCTTGAGCGGCACAAGAATCTGGCGGGGTCGAACCGCCGTGGCGAGCTGTTGCCGGTGAGCAGCGTCGACGTGGTGGACCCGTTGACCGTCAAGCTCAACCTGGCCGCGCCGTTTGCGCCGCTGCTCACGGTGCTGGCCGATCGCGCCGGCATGATGGTCTCGCCCAAGGCGGCGCAGGAAAACCCCACGAACTTCGGTGCCAAGCCGGTGTGTTCCGGGCCGTTCGAATTCGTCGAGCGCGTGGCCCAGGACCGCATCGTGCTGAAGCGCTTCGCCAGCTACTGGAACAAGGACGCGATCCACTTCGACAAGGTGATTTACCAGCCCATCGTCGACTCCACCGTGCGCCTGGCGAACCTGAAGTCCGGCCAGCTGGACTTCATCGAGCGTGTCGCCTCCTCGGACATGGCGGCGCTCAAGGCCGATGCGAAGTTCAACGTGGCGCGCATCACCGAGCTGGGCTACCAGGGCATCACCATCAACACCAGCGGCAACGAGATGGCGCAAAAAAATCCGCTGGGACGCGACGCCCGCGTGCGCGAGGCGCTGGAGCTCGCGCTGGATCGCGACGGCATCGTGCAGGTGGCAGTGGATGGTGAAGGCGAGGCCGGCAACCAGTGGTTGCCCACGGCGAATCCGTTCTACGCGAAGAACCATCCAATCCCGAAGCGCAACATCGAGCGCGCCAAGGCCCTGCTCAAGGAGGCCGGCGTGCCGAGCCCGAGCTTTACCCTGATGACGCCCACCACCTCGGACGGACAGAAGGTGGCGCAGGTGATCCAGTCCATGGCGAAAGAGGCCGGCTTCGACATCAAGATCCAGGCCACCGAATTCGCCACCTCGCTCAATCTGGCCGACAAGGGGCAGTTCGAGGCCTATCTGCTGAACTGGAGCGGACGTGCCGATCCGGACGGCAATCTGTTCAGCTTCTATGGCTGCAAGCAGCCGCTGAATTATTCCGGCTACTGCAAGCCCGAGCTCGATGAATTGCTGACGAAGTCGCGCAGCACGCTGGACCCGGCACTGCGCGCCAAGCTGTTTGAGCAGATCGCTGCCGTGGCGCTCAAGGACCGCCCCATCGTCTACCTGTACCACCGCAAATGGCTCTGGGCGTTCAGCAAGAAGTTGAGCGGCGTGCGCAGCATTCCCGACGGGCTGCTGCGGGTTCAGGGTTTGAAGATGTGATGGCGGCCAGTGCGCTGAATTCCTGACCATGCTGCGCTATTTCGCGAAACGCCTCGCGGCCGTGATCCCGACGATCTTCCTCGTCACGATCATCATCTTCTGTCTGCAGCAATTGCTGCCCGGAGACCCGGCGGTGATTCTTGCGGGCGAAGAGCAGGACCCGAACGTGGTGGCGTATCTGCATCAGAAGCTGCACCTGGACGAGCCGCTGCCGGTGCGCTACGGCTACTGGATGACCGGCGTGGTGCACGGCGACCTGGGCGAATCGCTGCGCATCCAGCAGCCGGTGCTGCAGCTGATCAAGGACAAGCTGCCCGTGACGCTGGAACTGGCGCTGCTGGCGATGACGATTGCGCTGGCCATAGGGATACCGGCCGGCATCATCTCCGCCGTCGCCAAGGACACGGCGTGGGATTACGCGGCCAACGTCGTCGCTTTATGGGGCCTGTCGACGCCGAATTTCTGGCTCGGGATCCTGATGATCCTGTGGTTCTCGGTGTCGCTCGGCTGGCTCCCGGCCTCGGGCTATGTGAGCCCGTTCGAAGACTTGAAAGGCAACCTGGCGGCGATGATCATGCCCGCGTTCGTGCTCGGCAATGCGATCGCCGCCGTGCTCATGCGCCACACGCGCAGCGCCATGCTGCAGGTCCTCAACACCGACTACGTGCGCACCGCGCGCGCCAAGGGCTTGAGCGAGCGCAGCGTGGTGTTGAAGCACGCGCTGCGCAATGCGCTCACGCCCATCATCACCCTGGGTGCGCTGGAGTTCGGCACGCTGTTGTCGGGGGCGGTGCTGACCGAGCAGGTGTTTTCGATTCCGGGTTTTGGCAAGCTCATCGTCGACGCCGTCTTCAACCGCGACTACGCGGTGGTGCAGGGCGTGGTGCTGTTCACCTCGAGCGTCTACATCGCGCTGAACCTGCTGGCCGACCTGGCGTACTTCTACGTCAATCCACGGATGCGAGGCTAGAGATATGGACTCATCCGTCATTGCGAGCGAAGCGCGGCAATCCGGGGCCCCTGGATTGCCACCCGTTGCTTCGCCGGCCCGGCGCGCCTGGGCACGTCTGCTGCGTCGGCGCGGCGCGATGCTGGGCCTGCTGATCGTGCTGTTGTTCATCGCAGCGGCGCTGTGTGCGTCCTGGATTGCGCCCTTCGACCCGGTGGCCACGAGCTGGAGCGCGGTGCGCAAGGCGCCATCTGCGGCCCATCTGCTGGGCACGGATGAGCTCGGGCGCGACGTGCTGTCACGGGTGATCTGGGGCGCACGCGCGTCGCTCATGGCGGGGCTGGTGTCGGTCTGCATTTCGATGCTGCTGGGCGTTCCCATCGGCTTGCTCGCCGGCTATGTCGGCGGCTGGACCGATGGCGTGATTTCACGCCTGACCGACGCCATGCTGGCCGTGCCGTTCCTGATCCTGGCGATCGCGCTGGCGGCCTTCCTGGGGCCGAGCTTGACCAACGCCATGGTGGCCATCGGCGTCTCCGCCACGCCCATCTTCATCCGGCTCACCCGGGCGCAGGTGCTGACGGTGAAGGTCGAGGACTTTGTCGAAGCAGCGCGCGCGGTCGGCAACCCGCACTGGCGCATCGCCTTGCGCCATGTGCTGCCCAACGTGTTGCCGCCACTGATCGTGCAGGCGACGCTGGCCATCGCCGCGGCCGTCATCGCCGAAGCCAGCCTGTCCTTCCTCGGCTTGGGCCAGCAGCCGCCCGCGCCGAGCTGGGGCAGCATGCTCAACACCGCCAAGAACTACGTCGACAACGCGCCCTGGATGGCGATCTGGCCGGGCCTGTCGATCTTCCTGCTGGTGCTGTCCTTCAACCTGCTGGGCGACGGATTGCGCGACGCGCTCGATCCGCGTCATAAATAAATGTGCCCCCATGCTTGTCACTCCGTGTACTACGCTGCCCCCCGAGGGGGCTGTGCTTGCTTGGGGCGGCCCGGCGCGGCGCACGGCTTCCATTTATCACTGAGAAAGTCGTCACCATGCTGTCATTTGATGCCCAGAACTATCCCTATCCATCGCGGCGCAACGTGGTCTACGCCCGCCGCGGCATGGTTGCAACCTCGCAGCCGCTCGCAGCGCAGGCGGGCTTGCAGGTGCTGCAAGCCGGTGGCAACGCCATCGACGCGGCCGTGGCCACGGCCGCCGCGCTGACGGTGCTGGAGCCCACAGCCAACGGCATCGGCGGCGACGCCTTCGCGCTGGTGTGGCATGGCGGCAAGCTGCACGGCCTCAATGCCAGCGGTCCCGCCGCTGCGGCCAGCACGCAGCAGAGCCTGGCCCAGCTGGGCCACAAGACCATGCCCAAATACGGACCGCTGCCGGTGACCGTTCCCGGCACACCGGCAGCCTGGGCCGCGCTGGCGCAGCGCTTCGGGCGCCTGCCGTTGACGCAGTCGATGGCCGCGGCCATTGGCTATGCGCGCGACGGCTATGCGGTGTCGCCTTCGGTGGCCTACGCCTGGCAGCAGGCGACAAAACTGTTCCGCACCGAATTGACGGCGCCGCATTTCAAGCCGTGGTTCGACACTTTTGCGCCCGAGCGTGCGCCCAACGCGGGCGAGGTCTGGCGCTCGGCGGCGCACGCCGACACCTTGCAATCCATCGCCGAAAGCGGCGCAGCGAGCTTTTACCGCGGCGCCCTGGCCGAACGCATCGCAGCCTGTGTGCAGGGCGCCGGGGGACATCTGTCGGCGGCCGATCTGGCGGCGTACCAGGTCGAATGGGTGGATCCGATCAGCGTCAACTACCGCGGCTTTGACGTCTGGGAAATCCCGCCGAGCGGCCATGGTCTGGTCGCACTCATCGCGCTGAACCTGTTGCAGGGTTTCGATTTTTCGGAGCGCGACTCGGTGCTCACCCACCACCGTCAGATCGAAGCGCTCAAGCTGGCGTTTGCCGACGGCCTGGCGCACATCGCCGACCCAAAACACATGCGCGTGTCGGTGGCCGATCTGCTGTCACAGGCCTACGCCGACGAGAGGCGCGCGCTGATCGGCGAGAGCGCGAGCCTGCCGCTGCCGGGCACACCGGCGCGCGGCGGCACGGTCTATCTGAGCACGGCCGACGCCGAGGGCAACATGGTGTCGCTGATCCAGAGCAACTACATGGGCTTTGGCAGCGGCATGGTGGTGCCGGGCACCGGCATTGCGCTGCACAACCGGGGCAATAACTTCTCGCTCGACGCCGCGCATCCCAACTGTATTGCGCCGGGCAAGCGCCCCTATCACACCATCATTCCGGGCTTCATGACGCGTGGCGGTGTGCCGGTCGGGCCCTTCGGCGTGATGGGCGGCTTCATGCAGCCGCAGGGCCATGTGCAGGTGGTGATGAACACCGTGGACTTCCATCTGAATCCGCAGGCCGCGTTGGATGCGCCGCGCTGGGAGTGGGAGAGCGGCCGCTTGGTCAACATCGAGCGCAGCACCGGCGAGCATCTGTTTCGCGGTCTGGCGGCGCGCGGGCACGACGTCAACTGGCAGAACAACCGGCTCGCCTTCGGCCGCGGCCAGATCATCTGGCGCGATCAGGCGGGCGTGATGTGCGGTGGCACCGAACCACGCACTGACGGCGCCGTGGTCGGCTGGTAGCGTCGAATGTTGGCCTGTTCCGGGTGATTACGCGGTCCCGCGACTGAACCCGCCCGAGGCGAACATCAGTCGACGCGTGTAGTCCTGCGTCACCTTGTGCCGCGCCAGATCGGCGGCCGCGAGCATCTCCACCGTCTGGCCGCGCTGCATCACCAGCAGACGATCGCACAGGTGCGTGACCACCGCCAAGTCGTGGCTCACCAGGATGAAGGTCAGACCGCGGCGCGCACGCAGTTCTTCCAACAGGTTCAAAATTTCTGCCTGCACCGATGCGTCCAGCGCCGACGTGGGTTCGTCCAGCAGCAGGATCTGCGGCTCCAGAATCAGCGCCCGCGCCAGCGCCACGCGCTGGCGCTGCCCACCTGAGAGCTGGTGCGGATAGCGAAAGCGAAAACCGTCTCCCAGACCCACCTCATCCAGTGCACGTTCGATGCGCGCCTGAGCGTCTGCCACGTCGTGGATCGCCAGCGGTTCGGCCAGGATGCGGTCCACGGTCTGGCGCGGATGGAGCGAGCCATAGGGGTCCTGAAACACCATCTGCACGCTGCGTCTGAACGACTTGCTGCCGGGAGCGGGAAGGGCTGACTCAGCACCCGGTGGAGCCACCAGCTGAACGCTACCCGCGGCCAGCGGCGCCAACCCGCAGATGGCTCGCAGCACGGTGGACTTGCCCGAGCCTGATTCGCCCACGATGCCGAAGCTCTCGCCCGGATGCACGATAAAACTCGTGTCGGCCACGGCAACAAAACCGTCGTATTCCACGCGCAGGTGTTGCACCTCCAGTCCCCAATGTGGGTGATTCACAGCGCCCACTCCTCGCGCCGATCCAGCACCGGCAGCGGATGCCGGTCCTGGCCCAGCTGTGGCAGGCAGTTGAGCAGGCCGCGGGTGTAGGGATGCTGGGCGTTGGCCAGATCCTTGGCTGCAATTTCTTCCACGATCTTGCCCGCGTACATCACCAGCACGCGGTCGCAAAAGCTGGCCACCAGGCGCAGGTCGTGCGAGATGAAGATCAGGCCCATGCCGCGCTGCTGTACCAGGGCATCCAGCAGCGCGAGCACCTCGAGTTGCACCGTCACGTCCAGCGCGGACGTGGGCTCATCGGCGATCAGCAGCTCGGGGTTGGCGATGAGCATCATGGCGATCATGGCGCGCTGACCCATGCCGCCCGAGACCTCGTGCGGATACAAGTTGAAGACGCGCTGCGGGTCGTCGATTTGCACCGACTTCAGCGCTGCCAACGCACGCTCCTTGGCTTCGCGCTTGGATACCTTGGTGTGCGCGCGCAGCGTCTCCACCACCTGCTCGCCGATGCGCATCACCGGGTTGAGCGAATACTTGGGGTCCTGCAGCACCATGGCGATGCGACCGCCGCGCAGCTCGCGCCGTTGCTGCGGCGTGCAGCGCAGCAGGTCGGTGCCGTGGAACTCGAGGCGCTGCGCGCTCACCTGGCCGCCGGCGGCCGTCAGACCCAGGATGGCGCGCCCGGTCTGCGACTTGCCCGAGCCCGATTCGCCGACGATGCCCAGCCGCTCTCGCCCCAGCTTTAACGACACGCCTCGCACCACCTCGTTGCGTCCGCCGTCGCGGTTCGGGAACGACACGCGCAGGTCTTGCACCAACAGCACTGGAGCGGCGTGATCACTCATGCGTGTGCCTCCGACGCCTGGCGCCGTCTCCCCTGTCGGCGGTGTCGGCCCACGGCAGACATTCGCTTTGCTGTCGATCCCCGGCTGCGCCGGGGCCCCTCGCCAGGTAGCTCATGCCTGCGCTTTCGGATCGAGGGCGTCGCGCAGACCGTCGCCCAGCAGGTTGAAGGCCAGGCTCACGATGAAGATGGCCGCGCCGGGAGCGGCCGCGACCCACCACTGGTCCAGCACATAAAGGCGCCCGTTGGCGATGAGCGCGCCCCACTCGGGCATGGGTGGCTGCGCGCCCAGACCGAGAAAGCCCAGACCCGCGGCGGTAAGGATGATGCCGGCCATGTCGAGCGTGACGCGCACAATCACCGAGGACAGACACAGCGGCATGATGTGGCGCAGCACGATGCGCCAGGGCGAGGCACCGAGCAATCGCACGGCGGCGATGAAGTCGCTGTGCTTGAGCGTGAGCGTTTCAGCCCGGGCGATGCGCGCATACGGCGGCCACGAAGTGATGGCGATCGCCAGCGCCGCGTTCGCGATCCCCGGGCCCAAGGCGGCGACGAAGGCCAGCGCAAGGATCAGCCTCGGAAACGCCAGGAAGATGTCGGTGACGCGCATCAGCACCGCGTCCACCCAGCCGCCGGCGTAGCCCGCCACGGTGCCCACCAGCAAGCCGATGGGCGCGGCCAGAACCGCCACCAGCATCACGACCGTGAGCGTGATGCGCGAACCCACCAGCACGCGCGACAGGATGTCGCGGCCCTGGTCGTCGGTGCCGAACCAGTGGGACGACGACGGAGGCAATAGTCGCGTGGTGCGCAGGTCGCCGATATAGGCCGAATAGGGCGCGAGCGCGTCGGCGAAGAGGGCGATCAGCACCAGCGCGATCACGATCGCCAGGCCCAGCAGCGCCAGCCGGTTGCGCGCAAAGCCGCGCCAGGCGCTGTAGGCGCGACCCAGGGACGCCTGACGGCGCGATTGCGGCCGCTCGGACATCAGCCACTGGTGCCGGCTTTCGCTTGGCGCAACGGTGATTGGCTTCATCGCGTGCGCGTCCTCGGATCGAGCCACTGGTACAGCAAGTCCGACAGCAGGTTCAGGCCGATGAAGACCGAACCGACCACAATGGTGCTGCCCAGAACCGCGTTCATGTCGGCGTTCTGCAGCGAGTTCGTGAGGTACAGGCCCAGCCCCGGCCAGGCGAAAACAGTCTCGGTCAGGACCGAGCCTTCGAGCAGACCCGCGTAGGAGAGCGCGATCACGGTCACCAGCGGCACCATGGCGTTGCGCAGCGCGTGGCGCCAGATGATGCGCGTCTCGGACAGTCCCTTGGCGCGCGCCGCCACCACGTACTCCTGGCTCAGTTCATTCAGCATGAAGGAGCGCGTCATGCGGCTGATGTAGGCGAGTGAAAAATAGCCCAGCAGCGAAGCCGGCAAGATCAGGTGCGTGAGCGCGTTGCCGAAGGCCTCCCACTCGCCGGCCATAGCGGCGTCGAGCAGCAGGATGCCGGTGACGGGCTCGACAGAGTATTGAAAGGCCACGTCCAGCCGGCCCGGCCCACCGACCCAGCCCAGGCGCGCATAGAACAGCAGCAGCGCCATCAGGCCCAGCCAGAAGATCGGCACCGAATAGCCGATCAGGCCCATGACCCGCACCACCTGATCGACCAGAGCGCCGCGCCGCACCGCAGCCCATACGCCCAGCGGAACGCCGACGCCGGCGCCGATCAGGATGCCCAGCGTGGCCAGTTCCAGCGTGGCGGGAAAGGTGCGCGCGATGTCCTGCAGCACCGGTTGCGAGGTCAGCACCGAAGTGCCGAAGTCGCCGTGCAGGACTTTGCTGATGTAGATGAAAAACTGCTCCCACAGTGGCTTGTTCAGGCCCAGCTCTTCACGCACACGCGCCATCACCTGTTCCGTGGCGTGGTCGCCCACGATCGCCAGCACCGGGTCCACCGGGATCACGCGCCCGATGAAGAAGGTCACCGCCAGCAGGCCCAGGTAGGTGAGCGCCAGGGCGGACACAAAGCGGCCAAATACTTTCAGCGCCGACAGCATGCGCGCACCGCTGCGCCGCTGCCCGACGTCCAGTTCCAGATACCCCATCAGGTCGGCGCAGGGCCGCCCCAAGCCGACCTAGCCCCCATGGGGGGCAGTGAAGCACACGAAGTGGCGAACGTGGGGGCCATACGTCGTCAGCGTTTGGAGACACCAAACACGTAGTTGGTGTCGAAGGTGGGGCCCAGTTTGAGGCCTTCCACGTTGGAGCGGAACGCCGCCACTTCGGACTGCTGGAACATGATCACGAACGGGCTGGTCTTGCGAAACTCGGTCTGCATCTCTTCGTACATGGCCTTGCGTTTCGCCGGATCGCGCTCCAGCACCGCAGCGTCGGCCTTCTTCGTCAGCTCGGGGATGTCCCAGGCGTTGCGCCAGGCCAGGGGTTTGGACTTGGCGTCGTCCTTGTTGTCCGGGTTGCGCGCGAAGGTGTCGGCGTTGGTGTGCGGGTCCCAGTAGTCGGCGCCCCAGGGGCCGATGTACATGTCGTGGGTGCGGGCCCGGTACTTGGTCAGGGTCTGCTTGCCGTCGCCCGGCAGGATCTCGATCTCGATGCCCGCGAGCTTGGCGCTTTGCTGAATCGCTTCGGCAATGCCCTGCACCGGCTGCACCGTGCGCACGTCCATCGTCACCTTGAAGCCGTTGGGCAGACCGGCCTTGGCCAGCAGCACCTTGGCCTTGGCCACGTCCAGCTTGTACGGATTGACCTTGCTGCCGCCGAGCAATCCGATGGGCAGGAAGTTCTGGTGCACCACGCCCACGTTCTTCATCAGCGTGTCGCCGATGGCGGCGTAGTCCACCAGCCACTTCATGGCTTCGCGCACTTCGGGCTTGGCCAGGTTCGGGTTCTTCATGTTCAGGCTGACGTAGTACACCGTCCCCTTGGGCGTGGTCGTGGTGCGGATGTCCTTGTTGGACGCCAGCGCCGCCAGGTCCTGCGGCGAGAGGTTGCGCGCGATGTCGATGTCGCCCTTCTCCAGCATCAGGCGCTGCGTGGCGGCTTCCTTCACATGGCGGTAGATCACGCGCGCCACCTTGGCCTTGGGACCGTAGTAGTTGTCGTTGCGCTCCAGCGTGACGATTTCGTTGGCACGCCATTCGCGGATCTTGAACGGTCCCGAGCCGGCGTAATGGGTCTTGAGCCAGCCATAGCCCATGTCGCCGGCCTGCTCCTGCGTCAGCAACAGCTTCTTGTCCACGATCGCCGCGACGTTGGCGGTGAGGCAGTTCAGCACGAAGGTCGGGGCGTAGGCCTTGTCGGTCTCGAGCGTGAGCGTGAGTGCTCCGGTCTGCCGGATCTTGTCCTTGGCGTTGTCCTTGCTGAAGCCGAACTGCGTCAGGATGAAGGCTGGGCTCTTGTCCAGAATCACTGCGCGCTGCAGCGAATACACCACGTCCTCGGCGCTGAGCGCGTTGCCCGAGGCGAACTTCAGATTCGGCTTGAGTTCGAAGCTGTAGGTCTTGCCGTCGGGCGACACGGTCCATGACTTGGCCACGTCGCCGTGCAGCTTGGACGGGTCGCTGACGTCGAAGCGGATGAGCCGGTCGTAGCTGTTGCCCATGATCTCGCCCGCGGAAATCTCGAACGACTCCGCCGGGTCCATGGTGATGATGTCGTCAAAGGCAAAGGCCTCGACCAGCGTGTCCTTGGGGGTGGCGGCCAGGGCAGGCGCCAGGCCGCCGGCTAGACAGAACGCTGCGCCCAGTGCGACGTTGAGGGCGCGGCGGGACAGAGGGAAATGGGAGGGCGTCATGGGATTTCCGTTCGGTTGGGACTCTGGACAGAATATACCCTCCTGCCCATGCGCCCGCATGCCTGAAAATCCCCTGCCCTTGTTCCTGGCAACGCTCGGCGACCAGGGAGTCAAAGCCTGAAAGCCGGCTGTGCGCCATCAATGCCGGCCTTCACCCTCTCTCTGGTTGCCGCGGCCATGGTCGCCACGATCGCCACGGTCGCCGCGACCGTGCTCATGGCGGTCACGTTCCGCATCGCGTTGGTGCTGCTGATAGCGTTCCTGCACCCATCGTTCCTGCACAAAATAGACCGGCTGACCGCAGGCGTTGTAGCGCGCGCAATGCTTGGCCCAGTTCTTCTGGTGTCCCGGCGGCACATACAGGTAAATCGGCTGCTGGTGCACGGCCATGGGCGTCTGCATGATGATCACCGGCTGCGGATAGACCACCATGGGCGGAGCCACATTGCCGATGTTGATGCGGCCGTAGACGCCGGGCTGGTTGATGTCGATGGAAACACCGACGCTGGTGCCCGCGCTGGCCGACGTGACCGCTGCTGCGGCGAAAAGCAAGGCAATCAACTTGTTCATGGTGTCCTTTCGATGGTACGAACCCTTATGCAACGCCGCTGAGTGAGCTTGGGACGACGCCGCGGGTCAACGGATACACATCTTTACCGCTGGCGCGGCGGCATCATTCCCCCAGCTGCTGCATCGCGTACAGCCGCTGGTAAACCCCGCCTTCCATCGCCATCAGTTCGGCGTGCGTTCCCTGCTCCTGGATGCGACCGTGATTCAGCACGATGATGCGGTCCGCGTCACGGATGGTGGACAAGCGATGCGCGATCGCGATCAGCGTCACCCGTGTGCGCAACTCGTTCAGCGCAAGCTGCACGATCTGCTCGGTCTCGGAGTCGATGTGAGCGGTAGCTTCGTCCAGGAACAGGATGCGGGGCTGCGCAGCCAGCGCGCGCGCAATCGCGATGAGCTGCTTTTGCCCGACCGAAAGCCGCGCCCCGCCCTCGCCCAGCGGCGTGTCGTAGCCCTGCTCCAGCTGCAGCACGAAGTCGTGGCAGTGCGCTGCGCGCGCGGCGGTTTCGATCTGCGCGTCGCTCAATGGCCGACCCATGGCGATGTTCTCGCGCACGCTCGCCGCCAGCAGGAACGGGTCCTGCGGCACCAGTCCCACGTCGGCGCGGAAGTCCTCGTCGCTGAACGCCGCCAGCGGCGTGCCGTCGATGGCGATGCGCCCGGACTGCGCCGTGTAGAAGCGCAGCAGCAGGCTCAGCAGCGTGGACTTGCCGCTGCCGGTGTGCCCCACCACGCCGTAAAACGCACCCGCAGGAATGTCCAGCGTCAGGTCGCGCAGCACCGGGTGCTGCGGGTCGTAGCCAAAGCTCACGTTGCGCAGGCTGACCTGACCCTGCGAGATGCGCTGTACGCCCCCCACGGCCTGGGGAAGCGGCTCCTGCAGCAGCGTGTTCACGCGTGAAGCCGCCACCACCGCCTGCTGCAGCTGGCTGAACTGCAGCGTGATCTGGATCAGCGGATCGACCACGCGGCCGATGTAGCTGACAAAGGCGTACAGGATGCCGACCTCGATGCCCGCGAGCTGGCGCTGGCCGAAGCCGTAGATCACCAGCACCAGCAGCAGCACGTTGATCAGGTCCAGCATCGGGCGCAGCAGCCAGGCATTGGCGCGCAGCTCGGCCACGCGCGCCTGGTAGTGCTGCTCGTTGGTGGCGTCAAAGCGCGCGCGAAAGCGCGCTTCGGCATTGCTCGCCTGCAGCACGGCCATGCCGGAAATCGACTCGGCCATCTGGGCGTTGATGTCGCTGCGCTTTTCACGGGCACGGGCCACGGCCGGTGCGCTGGCGCGCTGGTAGAACCAGACGATCACGCCCGCGGCCGGAACCAGCAGCAGCACGATCAGCATCAGGCGCCAATCGAGCCAGGCCATGGCCGCCATCGCCCCGAGCACCACGATGGAGCTGTCGAGCATGACGAACAGCACCTGCACGTACAGGTTCTTCACCTGCTCGGTGTCGTTGGTCACGCGGCTCACCAGCTGGCCGGTGATGGCCTTGTCGAAGAAGGCCATGGGCAGGCGCAGCACATGGCCGTAGACCTGCTCGCGCAGACGCCGCACCGAGCGCATGGCCACACCGGCAAAGCGCGTGAGCTGGTAGTAACGCAAGATGCTGGCGCTCACGCCCACCGCCAGCATGCCGCCCAGCAGCAGCGCCATGCGCGGCAGATCCAGATGCCGCGGCAGCAGGTGCTGGTCGATCAGGTGCTTGCCCAGCAGCGGGCCCAGCGCCTCGAGCGCGGCGGCCAGCAGCAGCCAGAGCGTGCCGTGCCAGAGATGGCGGTGTTCGGGCGCGGCGGCGCGCTTGAGCAGCGCCACGGCCTGTCGCGTGTTGCGCGGCTCAGTCTGCTGCAAGGCTGGCCTCCAGTTGCTGGTAGCGCCACTGACTGGCGTACCAATGGTCCTGTTCGACCAGATCGGCGTGCGTGCCGGCTTCGGTCACGCGAGCGTGCTGCAGCACCAGGATGTGATTCGCATCCAGCACCGAGCTCAGGCGGTGGCTCACGATGATGACGCTGCGACCGCGACGCGCATCGCGCAGGTGGTTCAGGATCTGGGTTTCGGTCTGCGTGTCCACGGCCGACAGCGCGTCGTCCAGCAACAGCAGCGGAGCGTCCGTCAGCAACGCGCGCGCAATCGCCACGCGCTGGCGCTGGCCACCCGAGAGCGTCACGCCTTTCTCGCCCACGGGAGTTTCATAGCCCTGGGGAAAGCGCAGGATTTCGTCGTGGATGCAGGCCGCGCGCGCCGCGTTTTCAATCTCGTCGCGGGTGGCGTCGGCCTTGCTCAAGCCGATGTTGGCGGCGACCGAGGCAGAGAACAGGAACGGCTCCTGCGGCACCCAGCTGATGGCGCCGTGCAGGGCCTCGAGCTGGTAATCGTGCAGCGCGACGCCGTTCCATGTCATGCTGCCCGCGCCGGGCGCGTACTGGCGCAGGATCAGGCGCACGACGCTGGACTTGCCGGCGCCGGTGGGTCCGACGATGCCCAGCGTCTGGCCCGCGGGCAGCTGGAACGACAGCTCGCTCAGCGCGTCCTGCTGTTGCCCCGGGTAGCGCAGCTGCACGCCGGCAAAGCACAGGTCGCCGGGTGTCACGGCGGCCACGCTGCCGTGGTCGTCGATCGACAACGGTGTGTGCAGCACCGGCTGCAACCGACTCCAGGCGGCGCGCCCGCGCTCCAGCAGCGACAGCACCCAGCCCGCGGCAAACATGGGCCAGATCAGCTGGCCCAGGTACATGGTGAAGGCCGTGAGCGTGCCGATGCTGAGTTCGCCCTGCCAGACGAAATAGCCGCCAACCGAGAGCGTGAGCACGGAGGCGCTCACCAGCGCCGTGCCCACGGCCGGCTCGTAGGCCGCCTCCCAGCGCTGGGCGCGCAGGCTGGCGGCGGCGGCGTTCTCCGCCAGCTCGGCAAAGGTCTGCGCGCTGCGCGCCTCCAGCCCGAGCGCGCGCAGCGTGCGCACCCCGGTCAGTGTTTCCTGCACGTGGTCGTTGAGGCGGCTGAAACACTGCAGCGAATCCTTGGACGCGCGGTGAATCTGCTCCGAGATATGCCAGAACGCCAGCGCCATGAACGGAAACGGCAGCAGCGCCGCCAGCGCCAGGCGCCAGTCCACGCCCAGCGTCATCATCGCCACCACCATCACCAGCGTGAGCGAGCCGTCAAAGCCGGCCAGCATGGCCTCGCCCGACGCCATCTCGACCGCGTCCACGTCGTTCGTGGCCAGCGCCATCAGGTCACCGGTGCGCTGCGTCTGGAAGAAACTGGGACCCTGCTGGCACAGGCGCTGGTAGAGCTGGGTGCGCAGTTGCACGCCCAGCTGATAACTCGCCGCGAACAGTTGCAGCCGCCAGCCCACGCGCAAGAAATAGATGACGGCACCCACCAGCAGCAGCACGCCCAAGCGCTGCAGCAGCGCGCTGCCAGCCAGACGGCCTGCAGCCAGTTCATCCACCATCGCGCCGACCTGGCGCGGAATGGACGCCGTGAGCGCAGCCACGGTGGCGAGCATCAGCGCCGACACGCCGTAGGCGCGCCAGTGGTCTCGGACAAACTGGGCGATGAGGCGCGACAAGGTCATGAAAAGGGCATCGGGTTCGTGATGGCGCGGCGCTTTCGATATCGTCGAAAAGCTGACAGCGCCGCCAGAGGGAAAAGGGCGGCAGGCAGGCCGATCAAATCCCTGATCGGCCCCGGCACACCGTGACTCTACCAGCAACCGCGCCGCATGGGACCCGGTGTTCGCGCCTGCCGTTCGGCGCCTGGCTTCTCCCCGCGAGCTACTGCTGGACTGCCTGCGCCAGTGCCGCCCAGGCCTTCAGCGTCATCGCGTGCGTGAAGCCGGCGCCCGCTACCGGGTGCGAGGCCAGCTTGACCACCACCATCTCGGCTGCCGGGTTGATGTGGATCATCTGGCCGTGAATGCCGGATGCTTCGTAGGCGCCGTCGGCGTTGTGTAGCATCCACCACTGGTTGCGGTAGCTGTAGCCGGGCCTGAAAGGCATGCCGCCGGCCTTGAACTTCTCGCGGTCGCCACCTTTGACAAACGTGTCGTCCAGAACGGCTTTGTCAAAGATGCGCTGGCCGTTGAATTCGCCGCCGCGGCGCAGCATTTCGCCAAAACGCGCCAGGTCGCGCGCGCTGGCGTTGAGCCCGGCGCCCTGCAGCGGCGTGCCCACGGAATCCACCATGACGTAGGCATCCTCTTCCATGCCCAGCTTCTGCCAGAGGTTCTCGCTCATCAAATCGGCCCAGTGTTTGCCGGTGGCCCGCGAAACGATCCAGCCCAGCACCTCCGAATGAACCGTGCGGTAGACGAAGCCGGCACCGTGTTCGCCCTCCTTCTGCAGGGTCTTCAGGAAGTCATAGATGTTGGTCTTCCCCTGATAGCCGGCGGGACGTGGCAGCAGCCCGCTGGCCCAGCTGTAGCCAAAAATCTCCGTGCTCGGGTCGGTGTAGACCTCGCGAAAGCGCACGGCACCGGTCATGTCCATGACCTCGCGCACCTTCATGTCGCCCCAGGCGCTGCCGGCCAGTTCGGGCACGTATTGGGTGACTTGGGCGTTGGGGTCGATCTTGCCGTCGTGCGCCAGCTGCGCTGCCATCAAGCCGGTGAAGGACTTGGTCATGGAGAACATCAGATGCGGCGTCGACGGCGTCATCTGGTTGTCGTAGCGCTCGTACACGATGCGCCCCTTGTGCAGGACCACGATGGCGTCGCCGTAGCTGGACTTGAACCACGTATCGATGGTGGTCTTGTTGCCCTTGTCGTCATCGAAGGCAAAGCTGCCAATCGGCTTGAGGTTCAGCGGCAGGGCAGACACCGGGGCGCCACCGCGACGGATGTTGTGCGTGGGAACCAGTTCGCGCAGGTGCTGCATGGTCCAGCGCAATTGGGGGTATTTGTAGGAATTGCTCAGGTCCACGCGCTGGCTGTCCACGGGCGGAAACGTGCTCATCAGCCCCAGCTTGCCGATCTCCACGGATTCGGGCGCGGGCAAGGTCTGCGCCGCAGCGCCTTGCGCAAGACACAGGGAAAGGGCAAGGGCGGTGACAAGGCGATGGGGAAGATGCATGGTGTTCCTTGGTGACGGCGGAGCTGGACGGGTTTGCGCAAATCGCATGTTGCGCGGCGTTGCGCGTTTGCGCACTCGGGAGAAACCTTGAGTGCGTCGCCAAGGCGACGCATCAGGCGGCGCCCGCAGCGCTGAAAAAATATTTCCACCAACGTGGCCGATTTCCGCGGTGATCTGCGTACTTACCAGAGAGGGCGCTGGAATCGTTCATCGCCCTTGACGCAAAAGGAACACCCCATGTCTACAAGCCACACCAGCAAAGACGCCGCCAGGCACAGTCTCGTCATCGGTTTCGCCATCATCGGCATGATCACCGCGACCGGCCTGTTTCTGCTTCCGACGAATTCCACTGCCGAAAAACAGGGCAGCGACGGTTCCGGTGCCCTGCCTGGCTATACCGCGCTCGGAGACGCCACGGGCGTTCCCGCGGGCACTTCGGTCGAGCCCCCGCCGCCGGTCCGAGCGGCAGCGCGCAAGTCGCGCCAGGAGGATCCGTTCAAGGGGTCTGCCCTGGCCGTTGTCGCGTACTGAGGTCCCGCAGCGCGGTGCAACCTCCGGCTGCACGCCGTTGGCACCAGGTGGCAAACCAGCTGCTCAGGATGGCGGCCCTTGCTGCAACAGCAGCGCCAGATGGCCAAGCAGTGCATCCCGCAGCGCATGGATTTCACCCAGTCGGGACACGGCCTCGGCACTGCGGCCCAGGGCCCTTTGCTGCATCAGCTCGGCGGCGAGCGCGTGCACCTTGAGGTGCAGCAGCTCAACGGCGCGATAGCCGGGCAGCGCACCGTAGCGTGCCACGCCCGCGCCCTCGAGCCACGCGCCGAAATGACAATCATGCGGATCCAGGGGCGACGCCGTCTCAGGCTCTCCTTTGAGGTGGTTTTCCAGGCTCTTGACCCAGGCGCTGTGCTCGACGCTGGCAAACAGCAGCGGCAGGTCGTCGCGGCTGACCGCGCGCACATCGACCCAGGACGGATCGGGCCGCCACGCAGCTGCCCAGGCCTGCATCTCGTGCGCAGGCATCGGGCGCGCGATGCCATAGCCCTGGGCCAATTCGCAGCCCAGCTGGATCAGCATCGTGCCGCATTCCACGCTCTCCACACCCTCGGCAATGACCTCGCGGTTGAAGGCCCTTGCCAGGCCGACAACGCCGTCGAGAATGGCCAGGTCGTCGGGGTCGTCCAGCATGTCGCGCACGAAGCTCTGATCGATCTTGAGCTGCGCCACCGGCAGCCGCTTGAGGTAGGTGAGCGAGGAGTAGCCGGTGCCGAAATCGTCGAGCGAAAACGTCACGCCCAACTGGCGGCAGGCCTCGATCACGGTGGATGTCAGTAGCACATCTTCGAGGGCGCTGGTTTCCAGCACTTCCAGCTGCAATTGGCTGGGGCTGACATCCGGGTGCGCCGCAAGAATGTGGCGCAGGCGCTCGGAAAAATCGGCCTGCTGCAGCTGGCGTGCGCCGACATTCACGCTGACGCCAAGGGCCAGGCCGCAGGCGTGCCATTGCTCCATCTGGACCAGGGCGCTGTCCAGCACCCACTCGCCCACGTCCACGGCGAGCGCATGGTCCTCGATGATCGGCAGGAATTGCGCCGGCATCAGCAGTCCGCGGGTCGGATGCTGCCAGCGGATCAAGGCCTCGGCGCCGATCACCTGCCCGGTGCGCATGTTGACCTTGGGCTGAAAGTGCAGCACAAACTCGTTGGCGCTGAGCGCCAGGCGGATGCGCTCCAGACCCTCATGGCGGCCACGCACGCTTTGATCGAGTTCCGCGTCAAACACGTGGTAGCGGTTCTTTCCAGCCAGCTTGGCCTGGTACATCGCCTGGTCCGCCTGGCGCAGCAGCTGGTCGGCGTCCACTTCCTGAGCCTGCGGGAAGAAGGTCACGCCCAGGCTGGCTGAAATCTGCAGCTTGAGTTCACCGATCTGCAAAGGCTGAGACGTGGCTTCTAGCAGGCGGGAGAGCATCGGCAGTGTGGCCTCGAAGTCCATCAGGTCAAGCAGCACGGCGACAAATTCGTCACCTCCCAGACGCGCCAGCGTGTCGCCGTCGCGCAGCGCCTGCTTCATGTTCGCGGCGACGGAAATCAGCACCTGGTCACCCACTTCGTGCCCGTGCTTGTCGTTGATCGCCTTGAAGCCATCGAGGTCGAGAAATGCCACGGCCAGGCGCTGCTTGCGTCGCAGCGCCTGCGCCATGGCCTGGTGCAGGCGGTCCGACAGCAGCACGCGGTTGGGCAGGCGCGTGAGCGCGTCGTAGTGGGCGATGTATTCGAGCTGGGTTTGATGCGCCTTGATCGGCGTGATGTCGGAAAACAGCGCCACGTACTGCAGGGTATGGCCCTGCGCGTCGCGCACGGCGCTCACCGTCTGCATGGCGGCGTAGACCTCGCCGTCCTTGCGCCGGTTCCAGATCTCGCCGTACCAGTACCCGGTATCGATCAGTTCGCGCCACATCGCGGCGTAGAACTCCTTGCTCTGGCGCCCCGAACTGAGCAGGTGCGGGTTCCTGCCCAGAACTTCGTCGTGGCTGAAGCCGGTGATGCGGGTGAAGGTGTCGTTGACCTCGACGATCGTTCCATCCGAGGTCGTGATCATGATGCCCTCGCGCGCATGCGAAAACACGCTGGCGGCAAGCTGAAGCTTCTCCTCGTCGCATTTGCGCTGCGTGATGTCGCGCGTCGAGTTGAACAGCACCGTGGCCCCGTCCAGCTGAATCGGACAGCCGCTGACCTCGGCGTCGTAGATGCTTCCATCCTTGCGCCGGTGGCGGGTCTGGAACAGCGAGCGCGCCGGATGATCGAACTGTAGGCGGAACGCGGCCATCAGCTCGTCGTGGCTGGCGAAACCACAGTCCCACTCGGCCACGTGCATGCCGATCATCTCGTCGCGCGCATAGCCGAGCATGGCGCAGAAGGATTCGCTGACTTCAATGACCTGGGCGTTGCCATCCATGATGGTGATGCCGTCGCTGGCGTTGTGCAGCAGCGCCAGGTTCTTCTCGCTCTCCCGGATCAGGCGCTGCTCGGTGCGCTTTCGGTCCGTGATGTCGACGCACGAGCCGATGAAGCCCGGGAAGCGTCCCTTGTCGTCAAAGCGCGGCACACCGCTTCCGAGCAACCAGCGGTATGCACCGTCGAAGCGGCGCAATCGGTACTCCAGCTCGAAACCCTGCCTGGCGTCGAAGGCGCTCATGTAGGTCGTCCGACAGCGATCCAGATCCTCCGGGTGCACGCCTTCAGTCCAGCCATGGCCCACTTCCCGTTCCATCGTGCGGCCGGTGAAATCAAGCCAGACCTTGTTGAACCAGAAGCCAAGTTTGTCCAGACCGGAAATCCAGATCAGCACCGGCGCGCTGTCGGCCATCGCACGAAAGCGCTTCTCGCTTTCGGCCAGCTTATGGGTTCTTTCGATGACCCGCGTCTCGAGTTCGGCCTCCTTCTGGCCGAGTTCGCGAAACAGCAGGCTCATGGGGTCGCGCAGCGCCGTCACCACCACGGCCTTGTAGATCAGGTAGAAAGTGCCGATCTTGAGCAGGTGGCCGGCCTGGTTCACGGCATCGCTCATCGAGTCCGATACATACAGCGTGAAGCACAGTTCCATGGCGATCATCAGCACCGCCGACCAGCTGATCAGCCGGTACACCTTCGGGTCGAAATGGCGTCTACGCCAATACAGCAGCCCCAGGTTGGCCAGCATCAGTGAACAGATGATGTATTCGCTGGTCACCTTGAACGGTGTCAGCCCCTTGCCGGCGACGAAGCAGACAGGGAAGTTCTTGAAGTACAGGATGGAGCTTGCCAGCCACAAGGTGACCAGGAAGAAGCCGCCGATCGCCAGCGAGCCGTTCACGCGCCTTCGGGTCCCCAGGAAGGCGAAGCCCAGAAGCATGCTGACCGACTCGAGATAGCGTGCAGCAATCCAGAACTGGGGGGCGTAGTAGTCGTAGTCCCTGAAGATCGGCATGCCCTTGAAGGTCAGCGTGTGCAGGACATCAAGCAAACCGACGAAGAAATAGCCCAGACCGATGAACAGCACGTACTGGTTGCGGATGGATTGCCAGCAGTTGATGACGATGATGCCGATGGTGGCGGCAATGAAGATGCTGAACAGCTCGGCCGCGCTGTGAAACAACAGGTAGTTGTAATTGCTCAGGAGGTGCACACTCAACAGGAGCAAAAAGAGGCCTGCGCCCTCGCGCCAGGAGATGCCCAGGTAGGGATCGCTCAACGCAGGCTGTGCGCGGGGCTGCTGAAGATCTGAAGTTTCGGCGGTCATCTTTCCAACCTTGCGAAAATCTCGGTCCTGCCACTGCGGGCACGGAAGCAGCGAGATCATTCGCGTGGTGCTACTTGTCCAGAAAACGTATTCGAGGCCGAATTTTCGCCGATTCGAATTGATGAAACTGAGTACGACACCAGCGCGGTACAGCTTGCCCGATGGCACCTGGCGCGGAGCAACGCCGGAATGACCTCGGTTATCGGCGGATTCCGCCATGGTGCATGGCTTGACAATCACGGGATGCCTACCCCCACTGAAATTCGACCTGACATGCATGTGACCGCGCCAATCCAACCTATGCTGTTGACGCAGCAGCAATTCTTCGATGCCTTCATCCCCTTGCTGATGGCGCTGCACGAGAAGCGTGTGATCGACTTCGCCGAGTTGCCCCTGTACTACGAGGACGTCATGGTGCGGCGCAAACTCGATATCCAGGAGAACCCGGAAAACCTGGCGTTCCTGCAGTCGCTGATCCAGGGCCTGTCGGCCTTGGCTCCCGATGTGAAGTCGAACTACCCGATGACAGGCAATCTGTTCCAGTGAGGTCGGTGCACGCCCGCCCGCTATCGCGCAGGGTATCGTCCCATCCAAACGGTGCCGACGACGACTAGACTCCTGGCTTGGACGCAAAATCTCAGGAGCCGCGCAATGAACATTCGCTTGGCACGCGCCACCGACCATGCGCAGTGGCTGGACGCAGGCCGACTGCCGCGGCAAAGGGTTGGGTCGGGCCTTGATCGAGCACGTCTACGCCGTCGCGGCCGAGCAGAAAGCGGCCCGCGTCTGGTGGCTCACCCGCGAAAGCAACGCGCCAGCGATGCTGCTGTACGACCGCATGGCCGACAAGAGCGGCTTCATCCAATACCGAAAAGTCATCTGTTGCCAAGGTCTTTGAGCGTATGCATCCTGAACTGACTTCCTCCGTCGACGCACTGGCCTGGCTGGCAGCGAACGACATTCGCCGGGTTGAACTGGTGTTTGCTGATCTGACCAGCGTGGCTCGGGGAAAGATCATGAGCCGGGCCAGTTTTGCCGAGACCCTGGGCGCAAAAATGCCCTCGCTGTTCCTCGGCCTGACCGTCACCGGCGGTGAGCCACCCGATGTGTTCAAGCGCATCTTCCCGCCCACTTTCCCCGACATGGAATTGCGCCCTGACTGGCGCTCGCTGGTGCGCGACCCCCTGGCTGGCGTGCCCACTGCCACGGTGGTCTGCGACATCCAGGCCAGCTTTCTGGCGGCGGACGGACATGCGCAATACCAGGTGGCGGATCTGTCGCCGCGACAGCTGTTGAAGAAGGTGCTGGGACGCCTCCAGGACGCGGGTTACCGGGCCAGGGTGGCGCCGGAACTGGAGTTCTTTCTGGTCCACCCGCAGCGGCGCGCAGACGGTAGCTTGCAGGTGGCCCATGGCATGTCCGGGCGCGTGCCCCATGTCGAGAGCTCGCATGATCTGGCGTCGGCCGAAACGGCCCAGACGTTTGCGCCGTTCTTCGACGACCTGTGGAGTGCCTGTGAAATGCAGGGCATCCCGATCACCGGCTACGGGCATGAGTCGGCCCTGGGCCAGTATGAGGTCAATCTTGCGCCGGGCGAACCACTGGCCCAGGCCGATGCGGTCTTCCGCTTCAAGCGCCTGGCGCGGGAGCTGGCGCGGCGTCACGGCTGCCATGCGACCTTCATGGCAAAACCCTACCTCACCGAACCGGGCACCGGCATGCACTGGCATGTCAGTCTGGCCGATGAGCACGGAGCCAATCCATTCACGGCTGAGGATGGGACGGCGCACGCGCAACTGCGTCATTTCATCGGCGGCTGGCAGGCCTGCGCGCGCGCTTCCATGGCGATTCTGGCGCCGTACGCGCACTCCTATGTGCGGCTGCGTCGCGCGGACGCCTCTCCAGCCAGTGCCGAATGGGGATTCGACAACCGGACGGTCGCCTTTCGCATACCGCACTCGAGTCCGGCCAACCGTCGGGTCGAACACCGTCTGCCGGGTGGCGACGCCAATCCGTATCTGAGTCTGGCGCTGATGCTGGGCGCCGGCCTGATCGGAATGCAGCAGCAACTCCAACCCGGCCCCGAGCGCAGCGTTCGCGTGGCCGATGCCGCGCAGGGCGACCTGCCGATGGAACCGGGAGCGGCGCTGGACGAATTTCAGCGCTGCCCGATCATGGCGCAGGTGTTTGGCGCCGACTTCATCGAACTCTACGACATGATCAAACGCCATGAGCTCACCGAGCAGGCCGCCGATGAGGATTTCGCCATCAGGCATCTGCTGAGCAGGAGCTGAGTGGCTTGGCATCACGCAAGTCGTCGGGCAAGCATTTCCCGTAAAGTCTCACCAGACATGGCTTTGCATGAAGTTGATGGGTTGGCGGCCCTATGACACCGCTGCCGTTTACTTGCGGACCAGCTCTCAGTGTTTTTTGACGGCATCCTTGACCGCATCCCTTGCATCTTTGACGACCTCTTTGGCATCCCCAAGCCTCTTTTCCGCCTTGCCAGCGACTTGATTGTGCGCACCCTTCGCCTCTTGGTCCTTGTTTCCAACCAATTTACCGGCTTCCTTTTGAATTTTGCCGGCGACATCTTTGATAACGCCTTTAACTTGGTCCTTATTCATGATTTTCTCCTATGGTTAATGGGTGCTGATCCAGCGCCCGGAAAAACGTATCGCCAGGTTTTAATTCAATGCGGAGACTGGAAATCGCCTATCGAAAAAACGCAAAAATTGGATGTTCTAGACGCCAGGCGCTGACCCCAATTCCGCTGTTCATTCAGCCTGTGGAACCACGAGATGCAACGGAGGCGAACTCCATCCCCCGCGCATCCCGACCACGGGGCAGAAAAGGCAAAGGCATTAAGCTCAAAAGACGTAGCTGCCAGCTTACAGTTGGGACTTGAAGTAGCTAAAGGAATGGCTAAAAGCGTCACGGATCTTCTCCATCTCGGTGACCATGTTCTCCCATGTGGCTTCACTTGCAGCCTTCAGTTCCGCAAGTTTGGCCTTTGCCGCTTGGGATTGTTGGCGCAGCTTGGTCATTTCTTCTCTATATTTCTCGCGTGCGTCCTGTTTCGCTTCCTGCTCCTTGGCTTCCAGCTTGGCCATCTTTTCATCCAACTCGTCGAGTTGGAGTTTCATTTTTTCAATATATTTTTCTCTGTTTGACATGGTACTAACTCCTTGTTGTTAAAAATTGCTGGGCCGCGAGTGTCATCACGTGTTATTCGACCTCGTCCCCCACTGCACCATGGCTAGGATAGACAGGAGAAACGCGTGGTCTTTGAAATTTGTCAACGTTGACCAAAATTGTCCCCAGCCGGAAGTCACGGGATGAGCCGCAACGCTGGCAACGTCTAGAGACATGTGCTTGAAACATCAATGATGTGTGGTCCTTGGCATGGCGCAGACACTGAGGTGGAGCAAGAGAAAGACTCGATTTTTAATATAGTCACGAACTGTGAGCGATTTGACGTTCCCTGCATCAGCCGCTTGTTGACATAACTCAAGTGCTCGCGTGCGAACACAAATGCATTTCGTTCCCGTCAAGAGCTTCGAGCAGCAAAGCATGTTGTGCATCCACCGGCTGCGCGAGGGTGTCCAGCAAGACCGCACGGCCCTGCACCAACGGCATTCGTGCCAGTCGGTTGTGCACTTTGGCATCCCCCATATCGGCGGGCCAGAATTCCCCGCCAAGTCTCACCAGACACGGTTTTACTTGAAGTTGAGGGGTTTGGCCGAACGCCGTCAGGGCATCAAACCCTTCGGCAAACCCCCGGAACCCCTCGTTAGGTGGCGCAGGACGGCGACCATCGGCGAAATCGAAAAGTGCCGAAACCCAATGAATACGAGGCCTCGCGGCAAATAAAAACGCCACCGCGAAGGGTGGCGAAATTACGTTTGGTGCGCTGGCGGGGATCACAAAACGCCTTGAAACCCTCATGAATACTAGGTTTTTTCAAATTTAATTTGAAAAGTACCGCCAGAAATACCGTCAATTTACAAAGCGTCCCCCTATGTGGGGCTTTTGACACGGTGTGATTGATTGTGACATGAGGAGCAAACATGCATACGCGAGCAACCGCGTCATCTGCCTCTTTGGGGAAGCGGGACAAGTAGGCTACAAATTCACCAGCTTCGTCGAGCGCGCATCCTCGCCTGCGTCATTCGCTATTTGGAGGAGGAAGATCTGGTGTCGGCACAGGCGTCCGTGGGTTGGCTATCTGCATAAATGCTTGCCCAGGTGTAGCGTGGAAAACTTGCTGCATTGCAGTCATGTGAACGGTTGCAACTCCGAAGTGGTTCTCAATAATCTTGCTCGCGGGCGACATCGAAAACGTGTGCATGTATGCGTGATGCACGGTCAACACCAAATCCTGAAGCTTCTTATCGTCTTCAAGTTTTTCGATCTTCAGCCCGATTTCTTCGCACTTGCTTAGCGGGATGTGCCGAGCGTGTGCCGCAGTTATTAAATGGTCGCCAAGGTAATTGACTATAGATTGAGCAGTTGCGGCGTTTGCTGCGTCACCGCCAAACATGTTTTCGCACAGCCAGCCGTGAACCATCGTTCGCGACCAGTTGGTCGCCTGAACACATTCATTTAGGAAGGAAGGGTGATAACGGGACACAATCTGCTGCCACAGTGGTGCACTGGCGGGGTCACGCTTGATGCTTTCGACAGCCATCTGGAATTCATCCAACACGCCTTGTGCCGGTACGCCACCGATCTGTGGATCTATCGGGCCTAGGCTAGACTGCTTACCCAGCACAATACTGCGCGCCGCGCAGGCAATCATCGTACCGGCCGACATAGCCAACTGTGGGACGATCACCCGAATGTCTTTGTCAAACATTACCCAGAGGTACTTGACTAGTGCTTCTGTCGCGGCTATGTCTCCTCCCGGCGTATGGAGGATAAGGTCAAGGCCCTTCTCGCGTTTCATCTGATGCACCGCCGCCATGAACGCATTCATGTCTTCGTCGCCGACGCTCAGATTCGGCGTAGTAGGCGATCGAAATAGCCAACCTGAGTAGTAAGCAATTACGTTGCGGCCTGTGTGCAGGTGCAAGCTCTTCAGATACCTTCTGCGAACAAGATCAACGGCCTGCTGGCCGCCCTGCTGCCTCGCACCGATCTCGGCAAGGACTTTGCCCCAAGCTGGCATTTCAGACGAACGCCGTGCTTGATTGGACGGTCATGCGGATTGACGGATCGACAATAGAAAACCGCTCGAACACTTGTGGCTGTTCTTTTGGAACGGAAACCGCCGTCGTGAAGTGCCGTTCATATTCAGCAACCAGATCGGAGGACTTTGTGACTTGTCCAGTCTCCAGCGCGCGAAACGCAGCCAGCAGAACGTTTTCCCCAGTTGGAAGTTGAAGTGTGCTCATGTGCTCCTCGGCAGAACAATGGCTCCCCGCTCAGGTCAGCGCTGGAGTTTTTAATTGAAGCCAAAGGGTAACACACCCGCCGCCAATCATTGACGGGCATTGGAACGGGGGAAACGCAACACTCCAAGTTCTGCTGCTGCGCCCGTCAAGTGTCAGCGTGGCATTGAATCCGACGGTCATTTCAAGCGAATTTTCATTGACCATATCAACCACAGTGCCTTAAAATGCAACCAGCGCTGTTTAACAAGTCAACTTGCAGAGCGCTCAATAAATACTGCTAAAGCGACCAGCCCGCTTTGGCTATTTCGAGCCCGCTGCGACCCTCAGGTTGCGGACCGTTCGAGACAGATAAAGCGGGTTTTTTCGTTTGGGGATTCAGAAGTTGGCCTGTCACTCAGGCCGTCGCCGGATTTGATCGACATCTTGCCGGGGCGACTCATAAATGCTGGCTAAAGCGGCGGCTCTCCGGCACACCGGAAGCCATTTTTGGTAGTGACTTTCAGAGAGCTTTTCATGACCAGCAAACACCTACTCCTGATGCGCATGCAGCGCTAAAGCCAAAACAGCACTCAGCGATTTCACCGCGACAGCGAAGCCTCATCCAGTTCCGGAAGACGCTTCAAAACCGCGCAGGGGAAGCCGCGTTCGCAAGAGCTCAGTTCTTGCATTCGTCGGCTCTCTCCGATGCGGTATCGCGGTGTGTTTTGACTTTCAAAAGGAGTTGGTTATGTCAAACACCCAGTATGCAGAAGCCCTGTCGGCAGACCCGTATGTCCGAGATCTCCACCGCAAGGCAGTACGCCTTCTCAACGATCCAAGCCTGGCCAGGCAACAGCGGGAGGAGCACATCCGGCGGCTGCAAAGCCGGTTGGTGGAACACCATGCCAGCGTTGCCCTCAAAGCACAGAAGCTGGTCGACAAAAAGGCAGCGCGGGACCAGATGACCCGCACCCATGGCAGCAGCACCGTTGCCGACCCGAGTCAGGTAGTGGCTCGTCGAAAGGAGTTCTCGCAGGCGCGCCAAGAATGCACCGCACCCGCGGTCAATGTTGCCGTGGCGCCAGTGACTGGCGCTGCCCACCGCGCGTCGCCCACCGGAGCCCGGCGCATCCTGACCCTCTCACGGGGGTGAACAACGGGGTGTTCGGTACGAATGCACAATGACCCAACACCGTTCAAAACCACGAAAGAAACCCATGAGCGAAACCCACAACCTGATCCGGTTGACCCAAGCTGCCGACTTCGCGGCACGGCGCCACAGCGACCAACGCCGCAAGGGCGAACGCGCTGAGCCGTATTTCAATCACCTCGCCGAAGTCGCCCATCTGTTGGCTCAGGCCACTGACGGCGCCGATGCCGACTTGGTGATGGCCGGCTACCTGCACGACACCATCGAAGACCAGGATGTCAGCCATGGTCAGCTCGTGGACGCCTTCGGTCTGGACGTGGCCGACCTCGTGCAATTTGTGACCGACAACAAATCCCTGCCTAAGGCAAGGCGCAAGGAACTCCAGGTCGAGCACGCGCCCCACCTGCCGGTGCGTGCGCAGATGCTCAAGCTGGCAGACAAGTGTTCCAACCTGGGCGCCATCCTGGCCAGTCCACCACCCTGGCCGTTGGCGCGCATGCTCGAGTACTTCGACTGGGCCGCCAGCGTGGCTGCCGGCTGCCGTGGGTGCAACCCGTTCCTGGAGGCCCGCTTTACTGCGCTGCAGGCCCGTCGATCCGAACTTGGAGAATCCGCCACTTCCGTCTAAACCCTGACCCGGGTGTGCCAGCCACCAAACCGCTGGCGTCGCCGATTTATCCGCTACTTGCGGGCGACTCACAAATTTCGCTAAAGCGCGGCCTCTTCACAGCTCCCGTGAAGTCTGGCCGTTTGGCCAGAGGAGCTTTGGAATTG
>CAILZB010000107.1 GCA_903838565.1 uncultured beta proteobacterium | reverse complement strand
TGGGCAACCAGTCAGCGTTCGAGTTGACGGTGTCGTACAGGCGCACCAGCGCTTCCGTGCGCGGCACCCCGACTTTGAACTGCACCGTGATGATGGCCAGGCCGGGTCGTGACACCGACATCACGTGTTCGATGCCCGAGATCTGCGCCAGCACCTGCTCGGCCGGACCGGCCACCATCTGCTCCACGTCGCGCGCCGAGGCGCCGGGGAACGGGATCAGCACGTTGGCCATGGTGACGTTGATCTGCGGCTCCTCCTCGCGTGGCGTCACCATCACGGCGAAGAAGCCCAGCAGCAGCGCCACAAGCGCCAGCAGCGGCGTAATTTGTGCGCTCTGGAACAGCGCAGCAATGCGTCCGGAGACGCCCATTTTGGAGGGCTGGGTCATGTCAGCGCGCCTTGGCCGCAGCCTGAGGATCGACGGCAACCTGTTCACCCGCCTGCACGCCGCTGAGGATTTCCACGTCGCTGCCCTGCGGCTGTCCCAGGCGAACCTGACGCAGCAAGGCATGACCCTGGCTGTCGAGCACATAGACACCGGTCATCTCGGCCCGGTGCAGCACCGCGCTGCTGGGCACGAAGAGCTTGGGCGCCGCGCCGGTTGCGGCGGCACCGGGCAGCCACACGCGAGCGAACATGCCCGGCGCAAGCCCCTTCATGTCTGCCGGCAGACCCAGGCGCAGCTGCGCCGTGTGCGTGGCGGCGTCCACCGTGGGCAGCAACTGCACGCTGGTCGGCTTGTTCAAGCCTGAGGCCGCAGCCATACCGGGGATTTCATACTTGACCTGCGGGTTGGCGCCGAGCCCGGCCAGTGCCGACTGCGGCAACGATGCGGTGACACGCAGGGCTGCAGGGTCGTAGAGCGTGAACAAGGGGCGGCCCGGCATCGCCATGTCGCCCAGGGCGACCGGGACTTCGCTCACGATGCCGGCGTAGGGTGCGGTCACGACAAAGAATCCCGACTGCGTGCTGGCCACCCCCGACTGGGCCTGCAGCGCGCGCACCTGGGCCTGCGTCGCCTCCAACTGCGCCTGAGCGCGGTCCAATGCCGACTGGCTGATGTACTGCTTCTGGAACAGCTGCTTCTGGCGCTCGTAATCCTTGGACGCGACGTTCATGCTGGCGCGCGCCGCTTCCACTTGCGCGGCGCTCGCCGCGGCGCCCTCGCTCGCGGCGCGGGCGTCAATGCGCAACAGCACCTGGCCGGCCTTGACCGGATCACCCGCCTTGACATTGAGCGCGACGATCGCACCCGCCACCTGGGCCGACACCGCCGTCTGTCGCAGCGCCTCAACCACGCCATCAAAGCTGGCGCCGGCGGCCACGTTGCCCGAGGTCTTCACGGGCACGGTGGCGAGCGCAGCGCGCTCGGCGGCGCCGGCGGCAGTCAGTGCCATGCAACAGAACAGGGCCGCAGCGGCCACCAGGCGGGTTTTAAACATCGGATATTCCATTCGTTTGCTTTTGGCTTGCTATCGAGATTCGCATCATATACAATTATTTAACCAATCAGCTAAATACGCAATAAGTTTAACTCAATTTATCCAGATCGTCTTCGCTCGACAAACACCAACCGACACATGACCAACGCCAACAGCAAAGCCTCACCCGCCATGAAGAACATGCCCCTCGAGGCGCTGCAGGAAGTCGCCGCCTATTTCCAGGTCCTGTCCGAACCGACGCGGCTGCGCATCCTCAATCTGCTGCGCGGCAGCGAGCGCAACGTGGGCGAACTGGCGGAGTTGTGCGGCTTCACGGCCGCAAACATTTCGCGCCACCTTGCCACGCTGACCAAGCACGGCTTTCTGGTGCGCGAGAGCCGCGGCACCAGCGTCTATTACCGCATCGCCGATGAATCGGTGTACGAACTGTGCGACCTGGTGTGCGGCAACATCGCCGGGCAGTACGAACGCAACGCCAAGAGCCGGCGCGCTTTTCAGCGGGCGAAATAGCCTGCTTCCCCGTTTCTCCACCCATGGCGCAGCATGCGCCCACAAAACCATGAGCACTCTTGACCACACCGCCCTGATCCAGGAAATCAACGAGAACCTGGCCCCGTTTCGAAAGACGCAGCCCGAGGCGATGCAGGGCTTCGGACAACTGGCGCGCGCGGCCATGGCCGAAGGCACTGTCAGCGCCAAGCACAAGGAACTGATCGCCCTGGCGATCGGCGTCACGCAAGGCTGCTCGGGCTGCATCGGCTTTCACGTCAAGGCCTTGCACAAGCTGCAGTGCACCCGTGCCGAACTCGAAGAGATGCTCAGTGTCTGCATCTACATGGGCGGCGGGCCGGCCCTCATGCACACGGCCGAGGTGCTCAAGGCGTGGGACGCCATGGCGCCAAAGTGAGGATCAAAGCCCATACCCGCAATCAACCAGATTCCCCCCACGCGACCGTTGTTTAACAAATAAATCGAGGAGACAAACCCATGGCACACATCATCATTCTGGGCGCTGGCATCGGCGGCATGCCCGCCGCGTACGAAATGCGCGCAATGCTTCCCAAGGAGCACCGCATCACGGTCGTCAGCGCGGTCGACTACTTCCAGTTCACGCCCTCCAATCCGTGGGTCGCCGTGGGCTGGCGCGACCGCGAAAGCATTACCTTGCCGATTGCGCCGCTGCTTGAGAAGAAGGGCATCGCCTTCGTCGGCAAGCCCGTGACGCTGATCGACGCCGCGGCAAGCCGACTCACGCTGGAAGGCGGAGACACGCTGGACTACGACTACCTGGTCATCACCACCGGCCCCAAGCTGTCGTTTGATGAAGTGCCGGGCTCGGGGCCGCACGGCGGCAACACCCACTCGGTGTGCACCGTGGACCACGCACTGGGGTTCTGGAAGGACTACCAGGCGTTCCTGCAGAATCCGGGCCCGGTCGTCATCGGCGCGATGCCGTTTGCCAGCTGCTTCGGGCCGGCCTACGAGTTCGCCTTCATCCTCGACACCGATCTGCGCCGGCGCAAGCTGCGCAACAAGGTGCCGATCACCTTTGTCACCAGCGAACCCTACATCGGGCACCTGGGTTTGGGCGGCGTGGGCGACTCCAAGTCGATGATGGAGTCAGAGATGCGTGGCCACGACATGAAGTGGATCACCAACGCCAAGACCACCAAGGTGGAAGCGGGCAAGATGTTTGTCACGCAGATGGATGACCTGGGTCAGGTGTACAAGGAGCACGAAGTGCCGTTCAAGATGGCCATGATGCTGCCCGCCTTCAAGGGTGTAGACGCCGTCGCCGCGGTGCCCAATCTGTGCAATCCCCGCGGCTTCGTGCTGATCGACGAGTTCCAGCGCTCCAAGGCCTACCGCAACATCTTCGCCGCCGGTGTGTGCGTGGCGATTCCTCCGGTGGAAGCCACCGTCGTGCCCACCGGCGCGCCCAAGACCGGCTACATGATCGAGACCATGATCAGTGCGATCGTGCACAACATCGCCGATGAATTGGCCAGCCAGCCGGTCGTGACCCAGGGCACCTGGAACGCGATCTGCCTGGCCGACTTCGGCGACAACGGTGCCGCTTTCGTGGCGCTGCCGCAGATCCCGCCGCGCAACACGAACTGGTTCAAGAAGGGCAAGTGGGTGCACTACGCCAAGATCGCCTTCGAGAAGTACTTCATGCGCAAGATCAAGTCCGGCACCTCCGAGCCCATCTACGAGAAGTACGTGCTCAAGGCCTTGGGCATCGTGCGCCTGATGCGCTGACTTTCCACTGTCAGCGCACCCGAGTTTCGGAACCCGCGGTTCCGAAACTCAATGCGGCATCAGGAATACCGACTTCTCCTGCAGCTTGCCGAGCCCGTTGAGGGACTCTATCTCGAACAGGATCGGCTGAGATCCAGCGTGCTCGGAGTGCTCAGCGTCATTGGGCGCCAGCACGCTCAGCACAACCCAGCGCGACTGCGCCGGGTCCACGCTGACGCTGCCGCTGGAGGCCAGCGCGATGCCGGGCCGGCCACTGACGGAGATGCGAAACGGCTGCGTCGACTCTGTGGCGTTCATGATCTGCAGCCGGAACAGGTTCTCGATCCGGCCATCGTCCGATACGCGCGACATCACGGCACGGTCGCGCACCACATCCACCTTGAAGGGAATGCGCGTCCCCAGGCTGATGAACATGGCCAGGGTCACGCCTGCCAGGATACTGGTGTAGATCAGCACGCGCGGACGGAAGATGTGGCGCACGATCTGCGACTGAGTCCAGCCCAGCTTGACGGCATTCTGGGTGGAGTACTTCACCAGGCCGCGCGCATAGCCCATCTTGTCCATCACGGTGTCGCACACGTCGGCGCAGGCGCCGCAGCCGATGCATTCGTATTGCAGGCCTTTGCGGATGTCGATGCCGGTGGGGCAGACCTGCACGCACAGATCGCAGTCCACACAGGAGCCCAGGCCGAGTTGCGTCGGATCGGCCTTGCGCGAGCGTGCACCGCGCGGCTCGCCGCGGGCTGTGTCGTAGGTCACGATCAGCGTGTCCTTGTCGAACATGGCGCTTTGGAAGCGCGCGTAGGGGCACATGTACTTGCACACCTGCTCACGCATGAAGCCCGCGTTGCCGTAGGTGGCAAAACTGTAGAAAAACACCCAGAATATCTCCCAGGCAGAAAGCTCCCACAGCATGATCTGCCCCCCAAGTCCGCGGATCGGCGTGAAATAGCCGACGAAACTGAAGCCGGTCCACAGCGCGACCGCGATCCACAGCACTTGCTTGCCGGTCTTGCGCGCCGCCTTCTCCACCGACCAGGGCTGACCATCGCGGCGCAGGCGCGCCGAGCGGTCGCCTTCGAGCTTGCGCTCGATCCACATGAAGATCTCGGTGTATACCGTCTGCGGACAGGCGTAGCCACACCACAGGCGCCCGGCCACGGCCGTGAACAGGAACAGCGACAGCGCAGAGATGACGAGCAATCCGGTCAGGTAGATGAAGTCCTGCGGGTACAGCACCAGGCCGAAGATGTAGAAGCGCCGCGCCGTCAGGTCAAACAGCACCGCTTGGCGCTGACCCCATTCCAGCCAGGGCAGGCCGTAGAAGACCAGCTGCGTGAGAAACACCACGCCCCAGCGCCAATTTGAAAAAAGGCCTGAGACGCTGCGCGGATAGATCTTCTTCTGGGCGGCGTACAAGGGCATCAGCACCTCATCGGGGGCATCTTGGCTTCCGTTGGGTGAGTTCGGCGCTGCCGTTGGGCTATCGGGCACTTTCGAGGTGGTCATGGCAATATCCTTGGACAGTTCGTCTGAATGGCCTGCGGGCGGATGCTCGAGGGCATCGCGCTAGCAGCGCAAAAATCCATTGTTGTCTGGTGCGAATTCATGGTGGGCCCGTCAACGATGGGCGTATTGAAGCCTATTGGACACCCGCACTGGCACAGGCGTCAGTGACACAGGTCACGCAATCAACCCCAAAGGCCGTCGCGGGTCGGCTACACGGAAAAGGAAAATGCCCCATCAACGCCCATGTAGCCCAATTTTAAGAGCCTCTTAAGGTGGCGGCCTAAACTGGCGCGACACCTTTAGCCGCGCTGACTTCACTATCAAGGCCCAAGGGTGACTTTAATTAGCTTTACGGTGAGCCGCCGTTCAAGTGAGTCGGAGCTGAAAATGCCAACAAAGATTCTGCTGGTTGACGACAACGCCCTGTTTCGCAGCGGCATGGGCTCGCTGCTGTCGTCTCAAGCTGACTTTGTGGTCGTGGGCCATGCAGCCAACGGACGCGAAGCCCAGGAGAAATGGGTGGAGGCGCAGGCCGATATCCTCCTGATGGACATCAAGTTGGCCGGCCTCCCCGGGCTGGGCATCATCGTGCAGATCAAGCGCGCCCGACCCCAGACCCGCATCGTCCTACTGACGACGCTTCGGGCCGAGGATTACGTGCGCGCTGCGTTGGGGTTCGGCGCCGATGGCTACATCCTGAAGGATGCCAGTGTCGAGGAGTTGCTCATGTGCCTGCGGACCGTGGCCAAGGGCAGCATGTACCTGAGCCCGGACGTATCGGGGCGACTCGTGGAGACCTTTTTGCACCCAGAAACCGGGCGCAGCCAGAAGTCCGGCCTGGACGTGCTGACCTGCCGCGAGCGCGCCATCCTTCAATTGATCGCTGAAGGGCGCACCAACCGCAGCACCGCCGAATTCCTGTGCGTGAGCCCCAAGACGGTGGAGAAGCACCGCAGCAGCCTGATGCAAAAGCTTGGCCTGCGCAACGCAGCCGAATTGACGGTGGTGGCCCTGGAGATGGGACTGGTGGAGCGGCCGATTTCGGTGTGCCGTCTCATGGGCGATCCGAGCGCCGTATGCCACAGCGATGACGCGAGCATTCAAGCTTCGCCCGCCGAGCGCTCCGAGTCACAAAAGTTAGTCCTTTCAAGTTAAAGGTGAAAGCGGGCGCCGCACAGAGAACGACCCAGCCGCCGTGCCGGACGCCAGCGGCATCGAGGGCGGCCTGGCGTCTGACGGCAGGGCGGCCAGATCGGGAGCGCGAGCGCGTCTGAGGGAGCGAGGTCGCCGGCAACGCTGCTACGGCACCGTCCAATCGCCGTCGGCCAACACGGCTGTCCCCTGCGGCGCGGCGAAGCGGACCATGTAGCCGCCCTTGGACAGGAAGCGTTGGCCCGGCGCCAGCCCGAAGCGGGGATAGTGGCCCGACAACACGCGCCGGCTGATCATCATTTCGACGCGCTCGACCAGGTAGTCGCCGTAAAAACTGTCGAGCATCTCGCTCAGGGTTTCGGAAAGCACGCCGCAGGCCAGATAAGTATCGGCCTGCACGCGCTCGTCGAGCAGCGGGATCTGTCGGATCTTGAACCAGGCCAGTGCGAAATTGACGCGAAGGCGCCGCGCCTCCGGCAGGTCCAGCGGATACGTCATCAGGCTGGCGCCGCGCCAGGCCGCCGGCAGCGGCGCGGCCTCAAGGCCGCCCATCAGCCCCGACACCAGCACCGTCACGCCAGGAGGCGGCGCCGCGCCCAGCGCCTGCAGGTCGGCAGGCCGCAGCCACAACACCAGCGTGTCGCCGGCGCGTAACTCGCGCAGCGCCGCGGCGACCGCGCCTGCGTCGCCGTGCGCCGACAACAGCCGCGTGCTGGCGTTCAGACCGGCGGCCGCAGCTCCGGCCTGAAAGGCGGCCGACGCGTCGCGCCCGATGTCGCCTTCGCGTGCCAGCTGCACAATGCGCGTCGCATCGGCGTTAGGCGCCTGCCGGCCCAGGCGAGCGAGCATCAACTCGGCTTCCAGCAACACACCCTTTGAGAAATACACCGGGTAGAAGTCCGCTTCTGCATCGACCGGCAAGTCGGCGTTGGGCAGCAAGCAGGGCAGCGCCGCCGCCTCGCAGAAGCGGTGCACCGGCTGCCAGGTCGCGCCGCCCAGCCCCGAGAGCACCGCAAACACCGGTTGCGTCGCCTGGAATTTGCGCAGCTGGGCCTCCCAAGTGTCGGGGCTGCCCTGCAGTTCCCATACGTGCAGCTGCCAGCGCCGCGTCACGCGGTAGACGATCTCGCGTGACGACTGGATGGTGCGGGAGCCGCCGCGGACAAAGGCGTTCTTGTCGGCAAAGAACTTCTCCAGCACATCGAGCATGCCCTGGCGCTGCCGCGGGTCGGCGTCAGGTGTGACGATGGTTGCGATGTGCAGCGTATCGGCGGTGACGCCGGGTGGCGTCACCGCCGACAGCGTCTTCAGGTAGGCGATCAGTGATGCCATCGCGCTCTCGTCCAGCGCATAGCGCGGCATCAGTGCGCCGAGCTGCTGGCCGGCGCGGCCGATGCCATCGCGGATGGCATGCGCCAGCGCCTGGTCGTCGCGGTAGGGCACGCGGCTGGGCCGATAACCCGGCATGTAGCGCAAGTCCATGTCCTGTGTCTTGCCACCTGGCGTCCGAAACAGGTAGGCCTCGGTCAGCGGCGGAACCACGATCCGACCCTCGGACTGGCCGAGTCCACTGCGGCGATGGCAGGCGACGCAGGCCGCCTGCACTCCGGCCAGCGGTACGCCATCAAGGCGTTCGCTTTGAAGCTTCGCGCCGGAGGGCAGCACGCCAAGGCGGTAGATCGTTTGGCCCGCGGCGCTTTCGGCCGCAGGCGCTGTCGTGGCAGCGGCGGCACAGCCGCCGCCGATGCCAAGCGCGAGCCCGGCCGCGAGCGCGGCGGCCCGCATTCGGCGCAAGCTCACCGCAGCGCAACCCTGGCCGTCGTCAGCGCGCTGCGGTATTGCTTGAGCACTTCATCGGCCGACGCCAGGCCGTCGACGCGCACCCATGGGCTGCCCGGTGCGGCGCGGATCAGCGTCAGCGGATCGTGGCTCATCTTGTCGCCGCGGTAGGCGTCGAAGGCCTTCTGCAGCGCTACGCTGTCGGCCATGCTGCCGGTGTAGTGCTGCCATTGACTGCCGGCTGAAAACTTCTTCGCGTACTCGCGCAACCGGGCCGGGGTGTCCTGCTCGGGGTCGATCGAGATCGACACCATGTGCATGCGCTCGCGCTCGGCGCCGGCGCGCGCCTGGACCTGCGAGAACACCTGGCTCATCATCGGGCAGATACCCGGGCAAGTGGTGTAGACGAAGTTGAGCACCACCGGGCGGCCATCGTCGAGCTCCTGCGCCAGCCGCACCCGCTTGCCGTCGTCGCGCACCTGCCAAACATCGGGCACGCGGTAGTCGGCCGAGTGCACCATGATCTGGCCGGGCGCCATCGACATCGAATGGCTGCCGTCGTGCGCCGACGCCGTCGGCAGTCCGGCGCAGGCCAGCAAAATCAGCGCCGCGCCGCAAAGGCTTGTTCGCATAGTGCAGTGCATCAGGTTCTCACGTGTCCGTCAGTCAACCAACGTTCACTGCGGCTTGGCAAAGCGCGAAGCATCGGCCACGGTGTTGAACGCCACCTGCTCGACGATGATCCGTTCGCGCTGGTGCGCGCCTTCGACCTGGGTTTCGAGCAAGCGCGCCACCTGCAGCCCGTCCACCGGCCGGTAGTCCTTGAAGTAGGTGGCCACGCTGCGCATCTTGCCATCGAAGCGGCGCGGCGCGCCCTCGATCTTCAGGTCGAGAAAGTTCTCCGCATCGACCCAGAGGCGCCGCTGCTCGCCGCCCGGCAGGGTCAGCCTCAGCCGGTAGGCCTTGCGGCCCTCAACCATCTCGCCGCCGTCGACCGCCACCGCGATGCCCTTGGCCGCGTGATTGATCAGCGGTCCGTCAAGCTGCTGCTCGCTCGCGGCGATCTTCAGTTCGTCGGCGGTGTAGGCCTCGACCTCGTGACGCCCGAGGTAGGGTCTGAGCTTCCAGCCCTGCTTGCCGTCGTACACCTGCAGCGCAGTGTCGCCGCGGAACGGGATCTCCAGCCGCGTCTTGTTGGGCCGCTGCAGATCCAGCGCGAAGGGCAGCTGGATCACGTCGGCTGCGGGCGCGCTGGTGGCACTGGCCAGCTTGGCCTTGACCAGCGCCCTGGCATCCTGTTTGGTCAAGCCGATGTTGCCGCCGTCGCGACGCTTCTGGCCGGCGTCGAGCTTGCCGCGCAGCGACATGGCCTGCACCTTCTGCCAGGCGGCCAGTCCGCCACGCGCGGCGACATTGCGCTTGACGATGTCCTCGGCGCTCATCGGCGGCAGCTGGATCTCGGTGGACGCAGGCGCAGCCGGCGGCACTTTGAGCGCGTTGGCCATCGCCGGGGCAACGGCCCTGGCCTCCGCGGCCGCGGCCGCCTGCCGACTCTTGGTATCCACGGCACCCCACACCGCACCCTGAGCCAGAAGGGCGATTGCGCCCGCGATGCATGCACTGCGACTGGTTCTGTTCATCACTGCTCCTTGCCTTGATGGTTGGGCGGCGGGGTCAATCGACCACCAGCCCGTCAAGCCGGAAATCGCCGGCCACGATGGACACCCGGCTGCCCGACTTGACCAGCTTGCCGGGGTTGCCGAAGACCATGAAATACGTGCGGTCGGCCTCGGGCATGGAACCCTGCCGCAATTCGCCGATGTTTTCGAGCGCGGGCACGGCCAGCACGGTGCCAGTGGCCTCGTCGATCAGGTGCGCCTTTATCTTGCGCTCGTTGAGGGTGCGCGCCTTGTCGGCGTCAACGACGCGGTACTTGAATGCCAGCATGAACCCCGAGGACACTGGCTTGACGCCGATGATCTCGACACCCCAGTTGCGCTTGTAATACAAGCCGTGGCGCGAGCGCCATTCCGCGGCACTCTGCCGGCTGGCCTGGGCTGCCGAAGCTGATACCGCCGACGCCTGCTGCGCCATCGCCTGCGTGCCGGCAAGGCTGCACAAGACACAAGCCGAGAGCAGCCCTAGGAGTCGCGCCCAGCCTGAGAAGTAGCTCTCTCTCTTTTGCATCAAACTGTCCCACCTTGTCTTTCCAATTGCGTTCCCCTAGGGCTCGGCGCGGGCGGGGACGGCGCCTGCGCGCTGTCCCCAGCCCTCAGATCAATTGCCCGTGTAGTTCCGCGTCTGGGTTGCCGCAGATGCCCCGGTGTCGGCGACCGTCAGCGTGCCATTGATCGTGCCGAGCGTGCCCGTCGCTGGCGGCGTGTAGGTCACCGTGACCTGACAGAACGCCCCCGCCGCAAGACCCGTTCCTCCGATCGGGCAAGCCGTCGTTCCCAGCGTCCCCGGGTTGGCAACGCTGTAGGTACCCGGGTTCGTCTGGCCGGCGTTCGTGGCGATCGTGATGCTGCTGATCACCAGCGGCCCGGTACCCGAGTTCGTGATCGTCGTCACTGCGGTCTTCACATTCCGATTAGCCGTCCCCGTGGTCATCGCCGTCGAGCCGCTGAACGTCACCGCGGCCTGGATCCCAGTTCCGGAAAGCGTATCCGTGGCAAACGATGCCGTGGCTGTGGCGGCGTAGACATGCAGCGTTGCCGTGCGAGCGCCCGTCGCATTCGGATCGAAGGTCACGCTGATCGTGCAGGTACCACCCGTGGCAATCACCGCGCCGTTCGTGCAGGTCGTACCAAGACCCGCGACGATCGCGAAGTTCGTCGGGTTATTACCATTGATCCCCACTGCAGGACCGTTGGCGTTACCAAGGTTGGTCGAGGTTCCGGCGCGCAACGTGATCGGTGCACCCGTCGTGTTGGTGAAGGTCACCGTCGCGGCGGCGCTGGTGCTGCCCACGAGTTGATTGGCGAACGAAACCGGCGACGGCGCGAGTGTTCCCGACGGCGCGACACCCGTGCCTGAAAGGGTCAGGGTCTGAGCCGTCGCGCCGCCTGCAGCATCGGTCACCGTCAGCGTCGTGGTCCGAGTGCCGGTCGCGTTCGGCGTGAAGGTCACACCGAACGTGCAACTGTTGGTTGGCTGCAAGACCAGGCCCGCCGTGCACTGACTGCTGACCAGCGCAAAGTTGCTGGCGTTGCCTCCTGTTAGCGTCACCGGAGTGGCCGCCAGCGTGATCGCGACGCCACCGTTGTTGGTGTAGGTGAACGCGTTCGCCGGGCTCGTCGACCCCACGCCTTCGCTCGGGAAGGTCGCGGCGCCGGTCAGCGTCGCACTCGGCGCGACAATTGTCACTGACACGGTCGCCGTGTTGTTGGCCAGGCTCGGGTCGGTCACGGTCGTGGGGGCGGTCACGGTCGCGGTATTCGTGAACGAGCCCGCCGGTGCATTGGTCGTGTTGGTACTGACCGTGGCATTCACCGTGAAGGTCACCGAAGCACCCGACGCCAGAGTCGCCAGCGTCTTGCTGATATTGCCGGTCTGGTTCGTGTTGCTGCCGCTAGAACCCCCGCAAGAAACTACTGGCGTGCAACTCCAATTCCAGCTCGTGCCGGTCAGCGCCGTTGGCCTGGTGTCGCTCACTAACGCACCCGTCACCGGGTTCGGTCCATTGTTCGTCACAGTGATGGTGTAGCCGACCGCGCCACCGCGCTGCACAGAAGCGACGGATGCCGTCTTCGTGATGCTCAGGTCAGCCAATGGCGGCGTGATCGTGTCGGTGTCCGTCGCCGTGTTGTTGGCCAGATTGGGATCGGACACGCCTACAGGCGCCGTCACCGTGGCGGTGTTGGTCAGGCTCGAGTTCACCCGGGCGTTGACCGGCAGCGTTCCGATGAAAGTGAAGGTTGCCGAGGCACCATTGGCCAGGTTGACCTGGGCATTGGTGATCGCACCGCTGCCGCTGGCCGTGGCGCAGGAACCGCCGACGGCGACTGTGCAGCTCCACGTGACGCCGGTCAAGGACACCCTGGTCGTGCCCGACGTGCCGGTCAGGACCGTCGGAATCGGGTCATTCACCGTCGCGCCAGTCACCGCGGTCGGCCCGTTGTTGGTGACGACGATCGTGTACGTCACGGTCGACCCTGCCGCAGCCGTCGTCTTGCCGTCCGTCTTGGTGATGGCCAGGTCGGCCTGCGGGCCCATCAACTCGTCGGCACCGATGTCGAAGCCTGCGCCCTGTGGCCGGCTCTGGCCGTCGAAGTCGTGGGTATACGTGGCGCCCAGCGCAGCCAGGCTCGTACCCATGTCCAATGCCGAGGTGCTGGCGGCTGTCAGGTGGTAGTCACCCTTGGCCGTGCTCGTGAGACCGGTATTCGTGTCGACCGTGTTCAAGTAGAGCGGCCCATAGCGCAGGTTGACGTAGTTGTTGCCTTCGTCGACCGTGGCGTTGACCTGCAGGTTCTTCGGGCTCGGAGGGTTGATCGCCGCGGAGAGTTCCGGCGGCGTGCGCGCGCCGTTGCAGTACAGGTCGGCCATCGCCGGGTCGGTTGCGGTGAGGCCCGTGCCGGTATAGCCGGCGAGGCTGCTCAGCACCGAGTAGCTCGGATTGAGCTTGAACGCACCGGGCGTCGGGCTCGTATCGCCCACCACGCCGAGGTCCCAGAACGCGGCGCCGCTCACGCATTCGCCCGTGCTCGCCTGGTCAGCCAGGACGACGCAGGTCGCGGGCGTCGCGTTCGCCGAGCCGTTCGATGCACACAGCCGGCCGTCGCCGCTGTAGAAGAACGAGCGGTTGTGCCAGACGATGTTGTTCTCGAAGGTCTGCGGCTGCGAGGCCGCGTTCGCGGTGCGTTGCCCACCGGCGCTGCTGCCGCTGAAAGCTGCCAGCAGTTGCGCGCTGGTCGGCTCCGAGCTGATGCCCGCCGGGCTTGGCTTGCCGACGCCGGCAGTCCCTGGGGTTTCGCTCGGTAGGGCCACGGGCGCGCCACCGTTGACGGAGAGCACGGACCCGGCGATGCCGGCGCTGTCGTTCGCCGCCACAGTATTGCTCGTGACATTGACGCTCAGCGCATCGGCCAGCGAGATACCGCCGCCCGAATAACCTGCGACGTTGTTGACCACCATGTTGTTGGTCACCGTGACGGTGTGCCACTTGCCGGGCACGGCATTGCCTTGGCTGTTGACCGTGGCCGCGATGTCCTGGCCGTTGACCTGCTGCAGCCGGATGCCGCCGCCGTGGCCGCCTTCGGCGAAGTTGCCGCGGACCAGGTTGGCGTCGATGACGACGTCGCCCGAGCCGAGCGTCAACGTGCCTGCGATGGCCGGCTCGCCCGTAACGACGATGCCGCCGCCGTGTGTTGGGCCGCTCTGCTGGAAGCTCTGGTTGAACAGCACCGTGTTGCGCGTGATCGAGCCGCCCTGGCTGAAGCCGACGTGGCCGATGCCGCCGCCGTCGGAGGAGCCGAAGTTGCCGCAGACCCAGTTGGCGTCAACCTGGTAACCGTCGCTGCCGCTGCAGATCGACAGGCCGGCGCCGGCGCCGCCGCCGCCCACCGGTGCCTCGACGGTGCCGTTCTTGGTGATCGCGTTGTTGTGGATCTTGACGTTCACGTCATAGCCGAAGCCGGCGATCCTGCCACCGGCGGTGGCGACACTGCCATCGGCGTTCAGCGGGAAGGTCTCTTCCTCGAGCGCCGGCACGCCGATACGCACGCCGCCGTTGTAGGCCCCGGCATTGCCGTAGACGCGGTTGTTGGAGATCTCCAGGCCATGCGCCCAGCCGTTGACGTAGATGCCGCCGCCGGCGTCGCCGCCGGTGACGCTGATGCCGTCGATGCGCGAGGGCGCACACAGGAAATTGCTCTGCGTGATGTCCTGGCCGTAAGTGCTGAGGCCACCGTTGGCGCACTGGCCCGCCGGCAGGTTCTTCGCCAGCACGGTGATGCCCGCACCTTCCTCGGAGCCCAGCACCGAGGGTTCAAGCAGGATCACGCCACCGGTGATCTCCTGCGTCGGCAGCGGGTCGATCTGTGGCGTACCGTCGACATTGCCGGTGTTCGCGTTGATCGAGAACAGGCTGTTGATCATCGGCCTCCACACCGCCAGCTTGCTGGTCGGGTACTTGGCTGCGTTGATGATCACCGAGGCCGCGCCGACGCCCTGCAGGCGCACTGGCTTCCACATGATCACGAGTTCGTTGTAGATGCCCGCATCGACGAGGATGAGGTCGCCCGGGTTCGCTGCGTCAACCGCGGCCTGGATCGTCTGGCCGGCGGAGACGCGGGTCGGCGCCTTGGCTTCGATGGTCACCGTCACGGTGTCAATGCTGCTGACGCCATTGTCAGCGGTGACGACCAATTGCCCGGTCGTTGTGCCGGTCGGAACGGTCACGGTAATTGAGGTGTCCGTCCACGCGGTGACCGTCTGCGCGACTCCATTCACCGTCACCTTACCGTGCGTGCCCTGCAGGCCAAAGCCGTAGTGGCGCGTAATCGTGCGCTGGCTGGTCGGGCCAGTGAGCGCAAAGGGTCCGGCGTAGAGCGGGTTCGGCACCGTCTGGTCGCCCAGCGCGGTGAGCGTCAACGTGCTCGTGCCATTGGCCGAAGCCAGATAGGGACCAAAGCCATTCGATGAGTCGACGCGGGCGATCGCAGGCGTCGCGTTGGGATACGCGCAATCCGGCGGCAGGTAGCCCGCGGCGAAGGATGCGATCGGCACCACCGGCGTGTCGAGGTAGGTGGCCTGGCCCGGCATGAAGGGGTTGGTGTAGCAGAAGTTGCTGTACGACGGGTTATAGGCCGGGTCAGTGATCATCCGACCTGTCGCAACTCCGTTGACGACCTCCGGGATCGGACCCGGGTCGTTGATGCAGTTCACCAGCATGTTGGGGCCGTAGCCGGAGGGCGTCGGCGGGTTCACGAGCCAGCTCGAGGGCAGCATCAGGTTGTAGGCGCCCCACTGGTCGGAGTAGGTACGGCTCACCTCGTGGCCGGCGAAGTCCTTGGTGGACACCGGGATGAACGGCACCGAGGCCTTCTCGCCGAAGTCGGGCGAGTACGCGTTGTACTCGGAGGTGGTGTCGTCCAGGATGATGCCGGTCGCATTCGCCGCCACCGGTGTCGCGGTGAACAGGAAGAAGTTGGTGCCGGCCTGCATCTGGTCACCGAGCTTGACGAGCTTCTTGTCGCACAGCGCACGGTCCATGCCGGCAAAAGGCGCGACCTGCGCGGCCTGCGGGAAGATGCTCAGGTAGTCGGGCACGCGGTGCAGCGCGCCGACGCATTCGGCAAAGGTGGGTGCGCCGACGGCCTGCGATTCGAGGACACCGAGATTGGACGTCGGGTTACTCTGGAAGCCCGGGTCGCCCGTATTCGGGTTGTTCGGGTTCGCGTTGTTCAGCGTCGCCTGGTCAGGCAGGATAAAGATGCTGGCCAGCGGGCCGAACTGCTGCACGGCCGGAGCAACGAAGGCGTCGCCAATCAGGATGTTCTTGTCCTCTTCCTTGACGATCTCATAGCCCTGCGGCGTCTGCGCCTCGACCACGTAGTCACCCGGCGGCAGGCTGACCAGCGTCTGGCCGGCGGCAATCTGCGCAGCGGTCAGCGGATGCGCTGCCTTGTAAGCGTCACTCGGGAACACGTAGCGGCCGTCGTACGGCGCCTTCTGCACCTGGTTCCAGTTGTGCCAGCCGTCGTAGCAGCGGTACCGGTCGCCAAGGAGCGTGAAGCTGGTGAACGGATCAACCGTCGTCAGGTCCCACGGCGGTGCTGCCGTGGTTCCGGGCAACTGGCCCGGGCATTGAAGGTTGATCTGCAGGCCGGCCGTCGTGCCGACGGGCGCTGGCGAGCCGTTCGCCGGGTCGCGAAGAACCTGATCCGGGCCAACGATCCAGCCTGGCTGACCCGCGCTGTTGAGTACTTCGGTACTGCCGTTCAGGCCATGCACGGTATTGACGAAGTCGTCGAAGCTCGAGGTCCGCGTCTGGTCGACTAGGGCGAGCGTGACGGTGCCGTCGGCATTCTTCGTCCGTTTGTACAGGTTGACGTTGACGCGCGGCACCAGCGGTTCCCAGATCGTCTGCACGTTCATGCGCTGGTCGTCGAACGGACGCGTCGTGGACAGGACCACCAGGCCCTGGATGCCGCCGTTCTCGCCCGCGACATACGGGGCCTTGATGTAGTTGACCTGGTTGCGCTGGCTGATGAAACTCTGCAGGCCGTAGCTTGCCGAGCCGGGGACTTCGGAGCGGATGCTGGACGTGCCGTCCGCGTAGGTCGAGCTCCACAGTGCGGCACCCGGTCCGGTGGTGTCGGGCTTGCCGCCGCCGTCGACGACGATGTCGACCCGCTTCTGCTTGAAGCGCGTCTGATCGGCCTCGGTCACGTACCAGTTGAAAAGCGGGAACTGCTCAACCAGAATGCCGTTGCCGTTGACGTCGGTCGCGGTCTGGTTGGACATCGCGCCATTACGGAAGCGGGTCGACTGGACGACGTTCGGGATGCCCGGCAGCGCGTTGTCGCAGGCGATCAATGCCGCACCGGTCAGCAGGTCACAGCTGCCATCGTCGAGCTTGATGTTCTGGTCGAACTGGGTGAACCAGCTCAGCACCGGAATGTTGCCTAGCGCCACCGTGGTGACGGGAGGGGGAGGGACGGTAACGGCCTGGGCTTGGATGATCTGATCGAGCCACTTGTCGAAGATCTGGACCTCGTAGTCGCCCGGCAGGATGTTCGTCAGGGTAAAGCTCCCGTCCGGGTTGCACTCGGCGGCCGCCACTGCCGGGCCGTCGCCGGCCTGCGAATTGAGCACGACGCGGCACACGGTGCTCGACAGCAGGGCGTACGACTGCGAATCCCATAACGTGACGTTCGACGGCCGCGACATGTGCTGGCTCGTGATCTGGCCCGTGATCGTGGCACCAGTCGTGATTGCGCAGGATGGGCACGCGACGGCGTTACTGGCCTGCGCGGACGCCGCGACATGCGCCGGATTCACGAAGCCGACGGTGGTATGGAAGCCAGGCGGGCCGAATTCCTGGAAGTAGCGCGGCTCGTTGATGCCGGTGAACGCGTCCTGGGCGGCCGTGCCCTCCAGCGTCTCGGTCTGCCACCAGGTTTCGTTGCCACGCGCAGCGCCGGGGTGGATGATCACGTCGTAGCGCGCCGGCGTGATGTTCTTGATCAGCGCGTGGCCGGCGAGTGCGTAGACGGTGGGGTCGCCGGTGTAGCCGGGTGGCGCATTCGGGCAAGTGTAGATCGCGCCGACCAGGTTGCCAGCACCGGAAGTGCCCGTGCCGTTGGTAGCCGTGTTCTGGTCGTCAGGGCAGCCCGGCGAGCCGAGCAGCGCGTTCGTCATCGGCATGTTGAATGCATCGTAGGTCTGCTGGCCGGCAGGGTCGCCGGTGCGGCCGGCAGGGTCCCACAGGATGACGTTGAAGCCGCCCAGCGGTGGCTCGGACAATTCATTCTGGCCGTTGGTAGGCGAGTTGTCCTCATAGACGTAGACGCTGAGTTGCGCCGGCACCAGCGGCCCGGACTGCAGCGCGATGGTGGCGGCGAGCTGCCCTGGCGCCACTTCGGCACCGCCCATGATGTGCGGTGTCGGCGCGTTGGCGATAGCCTGGTTTGCGTCGGCCGGCAGCACCGAGATGTAGTAGCGCTTGGACGGGTCGAGCGCGACGTCGCCGGGCAGCGTCTGCAGAGCCAACGCCTGCGCGTCGTTGACCGCAACGCCGCGCACACTCTGGCCGGTGCCGCAGCTGATGGGCCCGACGCATCCGCTCGCGACGACCGGGTTGTGCGAGCGGTGGAAGCTGGTGCCGAGGGTGCGGGTGCTGACGGACGGTGTTGCCGTCGTGTCGTGGTGGAACGTCAGGTCTTCCTGGATCACCCAGCGGTAGTCGGCGATGGCCACAGCGGTCTTGGCGTCGACGACGCTCAAGGCGAGTCCGCTGCCGGTCGCGAAGGTCACGGTGGCGGTGGCAGGCGCGCTGATCAGGCCCTGTGAGTCCTTGGCCGTGTACGTGAACTGGCAGCTGGCAGCACCACCGCTGGTCGCAGTGAACGAACCATCGGTGTTGACGGTGAGCGAGCCACAGCTGCTGTTGGCGCTGCTCGCGACCGTCAACGCGTAGTTGCCGGGATCGCAGGCGCCAGCGAGGACGCCTGGGCTAGACGCCTTGAACACCGATGCGACATTGCTGTTGAAACTCGCCGACGCGAGGGCGATCCCGTTCGGGCAACTGGCATTGGCGGTCGTCGTCGTTGTCCCATTACCAATCGTCAGGGTCACCGAGGTGCAGGTCGGACCTGACGTTGCGCCGTTGCCGCAGTACTGGAAGGAATCGACTGCCGACGCGGTGCCGGTGGACGTGTAGATAAAGCTGCCATCGGGACCCAGATTCACCGTACCGGCGCTCGGGCCTGCGGTCACAATGACGGAGCGAATGCCGTAGTCATTTGCGGTCACCTTGCCGTTGATCGATCCGCCAATGGCAACGGCGTAGAAGTCAGGGTTGGCCTGGGCCGCCACGGCGGCCGGAGCCGCGGCACCCGCTCCCACTAGCAGGTACGCCTGCATGCCACCGTCGCGCTGGTTCGCGGTCGACAGGCTACCCTGGCGGTCGAAGACCGCGAAAGAATTTGCCGTGAAGGCGCCAGAGGCCGCAGCGGGCGTGACGATGGCGTCGTAGGTCTTGCCGGCGGTGAGCAGCGCTTCGCTCTGCACCTTCGGCTTGCCCGGGGCCAGGTTGCCGTCCTCGCCAACAAGCGACATCGTCAGCCCGACCACGGCCGGAATGTGTGTACGCAGGCCGGCGTTCGCCAGTCGCAACAGCACGTTGCCGCTCGAGTAGTTGGCGCCAACGGCGTAGGTCGAGAGCGTGGGGTTGGTGGCGTCGAACCCCTGTCCGTTAATCAGAAAGTAAATCGGGGTGTAGTTGACGGCTGCCGGAAAGCAGACATTGCCTCCGGCCGGGTTGGTGCCGGCCGTGGCGCAATTCGGGTCGTCCCAGCGCAGGTTCGCGACCATGCTGGTGCCCGCCTGAGCCGCAGCGTCGACCTGTGCGTTCTGCACCGGGTCGATCTCGCTGAACAGCAGGGCCGCATCAGAGTCGTAGCACGGTGCCGGCCAGGGTCCGGTTGACGGCGCAGATGTGCAGACGGCACCGGAATTGGGATAGGCGTTGCCAGCAATGAACGCAGTTGAACTGCCGACGGGCACGGGTGCTGTCGTCACGATCAGCAGACCATACAGGCCCATCGGTGCCTGCAGTGACGGCAGCGTGCCGGTCTCGTAGATGTACGTGCCCGGCTTCAGGTTGGCCCATGTCAGCGCGCCGCTGCCCGGTCCGGTCGTCGTCGCGCCAGCTATCTCGGAGCCGAAGGACTTGACGCGCTGCCCCTGCGCCGGCGGTGTGAATCTCGGAGACGCGCTGGCATTGCCGACAAAGGTCGTGAAGTCCTGGCCTGGATGCGCCGGGCTCGGCATCGTCTGCGGCGTACCAAGCCCGCCACCGAGCTGGCCGAGCACGACGATCGAGGTCGGGACCGGCAGCGTGTTCGTCAGGTTGATGGTCAGCGTATCGCCGGCCGGGACGGTGATCGTCGGGCCGGGGGCCCAGGCGCCACAGGCCGTGCCCGGGCCGGTCGCGGTGCCGATCGAGGCCGTGGTGTCTGCGTTGGGGCCGGTCGTCCCGCAGAACTGCCACATCGGTACCGAGCGGCCGTCGGGCAGCGTCGCAGTCGCGCGCTGCGCCGTCAGGTTGACAGTCGTCGCAGCGGAGGCGAAGCCCGCGACCGCCAAGCTCGTGGCGGCAAGGGCCGCCCTCAGGATCATCGTCATGTGACTCGTGTTCATGGTTGTTCCTCTGTGCATTGGTCGCGTCACTGCGTCTCGTCGATCGGAAATTGCGGCGGCTGGACGATCAGCATCATCAACATGCCGCCAGGGAAGACGTCATTCGTCGTGATCTCGCGTTCGTTGTGCGAGTGCCACATGTACGCATAGCCTGCGCCCGGGTTCTGGTTCAGCGTGCCTGGCGGCAGGTTGACCGGGTTGAAGCCGTTCAGCCCGAGGTAGGGCGTACCGCCGTACCACTGGCCGTTGGCGACGATCTGCGGGTCGGGCGGCGTCACCGGTATCGCCTTCAAGTGATCCGCGCACCACTCGCCGTAGTTCGGTGCCGTCAAGGGTGCCGGTGGCGAGGAGGCCGAGGTGTAGTAGCCATTGGCGTCCGGCGTGCACACGGAGCCGTCACCCGCGGTGTGGTTGTAGACGTCCCAGTTCAGGCCCTTGCCGCTCCAGGTGAAGATCGCATCGACGCTCTGGCCCGACACGGTGGCGATCGTGAACAACAATGGGCCGGCCAGCGATGTACCGTCGGCAGCGCTGAGCAGCAAGTTGCCGTCGCGCGCCAGGACCCGCGCGTGGTTGCCGTGGAAGTGGAACGGGTGCTGCCAGCGCCCCTGCCCGACCACGCGCATCAGCAGCTTTTCGCCCGGATGTATTTGCGGATTGCCGTTGTAGGGCTGGTTCGGATAGGCGGCGGAGTATGGCGCGTCCATGAGGTCGGGCATCGAGCGGCCGTTGATCAGGAAGTAGTTCGCCCGGTACGGCTCCATCGTCACTTCGAGCGCGCCGCACGGAGCGGTCGGACAGGCGGTGACCTGATCGAGCACGTCGCGATGAACCCTGGAGTCCATCTCGGAGAACTGGAACAGGAACTCGCGGTCGTAGCAGGTTGCGTCGTTGTCGTAGGCGAAGCTCGCCAACGAACTAGAACCCGAAGTGCAGCCGGCGCGGGCGCTGCCGGTTGGTGCGACTGCCGGCCGCACAACGACGGCGCCGAACAGACCCATCTCGATCTGCAGGTCCGACTGCGTGCCGCTGTAGTAGGCGTAGGTGCCGGGCTTGGTCGCGGTGAAGTTGTAGGTCACCGGGTTGCCTGGCGCGGCTTCCTGGGTGCGCAGGCCGGCAACGCCACCGCTGGTGGACGTCAGCTGGAAGCCGGGAAAGAGGATTGATGTATTGCCCGCGGCTGCCGGCAGGTTATTGGTCAGCGTGACAGAGACCGTGTCTCCCTCGGTGACGATCAGCGTCGGCCCGGGCAGCTGCATTGCGCCGCATGATGGCGCCGGTCCGCTGCCCCCCGTATAGGCTTGCAATGTCGCGGCGCCATTGCAGCCGTAACCCCAGGTGTAGATCTGCGCTCCGTCGGGCTGGCTCGTGTAGTCGGCCTTGGCCTGCAGCGAGAAGGTCGGGCCGACGACGCCCTGGACGGCCGCGATGGCGTTCGCGCTCAGCAGGGCACTGGCCGCCATGGCGGCAATGGACAGCAGCTTCATGAGGATCGTCCCAGGGTTTGTCGTGGTGCGGTTCATCGTCATCCCCTTACATGATCCGGATCTCGGTCATCATTCCGCCGAAGTTCTCGGCGTCATTCGACAGATGGTCCAGGTTGGTGGTGTAGAGGAAGAAGGTCTGCCCGGGCGTGTATGCCGGATCGGACACGTCGAGGATCACGTCCGCCGACTCGCCGCCACCCATCGTGAGCGAGTTGGTCTTGAAGGACATGTCGCCGCCCGCCATGTCGCGCAGCAGCCTGGCGTTGTTGGCAATCACTGTCATCGGCACACCGACGGTGGCGATGGTGTGGAATTCGGTGACGGTGAGGTCGGAGAAGCGCAGCAATGCGCGCGTCTGCCCGGCGGTCTTGTTGATGACGATCAGCGTGGGGATCGGCTGCGACGGTCGCGACGTGCCGTCGGCGTCGAGGGTCGTGAGCGGGCCCGGTGTCACGCCGTCGTTGGAATTGGCGTTGACCGTGTCGGGATAGCCGCGTCCGCCGAGCAGGAAGTACTTGTCCTTCATGTCGGCGAAGGGTTCCGGGTTGAAGGTCATGCCGATGTAGTGGAAGTTGGGGTCAAAGCCCATCAACTGGATCGGGTACTCGACGTCGTAGCGCGTCGAGGCGTCGCCGTCGTTGTAGGCGTACTTGCCGCCACCAGTGACTGCAGTCGCTCCTGTCGACGAATTTGCGGAGACTGGCAACGGAGTCTGGCCGGTGCACAGGATGTCGGAGCACTTGAAGCCTGTTGCAGCGGGATCAACGGCGGCCTTCTTGTTGGCGGCGAGCAGCGCGCTGCCCAGATCTGCGCTGCTCGCGACACGGTTCTGCCGCGGCCTGACATAGAGCTGCCCGACCATGCCCATCTGCAAGTGCTCGGGCGGGGTGATGTGGCAGTGCCAGAAATAGGTCCCGGCGTCGGGCGCGGTGTAGTAGTAGGTGAAGCTGCCAGAGATGTTGATGGCGATCGAGGCGTCGGGCACGCCGTCGAAGAACGAGGAGGCGTTCGGGTAGCCGTGGAAGTGGACCGTGTGCTGCTCGAACAGGTCCGGCCGCATGATCATGCCGACGTTGGACAGCGTCAGGAAAAACTCGTCGTCCTCGTCGATGGCCATCAGCGGCGCCGGTTGCTGCGCCGACAACACCCCCAGATCCATGATCCCCGCCGGCTCGGTGATGCCGGCGTTGTTGAGCGGGCCCACGTTGGGTCCCTGGGTCGTGGAGTAATTGGGGCCGCTGTATCCGGCGTTGAAGACTGCCGCGCTCTGCGTCCCTGGCAACCCGGCGTAGATGTCCGCCAGACCCGACAGCGGACCGAAGCCGAAAAGGTAGATCTGGTTGCCGTCGGCCATCGTCGCGAAGCCGTCGCCACCGGCGATCTCCTGGCACTTGACCTGACCGCCTACCGGATTGGTTCCGGGGGCCGCTGCGGTCGGGTGCAACGTCGTCGTCGTCGGGCATTGCACCCGAAAAGATTGCGCCGATGCTGGGCTCGTGAAAATCCAGGTCAGCGCCGCCATGATGACGACACCCCCAAGGGAGCGGAAACTCGCAGTGACTTGCATAAGACCTCCTGATGATTCATCCACACCAGCGGGCATTGAAGTCGGGCGAAGACGCTTGTGCTCGACAGGTGCCGGTGGATGAGACTGATGCTAGGTCGTCACTGCGCCCGCGTCAGTGTGAAAACTACCACTCCTGCGGGGTGTGTAGAGCCTACGTTTGAGGCCTGAAAAGTAGGGTTTGTGCCAGATTCTTAGGACTGGCTTAAGAATTGCGGTGGCGGCGCGAGCGCGGCGACGCAGGTGCCGCACTTGGCCGATGGCGCGGCGCTAGGGGTGCCGCGGGAACAGCACCTGCACCCGCAGTCCCCCCAGCGCCGAGTCCAGCAACTGGATCGTGGCGTGATGCAGTTCCACGGCCTGCGCGACGATGGAAAGACCCAGACCCACGCCCTCGGCACGGCTCTGGTGGAGGCGATTGAAGCGCTCGAAGGCGAGCTCGCGCGCGCCCGCCGGGATGCCCGGACCCGCGTCGTCCAGGGTCAGTGCGATGGCGTCGGCCTCAGGCTGCACCACGAGCTGCACGCGGCCTCCCGTCGGGCTGTACAGAATCGCGTTGGCGAGCAGATTGCGCAGCAACAGATAAAGTGCGAAGTCAAGTCCATGAACCTTCGCATCGACGAAACGCACGTCGAGCTGGAGGCGCTTGGAGCGGGCCTTGTCACCGAGCTCGGACATCACCTGCTGGTGCACCGCCGACAGGTCGATCCACTGGAAGTTGGCGGCAACGTCGCTGCTCAAGCTCTCGACGCGCGTGAGGTCGAGCAGCTGGTCGAACACGCGCGCCGCCCGGTCCACGCCGCCGATGACTGCTTGCAGCGCCTCCTGCCGCTCCTCGTCGGTTTGTACGCCACACGCCAGCTGGGCCTGGGCCCGGATACCCGCCAGCGGCGTGCGCAACTCGTGCGCCGCGACCGAGGTGAAGCGCTGCTCCACCGAGATTGCGCGCGCCGCACGCGCCAGCAAGGCGTTGACCGAGCGCACGATGGGCATGAGCTCCCTCGGCGGCTTAAGCACGTGCACCGGTGCCACGTCCAGCAGGTTGTGATGCCGCAGGCGCGCAGCCAGCGAGTCGAGCGCGCGAAAGGAACGGCGCAGCAGAAGGTGGATGACAAGCGAGACCAGGGCGAAAGGCAGCAGCAGCGACAGCAGGTAGTAGCCGACGACGGTGCCGATATGCAGGGCGCGCTCGCGCAGCGGCTCGGCGACCTGGATCACCACGGCCCCATTACGACCGGACATGGCAAACGTGCGGGAATCCTCACCGCGCACGCTTTGCGTGTCAAAGCCCAACGCCGTCAGGGGCATCAGCGGCTGTGTGGCCGAGGCTTCATGGCTGCGCAACAGCTGAGCGCCGCTGGGCGTCCAGACCTGGTAGCTGTACAAGGGGTTCACCCTGGGGCCGATCTGTAGGTGCAGTTGCATGGCCTCGGCGGACAGATCGGTCTCGGTCAACTCGTTGTCGATGAGCAGCAGGATGGTTCCGGCCAGTTCCTGCAGGCGCGCGTCCAGCCGGTGGCTATCGTCGATGCTCGTGGCCCAGTACATGCCCAGCCCGCCAAACGTCAACGCCGTGCACATCGCGACGGCCGAGATGAAACCCACCCGGCGCTGCAGCGACCAGGCGAGCCGACTGTCAGGCATAGTCCCGCACTGGCGCGAGCTGGTAGCCGACGCCGCGGATCGTGTGGATCAGCTCAGGGCCGAACTTGCGGCGAATCATGTGGATATACACCTCGACGGTGTTGCTCTCCACCTCTTCGCCCCAGCCGTACAGGGCCTCTTCAATCTGGGCACGGGTCAGCACCTGGTTCTTGCGCCGTACCAGTACCTCGAGCACCCAGAACTCCCTGTGCGTAAGCGGCACATCTTCGCCGTCCCAGGTGGCGGCGCGGCGCAGCGGATACAGACGCAGCGGCCCGTGCACGGACGCACCCGCATCGGCGTCGTCGCTCGGCAAGCGGCGCAAGACCGAGCGAATTCTTGCGGTGAGCTCGTCCAGGTCGAAGGGTTTGACAAGAAAGTCGTCTGCCCCCAGGTTGAGCAGCGTGACGCGGTCGTGCACAGCGCCGCGCGCTGTCACGACGATCACCGGCGTGCGCGGGTGCCTGGCGTGCAATCGCTGCAGCAGCACTTCGCCGGTTTCGTCGGGCAGTCCCAGATCCAGCACCACGAAATCGTAGCGGTGGCTGTTGATCGCATGCAGGAAATCATTGCCGCGCTGCGCCCAATCCACGGCAAAGCCGGCCCGCGTCAAATGTTTTTGAACCGCGCCGCCCAACATGACATCGTCTTCTGCAAGCAACAACCGCATGGCGTCCCCTTACTTTCTTCCAGGTTCTCTGGAACGGCGTCACACGCACGAGTGCGCAGCGAGGGTTGGAGGGAGAAGGGGCATTCTTGTAGAGACTCCGTGCGCTGGCACTCCAGTTATTCCCTACTTCTGTCGTCGGCAAACCCGCATCCTGGGTAGGGCTTTCACTCCACTCGAGCAAAAGGGTTTCTCAAGGCGCGGGGACAGACGTGTCGCGCGCCAGCCGGATCCCGGAAAACTGCCAGCACGCGCTGGCAGGGAAGAAGTTGCGGTAACTGGGGCGCGTGTGCCCGGGCGGAGTGGCGCGGGAACCGCCCCGCAGCACGTACTGGTTCACCATGAATTTTCCGTTGTACTCGCCGACGGCTCCCGCTTGCGCGCGAAATCCGGGATAGGCCGCGTAGCTCGACGACGTCCACTGCCAGGCTTCGCCGAACAGCTGCGACAGGCCCGCATCGGCAGCTGCGTGCTCCCACTGCGCTTCGGTCGGCAGACGGGCTTCGGCCCAGCGCGCGTAGGCGTCGGCCTCGTAGTAGGAAACATGGGTCACTGCGGCATCGCGGTCCAGCGGGACCAGGCCGCCCAGCGTGAACTCCTGCCAGGCGCCGGCTTCGCCGTGCCAGTACAGCGGCCGCTCGCGCCGCTGCGCTGCGCGCCAGTCCCAGCCTTCGGCCAGCCACAGCGCCGGATCGGCATAGCCACCGGCGGCGATGAAGCATGCGTATTCACCGTTGGTGACGAGGCGCGAAGCGAGCTCGTAGGGCTGCAGGTAAACGCGGTGGCGCGGGGTTTCGTTGTCGAAGCAAAAGCCTTCGCCGGCGTGACCGATCTGTGTCAATCCGCCCGCAAACGGCTGCCAGCTCAGCGGCGCAACAGGCGCTGTGAGCGGTGGCTGCGACTGGTACGCGGGCAGCAGCGGATGGCACGAGAACAGATGCTGAATGTCCGTGAGCAACAGTTCCTGGTGCTGCTGCTCGTGCTGCAGACCGAGCTCCACCAGCGTCGACATCGCAGAGCTCGCGGGTTGCGCAAGCAGGCGCAGCATGCGGGCATCGACATTGGCGCGATAGGCGCGCACATGATCCAGTCCCGGGCGCGTCAACAGTCCTCGTTGCGCACGCGGGTGCTTGGCGCCGACCGCGTTGTAGTAGGAGTTGAACAGCACGCGAAACGCGGGGTCGAAGGGCTTGAATTCCGGCTCCCAGGATTCCAGCACGAAGGTCTCGAAGAACCAGGTCGTGTGGCCCATATGCCATTTCGTCGGACTCGCATCGGGCATCGACTGAACACAGCAATCCTCCGCCGACAAGGGCGCCGCCAGTGCCAGCGTGCGCTCGCGTACGCACTGGTAGCCTTCGCTGAGGCCGGATCGGGTCATCGCTTGTGCTCCACGGGCTTTCACGGGCGGGCCAGAAACAGCGCGAACCAGGCGCGGTCGTCGCTCCAGACCTGGGTTCTCGCAAATCCGGCGCGCGCCAACAGTTGGACGAAGTCTTCGGCCCGGTATTTGTAGCTGTTTTCGGTATGGATGGTCTCGCCCCTGGCAAAGCGCCGCTCGCCGCCCCGCCAGCGCACCAGGGTGTCGACACCGGCCTCCAGATGCATTTCGATGCGCGATTCCACGGCATTGAAGAACGCGCGGTGTCGCCACTGGCTGAGGTCGAAATCGCTGCCGATCAGGCGATTGACGTGGCTCAGGACGTTCAGATTGAACGCCGCCGTCACACCCGCCGCGTCGTTGTAGGCCGCGTCGAGAATGGCCTGGTCCTTGAGCAGGTCGACGCCGATCAACAGCGCACCGTCGTCGTCGAGCAGGCTCCGCATGCGCGACAGCAGATCCAGCGCTTGCGCCGGGTCAAAATTGCCGATCGACGATCCGGGATAGAAAACCAGACGGCGCTGCAGCGGCAGGTCTGCCGGCATGGTGAAATCGGCCGTGAGGTCGGCGCCAAGCGCACGCACGTCCACGCCGGGCAGCGCGGTGCGCAGCTGCGCCACGGCCGCGTGCAGGAACTCGGTGGATATGTCGACCGCGACAAAATGCGTCGGGGCCAGCAACTCGCACAGTTCTCGGGCCTTCTCGCAGCTGCCCGCACCCAGCTCGATCACGGTCGTGCCCACTCCCACGCGCTGCGCGATGTCCTCGCCGTATGCCGCCATGATCTGGCGCTCGGTGCGGGTCGGGTAGTACTCGGGCAATCGGGTGATCTGCTCGAACAGCGCCGACCCGGTGGAGTCGTAGAAATACTTGGGCGCAATCTGCGCCGGCGTTTGCAGCAGGCCTTCGACAATTTCCAGCGCGGGGATCAGGAGCCGATCATTCATCCCGGCCGCCCCGGATGAAAAATAGTTGATCGTTGAATGCAGGCATTTGCGGTCTTCTTTCGTTGAATTCAGCTGACGGTCGGTGCGCAAACCGGCATCGGCCGCGTGTCCTTTGTCGCCCACGACGCGGGATTGTTTACAGACTTTTCCCTGCACTTCCCGAAACCTCGTCACTCAGGGTGCACGGCGACTTTGCCACATCCCGCCTTTGCGCAGGGGAACGCAGACAAGAGCCCCTGTCGGCGTATCTCTGCTGGTCGCGGCGACGGAGTGCCTTCAAGATGGATGGCGCGAATGCATGAAGTCGTTGGTGAACCGGCGCGATGAGGATTCGTGCCGAGGTCGTTCGCTGAGGCCTGCCGTTACAATGGCGGCCGATGCGGCTGTAGCTCAGTGGATAGAGTATTGGCCTCCGAATCCAGGAAAATTGATATGTCTTGATAGCAATTCTTTTGGAGTATTCGTTGTCAATCAGCGTAAGTCGTTGATTCCATTGGGGGATGCCACCCCCGATCGGTGACAGTCAAAAACGAATAAAACCCGAAGATTTGGACTTCTGTCACAGATGCCGTCCAAGAACGACTGAGATTTGTCCAGCCCTTTTTGCGTGCACGCCGACCATAGGCCCATTTTGCACAGAGTCTGTTTAGACACATAGCGTATCCCACTTCGCACCAAGTTCGTTTTTGTGGATCTCAAAAAACCCGCTTGTCAGGACGTTGTCCGGACGTTATGATCGGATCAACTTTCTGAACAGGATCCGCAATGACCGCTGTAATTCATTCCAAATCCGAACGCATTGACGTACGAGCAAGCACGCCCGTGAAGCAACTGCTTCAGGAGGCGGCACGGCTGGCACACAAAAACGTAAGCGAATTTTTGCTGGATGCAGGCATCATCGCCGCCAACCAAACGTTGGCTGATCGCACTCGATTCGAACTGACGGCTGAGAAGTGGCTGGCGTTTCAAGCTGCATTGGACCGGCCAGTGAGCAGCAAACCCAAGTTGCACAAGCTTCTCACCGCGCCGGGGTTGCTTGGTTGAGTTCGCAGGCTTACGAGCCAGTTCGTAAACTGGTCGGTGCGGACGCCGTCGAGTCCTTCGATTGCGGGCAGCCTACCCTGAATCAGTTTTTGCAGCGCTATGCGCTGGTCAACCAAAGATCCAACAGTGCGCAGACCTACGTGAGTTGCATCTCGGGATCGGTGGCAGGGTATTACAGTTTAGCGGTCGGCAGTGTCAATCCGGAAACGGCTGCACCCAGGGTGACCAAAGGCATCGCACAACACCCCGTTCCGGTGATGATCTTGGCCCGACTTGCTGTTGATCTTCAGCACCAACGCGTTGGTCTCGGAAAGGCCTTGCTCAAAGACGCGTTAAAGCGCACTGCGCAAGCAGCTGATATTGCCGGCATTCGGGCACTGCTGGTGCACGCCAAGGATGAATCGGCACGGCAGTGGTACCAAAATTGGGAGTTTGAACCCAGCGCGTCAGACGCGTTTCATCTGTTCCTTTTGATGAAAGATCTCAAGACTCTCGTGAGTCAGATTTAAACTTTTCACGCATTAGGCCCAAGTGCACCAAAGCTCGCAAAAATAAAATCCTCCAAGGGATTGGTAATCCGTTGGCCGGCGGATGGCGAACAAATTGATTGATTTGCTTCCAGGAACAGTCCATTGGAGCCAAAGGGATACCCCGACACCTGGTGCAATTCCAAGCACGCGCGGCCCGGGTTCGCGAGAACCGCACTTTGGCGCCCGAGAATTTGCAGAACGTGAGGAAAACGCTCGGGATACGCGGTTTATCCGTATCGCATCCACTCGAGACGAAGCAGTGCCCCATTTTTGTTCACTGTCTCAAGTGCGACCCCCCGCACGGATAGACCTTCAACACCGGCCGTGAACATCGCCTGAGCCAATGTGGCGTAAGCATTTCCGTCCCCCCAGTGCAGTGGGACTTTCTTCCTAGAATACGACCCTTTGGGGAGTTTAAGTCGCACGATGGCATGACTTTTCCCGACCAGATATGGCTTGAAGTCAATCGCCGTTTCATCGCCCAAAGTGGTTTTCTGGGGAAGTCGAATCGCTGGTGCCGTCGCATCCCTTCCATGGGGGTCCCTCACAAGCACCTGCGCCTGTTGGGCGGCAGCGCA
>CAILZB010000106.1 GCA_903838565.1 uncultured beta proteobacterium | reverse complement strand
CGCCATCTGGGCCTGACCTGCCCGAGTCAGTACGACCTGCGCAACCTGTTCCAGGTGAACGTGGAAGAAGGCCGCCACCTGTGGGCCATGGTTTATCTGCTGCACAAGTACTTCGGCCGTGACGGCCGCGAGGAAGGCGAAGCGCTGCTGGAACGCCGCAGCGGCCAGGAAGACAATCCGCGCATCCTGCAGGCCTTCAACGAAGAGACGCCGGACTGGCTCTCCTTCTTCATGTTCACCTACTTCACGGACCGCGACGGCAAGTTCCAGCTGTGCGCGCTGGCGGAAAGTTCATTCGACCCGCTGGCACGCACCACCAAGTTCATGCTGACCGAAGAGGCGCACCACATGTTCGTCGGTGAGTCGGGTATCGCCCGCGTCATCAGCCGCACCTGCGCCGCCATGAACGAGATGAAGACCGACGACGTGGGCAAGCTGCGCGCCGCCGGCGTGATCGACCTGCCCACGATCCAGCGCTACCTGAACTTCCACTTCAGCGTCACCATCGACCTGTTCGGTTCCGACGAATCGAGCAACGCCGCCACCTTCTACACCACGGGCCTGAAGGGCCGCTTCGAGGAAGGCAAGCGCCTGGACGACCACCTGCTCAAGGGCAGCACCTACAAGGTGCTGGCGGTGCAGGGCAACCAGCTGGTGGAAAAGGAAGTTCCGATGCTCAACGCGCTCAACGAAGTGCTGCGCGACGACTACATCAAGGACAGCATCGGCGGCGTGGAGCGCTGGAACAAGCTGATCGAAAAGGCCGGCATCCCGTTCAAGCTCAAGGCGCCGCACAAGGCTTTCCACCGCAATATCGGCGCACTGTCCAAGGTCAAGGTTTCGCCCGAAGGCCGCGTCCTGTCCGAATCCGAATGGTCGGCACAGCGCGACCAGTGGTTGCCCAGCGAGGGCGACCGCGCCTTCGTTGCCAGCCTGATGGGCCGCGTCGTCGAGCCCGGCAAGTTCGCCAACTGGATCGCGCCCCCGGTCATGGGCATCAACCGCCAGTCGGTGGACTTCGACTACGTTCGTTTCAACTAAACTGACTCGTACCCGTCACAAAATTCAGGGGTTTCGCGCCCCTGTTTTTTCGTCTGCAACCGATCTGAAGGTCACGGCACCATGACTGATAACACCGCCATCCAGCAGCACCTGATTGACCCCGAGATCTGCATACGCTGCAACACCTGCGAAGCCATCTGCCCGGTGCAGGCGATCACGCACGACTCGCGCAACTATGTGGTTGACGCCGAGAAATGCAACCTGTGCATGGCCTGCCTGCCGCCCTGTCCGACGGGCTCGATCGACAACTGGCGCACCATGCCGCGCGTCCTCGCCTATACACCGCAGGCACAGTTGCTGTGGGACGAACTGCCGCCGGAGTTGACGCCTGAACAGCTGGCTGAGGCTGGCGTGCCGGCCGGGGCTGACGCACCCCAGGCTGCAGCAGCGCCGGTTCAAGTCAGCGGGGAAAACGCGTTCAACTCCTCGGCCTTTGGCGCCACGCTGCCGCCCTGGTCGGCGGCGCACGCGTACACCAACCTGTACGGTCCGAAGTCGGCGCAGAAATACATCAGCGCCACCGTGGTGGGCAACGTGCGCGTCACCGACGTGGGCAAGGAATACGACACGCACCACGTCATGCTGGACTTCGGCAACCTTCCTTTTCCCGTGCTCGAAGGCCAGTCCATCGGCATCATGCCGCCGGGCCAGGACGAGCAGGGACGCGCCCACCATGCACGCCAGTACTCCATCGCCAGCCCGCGCAACGGTGAACGCCCGGGTTACAACAACCTGTCGCTCACCGTCAAGCGCGTGCTTGAAGACCACCAGGGCCAGGCGGTGCGCGGTGTCGCTTCCAACTTTCTGTGTGACCTCAAGGTGGGCGACAGCGTGCAGGTCATCGGCCCGTTTGGCGCCAGCTTCCTGATGCCGAATCACCCGCGTTCCAACATCGTGATGATCTGCACCGGCACCGGTTCCGCCCCCATGCGCGCCATGACCGAGTGGCGCCGGCGCCTGCGCCAGTCCGGAAAATTCGAAGGCGGCAAGCTCATGCTGTTCTTCGGCGCCCGCACCCAGGAAGAGCTGCCTTACTACGGTCCGCTGCAGAACCTGCCGAAGGATTTCATCGACATCAACTTCGCCTTTTCGCGTACGCCGGGAAGCCCCAAACGCTACGTGCAGGACCTGATGCGCGAGCGCGCCGCAGACCTCGCCGCGCTGCTCGCCGATGCGAACACCTGCTTCTTTGTCTGCGGGCTCAAGAGCATGGAAGATGGCGTGGTGCTGGCCCTGCGCGATGTGGCGCAGCAGGCTGGCCTGAACTGGGACAGCGTGGGCGCGGCGCTCAAGGCCGAGGGTCGGCTGCACCTGGAAACCTATTGATGAGCAGTTCTTCCACCTTGACGGTCACGCGCCGCGCCGCCGGCGTGGCGCAGATCACCATGTCGCGTCCGGCGGTGTTCAACGCCTTTGACGAGGCGATGATCGCCGAGCTCGAAGCGGCATTCGCACAGTTGGGCAAGGATGAGGATGTTCGCGTCATCGTGCTTGCGGGCGAGGGCCGGCACTTCAGCGCGGGAGCGGACCTGCAGTGGATGCAGCGCGCCAGCGTGGCAACACGCGAATGGAACCTGGAGGATGCGCGGCGTTTTGCCGCCATGCTCTGCACCATCGCTTCCTGCCCCAAGCCCACAGTGGCGCGCATTCAGGGCGCAGCGCTGGGCGGCGGCGTCGGACTGGCGGCGGCTTGCGACATCGCCATCGCCGCTGACAACGCCGCCTTCTGCGTGAGCGAGGCCAAGTTCGGCATCCTGCCCGCCGTCATCGCCCCCTATCTGGTGAATGCCGTGGGCTTGCGTCAGGCCAGGCGCCTGGCGCTGACGACGACCCGCATCGCCGCCCCCGAGGCCCTGTCCATGGGGCTGGTGCAGCAGGTGGTGGCGCTCGACTCGCTCGACGCGGCGCTGGACGCGACGGTGGCCGACCTGCTGCTCGGCGGCCCCACGGCCCTGGCGGAAATCAAGCAGCTCTATGCGAAACTCGAGGTCGGTCCGGTCAGCGCCGAAGTGCGCGAACTGACCGCACAGACCATCAGCCGCGTGCGCTGCACGGACGAGGCGCGCGAGGGTTTTTCGGCATTTCTGGCCAAGCGGCCGGCTTCATGGATTCCCATCGAATGAACAGCCAAGAATTGAACGACGTGCTGGTGGTGGGCGCCGGCATCATGGGTCTGGGCATCGCCCAGGTCGCAGCCCAGGCGGGGCACAGCGTGCTGCTGTTCGACCTGCGCGAAGGCGCCGCCGCCCAGGGTCGGGATCAGCTCACCCAGACCCTGGGTGCGCTGGCTGTCAAGGGCAAGATCACGGCCCAGCAGGCCGAGCAGGCGCTGGCGCGCATCAGCAGCATCGCGTCGCTCGAAGCTGCCGCCGGCGTGGGCCTGGTGGTGGAAGCCATTGTGGAAAAAATCGAGGCCAAGCGCAGCCTGTTCCAGCAGCTCGAAGGTATTGTGGCGCCCGACTGCGTGCTGGCGACCAACACCTCATCGATCTCGGTCACGGCCATCGCCAACGGCCTGCAGCATCCGGGGCGCCTTGTAGGCATGCACTTCTTCAACCCGGTGCCGCTGATGAAGCTGGTCGAAGTTGTGTCCGGGCTGCAGACCGACAAGGCCGTGGCGCAGGGCATCTTCGAGCTGTCGCAATCCTGGGGCAAAGTGGCGGTGCACGCGCGCTCCACGCCGGGCTTCATCGTGAACCGCATCGCGCGTCCCTACTATGCCGAGACGCTGGCGCTGTTGCAAGAGCAGGCCGGCACGCCCGGGACCATCGACGCCTGTCTGCGCGCCGCTGGCTTTCGCATGGGCCCCTGCGAACTCATCGACCTGATCGGTCACGACACCAATTTTTCCGTCACCCAGTCCGTGTATGAGGCTAACTTCTACGACAAGCGCTACGTGCCTTCGGGCGTGCAGCGCGAGATGGTCGACGGCGGCCTGCTCGGGCGCAAGTCGGGACGCGGCTTTTTCGATTACCGCGAGGGCGCGCTCAAGGCGGCTGTTGTGGCTGCAGCAGCCAGCCCGGTGCCCGAAGCGCGGGCCGTTTGCCTGCATGGCCGAGGTCCCCTCGCCGAGCGTTTTGCTGCAGCACTCACCCAGGCGAACATGGCATTCGAGCGCGCCACGGGCAGCGACTGGACCGGCCTGGAAGTCGACGGCGCCCAACTGCGCCTGAGCGATGGCCGCACCGCCTCGCAGCTCGGCGCCGACGTGGCGGTATTCGACCTGCCGCTGGCCACAGCACCTGGCGCGGCCCTGGCCTGGGCACCCTCACTGCGCGCCAGCCTGGGCTGGATAGACGCCGCTCCGCGCTGGTTGCGGTTACTGGGATTCGCACCGCAGCGCCTGGGCGATGCGCCCGGCCTGGTGGTGGCCAGAACCATCGCCATGCTGATCAACGAGGCGGCCGACGCCGTGCATCAGGGCGTCTGCACGGCCGAGGGCGCGGACTCGGCCATGAAGCTGGGCGTGAATTATCCTGCCGGCCCCTTCGAGTGGCTGGCGCGTTGGGACACCCATGCCGTCGTGATATTGCTGGACGCACTGGACGCGCATTACCGCGGCGAGCGCTACCGTGTCAGCCCCTGGTTGCGCCAGCGCGCCTGGGTCTGATCCGGAGCGCGAATCTCATCTTTTTCCCTAAGGAGATCTCATGATTCAAGCCTTCATCTGCGACGCTGTTCGCACCCCTTTCGGCCGATACGGCGGCGCCCTGTCGGGCGTGCGCACCGACGACCTGGGAGCGATTCCGCTGCAGGCGCTGATGGCGCGCAACCCGAGCGTGGACTGGGCGGCGGTGGACGACGTGCTGTTCGGCTGCGCGAATCAGGCCGGCGAGGACAACCGCAATGTGGCACGCATGGCCTTGCTGCTCGCGGGCCTGCCCCAAGAAGTGCCGGGTGCGACGCTGAATCGCCTGTGCGGCTCCGGGATGGATGCGGTAGGCAGTGCGGCGCGCGCGATACGCTGCGGCGAAGCCGGGCTGATGTTTGCCGGCGGCGTGGAGAGCATGAGCCGCGCGCCCTTCGTCATGCCCAAAGCGGAATCGGCCTTCAGCCGCAGCAACGCTGTCTTTGATACCACCATGGGCTGGCGTTTCGTGAACCGCCTGATGAAGGAGCGTTTCGGCGTCGACTCCATGCCGGAAACCGCGGAGAACGTGGCCAGGGAATTCGGCATTGAGCGCGAAGCCCAGGACCGCATGGCGCTGCGGTCGCAAACCAATGCGCTGCGCGCGCAGCAGGAAGGATTTTTCGACGCCGAGATCACGCCGGTGACGCTCACGCAGAAGAAAGGCGAGGCCATCGTGGTCAGCCAGGACGAGCATCCGCGCGCCACTTCCATGGAGGCCCTGGCCAAACTCAAGGGTGTGGTGCGCCCAGAGGGCAGCGTCACTGCGGGCAATGCCTCGGGCATCAATGACGGCGCCTGCGCCTTGCTGCTGGCCAGCGAAGCCGCCGCCGCGCGTCACGGACTTACGCCACGGGCGCGCGTCGTCGGCATGGCTTGCACGGGCGTTGCGCCGCGCATCATGGGTTTCGGCCCGGCGCCAGCCACGCGCAAGGTCTTGCAGCTCACGGGCCTGACGCTGGCGCAGATGGACGTGATTGAACTCAATGAAGCCTTTGCCGCGCAAGGCCTGGCCGTCATGCGAGATCTGGGTCTGGCCGATGACGACGCGCGTGTCAATCCGAACGGCGGCGCCATCGCCCTGGGTCACCCCCTTGGCGCCAGCGGCGCGCGTCTCGTCACCACAGCCGTGAACCAGCTGCAGCGCAGCGGTGGCCGCTACGCGCTGGCCACGATGTGCATCGGTGTCGGTCAGGGCATCGCACTGATACTGGAACGCGTCTAACTTTCATGCAACGGCCGCGAAGCGCTCCGAGTCGTGAAAGTCAGTTCTTTGACGTTATAGGGGCAACGCAATGGGCAGAGGCTCGAAGGACCAGGCCTTCGGGCTGATCACAGGATGCTGTGCGGCTCATTGGCCGGGGCGCAGGCCCCGCACCGGCATTTTGGTCAGCGCAAAACCCTGATTGAAACTGGCGCGCGTCACCAGGATGTACTTGACTCTGGCGCCGACACCTGCGGCGCAGAGGCCCGCCACGGCCATTAGCACGGGCCCCATCGCCCCACTCAGGAACCCGCCGGCCAGCAGCAGCAAGCCCGGCACGACGCTGCCGACGATCAGCAAACTGCGCCCGGCGAGATCGAGCGCGCTGCGCGCGCGCGCAGCCAGACTGGCATCGACCGCACTGCGGTAACGGTGCCACACCAGCAGGCGCGCCACCAACAGGACCAGCAGTGCGAGCAGCGCGCCGTCGGACGCCTTCCCCTGGAACAGGCCGAACAGCAGGAAGACACCAAATCCTTCACAGCCTGCGGTCAGCATGAAGAACACCGAGAACCAGCGCGAGCGCCATGCAGGAATGCCGCGCGCCGCCGGCAACATGCGGCTTTGGCAATACATGAAGAGCAGCGCCAGCGCCGCCGTTATCCAGACCCAGCCACTCATGCCCAGCATCGCGGCCAGTCCGGCCGGAAACAGCGCCAGGCTGACCCAGGCTTCACGCGACATCCAGGAGGTGCGCGGGTTGATGAAGACATTCAGGGCCCGCAGCGGGCGTCCAATCTCCAGCCAGACACACGCCAGACCCAGGCCGACCAGCGCCAGCCCGGTGAAGACCAGCCAGTCAGGCGAGCGCAGGGACGCCGGCGTGCCTGCGCCAAACAGCGCAGCGGCGACCAGCAGGCCAGTACCGGCGCCGCCGCAGATGAAATTGCCCGCAGCGCGCCAATCCCAGCTGGTCTGCTGCCAGGGATTAGGGCCGAAACCGGAAGCAGCACTCATGGTTCCACCTTGTCCCAAAGATAATGAAAGCCGGGCCCGGTGCCCAGCTCCTCATGCATGCGAAAACTCTGATTCTTCTCCAGCAGCTGCGACACATTGCTGTTGGGGTCCTGCAGGTCGCCAAAGGCCAAGGCATCGGCAATGCAGGAGTTGACGCAGGCCGGCGTCGCTGCCGGGTCAACGCCGGGTTTGAGTCCGGCGGCCAGGCCGGCGTCGATGCGGTCCACGCAGAAGGTGCACTTGGTCGCCACCGCCAGGCGTGAGTCGTCGCGCCGCTGGGTCTCGCTCTGGATCGGCGCGCCGAAGGCAAAGCTCGCCTTGTCGGTGCGGTAGCGGGCCTGATAGGGGCAGGCCACCGCGCAGTAGGAACAACCGATGCACAGGTCGTAGTCGATGGTGACGATGCCGTCGGGGCGCTGCTTGGTGGCCGTGGTCGGGCACACCTCCATGCAGGGTGGGTCCTCGCAATGCTGGCAGCCCACGGGAACAAAGACCCGTTTGACGTTGGGAAACTCTCCGAACTCCATGTCGAGAACGCGGCGCCACTGCACCTCCGGCGGCGTGGCGTTGGTGTGCTTGCAGGCGGCCGTGCAGGTCTGGCAACCGACACAGCGCCGCAAGTCGGCGGTCATGGCCCAGCGTGTCATGCGGCCTCCTTGCGCGCGCGGCAGATCTTCACGCGCACGATGTCGGCACCCGAACCCGTGGCATCGGTCAGTGAGATCGACATCGTCGCCAGCGAGTTCATGCTGGGCATGCCGAAGTCACGTGCCACCGGCGTTTCCCAGTGCTCGAACTGACCGATCAGCAGCAGCGTGTCCGGGCGAATGCCCTGGCGCACCACGGCGTTACCGCGCACGCTGCGCTTGGGAGTGGAGATCTCGATGGCGTCACCGTCTTCTATGCCCAGCGCCTTCGCCGCGCCGCTGTTGATGATCACGCCACGGTGGCCGGCGATGTTGTCGGCCACCTCGCGCATCAGCGGGATGCCGGCATTGGCGCCCCAGGCGTATTGCATGCTGCGTGCCGTGAGCAGCCAGAACGGGTAGTCCTGCGCGCGGCCGCCGCCCTGTCCGATGATGGCCTCCCACAGCGCCGGAAAGTCCTTCCACACCGGCAGGGCCTGGTATTCCTTGAGCTGCTCGTCCCACCAGTGCATGTCGTTCTCGTGCAGGCGCCGGCCCAGCTCGGCGCCCACGCGCATGAGCCGCTCCTGGTAGGGCAATTCGTAGCGCAGGCCGCGCTTGACCATGGTCTGATCCAGGTACCAATCGCTGCGTGCAAACGGCTTGGTTGCCAGCCCGTTTTCCTTCCACCAGTCCAACCCGTGCGCGTGCGCGCCGTCGCTGACCTCGGCGCTGGCCGCGCGGCACACGGCGTTCCAGATGGCCTCACAACTGTGCTGCTGCTGGGTGTCGAGAGAAAAGTCGCCGTGCGCCCCTTTCAAGGGTACGCCGCCGGCACCCTTGTTGATGGCCGCCACATAGCCTGCGTTGAGCCCGGCGCGTTGCGCCAATTCGCTGGCGATGGCGGTCATGTCGCGCACCTCGCCACCGGCGGGAACGACCGGCTGGCGCAGCGCGAAGCCGGCGTGTTCCCAATACTGCTCCTGGTACTTGGTGCCGCCAATGCGCATCAGTTGCAGACTTTCCAGGTCGGTCGCGTCGGGCAGCAGCACGTCGGCAAAGTGGTTGGTCTCGTCGCGCGTGTAGGCAAAGGCGACGGTGAACGGAAAGCGCGCCATCTTCTCGCCCAGCGTCGCGGTATCCCAATAGGAAATGGCGGGGTTGGTGCGGTAAACGAACCAGACATCGGGCGGCACGACGCGCGGCAGGCCCTTGGGTGTCTCGTCCAGAAACAGCCATGAAAAGTGGGTTGGTCCCAGCGCCTGGCTCCAGGGCCCGTCGGCCGCCAGCGGCACCATCGAGCGATAGGCGTTGCGGATGTTGGGGCTTGGTGACCAGTGCGCCTTGTCCGTCGGGTTGAGCGGGAAATGCATGAATCCGTCGGGTCCGGGCTTGACGCTCTCGTGGCGCTGCGACATCGGCCGGGTGAGCCGCACCGTGGTGCCCAGCGTTCCACCAGGCACCTCCAGCCCACCCACCAGCGTGGCCAGCAGCGTGCGCGCCCAGCAGCACTCAAAGCCACCCCAGCCGTTGTTCACGGTCTTGCCCAGAGTCACTGCCACCGGCCGAAAAGGCATGGTGATGCCACCCACCTCGATCGTCTCGCCCACGCAGGCGTGGTCGATGAACTCGTTGGCAATGGTACGCATCTGCGCGGCGGGCACATCACAGACCGTTTGCGCCCACTCTGGCGAGTAGGCCCGCATGTGCTCGATCAGGCAGGTGAACGACGTGCTGCCGGCAAGCAGTCCTTCGGCCAGGACTTCATCGTCGGGGCCGATCTCGATTGCATCCACCTCGTAGCGGCCTTCGAGCGCCTCCTGCAGATCGGGGCTGTCGTGCGGGCACGCACCGGCGCGTCCCAGATCCCAGACCAGCGGCTTGCGGCTGGTGCGATCCCGCAAGTAATAGCCGTGCGGCCCGACCAAGTAGGGCGAGGCGGTACGAGCGGCCAGAAACGGCAGATCCAGTCGCGCGCGCGCCACCTCGTGCAACAGCACGTGGATCAGCGCATAGAGGAAGGCGGCATCGGTCTTGGGCTTGATCGGCACCCACTGCGCCGAGCAGGCGCCTGTGACCGACAGGTGCGGCTCCACCTGCACGCGCTTCAAGCCGCGCAGCCGCGCCGCGGAATGGCGCCAGACGCCGATCACGCCGCCCGAGGCCTCGATGTTGGAGCCGCATGAAATCAGATAGTCGCACAGCGGCGTATCGGGCGTGACAATGAAAGCCCGGTGCCAGAACTCGCCGTACAGGTGCTCGGAGTGGTAACACTTGACGCCCTGCCCGGAGCCAAACCCCATGTCGATCGGGCCCCACGCCGACAGGAAGGCCGGCAATGTTCCCATATAGGACTGGGGCGTTCCGGCCCCGCCGAAGCTGGCGGCAACACGCGGGTAACCCGATTCATCCAGAAGGCCCGTGGCGCGCACCGCGTTGAGCCTGGCGCCGATCAGTTCGAAGGCCTCGTCCCAGGTGATCGGCACGAAGCCCGGATCCTGATCGCGGCCCTTGATCGGGTTGCTGCGCTTCATGGGTGTGAGCACCCGATTCGGGTTGTAGGTCTTCTGCACCAGGCCGTAGGCCTTGACACAAACCTTGCCACCACCGGGGTGAATGTCGGCCGCGCAATGGTTGGGTTCAACTTCGGTGGCCACGCCCTGCTCCACCTTGACAGTGAGCAGGTCAGGCCCGGCGACGCACTGGTAGCAGTAGGTCGGAACCCGACGCACATCCTTGGCTTCAAGATTCATGAAAATCCTCGTCAGATGAACATCAACGAAATGCCGCACGGGGAACCCGTTCCGGCGCTCAGCTGCGCATTGCGTGCAGCTGAGCGCCGGTGCCAAATCTAGCACCGCAATTTGCGGACCCATTATTCAATTCAGCCTATTCTTGCATAGCCATGCAATAATTGCCAGTAGCACAAAACCTATGAGTAAAACCAAGTCACCGACCGCAGCTGCGAAGCGTGCCAAAAAAGCCTCCCCCCCGAGTGAGCCAGCGCCATCGATGGCGCCGCAGGGCGCCCCGCTGAGCATCCGGGCGGTGCGCGGCGAGGACATGAAAGCGGTGATTGAACTGGATGCCCTGGTCACGGGGATCAAGAAACGGGAGTACTGGAATTCCCTGTACCAGCGCCACGAAAAAACGGCCGTCAGCGGACAGCATTTCCTGGTGGCCACGGCGGGCACCAAGGTCGTCGGCTTTGTCATTGGCGAGGTGCGCGACTGGGAGTTCGGCTCGCCGCCCTGCGGCTGGGTTCTGGCCATCGACGTTCGCCCGGAGGCGCGCCTGCTGGGCGCCGCGACGCAGTTATTGCAAGCCCTTTGCCAGGGCTTCAGGCGCGCCCGGGTGACCAAGGTGCGCACCCTGCTGGCGCGCGAAAATACGCTCATCCTGTCCTTTTTTCGCAGCCAGGGAATGATGATCAGCCCGTTCATTCCCCTGGAGATGGACCTGATGCCATGAAGCTTCGACAGAACACGCTGCTGGCCTTGTACAGCCTGCTCGAATTTGCCGCTGACCCGCAGCGGCAAATTTCGGCGGCCGAGATCGCGCAGAAATACGATGTGTCTCCACACCATCTGGCCAAGGTGTTGGCCGAACTGTCGCGCCTGGGCATGGTGCAGTCGGCACGCGGAGTGGGCGGTGGTTACCGCTTCGTCGGCAATGCGCGCCGGCTCACCCTAATGGATGTGATCTCGCGGTTTGAAGATGTGTTGCCGGTCGAGCGCAGCCACTCCGAGGCCACGCCGGTGGGCCAGGCACTGGCGTCGGTGCTGGCAGAAATCGACGCCATCGCCATGGCCTCCATGAGCTCGATCACGCTCGAGACGCTGCTGGGCATCGTCAAGCGCCAGCAAGCCAGCGCCGCGCCGCGCCGCCGGCCCCGCCCCGCGAAGGCCTGATGCGGCTGCGCGTGCGTCAAGGGCAGGCAAGACATCTGGATGCGGATTCAGTCTGACCCGCATTGCCATGAATTTCCGACAACTTGACCTGAACCTGCTGCGCGTGCTGTGCGCGATTTACCGTTACGGATCGGTGACCGAGGCGGGCCGCCATCTGGCCTTGTCACAACCTGCGACCAGCAACGCGCTGGCCCGATTGCGCACGGTGCTGGATGACGAGTTGTTTGTCCGCTCACCGGGTGGCTTGCATCCCACGCGCAAGGCGCAGCGCATCGTGCCCACGGTGATCGAGCAGCTGCGCCTGCTGGAGAATACGGTCAGCAGCCGCGAGGCGTTCGAGCCCGCCAGCAGCCCGGTGCACTGGCGCCTGTCGCTGTCCGATCTGGGCGAAATGATGTTCCTTCCGCCACTTGCACAGGTACTGCGAAGCCAGTCGCCGGGCAGCCAGATTTCCAATGTGGCGGTGGCGGCGACGCAGGTCAGCGCCGCGCTGGATGCGCATGAAATCGATCTGGCTATCGGCATTCTGGACGCGAACCGCGGACCGTTTGCCAGCGAGTTGCTGTTTCAGGAAGACTTCGTCGCCATCACGGCCAGCAGCTGGCGGCCGCGCAACTGGCGCGGCGCGAGTCGCCTGAGCGCGCAGCAGCTGGCCGCGGCCTCGCTGGCGGTGGCTTCACCGGCGGCCACCTTTCACGGCATAGTCGATCTGATGCTGACCAAGCTGCGACTCAATGAGCGCATCGTGCTGCATGCGCGCCACTACGGCGCCCTACCCGAACTGGTGACGTGCACCGACCTGCTGGCCATCGTGCCGCAGATGTACGCCCATTCGCTGGCACCACGCTACGACATCCGGGTCTGGGACTTGCCCAAGGAAGGCACCAGCTACGCCGTGCACATGCTCTGGCACGAGACTGCCAGCCAGGATCTGGCCCACCAGTGGCTGCGCGGTGTGGTGCGTCAACTGTTCCAGAGAACGCCGCCCGGTTCCGCTCAAAAAAACAGGGCTTGACCCTGCGCCCCCACGGAGTACAAAAATGTCCCAGACCGTTCCGCACCCCACCAGCGCAGTGCCCGTCACGCTGTTCGCGCAAGCCGCCAAGGCCGGGCGCAGCCAGCTCAATCCCGAAGAACTCGAAGCCTTGCTGGCAAACCTGGGTGGGCTCACGCTGGCGGGCAGTGCAGCACAGACGACTGACAGCGCCAGATTGCGCGTCGGACTGCACGACAGCCGTGAATTCGGTCTGGTGCTCAGCGCCGGGTCAGGGGGACTCGACGCGGACCTGGACCAGGGACTGTTTCGCACTGGCAGGGCGCGCGTGCAGGCGCTGGTCGAGTTGGGCAACGCACAGGACTTCCTGCAGCACTTTCAGCGCACCATGGCGTATCAGAAGTTGCGGCTGCTCACACACCCGCAGCAGCAAGCGACGCTCGACGCGCAACTGCTCGCCTTGCTCGACGGCCTGCTGCGCCTGGCGCACAACGCGCAGGGCGTTGCCCCAGCGGCGCCGTTCAGGCTGCAAGCCCTGGACCTCGATCTGCTGCTGGACCAGGGAAAAATCTGCGTGCTTGAAGCGCGCTGCGCCTTCGCCGCGCTTGCGCCCCGGCGACTGAACCGCCCGATCGAAAAGATCGACCAACTGCTGCATCCGGCAACGATTGGCCTGGTCGGCGTCTCCGGCACCGGCATGAATTTTGGCCGCATCATCTTGCGCAATCTGTTGGGCAGCGGTTACAGCAAGACGCAGTTGAGCGTGATTCGCCCGGACGCCACGGAAATTGACGGCGTGGCCTGCGTCGCCAACCTGCAGGCCCTGACGCACAAGCTCGATCTGCTGATCGTTGCCGTGGCTGCACCAGCCGTTCCCGAACTGGTGGACGAGATCATCGCCAGCGGTGCAGTGGCCGCGGTGATGCTGATTCCCGGCAGCCTGGGCGAAACCAGCAACAGCCGGGATGCTGGCGCCCTGCTGGCCGCGAAGATCAATGCGGCGCACGCCCTGCCAGGTGGGGGCCCGGTCTTTCTGGGCGCCAATTGCCTGGGCGTGGTCTCGCATCCCGGGGGCTACGACTCCTGGTTCATTCCGCTTGAGCGCCTGCCCAAGCCGGCCAAGAAACCGCAAAGAAATTCCGTCATGCTCAGCCAGAGCGGCGCCTTCATGATCACCCGCCTGAGCCAGAATCCCTGGCTCGATCCACGCTACATGCTGGCGCTGGGCAACCAGACCGACCTCACGCACGGTGACCTGCTGAGCTATTTTGCGCAGCGCCCGGAGATCGAGACCATGGGCGTTTACATCGAAGGCTTCAAGGATGGCGATGGGCTGCAGTTTGCCAAGGCCGTGCGCACGGCGGTGCTCGCCGGCAAACAGGTGGTGGTGTACAAGGCCGGCCGAACGGCACCGGGCAGCGCCGGCGTGATGGGCCACACGGCGTCGATTGCCGGTGACCCGGCGCTGTTCGAGGCGGTGCTGCGCCAGGCCGGCGCGATCGTGGCAAGGGACATCAATTCCTTCGATGACCTGTTCTACATCGCAGGCGCCATGCACCACAAGACGATCGGCGGCAACCGGCTGGGCGCCATCAGCGGCGCGGGCTTCGAAGCCGTCGCCATGGCCGACGAAATCGCAACCGATGATTTCTCGCTGCAGATAGGCGAACTGCAGCAGGACACGGTGCAACGCGTCGAGGCGATCCTGCAGGCCAAAAAACTCGCCGCGCTGGTGGAGGTGCGCAACCCGATCGACATCAATCCGGGCGCAGACGACGAGGCCCACCTGCAGATTGCCGAGGCCTTCCTGCTCGACCCGCACATTGACGCGCTGGTGCTCGGACTCGATCCGACAGCGCCTTCGGTGCGCGCGCTGGAACAGAGCAAGCTGCGCCCGGGCTATGACATCAGCGACCCCCTGAGCACGGTGCAGCTGATGCCGCCACTGGTCGATCGCCACGACAAGCCGCTCGTCGGAATCGTCGATGGCGGCCGGCTCTATGACGCCATGTGCGATGCGCTCATGGACCGCGGCGTCTGCGTGTTCCGCAACAGCGCGCGGGGCACGCGTGCATTGGTGCAGTACATCGGCGCCCGCCAGGCCAGCGCGGCGCTGTGCGCCTCCGCGTTCCGCCAAAGCGGCGGCCCCGACGGCGCGAACCGGCCGTGACAATTTTTTCCACCACAAGCCAAAGGAGAACCATGAGCGAGACTCTGAAAACCGGACTGAGCGCCACGCGCCACGTTGTCATCGACCGTGAGCGCACGATCAGCTTCATGGGCGACGATTGCCGCGTCTACTCGACCCCGAACCTGCTCTACGACGTGGAGATGAGCTGCCGCGACCTGCTGCTGCCGCTGATCGGCGAGGGCAAGGATTCGGTGGGCACGCGGGTCGAGCTCGACCACGTGGGCGCCACCCTGCTGGGCATGTGGGTCGACATCACGGTCACGTTGCGCGAGGTCAATGGCAACGCCGTGGGCTTTGACTTCAGCGTGCGCGACGCGATCGAGGAAGTCGCCCGCGGCAAGCACTTTCGTTTCATTGTCGGGTTGGAAAAGACCGCGCAACGCCTGCGGGCCAAACAGGCCAAGGCGGCTGCCTGAATGCTTTTCGCGCCGCTCAGGCGGGCGCGCCCTTGCGCCCGCCCATGCCCAGGTAGGTCTCGATGATGCGCGGGTCGTTGGCCAGATCGCTGGATTTTCCGCTCAATGCGATCCGGCCCATTTCCAGGACGTAAGCACGGTCCGACACCGCCAGGGCGGCGCGCGCATTCTGTTCCACCAGCAGAATGGACACGCCCCGTTCACGCAGACCGACCACCACCTGCAGCACTTCACGCACGATGTTCGGCGCCAATCCCAACGAGGGCTCGTCAAGCATCAGCAACCGGGGCTTGGCCATCAAGGCGCGGCCGATGGCCAGCATCTGCCGCTCCCCACCCGAGAGGGTCGATGCAGTCTGCGTGCGCCGCTCCTGCAGGCGCGGGAAGATCGCATAGACCTCTTCGCGGCACACGACCTGATCCCGCACACCACGCCACCAGCGTGAGAAGCCACCCAGCAACAGGTTGTCCTCGACCGACATTTCGCCGAACAGTTCGCGCCGCTCGGGCACCAGACCCACGCCCGCGCCCACCATGGCATTCACCGACGGGCGGCGGATCAGCTTGCCATCGAGCGCGATTTCCCCGTGGCTTGGCAGCAGCCCCATGGCGGCCGACAGCAGCGTTGACTTGCCGGCGCCGTTGGGTCCGATGACGGTGACGATTTCCCCCGGCTGCACCACCAGATCGACCGCGTGCACGGCCTCCACGACACCATAGGAGACGCTCAATTGCCTGAGTTCCAGGACGGGTTGCAACATGCCATCAACTCCCATCGAAACCACCCAAATAGGCCGCCAGCACCTTGGGGTCGGCCTGCACCTGCGCGGGTGTTCCGTGCGCGATCACTTGTCCATATTCCAGCACGGTGATGCGGTCAGCGATGTTCATGACAAATTCCATGTCGTGTTCCACCACCAGTATCGCCATGCCCTCATCGCGCAATTGCGTCAGCAGGCGCGCCAGCGCTTGCTTCTCCATGTACGGCAAGCCCGCCACGGGCTCGTCCAGCAGCAACACGACAGGCTGGCTGGCGAGTGCACGGGCAATCTCCATGATGCGCTGTTGACCCAAGGCCAGCGAAGCCGCCGCCGCATGCAGCTGCGGACCCAGCCCGCAGCGTTCGATCTGACGCCGCGCCTCCTGCATCAGGGCGGCTTCCTCGGCACGGTCCAGGCGCAGCATGGCGGCCAACCAGCCGCTGTGTCCGCGCAGGTGCGCGCCGAGCGCGACGTTGTCAAGCACGCTGCACGATCCCAGCAAGCGCACGTGTTGAAAGGTTCGGCTGAGTCCCGCCCGGGCAAAGGCGCGCGACGACTGGCGGCGCATGTTGCGCCCGAGTAGATGGACCTCGCCCGAGGTCGGGTCGTCGACGCCCGAAATCAGGTTGAAGAAGGTGCTCTTGCCAGCCCCATTGGGACCGATCAGCGCATGTATTTCGCCCGCCTTCACGTGCAGATCGACCTTGCTGTTGGCCATCAGTCCACCAAATCGTTTGCTCACCGCGGCGGCGGCGAGCACGACGCAGCCTCCTTGCGCAGGCTCGCGCTGAGGCAACTCGCGCAGGGACTGCTCAGGGGCCAGACGAACCGGCCGAAGAAAACGGTTGCCCAGGCGCGCCACGCTGGGCCACAAGCCGTCGGAAAAGCGCTGCAACACCACCAACATCAGCAGGCCGAAGACGATCACCTCGAAGTTGCCGCTGCTGCCCAGCAGGCTGGGCAAGATGTCCTGCAGATACTGTTTCATCAACGTGATCACCGCCGCCCCCAGCAGGGCACCCCAAAGATGGCCGGCGCCGCCGACGACCGCCATGAACAGGTATTCGATGCCAACGTTCAGGTTGAACGGCGTGGGATTGACGAAGCGCTGCAGGTGCGCATACATCCAGCCCGACAGGCTGGCCAGCAGCGCCGCCAGCACAAAGACCTTGATGCGATAGTGCGCCGTGTCCACGCCCATGCTTTCGGCCATCACCCGGCCCGACTTCAGCGCGCGGATGGCACGACCTTCGCGCGAGTCCAGCAGATTGTGCAGGGCCCACAGCGCCAGCAACAGCACCGCCCAGGTCAACAGGCCGAGTTCACGCACCGAGCGCAAAGTCAGACTGCCCAGCGTCAAGGCAGGCAGGCTGGACAGTCCGGTGTGGCCGCCCAGAAATTGAAGGTTGCCAAACAGGAAGTAAAGGCTCAGGCCCCAGGCGATGGTGCCTAGTGGCAGGTAATGGCCCGACAGGCGCAGCGTCACCGATCCGAGGAACCAGGCAACCGCAGCGCTCAAGGCCAAGCCCAGGATCAGCCCGAACCAGGGCAGCGCGCCCGAACCCGGCATCAGGCCAATCAGCGCGGCGGCGTCCGGCTCGGTACAGAACCAGGCGGTGGCGTAAGCCCCCAATCCGACAAAGGCGGCCTGGCCGAACGAGGTCATGCCGGCGACGCCCGTGAGCAGCACCAGTCCGACCGCCACCAGTGCGTACAAGCCGATGTAGTTCAGCATGGCGACGGTGAACTCGGGCAGAAATCCCCAGGCCCCGAGCAACAGCGCCACCGCCAGCAGCGTCAGTTGGCGCCGCGTCATTCTTCGTCCTCGACGTGGCGGCTGTTGAGCGATCGCCACCACAACACCGGAATGATCAGGGTGAAGACGATGACTTCCTTGAAGGCGCTGGCCCAGAAGGAGGAGAACGACTCCAGCAAACCGACCAGCAGGGCGCCGGCCAGCGCCAGCGGATAGCTGGTCAAGCCGCCGATGATGGCGGCCACAAAACCTTTGAGACCGATCAGGAAACCGGTGTCGTAGTAGACCGTAGTCAGTGGCGCAATCAGCAGGCCCGACACCGCCCCGACCATGGCGGCCAGCGCAAAGCTCAGGTCGCCCGAGAACTCGGTGGGAATTCCCATGAGGCGCGCGCCGATCCGGTTCATGGCCGTGGCACGCAAGGCCTTGCCGACCAGGGTTCGTTCAAAAAACAGGAACAGCGCCACCACCAGCAGGCTGGCCACACCCATCACCACCAGCGACTGGCCGCTCACCGGTATTCCGCCCAAATCAAGTTGCAGATCCGAAAACGCTGCGGTGCGCGAACCTTCGGCGCCAAAAAAATAGAGCCCCAATCCCACCAGCACGCCATGCACCGCCACCGAAACAATCAACAGGGTCAACACCGTTGCATGGGCCAGCGGCCGGTAGGCCAGGCGGTAAAGCAGGGGGCCCATGGGGGTGATCAGCAACAAGGTGGTGCCGGCCTGGCCGAGCATCGAAGCGGGCCGCTGGACCAGCACCAGAAACGCCGCGAGTGCGGGCAACAGCAGTGCCCAGAAGGCACTTGACTTCCAATCCACCACCAGGCCGCGCCGAAACCTGACGAGTTCAACCAGCACTGTGAGCGCCGCCAGGGCGAGCAGCAGCCACAGTGTCCCGGGCGCGCGCCCCGACTGGAGCAGCGCCATGGTCAGCGCGCCAAATGCCACGAATTCGCCTTGCGGAATGAAGATCACCCGCGTCACCGAAAACACCAGCACCAGGGCCAAGGCCATCAGTGCATAAACCGCCCCGTTGACGATACCGTCCTGGCCCAGCAGCAAGGCGATCTGGCTGTCCATCAGGGTTGGTATTTCCAGGCGCCGGCCTCGATCTTGACCATCACACGGGCGCGTTGGTCCAGGCCCAGGTGATCCACTGGCGACATGTTGAAAACACCGTGGGCGCCGGCAACCTCCTTCACCGTCTCGAGCGCGTCACGCAGCGCCACGCGGAATTCGGGTGTGCCCGGCTTGGCCTTCTTCAGCGCCTGCACCACGGCAGCTTCCATCAGCTTGCCAGCATCCCAGGCGTGGCCGCCAAAGGTCGATACCGAACCCACGCCGTAGGCCTTTTCGTATTTGGCAACGTACTCCTGTGCGGACTTCTTCAGCGGGTGGCTGGCCGGCAGCTGGGCCGCCACCAGCACCGGACCCGATGGAAGCAAGGTTCCCTCCACATCCTTGCCGCCAACGCGCAGGAAGTCGTTGTTCGCGACGCCGTGCGTCTGGTAGAACTTGCCACGGTAGCCGCGCTCCATGAGCGCGCGTTGTGGCAGCACGGCGGGCGTTCCGGAAGCCGCAATCAGCACGGCGTCGGGCTTGGCCGAAACAATCTTGAGCACCTGGCCGGTGACCGAGGTGTCGGTACGGTTGTAACGTTCGTTGGCCACGATCTTGATGCCCTTCATGGCAGCGATCTTGCTGAATTCCTGATACCAGCCTTCACCGTAGGCGTCAGAAAATCCGATGAACCCGACGCTCTTCACGCCACTGTCGGCCATGTGGCCGACGATCGCCAGCGACATCATGATGTCGTTTTGCGGTGTCTTGAAGACCCAACGCTTCTTCGCATCCTGCGGCTCGACAATGCGGGCCGATGCGGCCATTGAGATCATCGGCGTCTGTGCTTCGGCAACGACGTCAATCATGGCCAGCGAATTCGGCGTCGTGGTCGAACCCAGAATCAGATCCACCTTGTGCTCGCCGATCAACTTGCGCGTGTTGGTGACTGCCGCCGTCGTATCCGAGGCGTCGTCCAGTACGATGTAGTTGACCTTCTGTCCGCCAATCGTGGCGGGCATCAGGGCGACGGTGTTCTTCTCCGGAATCCCCAGCGAAGCGGCGGGGCCGGTAGCAGAAACGGTAACACCGACATTGATATCCGCGTGGACCGCCGCGGCCACCATCAGTGCGGCCAGCAGGGGCAGGGTCTTCTTCAAGCTCATGGTCTATCTCCGGTTAAAAGATTGGGATGCAGATCGCGTGCGGCGGATTGCGTTCGGCGCCACCGGGTCAAGCCGCACGGCACCCGGATCGTCCAGAAAGGAAGGCAGGCAACAGCGAAGGCACGCTGGCGCGGCGGCCAATTGACCTTGCTGGCGTTAATGTTAATTTCATTCTGCTAGGCACGCCGTCATCCTAAGCAGGTGCAAGCTCGGCGCACCCGGGGGTTTACCAGCAAAGGGCCAAAAAATGTGCCCAACTTGCACACTTCGGACCGCCAGGTCTGCGCCGTGTCCTGGTTTTCCAGCCTGTTTACAGATCGCCATGTTGATGTACTATTCGCCTCGACGCGTGAATTCATGCATTGTCGTACCAATTTGCATGTATGCGGTGAATTTTTCCGGACCAGCCTGCTGCTGACGCGGCAACAGGCGCGCAAAGCACCGGGAGCGGGCAGACGAATTGCAGGAGACAAAAGATGCAGGAAGACGACCGTTGCGGCCCGGATCCGCAGGCCGAGACTGAACCTCGCGGCCCGTATGGGCGCCTGCTGTTTGCGCTGGCCAAGGGTTTTGCCTACGCCGGCGGAGCGGTGTTCATTGCCCTGGTGATCATGTCGGTGGTTTCCATCGTCGGTCGAAAGCTGTTCAGCGCGCCGGTGCCTGGCGATGTTGAAGTGCTGCAGTTGTCAGCGGCCTTTGCCTCCGCCTCGTTCTTTGCCTACTGTCATCTGATGCGCGGCGACGTGAAGGTGGATTTCTTCACGGCGCATTTGACAAGCGGCCGCCGCGTCCTGCTCGACTCTGCCGGATCCCTGCTGGTCGGACTGCTGGGCGCTGTGCTGGCGTGGCGCACCGCCGCGGGCGCCCTGAGCCTGAAGGAAGGCGGCGAGTCATCGGCCATCCTTGAACTGCCGGTATGGGTCGCGCAGGCACTGATGGTGCCCAGCTTCATCCTGCTGGCGCTTGCCGGCTTCTACATGTGCTGGTACCCGTGGTCCAGTCCCAGGGGTAACGCATGAGCGGAACCCAGCTTGGTTTCCTGATCTTCGGCGTGCTGTTGACGCTGCTGGTGCTGCGCGTGCCGATCGGCATTGCGATGTTCATCTCGGGCGCTGGCGGCTACCTCTACCTGACCGGTGGGCAAAGCGGGCCCTTGCTGAACTCCTTGAAGAACCTCGCCTACGCCCGTCTCTCCAATTACGACCTGGTGGTGATTCCGCTGTTTCTACTCATGGGTCAGTTCGCGACCCATGGCGGTCTGAGCCGCCTGCTGTTCAGATTCGTCAGCGCCTTTATGGGCCATCACAAAGGCGGGATCGCCATGGCGGCCATCGGCGCCTGCGCCGGCTTTGGCGCCATCTGTGGCTCGTCACTGGCGACGGCCGCCACCATGGGCCAAGTGGCCTTGCCCGAGCTGCGCCGCTATGGCTACGCGGGCTCGCTGGCCACCGGCGCATTGGCCGCCGGTGGCACACTGGGCATCATGATTCCGCCATCCGTGCCGCTCGTGATCTACGCCATCCTGACGCAAGAGTCGATCGGCAAGCTCTTCATGGCGGCGGTGCTGCCGGGCATCATCGCCATGCTCGGCTATATGCTGGTGGTGCAGATCGTGGTCACGCTGGATCCCAAGGCGGGGCCCGCCGGTCCGCGCGTGCCCTGGCCGCAGCGCCTGCGCTGCCTGTTTGAAGTGCTGCCGGTGCTGCTGGTGTTTGTCGTCGTCATTGTCGGCATCTATGGCGGCTGGGCCAACCCGACCGAAGCCGCGTCCATAGGTGCCGCGTCCTGTGGCATCCTGGCCCTGCTGTCGGGCAACATGGGCATGGCGCAGTTGCGCAAGAGCCTGCTGGGCACGGCCATGGCGACGGCCATGATCTACCTGGTGCTGCTGGGCGCGGACATGATGAACTCGGCTCTTGCCATCTCACAAATGCCGGTGGAGCTCGCGCAATGGGTCAAGGACAGCGGCATGTCACCGCTGCTGGTGATGGGCATGATCCTGCTGATCTACATCCTGCTGGGCTGCGTGATGGATGCGCTGGCCATGATCCTTCTGACCATCCCGATCTTCTATCCGATGATCATGGGGCTGGACTTCTTCGGGCTGGCGCAGACTGACAAATCAATCTGGTTTGGCATACTGGCGCTCATGGTGGTGGAGATCGGCCTGGTACATCCGCCGGTGGGAATGAACGTTTACGTCATCAACCGGCTGGCCATCGATGTGCCGCTGATGGAGACCTTCAAGGGCGTCATCCCGTTCCTGATCTCGGACTTCATGCGCATCACGCTGCTGGTCTTTTTCCCGGTCATCTCGCTTTATCTGGTGCACCAGTTCGGCGCCTGACACGCATTCACCCCGTTCCACAACCACGAAGGAGATTCGACATGCCGATACGCAAGACACTCGCCCCTGTGCTGGCCGCGACCGCACTGCTTCTGGCTACAGGCAGCGCCTGGTCGCAGGAAGTCATCCTCAAGGTGCATCATTTCCTGGCGCCGAATGCGACCTCGCAAAAATTGTTCCTCGGGCCCTGGTGTGAAAAGATCGCGAAGGAATCCAACAACCGGCTCAAGTGCCAGATCTACCCGGCCATGCAGCTTGGCGGCACGCCCCCCCAATTGTTTGACCAGGCCAAGGACGGTGTGGCCGATATTGTCTGGACCGTTCCCACCTATCAGGCGGGACGCTTCGTCAAGTCCGAGGTGTTCGAACTTCCCTTCATGGTCAAGACGGCAGAAGGCGGCAGCCGTGCCTTTTGGGAGTACGTGCAGAAGAACTCTCTCGATGAATTCAAGGGCACGAAGGTCCTGATGGCACATGTGCACGACGGTGCTGAACTGCACTTCGCCACCAAGTCGGTGAAGACGCTGGAAGACATGAAGGGACTCAAGGTGCGGGCGCCGACCCGCATCGGCACGCGCATGCTCGCAGCACTGGGCGCAACACCGATACAGATGCCGGCCCCGCAGGTGCAGGAAGCCATCTCCAAGGGCGTCGTCGACGGTGCGTCACTGCCTTGGGAAGTGGTTCCCGGCATCAAGGTGAACGAGGTCACCAAGTTCCACACCGAGACTGGTCCGGGCCAGCGCAAGATGTCCAACACCATCTTCGTGGTCGCGATGAACGAGGCCAGGTACAACAGCCTGGCGCCCGAACTGAAGAAGGTCATCGACGCCAACAGCGGTGCCGAAGCTTCGGCTTGGGCGGGACGCATCTGGGACGGCACGATTGCCCCGGGACGCAAGTCAGCGACCGATCGCGGCAATACCGTGAACGTGCTCACGACCTTGGAGTACCAGCGCTGGGAAAAGGCCACCGAGGGTGTGGCCCAGGACTGGCTCAAGGATCTGGCGGCCAAGGGCATCGACGGCAAGCCACTGCTGGAATCGGCCAAGGCACTGCTGCAGCAATACGACAAATAGACCGCACTGCGCGGCGGCTACAGGAGGGGGCCCAATTCCCGCGCCGCATCGAGCAGCAACGGCAACAGGTTGCGCTGCATCTCGGCTGCCGACGTCCGGTGGTGCGACGCCACCACATTGAGCGCGGCCACAGTCAGGCCCTTGCTGTTGCGCAAGGGCACGGCGAGCGCATGCACGCCGAGTTCATGCTCTTCGTTGACGATGCAAAAGTCCTGCTGGCGCACCTGCTCGATGACGCCGCGGAACAAGCGCAGGTCCACGGTGGTGAAGGGCGTGATGCGTTGCAGGTAACGCCCTTTCATCCATTCATTGAATGACTTCTTGGTCTTCGCCGCGAGCAATACGCGCCCTGTGGACGTGGCGTGCGCCGGCAACCTCGCTCCCATGTGAAGACCATAGGCGATGACGCGGCCGCCACCCAGCGTGCCGGGATTGCGGTCGTTGCCGCTGCGCGCCACGATGACCACTTCATCGCCGTCCAGCACCACGGCCGAAAACGATTCCTGCGCCTGAATCGAGAGCCGGTCCAGCGTCGGCTGCAACGCGCGCGGCAGCCTGGCAGAGGCAAAATAATTGCCCGAGAAGCGCAGCACCTTGCTCGACAGCCAGTAGTAACTACCATCGGTTTCAAGGTAGCCCAGGTGGGCCAGCGTCAGCAGGTGGCGGCGTGCTGCCGCGCGCGTGAGTCCGGTGCGGCCGGCGGCCAGCGTCGCATTGAGCCGTTGTCGCTCGGTGTCAAAACTCTCCAGCACCGCCATGCCTTTGGCCATGCCTTCAATCAAATCCGGTTTGGCAATCGTCACGATTGACCTCTTTCTGGATGTTGAATCACTGGGCGATCATCGCGCATTTTGCTCAATCATCGCACAAATATTGAGCAGCACCACTTTGCAACTCGGGCCCGCCACACTAGACTGGAAATGCCAGGCGCGCCTGTTGAATGCGTGCCTGGCCCTGCAGACCGCCTGCTGCATTGCAACAACGGGAGTTAGGAAAATGGCCATCAGAGAAAAGCTCGACCGCCTTGTCGCACGCATGCATGACACGCCGCAGTACAACGCCCAGGGTGCGGTGCTGTTCGTTGACCTGGCGGAGCGCAGGCTGCTCAAAAAATACCTGCCGCTGGAGGTGCTGCGCAATTTTCTCGGCGGACGCGGCGCCAACATGTGGCTGCTCTACAACCTGATCGAAGAAGAGCGGGATGCCCTGGACCCGGAGATCCCCTTGATCTTTGGCGCCGGCGTGCTGACCAGCAGCATGCCGTCAGCCACGCGCGGCAACATCACCAGCAAGTCGCCCGACAGCTATGCGATTCTGGATGCCAACGCGGGCGACTTCTTCCCGGCGTTCTTACGTCGTCACGGTTACGAGCATATCGTCCTGTTCGGCCGCTCGGCCTCCTGGACCATGCTCAAGATTTCCTACGACACGGCAGAATTCATCGACGCCACACCCTACGCGGGGCTGGACAACCTGGACATGGCTGCGGCCGTGGCGCGAGACTTCAACTGCGTCGAGCGTGAAGACATGGCGCTGGCCCGCATCACCACGTCGGGCGAGAACCAGGTGCTGTGCAGCGGCATCATGGGCGGCGTCAAGTCGATCTGGGCACGCGGCGGCGGCGGCGCCAAGATGGGCTCACTCAAGCTCAAGGCGATCATGATTCACGGCGAGCCAAAAACCCTGCAGCCCGTGCAGCCCATGGCCAAGTACAACCAGGCCATCGGCAAGAAGATCATTGGCACCAGCGTGATCAAGAACGCCCTCAAGATGGTGGGGACGCCCTTCCTGTACAAGCCCAGCCGGGTGCTGTGCGCCCTGGGGACCAAGAACCACCAGGAGTCCAGCTGGACTCCTGCTCTGGACGCCGACAATTTCGACCCCTACCGTCCCGGCATGGACGGCTGCTATCGCTGTCCGGTGCATTGCCGCAATCAGAACGACATGACGCCCGGCGCCAAGTCCGGCTGGGGCGCCTCGGCCCTCAAGGGTCTGTCCGGCAACGCCAGCTACGACAAGGACCAGGCGGCCATCGATCACGGCAAGCAGCGCAGCTACAACGGCATCCACGGCGACGGCAAGTACGACCGCTACGACAAGGGCGACGGGCCCGAGTACGTCACATTGGGCAAGTTCGGCCCGCTGATCGGCATCAAGCAGCCCGAGCAGGTGCTGCGCCTGAACAACATCCTGAACGATCTGGGACTGGACTCCGCCTCCACCGGAAGCGCCATCGCCTGGGCCATGGAGCTGTTCCAGCGCGGCATCATCGGCTTGCAGGAGACCGGCGGCATGGACCTGAGCTGGGGCAACTACGAGGTCATCGAGAAGCTGCTGTTCATGACCGCCCGACGCGTTGGCTTCGGCGACACCATTGCCGACTCGGCGCGCGCGGTGGAGCGGGGCAAGTACCCGATCGGTGCGCTTGACTACCGCATGACGGTCAAGGGCCTGTTCCAGTCCGATCCGCACGATGCACGCATCCTCAAGGCCTTCGCCCTGGGGCTGTCGGTGGCCACGCGCGGCATGGATCACCTGCGCAACCGTGTCACGTTGGAGATCAACGCCCGCATCAACGACGATCCGGTGTTCAAGGCGGCCTTGTACGGCGGCAGCGTGTCGGCCGCACCGAACAGCTACGAAGGCAAGGAATATGCGGTGCGCAAGTGCGAAAACACCTACGCGGTGGGCGACTCGGTGGGAATGTGCCGTTTCAACACCAAGCTGTTCAACTCCCCTACCCTGCCCGACCTCAACGATTTCGCCACGCAAATCGGCGCACTCACCGGGCAGGCCTTTGCCCCGGAAGAACTCGATGAGATCGGTCGCAACGTCACCGGCGTGGAGCGCATGCTGAACTTCCGTTTTGGACTGCGCGCCAAGGACGACACACTGCCGAGGCGCTGGTTTGAAGAAGCCCTGACCGAAGGCCCTTTTGCCGGCGAAAAGATCGATCGCGCCGAATTCGATGCCATGAAGAAGCGCTTCTACAGCCTCACCGGCTTGAACACCGAAGGCACGCCGGCCCTGGATTGGCACGAAAAGCTGTCGCTCCTGATCACGGGTTTCGCCGTGCGTGTCAGCTTGCCCAAGCCGCTGGCCGGCGCGCCGGAAAAGTGGGTGATCATCGACGAAGTGATCAGCGATGTCAGCGCACTGCGACAGGCCCTGCTGCGCAAGCTGCCGCAGGCCGCAGATGATCTCAACGACAGCAGCTGGAATGTCGCCGTCAATGGATCGATGGTGCTGTCGGGCGAATCATCGATGCGGATTGCGAGCGGGGACCGACTGGTGCTGGTGCCCATCATCGCCGGCGGATGAGCCAGGACTCCAGGTTCACGCCGAGCAACAGATCGGATCGGTTCATCCACCCAACCCTGGCGGCCATCACATGAGCTACTTTAACGAGGCGACGGAAACCCTGGGGCGCGAGCAAATTGCCGACCTGCAGTGGCACAAGCTTCAATTGATGCTGGCCCACCTGTGGCAGAGGAATCGGTTCTACACCGCCAAGTGGCAAGCAGCCGGTGTCGCACCCTCGGACATCCGTTGCCTGGCCGATCTGGCCCTTTTACCACTGACCCGAAAGGGCGAGTTGCTGCAGGACCAGGCCGATCGCGCCCCGTTCGGCAGCAACCTGACTTACGCGCCCGAAGCCTATGTGCGAATGCACCAGACCTCAGGCACCACCGGCGTGCCCTTGAAGGTGTTCGACACGCAGCAGTCCTGGGACTGGTGGGCCAACTGTTGGGGCCATGTTCTGGCAGGTGCCGGCGTCACGCCCTCGGACCGACTCTTCATGGCCTTCGGCTTTGGTCCCTTCATCGGTTTCTGGGCCGCGGTCGAAGGTGCGAAAAAGCTTGGCACGCTGATGATTCCCGGGGGCGGCCGCGACACCCAGCAACGCCTGGAGATGATGCGCGACGCGGGTGCTACGGTGCTGTGTTGCACGCCATCCTATGCGCTGCGCATGGCTGAAGTCGCCCGCGACATCGGCTTTGACCTGCGCACCATCCCTCTGAAAACCACCGTCCATGCGGGCGAGCCGGGGGCCAGTGTTCCGGCCACGAAACAGCGCATCGAGAACGCCTGGACCGCCAAGTGTTTCGACCACGCTGGCGCCTCCGAGGTGGGTGCGCATTCCTTTGAATGCCAGGTTCAACCGGGCGGCACGCACCTGATCGAGAGCGAATACATCGCCGAAGTCATCGACCCGCTGAGCGGCGCACCGGTGCCGCCGGGCGGGCGCGGCGAACTGGTGATCACCAACTTGGGACGTTGGGGTTTCCCGGTGCTGCGCTATTGCACCGGCGACCTGGTGCAGGTGAACCTGCAGCGCTGCCAATGCGGTCGGACGTCGCTGCGTTTTGACGGTGGCGTGCTGGGGCGCGCCGACGACATGGTGACGGTGCGCGGTGTCAATGTCTTCCCAGTCGGCGTGGAAAATATCATCCGCAATTTCGCCGAAGTGGACGAGTTTCGCGTCACGGTGAGCAAGACCCGGCAGATGGACGAGATGGATATCGAAGTCGAACTGTGCGAGGGCGCTGACGCGGTTTTGATTCAAGCCATTGCGACCCGGCTCGACGCCATGCTGGCCTTTCGCCCACGCGTGCGCCAGGTGCCCCGCAGCACGCTGCCGCGCTTCGAGACCAAGGCCAAGCGCTTCCATGTCAAGCTTGAAACGGCCTCGTCCTGATTAACGTGAAAGTTAGCCAGGCGCCGCATCGACCAGATCTTTCCATTCGCCTGGTGAATGTGGCGAATTCCAAAAATGAATTGGACGAATGACCTGGCAGCCACTACATTGGCCTTCAAACAGGTTCGCAAAGAGCCACCAAGAAATTTTCGAAAGATGGGGCTGCGCGCGCAGTCCAAAGTTCTTGAGAGGAGACGACAACATGCTTGAAATCATCATCCAGGGCCGGGGCGGCCAGGGTGCACAGACTGCAGGAAACTTGCTGGCGGGCGCTTTCCATGCGCAAGGCCTGCACGTCCAGTGCTTTGCCAGCTACGGCGGAGCACGCCGCGGTACACCCGTGAACTCCTATCTGCGCGTTGACCAGCGTCCGGTGCGCGTGCGCTGCGATATCGAGCGCGCCAACGCGATCCTGTGTTTTGATGCCAGCCTGCTCGAAGGCCGGCTGCTGGGCGCGGCCCATCCCGACACTTTTATCGTGGTGAATTCGGCACGCAGTGCCAGCGAATTTGCGCAGCTCCTGCCTGGCAGAAAGGTGATCCCCATCGACGCGTTGACGATTTCGCGCGAGCAGGGTCTGGGGCGCATCGTGAACTCGGCCCTGCTCGGCGCCTTGGCCCGGGTGCTGGAGACGCCGACACTCGCGGCCTTGACGCAGGCACTGGTGGACAACGCGCCCAAGCAGCATGATGAAAATGTCGCCGCCTGCACCGAAGGCTATCGCTGGGCGGACCGGCAACTTGCGGCGAGTGCGGCATGAGCGCCCTTATCCCCACCACGTGGACCACGGGCAGTACCGAGGCCATCAAGACTGGCACCTGGCGCGCCGCGCTGGCCAGGCACATACAGGCTCCGGCGCCCTGCCACGGTGCCTGCCCGGTCGATGGCGACATCGCGCAATGGATCGGGCTGGCGCGAGCGCGTGATTTCCATGGCGCCTGGCAAGTCCTGATGCGCAACAACCCTTTCCCTTCCATCGCCGGGCGCATCTGCCACCACCCCTGCGAGACCGCCTGCAACCGCGCGGGTTATGACGAGGCCTTGTCGATCTGCAAACTCGAACGTTTCGTCGGGGATCAGGCACTGGCACAGGACTGGAAGTTGGACCCGGCACCGGCGCGACCCGGCCACGTGGCCATCGTCGGCGGCGGCCCCTCGGGCCTATCGGCGGCGTTTCAATTGCGCTCCATGGGTTTTGCAGTGACGCTGTACGAGGCCCGGGCCGAGTTGGGCGGTCTCATGCGTTACGGCATCCCCGCCTACCGCCTGGCGCGCGACGTGCTCGACGGTGAGATCGCACGCATCGTGGCCACGGGTGTGACCGTGCACTGCCATCACAGCATCGACACGGCACAGGGTTTTGCGCGCCTGCGCGAGCAGCACGACGCACTCTACCTGGCACTGGGCGCCGCGCGCCCCAAGCGTCTGCCGGCACTCGACTACAGCCAGGATTTTGTGTGCGACGGCTCGGCTTATCTCGCAGCCGCCAACAGCGGCCAGCCGCTGGCGCTGGGGCGGCGCCTGGTGGTGATCGGTGGCGGTAGCGCTGCCCTTGATGCCGCCCGCAGCGCACGCCGCCTGGGCCACGAGGTCACGTTACTGGCGCTGGAACAACGCCGTCAGATGCCCGCGCAGCACGAAGAAGTCGAAGAGGCACTGGAAGAGGGCATCACCCTGGTGGACGGTGCGCGCCTGGACGCGGTGCGCGGAGGTGGCGCTGGCGCGCTGTCCCTGCAATGCACGCGGGTGGCCTTTGTCGCAGGTGCGAAACGCGGGCTGTTCACCCTGACTGCCCTGCCGGACAGCGGCCTCGAGATCGAGGCCGACGCCATCGTCACCTCCATTGGACAGGACCCCGTTCTCGACACCCTGGGCGAGGGCTTCGCCGCAGCCGGTGGTTTGCTCGTGACCGACGACCAACTGGCCACCTCGAACAAGGGTGTCTACGCCGGCGGCGACATGGCCAGCATGGCGCGCTTTGTGACCGAAGCCATCGGCATGGGTAAACGCGCCGCGCAGGCCATCGCCCGGCAGCTCGGCCGCGGCGCCGAGGGCCAGACCAGCGAGGCGCAAGCCGGCGAACCCCTGGTGCCACTGGCGTCCATCGCTACCTGGTATCACCCCAAACAGGAGCGTGCCGCCTCCCAGTGGCTGGCGGTGGAAGAGCGCATGCGCAGCGACGCCGAAGTCCAGTTGGGACTGGAGATCGAGCAGGCGCTGACGGAAAGCGAACGCTGCTTTTCCTGCGGCACCTGTACCCACTGCGACAACTGCGTGGTGTATTGCCCGGACATGGCGGTCATCCGTTCGGGAGAAGGCTATACGGTGCTGACCGACTTCTGCAAGGGCTGCGGTCTGTGCGTCAAGGAATGTCCCACTGGCTCCATGAAGATGCAGGAGGAACTGCGATGAAAGCCCCCAACCGATCCAGGCTGCTCACCGGCAATCAGGCCGTCGCCTGGGGTGCCCGTCTGGCACGACCCCAGGTGGTTCCGGTGTATCCGATCACGCCGCAAACCCCGGTGCTGGAACAGATCACCGCCTTCGTTGCCGACGGGGACTTCGACACCGAAATCATCACCCCCGAGTCCGAGCATTCGGTGATGTCGGCCTGCATCCCGGCCTCGCTGGTGGGCACGCGCGTTTTCACCGCAACCGCGTCGCAGGGCTTGCTGCTGATGCACGAACTGCTGCACTACGCCAGCGGCGCCCGCGCGCCCATCGTCATGGCCAACATCAATCGCACCGTGGCCTCGCCCTGGGCTTTCTGGCCCGATCAGACCGACAGCCTGTCACAGCGTGACACCGGCTGGATCCAGTACTACGTGGAGAGCGCGCAGGAGGCACTGGACACCGTGATTCAGGCCTTTCGCGTGGCCGAACAGGTGTTGCTGCCGACCATGGTGAACCTGGATGCGTTCTATGTCTCCCACTCGCTGGAGCCCGTCGCCGTTCCCGAGCAGGCGTTGGTCGACGGCTACCTGCCGGCGTTTGCCCCACCGCACCGCCTGGACACCGACAAGGTGGAATCCTGGGGCAACGTGGTCTCGCAGGAGATGTTCTTTCGCCATCGTCAGGCACTGGGCGAGGCCATGGCACGCGTCCCAACGCTGGCCGCGCAGGCCGACCACGAATGGGCGCAACTGACGGGGCGCAGCCATGGCGTCATCGAGCGTTACCGGTGCGACGGCGCAAGCACGGTGATCGTCACCATGGGCAGCATGTGCGGCACGGCGCGCGACGCCGTGGACGCGATGCGTGAGGCCGGACAGTCGGTCGGGCTGGTCAAGGTGAGGTTGTTTCGCCCCTTGCCAACCGCCGGGCTGCTCGCGGCGCTTGAAGGCGTCGAAGAGGTCGTGGTGCTGGACCGCAATTACTCGCCTGGCCACGGCGGTGTGCTGCACCAGGAACTGCGCGCCGCGCTGTACGGTAGTTCGGTCACGCCGCGCGTGCACGGCCTGCTCGCTGGCGTGGGTGGCGTCAACGTATCGCCGACGAAGATCGTCGAGTTTGTCAACCACGCCGTGCAAGGCGCGGCGTTGTCCGATTCCCAGTGGGTAAGGTGAACACCATGATCCAGATTCAAAATGCCAACCAGGAATCCATGCTGTGCTCAGGGCATGCGGCCTGCCCGGGATGCCTGGACGCGCTGACGGTGCGCCATATCCTCACGGCGCTGGGACCCAAGACCATGGCCGTGATACCGCCCTCGTGCATGGCCATCATCGCCGGACCGCAGCCCTACAGTTCGCTGCGCATTCCTGTTTACCAACCCACGCTCGAGTCCAGCGCCGCGGCGGCCACGGGTCTGCGGCGCGCGCTGGACGCCCAGGGCAAGCACGACACGCAGGTCATTGTGCTGGCCGGTGACGGCGGCACCTACGACATCGGTTTTCAATGCCTGTCGTCGGCGGCCGAACGCAACGAAGACTTCATCTACTTCTGCCTGGACAACGAAGGCTACATGAACACCGGCGCGCAGAAGTCCTCGTCGACGCCGCACTTTGCGCGCACCGGCTCCACCCCTGCGGGCAAGACTTCGCGCAAGAAGAACCTCACCGAAATCATGGGCGCACACCGCGTTCCCTATGTGGCAACCGCCAGTGCGGGCCATCTGAGCGATCTGCTGCGCAAAGTGGAAAAGGCGAAGGCGATGAAGGGCACGCGCATCATCACGCTGCTGATCCCCTGCATGGACGGCTGGGGCGTCGCCGACGACGCGGGGCTGACCACGGCGCGTTACGCTGTCGAGTGCGGCGCGTTCCCGTTGTATGAAATCGAGGACGGACACCACTACACGCTGAACCACACGAGCAAGACCCGCCCGGTGTCGGACTACCTCGGACTGCAACGGCGCTACCGCAACATGCCCGACGCCGAAATCGATACGCTGCAGGCAGAAATCGATGAAGGCTGGAGCACCCTGCAGGAACGCGCTGCGGCCAGCCGGGTGCGGGCGGGTGCGGCCGCAGCCGCTTGACGGGCACCGGCCATCCAGCGAAAAGCCCATCGTCAGCCAATACCACCCTTTGAATCAGCGGAGAACACCATGACGGTTAAGCAACCCATGCCAGGCGAACTTGAGCCCATCGAGACGGCAAGTCGTGACGAGATTTCGGCGCTGCAACTCGAGCGCATGAAATGGAGCCTGAAACACGCCTACGAGAACGTGGCGCACTACCGCAAGAAATTTGACGATCACGGCGTCCATCCCGACGACCTCAAGACCCTGGCCGATCTGGCGAAGTTCCCGTTCACCACCAAGTGCGACTTGCGCGACACCTATCCGTTTGGCATGTTCGCCGTGCCCCGTACCCAGGTGGCGCGCGTTCACGCCTCGTCTGGTACCACCGGCAAACCCATCGTCGTCGGCTACACGCTGAAAGACATTGACACCTGGGCCCATCTGATGGCGCGCTCGATTCGCGCCGCGGGTGGCCGCGGCGGCGACACCTGCCACATCTCCTACGGTTATGGCCTGTTCACCGGTGGTCTGGGAGCCCACTACGGCGCCGAGCGTCTGGGCTGCATGGTGGTTCCGATGTCGGGCGGGCAGACCGAAAAGCAGGTTCAATTGATTCAGGATTTCCGGCCTGAAATCATCATGGTGACGCCGTCCTATTCACTCGTGATTGCCGAAGAGTTTGAGCGACTGGGCGTCAAGCCCGAGGACATCTCGCTGAAGATCGGACTCTTAGGTGCCGAGCCCTGGGGGCACGGTATGCGCGACGAGATCGAGCGCAAGCTGGGCATCGATGCGATCAACATCTACGGCCTGACCGAAGTCATGGGGCCGGGCGTGGCCAGCGAGTGCATCGAGTCCAAGGACGGGCCGGTGATTTGGGAAGATCACTTCTATCCAGAAATCATCGACCCGGATACGGGCGAGGTCCTCCCTGATGGCGAGGAAGGAGAACTGGTCTTCACGTCCCTTTCCAAGGAAGCGGCGCCGGTCATTCGCTACCGCACGCGTGACCTGACCCGTTTGCTGCCACCGAGCTCGCGCAGCCTGCGCCGCATGGACCGGATCACCGGCCGCACCGATGACATGTTGATCGTGCGAGGCGTCAACGTTTTCCCAAGCGTGATCGAGGAGCAGATATTGCGCGACAAACGGCTGGCGGGCACCTATCAGATCCGCCTCACGCGCGAAGGCCACCTCGACAGCGTGGAAGTACTGTGTGAACTGCAGCGCGAATTTTCCAATCTGCTGTCGCCGCTCGAGCTGCAGGCCATCAGCGCTGAATTGCAGCATCGCATCAAGACCATTGCCGGCATTTCTACCGCAGTGTCGGTCTTGCCCCACGAGTCGATTGCGCGCACCCTGACAGGCAAGGCGCGCAGGGTGGTCGACGAACGTCCCAAACAGCATTGAAAGGGCCAGGGTTGCCAGGATTCGAGGGTACGCGAACCCGGCTTGGAGCCACCGATAGAAGGATCGTCGTCATGTAAGGGCTTGCCTGCCCGAATTTTTTGAGTGGGTCGGTCGCGCAGATGGTCGCGCACGAACCCACGGAAGTAAGCCATCGCCGGCGCTTCCGTTCGACCGGCCAGCGTGACGTAGGCAAAGCGCGCCGTACCTGAGAATTTTGCCTTCAACCGCAGCTCCACCAGGCGGCCATCCCCCAATCCACTGCGGGTTGCCGCGATCACGCCCAGAAAAATGGCATCGGTCTGGGCCATGGTGCGGCAGGCCAGCTGGCTGCTCACCGGCACTATCCGCGTAAACCTGTTGTAAGGCGCCCGAGGCCACCGAGGCCGAGTGACGCGAGCTCACTGAGAGGGTCACGTCGCCTGTACTATTGATCTTCACTGCGCCGCCTTACCCGAATGCGGAGACGTCAAGCTTGCCGCTGGCGCTCTGGATGAACTGGTTGGCGATGATGCTGATGGCACCCGCGCCCAGTGCCATGTCCGCCACACCCGCGGGTGTGGCGCTAGCCGAAATCAGGCCAGTGTTCTGCACCAGCGGTGCGCTCAGCGTGATGCGACCGGCGGGACTGCCGTCAGCGCCGGCGTCGGCGCGGATGCTGCCGCTGTTGTCGATCAAATCCGACGCTTCCAGCACGATCTTGCCGCCGCGCAGGGCCTTGCCGGTGGCTTCAAGCGAGCCCGAGTTGCGTACGATGCCGCCTTGAAATTTGTCCAGTGACAGGGCCGACAACCGAACCCGAGAGCACGCCGCCGCCCGAAAAATTGTCAAAACGGTTTCCTGAAAGCCCAACGCTGGCAACGTCCAGGCTGTAGTCGCTGGTGGAAGCACCGCTGGCCTGGTTGTAGAAGCTCCTGAAGTTCTGGTTCAGATTGAGATAGAGATTCTTTGACGTGCTGCGGATCAGGGGGTAGCTCAGATCCAGTCCAGTGGTGGCGGAGTGCCCCTTGAGTCCAAGTGTGGAGAACTCCGAGGTCACGACCCAGTATTCGAGATACGACTGGCTAACGCCTGCACGAAGTCCATCGCTTCCCAGCGGGGCCGTCCATGCAGCCCTGAGGTATTCGCTGCCTACCGTGCGGATTGCATTGGCCGATGCGAGGTCGCCCCAACGCAGCGGGCTGTTTGCGTAAATGTTGGCGGTCAGTCGATTCGCGCCGGTGGAATGCGAGCCAGTGTTGTCGACACCCGCGTCCCCTGCCAGCAAGGGCTGGGGATCGAGTTGCAGCACGAGGTCGGTCTCGCCGTCGTTCTGCCCTTCGGCCAGATGACCGCGCACCCTCACGCCTGGCGTGTCTTCCAGGATCAGCAGGCTGCGGTCGATGGCTTCGGTATGGAGCACCTCGCACGGCGTTTGTGCTTTCAGCACCCTGGCGCGAACCGCCTCCTGGCTTACGCGAATGCCTTCGGCGGCCTCGATTGGCACGCTGCCAAAAACGGCCTCTACGATGCGAATCGTGACCTCGCCGTTGTCGATATCTTGCTTGGGAAGATAGACCCGAACCACCCGGCCGGCATCGCGATAGAGCGCGGCTGTTGCAGCTGCGGCCTTTTGCAGCTCGACGAAGTCAATCGGGTGATTGATCCACGTGGCGACTGACGCCTGGAGCTGGTCTTCATGAACTTTGGTGTTGCCGATGAATATGAATCGGATCACCGTCACGACCAATCCTGCCGGCGGTTTCATCTCCGGCTCGAGTGCAAGGTATGGTTAGACTCTTTCAGGATGACGACACGAAGTAGCCAATCGTGCCGGGGGTGTCGATCACCTGGATTCCCGCAATGACCTTGAGAAGCCACAGTAAGGAAGTTCGAATCAGTTCGGAATCATCGGCGATCAGCGGCATCTTTTTCATGCACCGATCTTGCCCAGATCGGCGATCCGGCGATATCAGACGTTTCCGGTTTGGACATCAGAAAGAAGGGAGAATGATTAAGAATATTCTTAATCGAGTTGGCGGTCCTGTTGCTGACGCCAAGATGCACTTGGGTACTTGCAGAACAGTTAGGCGGGAGATGGCCTTGCTGTTCCATTTGCTGTCCAAGCTGTTCGAACACACCATCGGGTTGATCACGACCGACCTGACGTTTACGGAGTGGTCCAGCATCTTTGGAGGCGCTAAGATGACCACGCCGCTACTGGACCGTCTCGCGCACCACTGCCACATCGTGGCGACGGACAACAGGTCATACCGCTTCCGCCACAGCACCAAGGTGGCTAAGGTGCGCATCAAGTCCTGGGAGCGAAGCCGAAAGTCCGCAGCTAAAGAGCCGTCAACCCAAGGTGAGGTCGAAACCTTCGGGAGCAGACGGCGCCAGCATGAATTCGCTTCGAGCTACGCCCTTCGCTCCTTTTCCCTGACATTTGACCGCTCCAAATGCCAACTCCAGGAGTCACGAAGAGCAGTAATTCGCTTTTAGCAATCCACAGTTGAGATTCGATAATCACTTCAAGGAAACCAGGCATCACCAAGTGACAACGCTTGCGTCAGCATTGAGTTTTGCGGCAAGTGCGATAGCACTTCGCCGGTCATAACGACGTTGGCGTGACGTGCTACGTCGAAATTGGCAGGTAACATCACCCGGGTGAGCAAACGACTATCAATGCGGTTGGCAAAAATGGAAGCGATATGGATGCATTCATCTGGAACCCGTGTTTTTTGACTGGCCTCGCCAGTGTGGACAACCAGCACCATCGGCTGATTGAGCTGATCAATCGCTTTGGCGAGTTGATCTCGCAACAAGAGAACGTTGCGACTACTGAGCTGGACGAGGTCTTTATTGAGCTGGCCGACTATGCCGGCTATCACTTTGCCGAAGAAGAAGCCTTGATGGCTAGGATGCATCTGGACCCTCGGCATATCACACAGCATCAAGGCAACCACAAGAAGTTTTTGGAAGAAGTCGTGCTGCGGCACAAGGCCGTCAACGCCGACCCCGACCACGTCGAAGGGGGGCGGTCGCTGCTGCAGTTTCTCTCTCACTGGCTGGCGTACCACATATTGGGAACCGACCAAGTCATGGCAAAGCAGATGTCCGCCATTCAGTCAGGCATCAGGCCTGAGGACGCCTACCTCGCATCCAGCGAGAACGGCGATGCGGCGACGGACATATTGCTGGAGGCATTGAATGGCCTGTTCGCGCAGGTATCGGAGAGAAACCTGGAGTTGATGCGGCTCAACGCCAATTTGGAAGCGCGCGTGGCCGAACGTACGCATGCACTTTCCGAAGCCAATCAGCGGCTTGACGATCTCGCCAACATCGATCTATTGACCGGTCTGCCCAACCGTCGCCAGGCCATGCGCACCCTTTCCCGGGAGTGGGAGCTTGCTGTGCGCGACAAGACCGCTCTTGCTTGCATGATGATCGATGCCGATGGATTCAAGACCGTCAACGATACCTATGGTCACGACGCCGGGGATGCTGTTTTGCGGTCGCTTGCAACCTGTTTGTCTCACTCAGTGCGCAATGACGACATCGTCTGTCGACTGGGCGGTGATGAATTCATCATCATTTGCGCCAAGACGCCACTGGAAGGGGCACTCAAATTGGCAGAAAAAGTGCGCAGCGAGGTGTCCGGATTGAGAGTCAAGGCCGGTGATGGCGAATGGCGCGGAAGCATCAGTGTTGGCGTGGCATTGCGTACCGACACCATGGCTGGACTGGAAGAGCTTGTCAAAGTGGCCGATCAAGGGCTGTACGTCGCCAAGAAAAATGGCCGCAACCGGGTGGCCACTGCGAACGAAAATCCGCGCTAGTGCAGCGCCGAGCGCTTTTAACATCACTCCTTGCGGCCGCACCGTGATGAACGTGGCGTTGCACTGTGATGCCTGTCGGCACCTCGCGGCGGTGATTACTGGAGAATGGATTCGGACGCCAAAAGGGATATTGACCGAAGAACGAGAAAGCCCTTTCGCTGAAACGTCATCATGCGCGACCTCGATATCCGCACTCTGAGCTTTCTCGCCATGGTCAGCGGCCTATTGCTTGCTGTAGGTCTTCATCTGGTCAAGCGCGTCATGCCAGAGGAGTCCAGTCTTCGGTTTTGGACCCATGGTGCAAACGCCAGCGCCGTGGCCTACGTCTTGCTGGCGATGCGCGGCATCGCCCCTGACCTGTTATCCATCGTCGTGGCCAACACGCTACTTGTGGTTGCCACGGTTTTCTGGTACCTGGGAAATCGGCAGTTCCGTGGATTCAAGGCGCAGTTCGCCTGGTACTGGGTGTTGACCGCCGTGCTGGCCCTTTTGCTCTGGTATTTCACCTACGAAGCGCCGAACTTGGCGGCGCGTTTGATTGTGGTTTCAGCCGCTCTCGCGGCACCACTTTTCGCCAGTGCCATGATATTTCTTCGCCCAGGCGAAACCAGAGACAAAGCGGTGCGAGCCTTCGTGGCAACGGCCTTTGCGCTCATGTCGCTGTTGATGGCTGCGCGCGCCACAGTCACACTGTTCATGACATCGCCGGGACAGGATTTCATGACAGTTGTGAGCCCGGTTCACACCTTCTCGCTGATCTTTGGGGTGGCCTTGAACATCACTCTTGGTATCGGGCTGCCGTTACTGCTGTCGGGAAGAGTTCACTCTCGTTTGTTGGAAAGTGAAGATCGCTATAGAACGCTCTACCAGAAGACCCCCGCCATCTTGCACTCTATAGACACCCACGGAAGACTTGTTCAGGTCAGCGACTTTTGGACTGGAGCGCTGGGCTACACCAGAGACGAGGTGATCGGACGAAAATCATCAGAATTTTTGACCCCCGAATCGCGTCGATTTGCTGTTGAAAAGGTTCTTCCTGAATTTTTTCAAACCGGGCTGAGCATCGACATCGCCTACCAATTTGTCACTAAAGACGGCCGAACCTTGGATTTTGAACTTTCGGCACTTGGTGAGTACATCCTCAAGCCGCCACAAATTGCGTCGCTAAAGGTGAAAGTTGAGCATGCGCTGAAGTTTCGAGGATAGCCCGCGGAAGTGATGTAAGACGGAATTGAGCGCTGCAATTTCGACGGAGGCCTCGATAGTCGGCCATCTGGAAATCGCCGACTCCAATGTCAGCAATGGAGATGCTTACCCCAGCCAGCTGTTCATGGTCATCAAGAGCCAATGGCCATCGCAAATTTCCTGCGATAAAGCAACTTCTTTTCTGTAAATTTCCGGAATCTGGTTTTGGGCTGTTGTGAATACGCGGCGTCAGGGGTTCATGTTCAGGTAGATTTTTGCGGTCATCCACTCCTCGTCTTGTTCGGCCAAGATGGCGGTGACCAGGCGCAGGCAACTGGCGGTATTGGGGAACAACGTGGCCACGCGCGTTCGACGTTTTATCTCCTTGTTCAACCGCTCCAGTCCATTAGTGGTACGCATGCGCACCCGGTGGCCGTCTGGCAAATTGAACACCGCAAAACCCTCGGGCAAATTGGTCTCAGCCCAAGTGGCGAGTTGGGGGTGACTAACCTGCCACTCTTTG
>CAILZB010000105.1 GCA_903838565.1 uncultured beta proteobacterium | reverse complement strand
CGAGATCGTGGGCGAGGTGCGCGCACCGGTGAAGAACCCCGACTTCGCGCCCTTCCTGCAGAAGATCAAGGACACCAAGCCCGACGCGGTCTTCATCTTCCTGCCGCCCGGCGCCGAGACCATCGCCTTCATGAAGGGCTTCACCGAGCGCGGCCTGGCCAAAGCCGGCATCCAGTTGATCAGCACCGGCGACCTGACCGACGAGGACATTCTGGACGCCATCGGCGACGCCGCGCTGGGCGTGGTCAGCAGCGACCACTACGCCGAATCGCACAAGTCACCCGAGAACAAGGCCTACACCGAAGCCTACGCCAAGGCCTACCCGAACGACCGGCCCAACTACATGTCGGTGGGTGGCTATGACGGCATGCACCTGATCATGGAAGCGCTGAAGAAGACCAACGGCAACACCGACGCCGACAAGTTCATGGAAGCCGCCAAGGGCATGAAGTGGGTCAGCCCGCGCGGCCCCATCAGCATCGACCCGGCGACGCGCGACATCGTGCAGACGATCTACATCCGCAAGGTGGAGAGGGTCGGCGGCAAGCTGCAAAACGTCGAGTTCGACCAGCTTGCAGACCAGAAAGACCCTGGCAAGCTGTGAGCGGACACGGACTGCAGCGCCTGCCCCCGTGAAATGTCACATCAACCGATTTGACCCAGGCCGATGGGCGCGGGGGCGCGCGACACGATCAAACTGAACAGCCGCGCGTAGGCCGGGTCAACCGGATATTTGCCGCTGAGCGGATCGCAGTTGGTGGCAAAGGCCGAGTCCAGTTCCTTCCAGTCGGATTCGCTCAACACCCGGATCGCGGCCGGCAGGATCACCGTTTCTTCCAGCCGCATGTGCGCCTGGTAGAAGTCCAGATAGCGCCTCGTCGCCTCCTCGAACGCGCAGCGGCGCGCGTCTCCCACCAGTTCCCAGGCCAGCAGCAGGTGCTGCAGTTCGCGCACCGCCGACTCGCCTTGGGCGTGGTCCCGTTCCAGCTGCGCGATCGCTGGCGCGGTCTCGGGCGCCAGGCGCGCCACCGCCGGAAACAGCAACTGCGATTCCTTGGTGTGGTGCAGACGCTCGGGAAACTCGTCGATGTAGAACAGCATCGCGCGCAACACGTCGAAGTAGTTCTTCGCATCGTTGGCCGGACCCCGGTCCACCATCAGGCGCAGCGAGCGCAGCATCGCCGACAAGGCGTTGTGTTCGTCGTGGATGATTCGAATGCTCTGGTGCGCCATGGAGGGTTTCCTTTGAACTGGTGGGGCAATGGTCTGCGCGGCGCGGACCTACTTGTAGATCTTCTTCAGCAACTGGATCAGGGTCTTGCGCTCGTCTGCGCTCAGGCCGGTGGTCATGCCCACTTCGAGTTCGGCCGCAGTCTTCTCCGCGGAGCGCATCAGGGTCTGACCTCCGTCCGTGGGGTGCAGCCCCATGGCGCGGCCGTCGTGGGGATGGGGTCGGCGGCTGATCAGTCCGCGCTTCTCCAGCGCGCTCACCATGCCCACCAGATTGGGCGCCTGCATCCCCAGCGTGGCGCACAGTTGGCGCGAGGTGATCCCCGGGTTGTGCACCACCAGCGAGAGCACGGAGAAGTCGACCGGGCGCAGCTCATAGGCGGCCATGCGCGGCAGGAACTCGCCGATCACCACCAGCGCCGCGCGCCGCGCGTTGTAGCCCACCAGGGTTTCCAGATAGCGGGTGTTCACCCGGGTGACGGCCGGCTCAGGCGGCGGGCTCGGCGGGGTGGTGCTGGGGCTCTTGCTCATGGGGTGATTATTTCGCCGCGCTCGATGCCTGGCATTGCAGCGTCAGGGTCCCGATCCACATGTCGAATTCGGGCAACACGCGGGTGTGCAGCACGGACGGAGCGCGCCAGCGCGGCGCGTCGGTACCGGCTGCCGCTTCGATGCCCGTCCAGGCCCAGCCGAGCAGCGCCAGCGCCAGCAGCCGCAGGTAGTCGTCGGCCAGCGCATAGGGCAGGACCGGGTTCGATCTTGCCGCCTCGACCAGGGTGCGCGTGAGCTGGTTCAATTTGGCAAAGCGGCCCGACGTGGCGGCATCGGCCGCGCGGCTCAGGTCGAGCTCGCCGTCGAGCTCGTGCAGCAGCGTGGCCAGCGCGGCGCCGCCGTCGGCGAGCACCTTGCGCACCAGCAGGTCGATCGCCTGGATCTCGTTCGTGCCTTCGTAGATCATGGCCACGCGCGCATCGCGCACGATCTGCTCTATGCCCCATTCGCGCACATAGCCGTGGCCGCCGAACACCTGCAGGCATTCGCTCGCGCCGTAGAAGGCCTGGTGCGTCAGCGCCGCCTTGAGCACGGGCGTGGTCAGCGCGCACCAGCGGTGCGCCTGCTCGCGGCGCGCCGCATCGGGATGGTGGCTGGCCATGTCGAGCTCGATCGCGGTTCGATAGGCCAGCACGCGGCCGCCGTCGATCCAGACGCGCTGCGTGTCCAGCAAACGCTGCATCGCCGGATGCTGCGCGATCAGGTCCGACGACTGGCTCGCGTCGCGTGGTCCGGGCGCGCGCATCTGCCGGCGCTCCTGGGCATAGGCGTGGGCCTTTTGCCAGGCCGCCTCCAGCAGGCCCACACCTTGCAGCGCCACGTGCAGCCGTGCCGCGTTCATCATCACGAACATCGCGTTCAGGCCGCGATTCGGCTCGCCGATGATCCAGCCGGTGGCGTCTTCAAAGCGCATGGCGCAGGTGGGGCTGCCGTGCAGTCCCATCTTTTCCTCGATGCGGTCGCACAGCGCGGCGTTGCGTTGTCCGTCGGGCAGGAACTTGGGCGCCAGAAACAGCGACAGGCCCTTGGGGCCAGCGGGTGCATCGGGCAGGCGCGCCAGCACCAAGTGCACGATGTTGTCGCTCAGGTCGTGCTCACCGCCCGAGATGAAAATCTTGCTGCCGTTGAGGCTGAAGCTGCCATCCGGTTGCGGCACGGCACGCGTGCGCACCTGCCCCAGGTCGCTGCCGGCGTGGGCCTCGGTCAGACACATCGTGGCCAGCCATTCACCGCTGGCTATTCTTTGCAGATACCGGCTTTTCAGTTCCTCGCTGCCGTGGTGCTTGAGGCATTCGTAAGCGCCGTGCAGCAGACCCGGCGCCATGGTCCAGCCGTGATTCGCGCCGCTGAGCATCTCGAACAGCACGGCTTCGAGCACCGCCGGCAGGCCCTGTCCGCCGTCTTCGGTGGCGCAGGCCAGCGCGGGCCAACCGTTGCGCCAGAAGGCCTGATAGGCGTCCCTGAAACCCGGTGGCGTGGTGACCTGGCCTTCAGCCCACCGACAGCCCACGGAGTCACCCACGGACTGCAGCGGCGCGACCACGTCGGCGACGAACTTGCCCGCCTCGTCCACCACCTGGCGCATCAGGTCGGCGTCGGTGTCGGCAAAGCGGCGCATGGACTGCAGCTGCACCGGCGCCTTCAACACGTCGTGCAGGATGAAGTGGATGTCGTCCAGGGCGGGCTGGTAATGCATGGTCTGTGTGGGTCGGGTGGTGGCGGTTTCAGGCGGCCTTCTTGCGCGCGGCGCCCAGATAGGTGTCGATGACGCGCGCGTCCGTGGCCAGATCGGAGGCCGCTCCCTGCAGCACGATCTCGCCCATCTCCAGCACGTAGCCGTAGTCGGCGGTCTCCAGCGCGGCGCGTGCGTTCTGCTCCACCAGCAGCGTGGTGACGCCGGTCTTGCGCAGGCCGTCGATGGTGCGAAAGATCTCCCGCACGATCAGCGGCGCCAGCCCCAGGCTGGGTTCGTCCAGCATCAGCAGCTTGGGGCCAGACATCAGCGCCCGTCCCACGGCCAGCATCTGGCGCTCGCCGCCCGAGAGCGTGCCGGCCTGCTGGGTGCGGCGCTCCTTCAAGCGCGGAAACAGCTCGAACACGACGTCGATCTGCTCGCGCCAGTGCTTGTTCTTCAGCCGCACCTGGCGAAAGGCGCCCAGCACCAGGTTGTCTTCCACCGACATCGTGCCGAACAGCTCGCGCCGCTCGGGCACCAGCGCGATGCCGCGCATCACGCGCTCCTCCAGCGTCAGCGGCGCCAAGTCCTGGCCCTGGAACACGATGCTGCCGCGCGCGCTCAGGATGCCCATCAGGGTGTTGAGCAGCGTCGACTTGCCGGCGCCGTTGGGCCCGATCACGGTGATCACGCTGCCCTGGTCGGCCTTGAGGGCCACGCCGTGCAGCACCTCGGCGCGGCCGTAGCCGGCGCGCAGTCCTTCGACCTGAAAAAATGGAGCGTTCATCTCTGGCCTCATCAATGTTCCGTGCCCAGGTAGGCGGCGCGCACCTGCGGGTTTTGCTGGATCTCTTCGGGCGTCCCTTGCGTCAATCGCGTGCCGAACTCCATCACCACCAGGTGGTCGCACACGTCCATCACCAGGTCCATGTCGTGCTCCACCAGCAGGATGCTCATGCCCTCGCTGCGCAGCTGCCTCAGCACGTCGGCCAGTCCCTGTTTCTCCTTGTGGCGCAGGCCTGCGGCGGGTTCATCCAGCAGCAGCAGCGCCGGGTCGCTGCACAGCGCGCGCGCGATCTCCATGAGACGCTGCGGTCCCATCGCCAGGTTGCCGGCCTGCTCGTGCAGGTAGGCGCCCATGCCGATGCGCTCCAGCTGCGTCTGCGCTTCGCGAAACAGCTGTCGCTCCTCCATGCGGTTCAGCCCCGCCATGGCCGAGGCCACGCCCCTGGCGCCGCGCAGGTGCGCGCCCAGCGCCACGTTCTCCAGCACCGTCATGTCGGGGATCATCTTCACGTGCTGGAAGGTGCGCGACATGCCGCGCGCCGCGATCTCGCGCGACTTCAGGCCGCTGATGCTGTCGCCGCGAAACACGACCTGGCCGCGGGTGAGCGAGGCCACACCGGTGATTAGGTTGAAGGTGGTGGACTTGCCCGCGCCGTTGGGGCCGATCAGGCCCACGATCTGTCCGGCCTTGATCTGAAAGCTGATGTCGTTCACGGCCACCAGGCCGCCGAACTGCTTGCGTATCGCCTGCACGTCCAGCACCAGCTCGCCCGTCGCGGGCTTGGCGCGTTCGCTCAAAGGCGCCACGCCGTCCCAGTCCAGGCGCCGCGGCGTGCGCGGCAAACGGCGCTCTACCAGCGACCACAGGCCGTTGGGCAGAAACTTGAGCGTGAGCACCAGCACGATGCCGAAGACGATGGTCTCGTAGCTGCCGCTGGTGCCGATCAGCTTGGGCAGCAGCACCTGCAGCTGGTCTTCCAGCAGCTTGGTCAACAGCGCGCCGGTGACGGCGCCCCAGACATGACCCACGCCGCCGACCACGGTCATGAACAGGTATTCGATGCCCATCTTCAGGCCGAAGGGCGAGGGGTTGATGGAGCGCTGGAAGTGCGCAAACAGCCAGCCCGACACCGAGGCCAGCAAGGCGGCGATGACGAAGATGATGATCTTGTAGCGCAGCGTGTTCACGCCCATGGCCTCAGCCATCTGCGTGCCTGTGCGCAGCGAGCGCATGGCGCGCCCGGCGCGCGAATCGAGCAGCTGCAGAATCGCCAGCGCGGCCAGCAGCACCACGCTCCAGGCGAGCAGGAAGAAGCCCCTGCCCTGCCCCACTTCCCAGCCCAGGATCGACAGGCCCTGAATGCCCAGCAGTCCGTCGTACTTGCCCAGCGCATCCAGGTTGCCCATCAGGTAATACAGCGACAGTCCCCAGGCGATGGTGGCCAGCGGCAGATAGTGGCCCGACATGCGCAGCGTGATGCCGGCCACAATCAGCGCCGACACGCCGGTGATGGCCAGGCCGATGAAGAGCGTGAGCCAGGGCGACAGGCCCGTGTTGAGCGTGATCCAGGCCGTGGCGTAGGCGCCCATGCCGACGAAGGCGGCCTGGCCGAACGAGGTCAGGCCCGCCACGCCGGTGAGCAGCACCAGCCCCAGGCCCACCAGGCTGTACAGCGCGATGTAGTTGAGCTGGGTGATCCAGAAATCGGGCAGCGGAAGCGCGGCGATCAGCAGCACCACCAGCACCAGCGCGGGCCAGGCAAAACGTTTGACGGAGCTCATCTCAATGCTCCTCATCCGAATGGCCGCTGCGCAGCGAACGCCACAGCAGGATCGGCAGGATCAGCGTGAACACAATCACCTCCTTGAAGGCGCTGGCCCAGAACGAGCCGAAGGCCTCGACGATGCCGACAAACAGTGCGCCCAGCAGGGCCACTGGATAGCTCTCCAGGCCCGCGATGACCGCGGCCACAAAGCCCTTGAGGCCGATCAGAAAACCCGAGTCGTAATAGACCGTGGTGCTGGGGCCGATCAGCAGCCCCGACAGCGCTCCGATGAGCGCGGCCATGGCGAAGGTGAGCTGACCCGCAGCCTGCGAAGAGATTCCCATGAGGCGCGCGCCCAGGCGGTTCACGGCCGTGGCGCGCAGCGCCTTGCCGTAAAGCGAACGCTCAAAGAACAGCCACAGCAGCGTGATCAATGCCAGCGAACTGAGGAAGATGATGATGGTTTGCCCGCTGAGCGTGAGCGGACCCAGCGCCAGCCGCAGCTCCCAGAACGGCGGGTTGCGAAAGCCCTCGGCGCCGAAGAACAGCAGACCCAGGCCCGTCATGGCGAAGTGCACGCCCACGGACACGATCAGCAGCACCAGCGGCGTGGCGTCTTCCAGCGACTGGTAGGCCACGCGGTACACCAGGGGACCAAAGGCGGTGACGATGGCCACGCTCAGCAAGGCCTGGAACGCCAGCGGAAACTGTTGCGGCGCGGCCCAGGCCGCGAGCCCCGCCACCCCCATCGGTACGATGAGTGTCTTCAGGCCGGCCTTGAGGCTTGCGAGGGCGGCACGCTGGCGCTGCCACGCGAGCGTGGCGTCCATGAGCGCGGCGACGACGGCCAGGATCAGCAGCAGCCAGACCGTTCCCGGGACCTTGCCGGTCTGCAGGATCGCCAGCGTGAGCGCGCCATAGGCGACGAATTCACCCTGGGGAATGAAGATCACGCGCGTGACCGTGAACACCAGCACCGTAGCCAGGCCCAGCAGCGCGTAGATGGCGCCATTGGTCAAGCCATCGAGCAACAGGATGCTGGCAATGGAGAAGTCCATGAACTGGCCTTGGGAAAAGAAGAAGAAAGCGGGAGAGGCCACCGCGGCGTGCGGCCTCTCCCATGATGGGCGTGGACGCTGTTATTCCATCTTCCAGTCGCCGTTCACGACCTTGACGATGACGCCGGTTTCCATGGTGTAACCCCAGTGGTCTTCCTTGGTCCAGTTCATGATGCCGTGCGCCAGCGGCGTGCGGCCCATGGTCTCGAAAGCGTCGCGCAGCGCCAGGCGGAATTCCTTGGTGCCGGGCTTGGCTTTCTTCAGCGCCATGGGGATGGCTTTTTCCATCACGATGGCGGCGTCGTAGCCGTGTCCGGCAAACTGGTTGCGCGTGCCCGCGCCATAGGCCTTCTCGTACTTCGCCACGAAGTCCAGCGCCAGCTTCTTCGAGGGATGGCTGTCGGGAAGTTGCTCAGGCGCGATCACCGGACCCGAGACCACATAGGTGCCTTCCACGGCCTTGCCGCCGACGCGCATCAGGTCGCGTGTCGCAGCCGCATGGGTCTGGTAGATCTTGCCCTTGAAGCCGCGCTCCACGATCGCCATTTCCGGCATCGCTGCACCGCTGCCCGAGGCCACGACCAGCATCGCGTCGGGGTTGGCGGCAACGAGCTTCAGGGCCTGGGCCGTGACGCCGGTGTCGGTGCGGGCAAAGCGCTCGGTGGCGATGACCTTGATGCCGGCCTTCTCGGCCAGCGGCGTGAATTCCTTGAGCCAGCCTTCGCCGTAGGCGTCGGTGTAACCCAGGAAGCCCACGGTCTTGACGCCGGACTTCTTCATGTGTTCCACCAGCGCGTGCGACATCACGCCGTTGGACTGCGGCAGGCGAAAGCTCCAGGCGTCCTTGCCCGGTGGCAGGGCTGCAGGAGTCGCCAGCAGCTGCGGCGTCTGGGACTCCATGGCGACGTCGGCCATGGCGATGCCCACGGGCGTTGCCACCGAGCCAACGATCAGATCGACCTTGTCCTCGGTGACGAGGCGGCGCGTGTTCTTCACGCCGTTGGTCGGGTCCGTGGCGTCGTCGAGAACGATCACGTGCAGCTTCTCGCCGCCGATGGAGGTGGGCCAGAGCGCGACCTGGTTCTTCACCGGGATGCCCAGGCCCGAGGCCGGTCCGGTCAGCGGCAGCACGACGCCGATGGTGATGTCGGCCAGCGCGGCGCCGGATGCCACGACCGTGACGGCGGCGGCGATGAGGGTCTTGAGGTTCTTCATGGTGATGTCTCCTGATTTTTCAGTGGGGGTGAGGGAAAGGGAACGGTTCAAGTGCACAGTGCCTTGATGTCGGCGGGAACGGGAATGGCCTTGATGCGGTCGGCATCGCCGGGCACGCGCATGCAGAAGGCGCGGGTCTCGCTGCCTTCGCACAGAATGTCCTCGCCGCGCTTCACGACATGCTTGTGCAGGAACACCTTGTCGCGCCATTCGACGACCGAGGTGTGGATCTGCAGCGTCTCGCCGTAGGTGGCGGGACGCATGAACTTGGTGTGGATCTCCAGCAGCGGCGTGCCGATGATGCCGGTGGTCTTGACCAGTTCGCGCCACGGCGGGACGCCACATTTGACAAAAAAGTTTTGTGATGCGCCGTCCATCCATTTGGAAAAATTCGGAAAGAAAACGATGCCTGCCGGGTCGCAGTCACCGAACACGACATTCACTTCGTAGACAATGGTTTTGTGATTTTCTTGCATGGTGGTTCAGGGGTTCACGGGCTCAGCGCGGCGCCATGCGCAGCGCGCCGTCCAGGCGGATGACTTCGCCGTTGAGGTGCATGTTAGTGACGATATGGCAGGCGAGTTGCGCAAATTCTTCGGGTTTTCCCAGGCGCGCCGGAAACGGGATGCTGGCCGCCAGCGACTGCTGCACGGCCTCAGGCAGGGTCTGCATCAGCGGCGTGGCAAACAGGCCCGGGGCGATGGTGCACACGCGTATGCCGTGCTGCGCCAGATCGCGCGCCATCGGCAGCGTCATGCCCACGACGCCGCTCTTGGACGCGCTGTAGGCCTGCTGCCCCACCTGGCCGTCAAAGGCCGCGACCGAGGCCGTGAACACCATCACGCCGCGCTCACCGTCTTCCATGG
>CAILZB010000104.1 GCA_903838565.1 uncultured beta proteobacterium | reverse complement strand
GAAAGAAACGTGAGTCGCCCGCCGGGGCGAGACCCGGCATGCCCCGCGGGCTATGCGCAGGTCTGGATCACATCGGTCCGCCGGGACGACATCCCGACAACGGCGCGCCCGTCGGCGCAAGACCAGAGCTCCAACCCTCAGCGTGTTTTCGCCTCGATCGCTGCGCGCAGTTGCGGCAGCATCTTCAGCATCGCGGCGCGACCCGCTTCGATGGCGCGCTTGCGCACCGTGAAGTCGGTGCTGCTCAGACCTGTCTGCAGCGGCTGCACCACGACGTCGGCGTCGCGCAGCTCGAAGGCATTGAGGCTCTTGCCCATGATGGTGAAGGTCTGCATCAGGATCTGCATCGTGCCGTCCGTGAGGTTGCCTTCGGCAATGCTGGAGATGTCCACGGCGATCACCAGCTCCGCGCCCATCTGCCTGGCGTAGCGCACCGGCACCGGTGACACCAGACCGCCATCGACGTACTCCCTCTGGCCGATCTTCACCGGCTGGAACACGCCTGGCACCGAGCTCGAGGCGCGCACGGCCGTTCCGGTGTCGCCGCGGCGAAAAAGCACGCCCAGACCGCTGTTCAGGTCGGTGGCGACGATGCCCAGCGGCATCGTCATGTTCTCGATCAGGCGGCCCTTGACGAGGGTGTTGATGTAATGCGCCAGCGCTTCGCCGCGCAGCATGCCGCGCGTGAAGATCGGCAGCGTCCAGTCGGTGAACGCCGCTTCCTCCATGCTCTCGGCCACCTGCTGCAACTGGGCGCCGTTCCTGCCGCTGGCGTAGAGCGTGGCCACCACACTGCCCGCCGACGTCCCGACCACGAGATTGGGGCGGATGCCGGCTTCCTCCAGCACCTGGATCACGCCCACATGGGCAAAGCCGCGCGCCGCGCCACCGCCCAGCGACAGGCCAATCACCGGCGGTCGCTTCGGCACCACGACCGGTGCCACCGGCGGCTCGATCGGTGGCACCACCACCGCGGGCGGTATCGTGCAACCGACCAGCAGCACCGCAACCAGGATCCAGATCGCTGCCGAAGCACGGCGCAGCGTATTGTTTTGAGGGGTCATGAAATTACGAAAATAGACCTTCAGGCCGCGGCGCCCAGAAGCAGTTCACGGACGTATTCACCCAGCGCGAGCGAACTCGTCAAACCGGGCGACTCGATGCCAAACAGATTCACCAGCCCCGGCACACCATGCTGTGACGGACCCTGAATCACAAAGTCGCTGGCGGGATCGTTGGGGCCGCGCACCATCGGCCGGATGCCGGCGTAGGCGGGAGCCAGCGCGCCCTCAGTCAGACCGGGCCAGTATTTGCGCACGCCCGCGTAGAAGGCGTCGCCGCGGCGCGGGTCCACCTGCAAATCGTCTGGCCCATCGACCCATTGCGCGTCCGGGCCAAAGCGTGCCTGCCCGCCCAGATCCAGCGTCAGGTGCACGCCCAGGCCCACGGGCGCTGGCACGGGATAGATCAGGCGTTGAAACGGCGCGCGCCCACCCAGGCTGAAGTAGCTGCCCTTGGCGTAATGGATCGGCGGCACGAAGCGCGCGTCCAGACCCTGGAAACGCTGCGCCAGACCCTGAGCCCACAAGCCTGCAGCATTCACCACGAGTTGGGCCTGCAGCTCGGTGCCGTCGCGCGTCACTAGCCGGATGCCGTCGGCCGTGCACAGGCCGTGATCGAGCGGCGAGTTCAGCGCCAGCAGGCCACCGGCGTTTTCCAGGTCGCCCAGCAGGCTCAGCATCAGGCCGTGGCTGTCGACGATGCCGGTGCTGGGCGAAAGCAGTGCCGCCAGGCATTCCAGCTGCGGCTCCAGTGCCAGCGCCTGGTCTCGGGTGAGAAACGCCATGTCGGTCACGCCGTTGGTGGCGGCCTGCTGCGCAATGCCCGGCAGCTTCGCCTGATCCTGCGCCGACGTGGCGACGATCAGCTTGCCGCAGCGCTGGTGTCCGATGCCGCGCTCGGCGCAATAGGCGTAGAGCAGTGCGCGGCCCTGCACGCACAGACGCGCCTTGAGGGAACCGGTGCCGTAGTAGATGCCGGCGTGGATCACTTCGCTGTTGCGCGAACTGGTGGCCGTGCCGATGGCATCTGCCGCCTCCAGCAGCAGCACCTCGCGACCGGCCTGCGCCAGCGCGCGCGCTGCGGCCAGACCCACGACGCCGGCGCCGATGACAACGCAATCGACCTTGTCCATCAGAGCGCGCGCGGATCCATCTGCACCAGTGCCTGCACCAGCGAGCGCAGGTGCTCCCTGAGCGGCGCGAATCCGCGGTGCATCTGCAGCGTCTTCTCGTCCATGTAGAGCCTGCGATTGATCTCGATCTGCACGCTGTGGCGCTGTGTGGCCGGATCGCTGTAGCGGCGCACCAGCTCCACGCCCTTGTACGGATGGTTGTAGGCGACATCAAAACCCAGCGCGCGCAGATGGCCGCAGATGAACTGCCCCAGCGCCGCGCTGGAACTGGTCTCATCGCGGTTGCCCACGACGAAATCCGCGTGCACCAAGCCCGGAAAATCGGTCGCGTAGCGCGATGCCACGGCCGGCATCGAATGGCAGTTGATGTGGATGCTGAAGCCGTGGCGCGCATGCGCCGCGGCAATCGCGCTGGCCACTGCCGCGTGATAGGGCTGCCAGCAGCGCGCGATGCGCGACTGCACTTCGGCCACGCCGAGTTGGCGCGCGTACAGCGGCACGCCCTCGTCGGTGCTGCGCCAGATCAGGCCCTTGCCCAGGCGCACCTTGGCCAGGGCCGCTGCGTCGGTTTCCACGGCCTGCGGCCAAGGTGCATCGAGCAGCGAGACGTCGATCTCGGTGGTGTTGCGATTGGCGTCCAGGTAGCTGCGCGGGAACAGCGCCTCGATCCAGGCCGCGCCCAGCCCGGGGGCAAAGTCGTACAGCTTTTCCACATGCGTGTCTTCGGCCTGGCGCAGCGTGGCCAGGTCGCAGGCAAAGCCAAAATCTTCAGCATAGGCGGTACCGCTGTGCGGCGAATCCAGCACCAGCGCGGTGCTGCCCGAAATCTGCTTGACGAGCAATGGCTCAGGCGGGATGGACATGGTCGCAGATGAGAACGGATTCAGAGGAAGCCGATCGAAATCCAGGGCACGGCCGCCACCACCACGGTGCCGATCAGCAGCGCCAGCATATAGCCCAGGATCGGGCGCATGCCCTCGTCCGGGTTGACGCGCCCGATGGCGCAAGCCGCGTAGTAGCCCACGCCCAGCGGCGGCGCAAACAGGCCCAGGCCCATGGACAGCACCACCACCATCGCGTAATGCACTTCATGCACGCCCAGTTGGCGCGCAATCGGGAACAGCAGCGGGCCAAACAGCACGATCGCAGGTATCCCCTCCAGCACCGAGCCCAGCACCACAAAGGCCGCGATCGAGACCGCGAGAAACATCGGCGCACCCCCGGGAAGGGAAGCCATCAGCTGCGCCAGCCAGCGCGAAAAGCCCGATTGCGTGAGACCCCAGGCCATCGCCGTGGCGGTGCCGATGATGAACAGGATCGCACCCGACAGCGAAGCGGTGTCGACCAGCATCGGACCCACACGACGCCAATCGAATTGCCGGTACAGCAGCAGACCGGCGATGATCGAATAGGCTATGCCGATGGTCGAGACCTCGGTCGCGGTGGCTACGCCCTGCACCACCGCAGCGCGGATGACAAACGGCAGGGCCAGCGCCGGCAGCGCAATCACAAAAAGCTTCAGAACCTCGGCCCTGGGCGTGCGCCGCACCTGGCTCAGGTCTTCATGCCGATAACGGCTCCACACCACCAGGCACAGCATCACGCCCAGCACCAGCGCCGGCAGCAGACCGCCGGTGAAGAGCGCGGCGATGGAGATGCCGGTGACGGAACCGATGGTGATCAGCACCAGGCTCGGCGGCACGGTCTCGGTCTGCGCGCCGGTGGCGGCCAACAGCGCCACCAGGTCACCGGCTTTGGCGCCGCGTGCCTTCATCTCGGGGAACAGCGCCGGTGCGATCGCCGCCATGTCGGCAGCCTTGGAGCCCGAAATGCCCGAAACCAGATACATCGCGCCGATCAGCACGTAGGACAGGCCGCCCTTGACGTGACCCAGCAGCGCCGCGAGAAAGGCGATCATCGCGCGCGCCATGCCGGTCATCTCGATCAGCAGACCCAGAAAGACAAACAGCGGCACGGCCAGCAGGATCAGGTGCGACATGCCCTCGTCCATGCGGCCTACGATCACCGGCAGCGGCATGGTGGTGGTGAGCGCCAGATAACCGAAGGTGGCCAGGCCGAAGCAAAAACCGATCGGAACACCGGCCAGCACGCAGCCACCGGCGACTCCGACAAAAAAGATCAGCAGGTTGGCTTTGCCCAGATGCGCAAACAGCGGCGCGGCGAACCAGAATGCCGCCACGACCACGACGATGAGCGCCGTCGCCTGCAGCACCGGTTTGAAGCTGGCACTGCGCAGCAAGCGCAACAGCGCGAACGCCGCCATCAACGCGATGCCCACCGGCAAGGCCGCCGCGCGCCACAGGTTGGAGATCTCCAGCGCCGGCGTGGTGATGGCCAACTCCTCGGACGCATACTCCCAGGCCGGCCAAGCCACCATCGCCAGGAACGCCAGGCAGGCCGCGATCGCCACGGCCTCCAGCAACGCGCGCCGTGATGAATCCAGTTTGCTCACCAGCGCCGTCATGCGCATGTGCTCGCCGCGGCGCAGCGCCACGACCGCGCCAAGCATCGCCAGCCACAGGAAGAGGATGGACGCGAGCTCGTCAGACCACAGCAGCGGGTCGTGCAGCACGTAGCGCGCCACCACGCCAGCGAACAGCACGGCGATGTCGGCCAGCACCAGCGCCGCAGCCGGTACCTCGACCGCCCAGCCCAGCGCGCGCTCCAACCGCGCCAAAGCACCACCGCGCAATTCATCGGCCATCGGGTGATGGCCTGCGCTCATATCAGCTTGCCCGTGTACTTCTCGAGCACGCTCCAGGCTTCAGCGCCGAACTTCTTGTGCCATTCGGCGTAGAAGCCGGAGGCGCGCAGCTTGGCGCGGAACAGTTCCGCGTCGGTGGTGTTGAAAACCATGCCCTTGGCCTTGAGGTCGGCCACCAGGCCATCGGTCAGCTTCTTCACATCGTCGCGCTCCTTCAGGCCCGCGGCGTTGATGTTGCGCGTCACGATGTCCTTCAGGTCCTGCGGCAGGCGGTCGAAGGATTTCTTGTTGCCCAGGAACCAGAAGCCGTCCCACATGTGGTTCGTGATCGAGCAGTATTTCTGCACCTCGTTGAGCTTGGCCGTGGCAATGATGGCCAGCGGGTTCTCCTGCGCGTCGGCCACCTTGGTCTGCAGCGCGGAATAGACCTCGGCGAAGTTGATGGTCTGGGGCGACGATTCGAAGGCCTTGAACATCGAGACCCAGAACGGGCTGGGCGGAATGCGGATCTTCAGGCCCTTCAAGTCGTCGGGCTTGGTGATCGGCACGGTGCTGGTGGTGATCTGGCGGTAGCCGTTGTCCCAGATCTTCTCGAACGCGAACAGGCTGCTCGATGCGGCGATCTGCTTGCGCACATGGGCGCCGAGTTCGCCGTCCATCGCCGACCAGACCTGGCCGTAGTCCTTGAACGCAAAGCCCACACCGCTGACCTGTGCCGCGGGCACCAGCGTGCCCAGGATCAGCGGCGACAGCGTGAAGAAATCGAGCGCGCCCGAGCGCACCTGCGACAGCATGTCGGTGTCGTTGCCGAGCTGGTTGTTGGGGTAGACCTGGAAGTCGATGCGACCCTTGGACTCGGCGTTGATGGCTGCGGCCATCTCGGCGGCGCGCGTGTTCATCGGGTGCGAGACCGGCAGGTTGTTGCCGTACTTGAAGGTGAATTCAGCCGCCTTTTGCGCGAACACCTGTCCGGTGGACAGCGTGAGTGCGCCAGCGCCTGCGCCGGCGAGAAGGGTACGTCGATTGATTTGCATGGTTTTGTCTCCTTTGATGGGGTTGAGGTTGTTGCGTAATATAGCCTGCAGCGCCGGGCGGTTTCAGTCTGTCAATTCCGGCACATCGCCGCGTTCCAGCAGCAGCCGCTTGATGTCTTTCTTGACGATCTTTCCGTAGCCCGATTTGGGCAGCGCGTCCCAGAAGAAGATCTGGCGCGGCCAGCGGTAGCGGGCGCAGCGGCCTTCCAGGTGTTCCAGCAGCACAGCCTCGTCCACCGGCGTCGTCCCTAGCCTGCGCACCACCACCGCCACGCCGATCTCGCCCCACTTGCGCTCGGGCATGCCCAGCACCGCCACCTCGGCCACGCCGGGGTGCGTGAGCAGCACTTCTTCGACTTCGCGCGGGTAGACGTTGGAGCCACCCGAGATGTACATGTCGGATTCGCGTCCGGTAATAAAAAGCAGGCCGCGCTCGTCCAAGCGTCCCAGGTCGCCGGTATGAAACCAGCCGCCGCGCAGGGCCTTTTCGGTGGCCTCGGCGTTGCCGTGGTAGCCGGCAAAAACAGCCGGGCCGCGGCAGCAGATCTCGCCCACCTCGCCGGCCTTCATTTCGTGCAATTCAGCGTCCAGGATCGCCACATCCATGCCGGTGCGCGCTCGCCCGCAGGAACCGATGTGGGCATTCGGGTCGGTGTCATCGGCCGAGTGCATTTCGCGCGGCAGCACCGTGATGCAGCCCGTGACTTCGCCCAGGCCGAAGTACTGCACCAGCACCAGGCCCAGCTTTTCCAAAGCGAGCTTCTGGTCGGCGCGGTACATCGGTGCGCCGGCGTAGATCATGTAGCGCAGCGAGCTGTGGTCATATTGGTCCACGGCCGGGTGCTCGACCAGCATCTTCACGATCGTCGGCACCGTGAACAGGTTGCTCACGCGATGGCGCTGCACCAGTTGCCAGAACACGTCGGGGTCGAGCTTTTCGCTGTGCAGCAGCACGGTGGCGGCGCCGCGCGCGACGTTGAGCAGCGCGTGGATGCCGGCGCCGTGCGACAGCGGCGCCACGGCGATCGAGCAGTCGCTCTCGGTCGTGCCGGGAATCAGATCGGCCAAGTGATTCGTCACGACGAAGGCCATCTGCCCGTGCGTGAGCACCGCCGCCTTCGGGTTGCCGGTGGTGCCCGAGGTGTAGAAGAACCACAGCGGGTCGTCGTAGTCCACGTCCGCCGCTGCGGGACGCTGGTTCGCCATCTGGCCCAGGTGCTGCTGCAGCAGCGCGTCATACGAGTGCTCGCCCGCACGCGGCGCGCCGATGCAGATCAGGTGTTTCAAGGCCGGCGACGCGGCTCGCACCGCGTCGGCGTGCGCGAAGAAATGCGCTTCCACGATCATTGCCACCGCGCCACTTGAGGCGCCGAGGTAGGCGACTTCGGGCGGGGTCAGGCGAAAGTTCGTCGGCACCCAGACGCAGCCGAGCCGAAAGGCCACCCACAGGCTCTCGAACATCTGCAGGTTGTTGCGCGACTGCACGAGAATCCTTTCACCCTTCTTCAGACCCAGTTCCCGCAGTGCCGCCACCATGGCGTCGACGCGGCGGTCTATTTCTCCCCAGGTCCACTGCTGCTCGCCCTGAATCAGTCCGACGTGGTCCGGATAGAGGCGCGCCGTGTGCGTCAGCAACCGACCCAGGTTCATGACACTTTTCATACCGCTTCGAGCACGCTCAGGTAATTGGCGACCGCTGCGCCCCCCATGTTGAAGACCGCGCCCAGCCCGGCATTGGCGATCTGCATGTCGCCCGCCAGGCCCGACAACTGCATCGCGGCCATCACGTGCTGCGAAACACCGGTGGCGCCGATCGGATGCCCGCGCGACTTGAGTCCGCCTGAAGGGTTCACCGGCAGGCGGCCGTCCTTGCGCGTCACGCCGTCGAGGATAGCGCGCGCGCCCTGCCCGTGCGGCGCCAGCCCCATGGCTTCGTATTCGAGCAATTCGGCGATGGTGAAGCAATCGTGCGTCTCGACGAAGCGCAGGTCGGCCAGTGTGACGCCGGCCTCGGACAAGCCGCGCGCCCAGGCCAGCGCCGCGCCTTCGAAGCGCGTGGCATCGCGCCGGGAGAGCGGCAGGAATTCATTCACCTGGGTGCGCGACCTCCAGCGCACCGCAGGCACAGCGGCGCCCGCGAGCGGCTCCAGCGACAGCACCATGGCGGCTGCGCCATCGGACACAAGCGAGCAGTCGGAGCGCTTGAGCGGGCCCGCGACGAAAGGGTTCTTCTCGGATGGCTGGCGGCAGAAGTCAAAACCCAGATCGCGCCGCATGTGGGCGTAGGGGTTGTGCACGCCGTTGGCGTGGTTCTTGGCCGAGATCGCGGCCAGCGCGTCGGACTGGTCGCCGAAGCGCTCGAAATATTCGGTGGCAATCTTTCCGAAGACCCCGGCAAAGCCGCCCGGCGTGTCGCCCTCTTCCTTCACATAGGAGCAGCGCAGTAGCGTCTCGCCGATCTGCGCGTTGGGCAGCGTGTTCATCTTCTCCATGCCGATCACCAGCGCGCGCTTCACGCGGCCGCTGGCCAGCGCGTCCAGCGCCGCCCAGATGGCAGCAGAGCCGGTGGCGCAGGCGTTTTCCATGCGCACCGCGGGCGTGTGGCGAAACTCCGGAATCGCGACCGCCGCGAGCGCCGCGCTGAAGTCCTGGCGCACGAAACCGCCGTTGAAGTGGCCCATGAAGATGCCGTCGATGTCGGATGGCTCCAGAGCGGCACTGGCGATGGCCGGCAGCGCCGCGTCGCGTATCAGTTGCTCCAGTTCGACGTTGTCGAGTTTGCCAAAAGGCGTGTGGCCCCAGCCGACGATGTGCGCTGCGTTCATGCTTTGATCCCTGTCTTTTGTGCCGGTCGGATGCCTGCGATGAGGTATTCTAGATGCCTCTTTTGCACTCAACGCGCAGCTTCAGGAAAACACCATGACATCAGATATTTCATCCATCCCCGTGGCCGTCGTCACTGGCGGCGCGCGCGGCATCGGCCTGGCGATTGGCCAATGGTTCCTGGACCATGGCCACCGTGTGGTCCTGCTCGACATCGACGCCGAGACCTTGAACCAGACCGCGGCGCGGCTGAACGATCCGGGACGCGTGCTGGCGATTCACTGCGACGTCTCCCAACCGCAGCAGGTCCAGGCCGCAGTGGGCACCGTGAGCACCGCCTTCGGCCGCGTCGACGCGCTGGTGAACAACGCTGGCGTGGCCGTGTTCAAGCCCATTCTTGAGACGACGTTCGAGGAATGGCGCCACGTGCTGGGAACGAACCTGGACGGTGCTTTCATCTGCACCCAGGCTTTTGTGCCGGTGATGCTCAAGACGGGCGGCGGCGCCGTGGTGAACATCGCGTCGATCTCGGGCCTGCGCGCCAGCACGCTGCGCGTCGCCTACGGCACGAGCAAGGCGGCAATCATTCAGCTGACCAAACAGCAGGCAGTGGAACTGGGCAACGTGGGCATACGCGTGAACTGCATCGCGCCAGGGCCGGTGGACACCGAGATGTCCAAGCTCGTGCACAGCGTGGCGATCCGCTCGGACTACTACGACGCGATTCCACTGAACCGCTACGGCACGCCCGAGGAAATCGCCTCCGCGGCGGGTTTCCTGTGCAGCCCCGCCGCCAGCTATGTGAACGGCCAGGTGTTGGCGGTGGACGGCGGCTTTGACGCCAGTGGCGTGGGCTTGCCCACGCTGCGCAGGAACTGAGACCGTCTGCGCTCGAGCATGCGTCAGATCCGGCACCCCGGCCGCGCCAGTGTGCAACGCCTGCAGGCGGTGCCCGCCACCACGCGGCAGCTCGAGCTCGAGCTGCCACCGGGCCGCTCGCTGCTGGAGGCGGTGCAGTTCGCGCTGGCGCCGTTCTGTGCGCAAAGCGCCGTCTTGAGCCTGCAGGGCGGCGCCTTCTTTCCCTTCGCCTATGCGCTGCCCGCGCTGTCGAAAACGCCCGAGCACGCGGTCTATTTCAGCGACCGCTTGGACGCCGACGAGCCGGTTCAATTGGAGTTTGCCTGCGTCACCTACGGGCAGCGCGACGGCCAGCCCTGGCTGCATTGCCACGCGGCCTGGATGCAACGCGACGGCGCGCGCCGCTGCGGCCACGTGCTGCCCGAGCATGCCCTGGTCTGCGAGCCTGTGAAGGCCTCGGTGTGGCTGATCGAAGGCGCGCAATTCCAGGTTCAGCCGGATACGGAAACGCATTTTTCGCTGTTCAAACCCGAGCCCGCCGGCACCGGCAGCACCCGTCTGTCGGCGCCGACCGCATGGGCCGTGCGACTGGCGCCGAACATCGACGTCTGCACTGCCCTCGAAGCCATTTGCCGCCAGCACGGAATCACCGACGCCGTCATCCACGGCGGTGTCGGCAGCACCGTGGGAGCGGTGTTCGAAGACGGCCGTGTGGTCGAACCGTTCGTGACCGAGGTCCTGATCCGAAGCGGTCGCGTGCAGTCGGGAAGCGACGGCGAGCCTGTGGCGCAGATCGACGTGAGCCTGGTGGACTACTGCGGTGGCGTGCATCGTGGTCGGCTCATGCACGGGGCCAACCCGGTGCTCGTCACGTTCGAACTGCTGCTGGTCGCCGCTGCCGCAAGCTGATAATGAGCGGCATCTCACAAATACCCTCTTCCTGGATTCAACCATGACACAAGCACTGAATGCGCGCTATGGCACGCTGGCCCAAACCTTTCACTGGGTCACCGCCGTGGTGGTTCTGGTCGCCTTCGCCATGGGACCCGAGGGCTCGGAGAAGCAGATCTACCAGCCGTCGGGGGATTTTGAGCGCCAGCTGCACGAGACCCTGGGCTTGTGCGTTTTCGCGCTCACATTCTTGCGTGTTCTGTGGAAGAAGATTCACACGCCGCCGCAGGCGCCACCGCTTGCGCGCTGGATGGAGCTGAGCGCCAAGCTGGTTCAGTCGGCGCTGTATCTGCTGCTCTTTGCCGTTCCGCTCACAGCCATCGCAGGCGCCTGGCTCGAAGGCCACCCGCTGACCCTTCTGGGCGGCACGCTGATTGCGTCGCCGGTCGCAATTTCACACGACCTGGGCGGCGCGATTTCGAACCTTCACACCTTGCTCGGCGACGCCATCGTCTGGATCGCCGGGGCACACGCGCTGGCGGCGATCTACCATCAGGTGGTGCTCAAGGACGAGGTGCTCAGCACCATGCTTCCATCCTGGTTTGCGCTTTGGAAACGCTGAGCCCGCAGCGCCGGTTCACGCCAGCGGCCGCAGCGGGGCAGCCGCAAGATCAGGATGTCGCTTGCTGATGCTGGAGCCTGAGCCAGGCCAAGCGCAGCGTCTGAACGGCGGCTTCACTTGCCGACCGCATCCTGCAGCGCCGCGGGGTTAGCTGCGTCGGGCGCGTAGATCGAGTCGATAACCAACAGGAAGGTGATGGTCCCCACGATGAAAACGAAAAAAAGCGTCGGCAACACCCATGCCCTTTTCGGTTTGGCGTCTGCTTGATCTGACTTTTCGTCTGGTGTCACGGTGAATTCCTGTCTGGACCTGGGCGCTGATGATAGCGTGAAGGCACGGCAGCGATGGCGGCATGCCCGTCTGCCGGCAATCAGATCATCAGCGTCATGCGAACTGCCCGCGGCGAAGCGGCTTCCGATCCGCCGAATGGTTTGTTGCGCGGCCTACGAGGGTGGCTTTCGCACCACCGGAAACGGCGGCAGGCCCGCCAGAATATCGCGCCCGTAGCGCATCGTCCCCAGGCGCGTATCGCACACCGTGATCACCGCGCGGTCGGTCACGGTACGCACGCCGCGTCCTGCCCATTGGGCCAGTTTCATTCCGGCGCGTGGCACAGAGATTTCTGCAAAGGGATCGCGCCCTTGGGCGCTGAGCCATTCCGCCAAGGCCTCTTCCACCGGCGAGGTCGGCGGAGTGAACGGCAGTTTGTCGATCAGCACGTGCTCGCATAGCTGCCCCGGCAGGTCGATGCCTTCACCGAAGGACTGCAATCCAAAGATGATGCTGCGATCGCCGTTCGCGACGCGCCGGCCGTGTTCCTTCAGCAACTCCGTGCGCGAGCGCTCCCCCTGCACCTGCACCTGAAGCAGCAAATCCTGCGGCAACGCGGCGTAGCAGGCCTGCATCTGGCGCCTGGAGGTGAACAGCACCAGCTGACCATGCTCATGTTCGCGCAGCAACTCCGGCAGCTTGCGGCACAACTCGTCGGAGAACCCCGCGCTTTTGGGCGAGTGGTGCATCTGGGCAATGCGCAGCTCGCCCTGGGTGGCATAGTCGAACGGGGAAGCCACCACCAGAGCGCGCCGCTGCGGAAAGCGGTTCAGGCCGCTGAGCCGGTCAAAGAAATCAAAGCTGCCGCACGCGGTCAGGGTGGCTGAAGTGCAGACTGCCGCACTCACGTTCTTCCACAGTCCGCGCGACAACAGCTGCGCCGCGGTCAGCGGACTGGCACACAGCCACGCGTCGGGTGCGGATGCGCCCGCACCGCCCGCGCTTTCGTTGGGGCTTCTGGCCCATTCCAGCCACTTGGCCCAGGGCACCTTGTCATGCGTGGCCCAGGCGCTGAACAAACGCTCCAGCGTGTCCAGTCGCGCGAGGTATACGCCCAGTTCAACGCCCGCGCGGGCCTGCTCGGCGCGTTCGCCCGGGGACTTCGATTCGTCGGGCTCCATCAGCGAAGCGGCGATGCTTGCCACGACCGCAGTGATCGAGCGAATGATGGCCACCATCTGCTCGCACTCGGGAATCAGGTCTTGCGGAATCTGGCCCTGGCTGAAGCGGTGCACCGGCTTGTCGGCGCTGACCAGTTCGGTCCGGGTCCAGTAGTCTTCAAAGACCGTGATCTTGTCGGTGCATTGCGTGATGCTTTGGGCAAAGGCCACCGGGTCCGGGCGCGCGGACGGCGACATCTCCCTTGCATGACGCATCGCCACGGTGCGCAAGCTGGTCAGCAGTCTGGCGCTGGCGCCAAGTCGGGCGCGGTAGCTGAACTGTTCGGCGGCGATGCCCGGCAGGTGGTGCGCCTCGTCAAACACGAACAGCGTATTGCCCGGGTCGATCAGGGCGCTGTCGGACTGCAGCGTGGCGAGAATCAAGGCGTGGTTTGCCACCTGCAGCGTCGCCATGGCCGCCTGGCGCCGCGCCCTGAAAAACGCGCAGCTCCGAAAATATTCACACTGGCCGCCGTTGCACGCATGGGCGCTGGCTTGCACCTGGCGCCAGTCTTCGGGCGCCGGTGGTTGCACCAGGCTGTCGATGTCGCCGTCCCATTTGCCGCTCTCGAGTTTTTTGGCCACGCTTTTGAACCAGCGCACGGATTCGGCCCGGTCGCGCGCAACCGGGTTGGTTTGCCGGCGCTCGTCGGCGAAGGCGTCCGAGTAGGCATCATCCAGCAGACTGTCCTGCGCGTCGTCACTGATGGCTCCTTCCAATCGGCTCTCGCAGACATAGCGGCCACGCCCTTTCAGGATGTCAAAGCGCAACTCAGGAATGATTTGTGCCAGCCGTGGCAGGTCCTTGTGGAACAACTGCTCCTGCAGCGCCACCGTGGCGGTGGAGACGATCACGGTTTTTTGCAGGAATTCGGATGCGACGATGGCGGCCAGGCAGTAGGCCACGGTCTTTCCCGTACCGGTTCCGGCTTCGAGCTGGGCCAGGTTGTCGCCCTGACGTTCTTCATCTTGCGGCGGCTTGGCGCAGAGGAAGGTCAGCAGGGCCGCGTGCATCATCTGGTACTGACCAGGGCGGGTAATGAATCCGGGCCAGGTCCTGGCCACCTCACCGTACAAGAACTCCAATCGTGTTTGCGCCTTCTCCAGCAGTTCGGGATCGATGCTTGACGTGTCGGCATGGGGGAGGTTTTGCATCAACAGGTCGTGGGTCGGTGTGAGCGCATTCGTGACGATGGTAGCGGACCTTGCGCGCAACGCAGGAAACTTGCGATCTTCCCGCTCCCGACCAGTCACTCGCATGAGACCCCCCATGCTGCCTAAGACAACGCCGCGCTGCGGATGGGTGAGTCCTGGCGCACGGCAGCGGTCTACCGCATCTTCACCTTTCGGGTCTCGAAGTATTTCAGCGCCGCATAGGTGCCCACGCCCATCAGGCTGGCTGCGACCATGAATACCCCATAGGCCACTGGCCAGGGAATGCCCTGGGTCATCATGGAAAATTCCGACATGCCGCCCATGCCGGCGAGGATGTTGATGGGCATGAACACCACGCCGAAGACAGTCAGCTGATTGATGCGCTTGTTCTGATTGATGTTGATGAAACCGATGGTCGCATCCATCAGGAAGTTGATCTTGTCGAACAGGAAGGACGTGTGGCTGTTCAGCGATTCGATGTTGCGCAGGATCTGCCTGGCGTCTTCGAATTGCGCGCCTGACATCAGCTTGCTGCGGATAAGAAAATTGATGGCGCGCTGCGTGTCCAGAATGTTGCCACGGATACGACCATTCAGATCCTCTTCTTCGGCAATGTCGCCCAGGATGGCAGCGGCTTCGCTGTCGCTGATGGTTTCGCTGAGCACTTGGCGCCCGACCTTGCCCAGCGTGATGTAGACATCCTCCAGCGAGTCGGCCGAGTATTCGACATCGGAGCCGTACAGGTCGAGCAACAGGTCGTTGCAGTCCGACACGTAACCGGCCTGGGTGCGCGCGCGGCGCCGTTGCAGGCGAAACACGGGCAGCTCTTCATTGCGCAGGGAAAACAGTGTCCCCTGGTGCAGGATGAAGGCCACGGGAACGCTGCGCGACTTGCCCTCCTTGTCCAGCAGAAAATTGGAGTGCAGATGGATTTCGCCGTTTTCCTCGATGTGGTAGCGCGAGCTCACTTCCAGATCCGTGGCATCTCCCGGATCCGCAAGCACCAAGCCGAAATGCGCGCCCACGTAAGCCCGCTCGCTCTTCGTGACGCCCAGCAAGTCAATCCAGATCGGCTTGATGCCTTCGAGATCCTTGCGGCTTTGCACCGGGATCTGCCGCAGCTTTCCATCCACCAACTCGAATGCATTGATCTGACTGTCGGTGAAGGCCGGCTCGCGGCTTCCCACCAGCTGTTCCCGACGGGCATCCGAGAGTTCCCAGAGTATTTCGTTTTCGCGTTCCGGGGGAATCTGCGCCCAGAACAGTTGGGCGTCGTCCAGCTGCAGGGTTTCCAGCATGCTGCCGATTTCGTCGGTCTTGAGCTGCGGCATCAGGTTCTGCACTTCGGCCAGATGCTGTCTTTGCACCATCGTTTCAATGATGTCCTGGCGCGGCATGCTCTGCCCATGCACCAGGCCTTCGACGCGCTTGTGCTTCTTGAGGATTTCCAACACGGAGTCAACGGAAGGGGACATGGGAGATTCTTGGTGTCGGTCTCGTTTGAGTTTACCCCAGTAAAAAGCGAGACAGCTCAATGTTCCTCTACACCACACGCATGCAAGCCACAACCCCTGCCGGTGCAGCTGGGAGTCGCGCAGCGCGCGCAAATCGACCGCTCAACGCGCGGATCTAAAGCCTGCGCCGTTCCGCGCGCTGCGGCCTTGTGGACACGGGGGTAAATTACGATCGCAAAGTCATCAAACCATAAAGCGTGATCACGACGAACTCTGCAGCTTGTCTTGGGTGCGGGTATCGAAGTCGCTGGCATCGTGACGCTCATGCAACTGCGATTCCAGCGGCCCGGTGACGCGGTTGACCATGCGTCCGCGCTGGACCGCCGGACGCTTGGCGATGTCGTCCGCCCAGCGGATCACATGGGTGTATTCATGAACCTGCAGGAACTCACCCGCTTCATACACCAGCCCTTTGGCGAGCGCTCCATACCAGGGCCAGATGGCGATGTCGGCAATGGTGTAGTCATCGCCGCCGACATAGGCGTTCTCGGCAAGTCGCCGGTTGAGCACATCCAACTGGCGTTTGACCTCCATGGCGAAGCGGTCGATGGCGTATTCGATCTTGGTCGGCGCATAGGCGTAAAAATGTCCGAAACCACCGCCAAGGTAAGGTGCGCTGCCCATCTGCCAGAACAACCACGACAGGCACTCGGCCCGTTGCGACAGCTTGCTAGGCAAAAAATCTCCGAATTTCTCGGCAAGGTACAAAAGTATCGCGCCGGATTCAAATACCCTGATCGGCTCGTGTGCGCTGCAGTCCAATAGCGCCGGAATCTTGGAGTTCGGATTGACCTTGACAAACCCGCTGCCGAACTGGTCGCCCTGGTTGATGCGGATCAGCCATGCATCGTATTGCGCGCCGGCATGCCCCTTAGCGAGCAGTTCCTCCAGCATGATGGTGACTTTCACTCCATTGGGCGTGGCCAGTGAATACAACTGAAGCGGGTGTTTGCCCCGCGCAAGTGCAGCGTCGTGCGTGGGTCCGGCGATGGGTCGGTTGATGTTGGCGAATTGACCCCCGCTGGCCTTGTCAAATGTCCAGACCTTGGGTGGGGTGTAAGCGGGCAAATCAGACATACAAGGGTCTCACTTTCGGGTGCTGTCAATCGCGCATGATATTTCAAGCCATGACCGCGTACGGTTTGACAGGCGGGCCCCAGAGTACCGGCGCACCCACAACGGCCCTGAACGTCCCTTGTAACCAAGGGAATGCACCCAACATCATTGACTTATCTTCCTTCACGAAAGTTCTCATGTCTGATTTGATTCAAAAACTCCAATGGCGCTATGCGACCAAAAAAATGAACCCGTTGAAAGCGGTGCCAGCGGAAAAGGTGGAGCGCATTCTGGAGGCCGCGCGCCTGGCGCCAACGTCCAGCGGCTTGCAACCCTACGAGATCATCGTGGTGACGAGCAAAGAGTTGCGGGAAAGGATCAAGCCCATCGCATGGAATCAAGGCCAGATCACCGATTGCTCGCACCTGCTCGTGTTCGCAGCTTGGGACAACTACACCCCTGAGCGCATCAACGCCATGTTTGATCTCGTGAACGAGCAACGCGGATCTACCAGCGAAGCTTGGGAAAACTACCGCAAGATGCTGTTGAGCAACTACCCTGGCCGCGACCCGCAAGTCAACTTTGAGCACGCCGCCCGCCAAGCCTATATCGGCCTTGGCGCCGCCCTGATTGCGGCGGCATTTGAGGAAGTCGACAGCACACCCATGGAAGGGTTTGACCCCAAGGCGCTGGATGAAATTCTGGGACTGAAATCGCGCGGTCTGCGCAGCGTTGCGATATTGCCCCTTGGCTACCGCGAAGAGGAAAATGACTGGCTGGTGAACTTGAAGAAGGTTCGACGTCCCCGCGACGAGTTCATCACCGACATGGTTTGACTCGACTTCGCAAGAATGGCGGCGGGATGTCTCCCGCTCCATTCGCCCGCTTGAACGGCCATAACCGGGCAGGCGCGGATTTGTGGTTGGGCGCTAAGAATCCGGTACCAGCGTCGGTACCGCAGCCACATGCGCCACAGTTGTTCTGGGAATACTCTTGACGACTTCTAACCATCGCGCTTATGCATGATTGCCTGGCGACTTCCCACTGTGCTGCCTGTCAACCTGCAGGACAAAGTGCATTCCCGACCTGACGGAGATTTTTATAAGTGCGTAAACCACCGTCCGTCATCACTGCCGTCCATGCCATTTGGATAACCATTGCACTTGACCTGCTCGTGACCGCTCTCGGGCTCACTGGCGCCGATTCACTTCCAGAGACTTTGCGTGGCTGCGTTTTCTCTTTCGCTGTTTACGGACTGCTATCCCTCAAGATATCGCAGGGAAGAAACTGGGCCCGCAATTTCTATGCTGTGCTCTTGGCCGCCGAGGTTGCAGCCCTGTTCGCATTTGACAACAAAGACGTCAGTGACCTGGAAATCATGGTTTCCTACTTGATGTTGCCGGTGGAGGGATGGGTACTATTTCAGCTATTCCGAGCTGAGAGTGATGAGTGGTTCAAGGAAAACTTCAAACTTCAACGAAGGTAGCAGGCCGCACGGGCGCCACTTGCCGTCGTGTTTTCAATTTCGAAACATAGAAACGTAGTGAATCTGCAGTAAAGTTTACTGCTCTGTTTGATTGCTCAGCCGGGTGCCGGTCGAATCAGACAACGGAGAATCTCCATGCGCCGTTGGATTGACATGTTCGCTGCGAAACAACCGTTGCGCCGCGTCGTCATCGATGCAGGCATGCATGCGCTTGCGGAATTTGCCGACTTCATGCCGCGCATGAAGCAGCGAATGGCCAGTTGCAGCTTGATTGAAGATGTCGAATACGCCTGCCACGATGGGGAAGTGCTGCGCCTGGATATCCTCAGGCCGGCGGGTCCAGCGCTACGCCCGGTCCTGATATATCTGCACGGTGGCGGGTTTGCCATAGGCTCCAAGCGTACACATCGAGCAATTGCCGCTGCCTATGCCGCGCAGGGGTATCTGGTGTGCAATGTCGATTACCGCCTTGCACCAAGATTTCCGTTTCCTTGTGCGCTGGAAGATGCCTGTGCAGCTTGGATGTGGGTGGTAAACCACATTGCAGAGTTCGGCGGCGACAACCAGAGAGTGGCATTGGCGGGTGAATCTGCGGGTGCCAATCTTGCCCTTGCCGTCACGCTGGCATGCTGCATTCAGCGCGCCGAACCATTTGCAGCACCGCTGTTCGAGTACGGACTACGGCCAGTCGCTGCACTGCTGTATTGCGGCTTCCTGCAAACAAGCAAGCCCGAGCGATATCGTCGTGCTGGCGTGTCGGGTCTGGCGGCACGTATCGCCGCAGACGCTGCGCGTTCATACCTGGGGAAAGACGCCAGCCACCCGACCTCCGAGCACGCTCTGGCAGACCCCCTATGCATTGTTGAAGCGATGAAGGCTGCGCCAAGCCTGCCTCCAATTTTCATCGCCGCTGGCCTTGACGACCCCGTCGCGGCAGATTCTCAGCGGCTACACCAGAAACTCCAACAACTGAAGTCGCCTGTCAGCGCACACTATTATCCTGGCGAAACCCATGCGTTTCATGTGATGTTCTGGCGTGAGCAAGCCATCCGCTGCTGGAGTGACAGCTTTGAATTTCTTCGGCGCTATCTGCCGGTGGCGTAGCCCTGTATTGGGTCGTCATACTGAGTGAATAAGTGAACCGTTGGACATATCGTCCTCCCTAAAGCACTCCAATATCTACCGCTGCACCGTTATCACCGCAAACGTCCCCGGCTTCAACTTCGCCCGAGCGCCAGGCGACGGCGGCGCCTCTAATTCCGCAGCCACGGTGTAAATCCGATGTTCAGTGGCATCTAGCGCCATCGTGCGCGCGGTCGGTTGTGTGGCAATGGTCTGGAGAACGGCGTAGGACTCCCCCGACAGCACGGTGATTGTTCCGTCGCCGCTGGATGCGAACGCGAGGTTCAAACTGCTGTCGTAAGCTGTGGCATCACAGCCCTTCCCCACCGGCACCGACGCAAGAATCTTTCCGGTCAACCCTGCAACCACCGCCATGGTCTGATTTCTGCATCCGACGAATAGCCGTTCGGTGGCGGGGTCGATGGACAGTCCCGTAGGCTCAAGACACCCGGATGTCAAATCATGCCGTGCCCTCACGGAAAGCCTCACCGTGTCCACCACGGCCAGCTTGCTCTGGTCTTCGATGTTGACGTAGAGCAGCCCCTTGCCGTCCACGGCCTCGAATTCAAGTTTCCCACCGATTGCCACGGTTCCGATGACTTTCTCTGTTTGGGCGTCGATGACGGTCAGGGTGCCGGAATCCCCATTGGCGACAAACACTCTGTGCGTGTGCGGGTCGTAAACAATGGCGTCAGGCTTCTTTTCCGTCGGCAACGTGCCGATGACTTTCGACGTCGATAGCTCAAAAATGGTGACGGTGCTGCTGGCGCCGTTACTGGTAAATCCGCGGTCAAGGTCTGGGGCAAGTGCGACACCATGAACGCCTTCGGTGCCGGGGATGGTCGCGACGACACGGTTCTGTCCGGTGTCGTAGACGTCGACATGGTCACCGTGAGTGATGTAAAGGCGATTGCTGTCGACATCGAAGCTGAGGTAGTCCCACCGGACGTCGCCGGGCACAGGCTCCTTGCCGGTGATGTGGAAGGTCGACTGGGCAGCGTGAGCCGGAATTGCGGCAGAAAGGATGACGCAGGAAATCAGTTTCGCAATGTTCTTGAACATCACCCGATTCAAGCACAAGGATGTAAACGCGCCGAGGGATGGCATCGCTGCGCACATCATCAAACCCCAGTGATGCTTTCATTGAAGACAAAAATCGAACGCGCTTTGAAATTTCAGCCATGGTGGCAAAGACAACAAGGCGCCCGAAAGCCGATTGGACGGGTTTCTTGAGATTGCTGATGATTTCAAACGCCTGGCCTGCCTCACGCCTGCCAAACTCCGAAGCCGGCTTCGCGCAGTGCAATCCCTACCTCAACCTCTGTCTCGCGCGCGGTGTCGTAGGACATCGGGTTGTATGCCTCATAGAGGTCTGGCAACAATCTCACCCCGTAAAGATACACGTACCGATTCGACTGAATTCCCGCCTTGTGTTTGTCAAAACGCACGTCCGGGTCCAGTCCCGTCATGCCCACATAGACGCATGGTTTTCCAGGAACGTAGTCGGGATTGCATTTGGAAAACTTTCCTTGCTGAAGAACGTCCTTCGACAGTTCAATCACGTAGACGTGGTAGTGGTGGCGGCCTGCCATGTTGACGGTCCAGTTGATTCGAATGCACACAGCTTAGCGGCACAGGGAGCCCGGTCGGACATCTCATCGCCCAGTGGTCCTGTCCGGCGCTTCGGTAAAGAAACGTATAGCGGTCAACCCAAGGGAAAACCCTACGTTGTAGATGCAAGCCTGACAAAAAATCAGGCTCGCTCTAGACGGTCCGAGCTTTGAGACTGTCGTTTTACGAGTGAGTTCACCATGTTCAATATCAAGACCCTTATCGCTACCGCTTTGCTTTCAGCTGCGGCTGTCGTGTCGTTTGCCCAGGCGCCTGCTGCACCAAAGGCGACGACCACTAACGCCACCCCTGTGGCGACTGCTCCCGCAGCTTCTGCATCAGCGCCCAAGCAGGTGAAGATGACACGTGCGGAAAAGCATGCTGCCAAGAAGGCATCCAAGGAAGCCGCCAAGAACGCCAAAGTTGCTACGCCTGCTGCACCTGCGGCATCTGCAGCCAAATAGGCACTCTGGCCTAGTCCAACTGAAAGGGGCCGACTTGCATCGGCCCCTTTTTCAATTCTTGCGGAACTGCCATCGCACGTCACTCATGATCTGGTAATGCGAACCGGCGAGCGATTTCTCGTGCACCGGGCAACCGGAGTAACGCTTCAAACGGTGGCGAGGAATATTGACATCAAAGTGGTGCAGACTTCAATCGGGAAGGCCTTCGCGAGGTGGGCGCCGATTGTCGGTGCTATCGGTGTCGGGGGCTATGCAGTGGCTACGCGGCACCCAAAAGCAAAAAGCCTGCTATCTTTTGAATAGCAGGCTTTCCAGTGTTTACTTGGGGTGGCTGATGGGGCTCGAACCCACGACAACAGGAATCACAATCCTGGACTCTACCAACTGAGCTACAGCCACCGCAGAGTGTTCGATTATAGCGGTGTTGTCACGGTGCGGCGGGCGAGGCCGTGTCTGTTTTTCCGTCGCCCTTGGCGGCGTTGATCTTGACCTTGAAGCGCTCTTTCAGCAGCTGGTAGTAGGCCGCGTTTTCTGCTGTGACCCAAGCCTGCGTGTATTGAGCCCGATCCTGCTTGGCGCTTTCGTCGGTGACACCGGTGCGAGCCAGGGTCTTGTTGACCTTGACCACAGCGTAGCCCTGCGCGCCCAGGTCGACCCCGACGAAGGCCGGCAGCGCCGAAGTGTCGGCACGAAGCGCCGCCTCCACCAGGGCTGCAGGCTGATTCTGCGGCTGATCGCGCGACACATTGATGGCCGCGGGCAGCGTGGCGCTGTCGGGCTTGGCCTTCCAGGCGGCCAGCTGGCTCATGCCTTCTTTCTTCGCCAGCTCGGCGCCGCGCGACGCCTGCAGGCGCTCGCGCACCTGAGCCTTGACTTCGGCCAGGGGCAGCGTGCGCGCCGGCGCGTATTGCACGATCCGGCCTGACACCAGCTGGTTGGGAGCAATTTCCACAGCCTCGGTATTGCGCTTCTTCTCCACCGAGTCGGGTGAGAAGATGGCAGCCAGGAATTTGGGATTGGCCAGAACGCCCTTCACGCCGGCCGCGGGCTGGCGCATCAGCGCACTGGCCGTGTGCACTTCCAGCTTGAGGCGATCCGCCGCAGGCTTGAGGCTGTCCGACTGCTCGTACACGGTGTTGGTGAAGATCTCTGCGGTTTCGGCAAACTTGCGCTGCGCCTGCTGTTTCATCAGGTCGGCCTCAATCTGCGGGCGCACTTCCTCGAAGCTGCGCTGCTTGGGCGTCTTGACGTCGGTGAGCTTGATGATGTGGTAGCCGTAGTCGGTTTCCACCACGGCGCTGATCTCGCCCTTCTTCAGCGCAAACGCCGCGTCCTCAAACGGTTTGAGCATGGTTCCGCGCGTGAAGAAATCGAGGTCGCCACCATTGGCGGCAGAACCCACGTCCTGCGAGTTCTTCTTCGCCAGTTCGGCAAAACTGTCGGGCGCCTTTTGCACCGCGGCCAGCAGTTCCTGAGCGCGCGCCTTGGCCTTGAGCCGCGCCTCGGGCGCAGCGCTCTTGGGCGACTCGATCAGGATGTGGCTGGCGCGGCGCTCTTCCTTGCCGCTGAGCCGTTCCTGGTTCTGTTCGTAGTAGGTTTTCAGATCCGCTTCGTTCAGCACCAAGGATTTCTTCACGGCGTCCAGATCCAGCACCACGTATTCGATGCTGGCCTGCTCGGGCGTCTGGAACATGGCCTGGTTCGCCTGGTAGAAGGCGTCCATATCGGCGTCGGTGATCGACGCCTTGGCGGCGAAATCGGCGGCGTTGAAGCGTGCCACCTGGACCTCGCGGTGCTCCAGGAACGCATTCACCGCCAGGTCCGCCAGCGCGGCCGGGGCAAAGCCTGTGCCGGTGACGCCGGCCGTGACTTGGTGGCTCGAGATGTCGGAGCGGATCCGCGCTTCAAACCCTTCGGGCGAGAGGCCTTGCTGCGACACCAGTTGCCGATAGCGGTCCTTGTCGAGCGCGCCGTCAGGCTGGCGCAGCGCGGCAATGGTGGGATCCTCCAGCAGGGCGCGGCGCAGGCGCTGGTCCGAGGTCACGAGTCCCGCCTTGTCGGCTGCCGCTGCCAGCACGCGGTCGTGCACCAGACGCTCCAGCGTGGCGTAGCGCGCCCGTGGCGAATCCAGCAGCTTGGGGTCCACGTTCGGACTCGAGGCGCGGATGCGCTCGACTTCCTGCTTGTGCGCGTTGTCCCACTCGACCTGGCTGATGTCCTGACCATTGACCTCGGCCACGGTCTCGCCCTTGTCGCGAAAGCGGCTGTAGCCTTCGATCCCGAACAGCAAAAAGGACGGAACGATCAACAAGAACAGCAGGAACTGCATGATCCGGGTGTGCTTGCGGACGAAATCAAACATACTGAAACTCTCCGAGTGCGAAACAACAAAAAAGGCGAACTCAGTGTTCGCCTTTGCTTGGGTGGTGGGTGCTGACGGTCTCGAACCGCCGACATTCTGCGTGTAAGGCAGACGCTCTACCAACTGAGCTAAGCACCCTGCAGAACCAAATTCCTAACGTGACATCGACTGAATCTGATGGCACGGGGTGCTTTGCACACCATGCATGGAGCTCAGTTCAAGTGATCTTTCAACGCCTTGCCTGGACGGAACTTGGGTACCTTGGCTGCCTTGATTTTAATCGCAGCACCGGTGCGCGGATTTCGACCCGTGCGCGCCGCGCGTTTGCCCACGGCAAAGGTGCCAAAACCCACCAGCGACACAGAGCCGCCCTTTTTCAGCGTGGTCTTGACGGCACCGATGGTGGAGTCTAAAGCGCGGGCGGCCGCAGCCTTGGAAATGTCAGCGTGTTTTGCGATGTGTTCAATCAGTTCGGTCTTATTCACAAAGGTCCCCTCTTACGGAAGTAGCGTTGATCGGTTTCGCCTTGCGGCGCGACGGCATGAATGTTGTGGTGTCGGCTCAGGGTGTGGGAGTCGGCGCGCACGCTCGGAACTGGGGCTGCCCGCCGTGTGCCAAGGACCTCTTTTCATTCCCGAAAACACGGCGGCGCAACAACAGCGCGGAGGGCAATTCTATTCGGTTTCACGCATGCGCCCTGTGACATCCTGCCGCTTTTGTGGGGCGTTGCACCCCTCTTGTTTTCCCTATTGACAGGACGCGTCTACAGTGCCGCGGCAATGGCACGCCCCATGTCGGAGGTTGTCGCACGGCCACCCAGATCGGCCGTCTTCGCCGCACCGCTGGAGGGATCGAGCACGGTTTCGATCGCCTTGAGCACGGCGTCGTGCGCGTCTCGATAGCCCAGGAAATCCAGCATCATTGCACCGGCCCAGATCTGCCCGATCGGATTGGCAATGCCCTTGCCGGCGATGTCGGGCGCGGAGCCGTGCACCGGCTCGAACAGCGACGGATATTTCCTGCCGGGATTCAGGTTGGCGCTGGGCGCAATCGCGATGGTGCCGGTGCAGGCCGGGCCCAAATCGCTCAGGATGTCGCCGAACAGATTCGTTGCCACCACCACGTCAAAGAACTCGGGACGCTGCACGAAGTGCGCACTCAGGATGTCGATGTGGAACTTGTCCAGCCTCAACTCCGGATAGCCCTTGGCCATCTCGAGCACGCGCTCGTCCCAGTAGGGCATGGTGATGGCGATGCCGTTGGACTTGGTGGCGCTGGTAATGTGCTTCTTGGGGCGCGACTGCGCCAGCTCGAAGGCGAACTTGAGCACGCGGTCCACGCCGATGCGCGACATCACGGTTTCCTGCATCACGATCTCGCGCTCGGTTCCCTCGTACATGCGCCCGCCGATGGACGAGTATTCGCCCTCGGTGTTTTCGCGCACGATCACCATGTCGATTTCGCCTGGCAGGCGTGCACTGCCGTCGCGCCGCACCACGGGCGAGATGATGCCGGGCATAAGACGCGCCGGGCGCATGTTGATGTACTGATCGAACTCGCGCCGAAACAGCAGCAGCGAGCCCCAGAGCGAGACGTGATCAGGGATTTTTTCCGGCCAGCCGACCGCGCCGAAATAGATCGCGTCGTGACCGCCGACCAGATCCTTCCAGTTGTCCGGCATCATCTTGCCGTGGCGCTCGTAGTAGTCCCAGCTGGAGAAATCGAAGTGATCGAACTGCAAGGGAAGGCTGAACTTGTCGGCCGCCGCCTGCATCACCCGCAATCCCTCGGGCATCACTTCCTTGCCAATGCCGTCTCCGGCGATCACCGCAATCTTCTTCATGTCGATCTCCTCAAGTCATCACCACGGTGCGCGCTGGACGCACCACCAGGCTCACCCCCAGCGCCGTGAGCGCAATGCCGCCGCAAGTGACGAGCGTGATGGGCTCGTCAAAGATAAACCAGGCCAGCAAGGCCGTGGTTGGCGGCACCAGATACATGAGCACGGTCACGCTCGTGGCCGCGCCGCGTTGGATCAAAAGATACAGCAGCGAGCTGCCACCCACGGTCAGCGCCAGCACCGACCAGGCCATGGCCGCCGTCAGAGACAGGTTCCATTGCATCGTCTGCGGCTCCAGCAGCGCCAGCGGCAGCGTGACCAGCAGCGCGGCCATCAGTTGCACGGTGTTGGCGCTGCGCACATCGCAGGGTTGAATGAATCGCTTCTGGTACAGCGTGCCGGCGGTGATGCCCAACAGCGCCAGCCCCGCCAGCGACAGGTTCAGCGCGTTCGCCTCGCCGCCCTGCCCGAATTTTCGTGACACGACCAGCACCAGACCCGTCAGGCCCAGCGTCAGGCCCCACCACTGTCGCCGCGTCACCCGCCCTCCCGTGGCCGACAGCCACACCGCCGTCAGCACCGGCTGCAGGCCCACGATCAGCGCCGACAGGCCTGAGCCCATGCCCAGCTTGACGGCGGCCCAGACTCCGCCCAGATAGACCGCGTGCATCAGCACGCCCGTGACGCCCAGGTGCAGCCACTGATTCGTGGTCGCGGGCCAGGGCACACGCGACCACGCGATCCAGGGCAGAAAACACAGGATGGAGAGTGCGTAGCGCCAGGCCAGAAACGTCATCGGCGGCGCATACGGCATGCCAAAGCGCGCCACGATGAAGCCGGTGCTCCAGATCAGCACGAAGACTGCTGGCATGAGTCGGGTCAACCGATTACTTAGCTCTCGCACGAATTTCCGGCAAGGCTTTTTGCATGTAATACACCATCGACCACACCGTCAGCACGGCGGCAAGCCAGATCAACCACACGCCCCAGACATGGGTGTCGATCAGGCCAAACAGCATGCCGTTGAACAGCAGAAAGGGAATCGCGATCATCTGCACCACGGTCTTGACCTTGCCTATCATGTGCACTGCCACGCTCTTGGTGGCGCCGATCTGCGCCATCCACTCGCGCAGCGCCGAGATCGCAATTTCGCGCCCGATGATGATGAGCCCGACAAAGACGTCGGCACGGTTCAGATGCACCAGCACCAGCACGCTGGCGCACACCAGTATCTTGTCGGCCACCGGGTCCAGGAAGGCGCCAAACGCCGACGTCTGATTCAGGCGACGTGCCAGATAGCCGTCGAGCCAGTCGGTCATGGCAAAGACCACGAACATGATGGTGGCGATGAGGTTCTTGTCGGCCACCGAGCCGAAGGATTCGGGCAGGTAGAACACCCCCACGATGAGCGGAATCGCGGCGATGCGCGTCCAGGTCATGATGGTGGGGATCGTCAGGAACATGGCGCGATTGTGTCATGCGCGAAGGCCGCGTCAGTGCAGGGCCCGATGAATTTCTTCCGCCAGCGTGCGCGAGATGCCCTCGACCGTGGCGATGTCGTCCACGCCCGCTGCCGCCACGCCCCGGATGCCGCCAAAGCGCTGCAGCAGTGCCGCGCGCTTCTTCGGGCCGATGCCGGGAATGTCCTCGATCTTGCTGGCGCCCACCCGCACCTTGGCGCGCTGCGCGCGCATGCCGGTGATGGCAAAGCGGTGCGCCTCGTCGCGGATCTGCGCCACCAGCATGAGCGCGGCCGAGTCCTTGCCCAGATAGGCCTTGTCGCGGCCGTCGGCAAACACCAGTTCCTCCAGCCCCACCTTGCGGCCCTCGCCTTTCTCCACGCCCACGATCACCGACAGGTCCAGCCCCAGCGACTCGAACACTTCGCGCGCCACGCCCACCTGGCCGCGCCCGCCATCGATCAGCACCAGGTCCGGCAGACGCACGCTGCCCAGACCATTGGTTCCGCTGGAAGCGGCTTCTCGCATGGCCTGCGCCAGTTTGCCGTAGCGGCGCTCCAGCACCTGGCGCATCGCAGCGTAGTCGTCGCCACCGGTGATGCCCTCGATGTTGTAGCGACGGTACTGCGCGCTTTGCATCTTGTGCTGGGCGAACACCACACAAGAAGCCTGCGTGGACTCGCCCGCGGTGTGCGAGATGTCGAAGCACTCGATGCGCAAGGCGTCCAGGTCGGCGACCGCCAGGTCCAGCGCGTCCGCCAGCGCGCGCGTGCGCGCCTGCTGCGAGCCTTCTTCGGCCAGCAGGCGCGCCAGCGCGATGTCGGCGTTGGTCTGCGCCATCTCCAGCCACAGGCGCCGCTGCTCGCGCGGCTGGTGTTGGGCGCTCACCTTCACGCCCGACTGCAGCGACAGGGCCTCGATCAAGGTTGGATCCACCGCCACGCTCGTGATCAGGGAAGGCGGCACCGGCACGTCCAGATAGTGCTGGGCGATGAAGGCCTGCAGCACCTGCACCGCCACGTCGACTTCGGGCGCTGGCGCAGCGTCGCCTTCGAGCAGTTCCTCCTCGGCGCGCATCAGCTCGCACGCCTCCTGCACGTGCGACGGAAAGTAAGGTCGATCGCCCAGATGCCGGCCGCCGCGCACCATCGCCAGGTTCACGCAGGCACGCCCGCCCTGCACCCGCACCGCCAGGATGTCCGCGTCGTGATCCGTCTGCGTCTCCACCGACTGCTGGTGCAGCACCTTGGACAGCGCCGCAATCTGATTGCGCACTTCTGCCGCCTGTTCGAACTCCAGCGCCGCGGCGTGCGCCTGCATGCGCGCCTCCAGGTTCTGCAGCAGGGACTGCGCGTGGCCCTCCAGAAAGGCCTCCGCGTTGCGCACGTCCTGCACATAGTCCTCAGGCGCGATCAGGCCCACGCAGGGCCCGGAGCAGCGCTTGATCTGGTACAAAAGGCAGGGCCGGGTGCGGTTGCCGAAGACCGAGTCTTCGCAGGTGCGCAAGCGAAACACCTTTTGCAGCAGCTGTATCGTCTCCTTCACCGCCCAGGCGCTGGGATAGGGTCCGAAAAACCGGTGTCGCTTGTCCACGCCACCGCGGTAATAGCCCATGCGCGCATAAGCGGCGGGGCTGGCGCTGCCCGGGATCACCACGCCGTCGCTGGCGCGCGTACCGCTGAGCTTGAGGTAGGGGTAGCTCTTGTCGTCGCGAAACAGGATGTTGTACTTGGGGTGCAGCGTCTTGATCAGGTTGTTTTCCAGCAGCAGCGCCTCGGCCTCGGAACGCACCACCGTGGTCTCCATGCGCACGATGCGGCTCACCATGTGGCCGATGCGCGTGCCGTCGTGCGTCTTCTGGAAATAGCTGGACACGCGCTTCTTCAGGTCCCCCGCCTTGCCCACGTAGAGCACGCCGCCGTCAGCGTCGAAATAGCGGTACACGCCCGGCAACGCCGGCAGCGCGGCCACTTCGCTCAGCAGTTGCGCCGGGTGTTTTGATGAGGGGAGTTCAGCCATGGCGCGTATTGTGGACAATCCTGGGCGTGAACTCGCTGCGCTGGGATATTTTTTGCAAAGTCATCGACAACCATGGCGACATCGGTGTCTGCTGGCGCCTGTGCGCGGATCTGGCGGCGCGCGGACAACAGGTCAGGCTCTGCGTCGACAACGCGTCCGCGCTGGCCTGGATGGCGCCCCAGGGCTGTGCCGGCGTGCAGGTGCTACCGTGGTCGACCGCGACGCCGGCGCAGCTGCAGCAGATGCCGCGCGCCGACGTGGTGATCGAAGCCTTCGGTTGCGAACTGGAGCTGGCGTGGGTGGCGCACTTTGCCGAGCCCGGGCAGCGCGCTCCGGTCTGGATCAACCTGGAATACCTCAGCGCCGAAACCTATGTGGAGCGCTGCCACGGCCTGCCCTCGCCCGTGCTGCACGGGCCCGGCAAGGGGCTGACCAAACATTTCTTCTACCCCGGCTTCACCGCGGCCACCGGCGGCCTGCTGCGCGAGGTCGATCTGGAACAACGCCAATGCGCTTTCGACCGCCAGGCATGGCTGGCGCAGCAAGGCATAGGCTTCAGCGGTGAGCGCCTGATCTCACTCTTCTGCTACGAGCCGCCGGCTCTGGGTGCGCTGCTGGAGCAGCTGATGGCCGGACCCCAGCCCACGCGCTTGCTGGTGGCGGCGGGCCGCGCGCAAGCCGCGGTACATGCTGTGCTGCAGCAGCGCAGCGACACGGGATCCCTCTCCCTGACCTGGCTTGACCCCTTGAGCCAGCGCGACTACGACCACCTGCTGTGGGCCTGCGACCTGAACTTCGTGCGCGGCGAGGACTCACTGGTGCGGGCGCTGTGGGCTGGCAAACCCTTGGTCTGGAACATCTACGCGCAGGCCGACGATGCGCATGCAAGCAAGCTGGAAGCGTTTCTGGAAATGCTGCCGGCGCCGGCCTCGCTGCGGCAGTTCCACCGGGTCTGGAACGGTCTGATTCTCTCGCCCCTGCCCGCCCTGGACCTGGAATCCTGGGGCGAAAGCGCGCTGGCGGCGCGGGCGCGGCTGCTGCAGCAGGCCGACTTGACCCGGCAACTCATGCGTTTTGTCGAAAAAACAGCTAAAATCTGAGGCTTCGCGCCATCCGGTCAACAAAACTGTCCGCTTCGCGCACCCGCCGCAGACAGCGGTCTATACGTCAGGCAACCGGGAAATGGGCCTGACGGCAAAGTCAACCATCGTTATGAAAATTGCTCAAGAAATCCGCGCTGGCAACGTGATCATGCACGGCAAAGACCCCATGGTCGTCCTGAAGACCGAATACAGCCGTGGCGGCCGCAATTCGGCCACCGTGCGCATGAAGCTGAAAAGCCTGATCGCCAACTTCGGCACCGAAGTCGTGTTCAAGGCCGACGACAAGCTCGATCAGGTCATCCTCGACAAGAAGGACTGCACCTACACCTACTTTGCCGACCCGATGTACGTCTGCATGGATGCCGAGTTCAACCAGTACGAAGTCGAAGCCGAGAACATGGGCGACTCGCTCAACTACCTGGAAGACGGCATGGAAGTCGAAGTCGTCTTTTATGACGGCAAGGCCATCTCCGTGGAACTGCCCACCAGCGTGGTGCGCGAAATCACCTGGACCGAGCCCGCCGTCAAGGGCGACACCTCCGGCAAGGTGCTCAAGCCGGCCAAGATCGCCACCGGCTTCGACATCGGCATCCCGATCTTCGTGGCACAGGGCGACAAGGTCGAAATCGACACCCGCACCGGCGAATACCGCAAGCGCGTCTGACGTCAAAGTCTGTGCAGTCAATCAAGACTCCTTCGGGAGTCTTTTTTTTTGCCCCGCCGAACTTGGCACGGACTGGACTACGTGCTGAATGACCATCCCAGCGATCCCGGCAGTCGTCCACGTTGACTGACCTGAATGCATTGTGATCGCCTGGCCGGCACCCAGCCGCACCGCAAAGCCTGTGCTTTGCACCCCTGGCTTCGCTTTGGAGTCGCCGCTGAACACAACCGACTCGCCTCAGCTCGAATGTCAAACCTTGAAATTAAATGATGAAAAGTAATTTAATTTGATGATTATTGGTTGCGATAATCACTTTTCGATATAATTTATACTGTCAAACACTTCAGGCCCCTCCACCATGCAGCCAGTCGCAGTCGAAAAGAACTTTTTTACGACCCGTGAAGCAGCCGATATGCTGGGCGTTGCCGTGAGCACCATTCAGCTCTGGGTCGAGAGCGGAATTCTTCAGGCCTGGCGCACCACCGGAGGGCACCGTCGGGTGCTGCGCGCATCGGTCGAGGCGATGTTGCACAAGGGCCCGACACCGCAGCGCGGCGTCACCGAACGCCGCGTTGCAGCACCATCCGCTCAGCGGCGACTGCGCGTGATGATCGTGGACGACGACGCCATCCTGCTGCGGCTTTATCGTGCCAAGCTGGCCCAGTGGCCAATGGCGCCCGAAGTGGTCGCCCTGGACAACGCCGTCACCGCGCTGCTGGCCATGGGCCGCAACACGCCCGACCTGCTGGTGACCGACCTGCAGATGCCTGGCATGGACGGCTTCAACATGCTGCGCGTGCTGCACCAGGCACCCGAAGTTTCCAACACCACGATTGTTGTGGTATCAGGGCTGGACTCTGCAGAGATCAGGCAAAAGGGCGGCATACCCGCCGGGATTGAAATTTTGCCCAAACCGATTCCCTTCGAACGCCTGCTCGCGATTGCGACCGGCATCAGCCAACGCGCCCCGGGCGTGCTGAGGCCGGCATGAAGCTTTTCCAGTTCAGTCGGCGCGGCCGACGTGCAACGCTGCACCACTGAGCACCACCCTGATCGCCCTCGACGATACGTCGCCCCCCTCTCGAAGCCACCTCCCCAAAACCTGGAGCCAAGCACCATGTCCCACATCCTCATCGTCGACGACCACTCCGACATTCGCCGACTGCTGACCATCACCCTGGGCAAGGCACATGAAATCATCGAGGCCGAAGACGGGGTAAGCGCTCTGGAAGCGGTGCGCCGCCATCACCCGAAATTCGTGCTGCTCGACGTCATGATGCCGGGCGAAATGGACGGATTGCAGGTGCTCGATGCGATCAAGGGCGACCCTGCGACCCAGGACATCCTGGTCGCGATGATCACCGCTCGGGGCCAAACCGGCGACGGCGATGACGCCCGAAAGCGCGGCGCTGACGCCTACTTCGTCAAGCCTTTCAGCCCGCTGCAAGTCGTGTCCTGGGTCAAGGGGAAATCCAATTGAAGCCGCCATCCAAAGCGACAGCAGGCCTGCGCGACGAAGCGCTCAAAGCCATCATCAATCTGCAGCGCCAGTTGTTCAGCTATGCGCAGGATCTGAGCGCCGTGATGGAGCAGCACAGCCGCCTGCAGCAGCAGTACCAGACGGTGCTGCAATTTCATGGCCGAAGTGGTCACAACCAGGACGTCCTGGTGAATGCCGTCCGGCACGGCATGGACCAGTACCTGGTGACGAGCGAACAGGGGGAAATCACCTTCGCCAGCCCGAGCACGCAAAAGGCCTTGTCGTCGTCCGGATTGGACCTGCGGTTTCAATCCATCCTGCAGTTCACGCATCCGTGCGGCGTCGACACGGTCAACGCATTGTTGAAAAAATTCTCCGCCCCTGACGCCACCAGCGCGATCGAGCAGCGCGAGTTGATGCTGTTTGATTGCGCAAAAGTTCCCTCCCTTCCCTACGACGCCCTGGTCTTCCCGGTGCGAACGGTAGACACCCTGGAAATTTATTGGCTGCTCAGGCCACAGCCGCACGCGGGCCAGAATTCGTTGGAAGTCCAGAAGAACTGGCTCGCGCTGGAGCACTGCCCCGAAGGCGTTCTGATGACCGACCCTGAGGGCCGCATCGTCGCCGTCAACCCGTCCTTTGCCCGCGTCACCGGCTACAGCGCAGACGAGGCCATCGGCCAGAACCCTCGCATCCTCAGTTCGGGCCGGCAGGACCCCTCTTTCTACCGTGCCTTCTGGGCGCATCTGGTCGACGACGGCAACTGGACCGGCGAATTCTTCAACCGCCGCAAGACCGGCCAGATCTACACCGACTGGAAGACCGTGAAGGCGATCAGGAATGTCCACGGCGAAACCGTCTCCTACCTCTGCGCATTCGACGACATCACGCATCGCGCCAGCGAGGCGGCGGAACTCGCTCGACTGGCGCACCACGATGCCTTGACCGGTCTGCCCAACCGTCGATTGCTGGAAGACCGCATGAAACAGGCATTGGCGGTCGCCGCTCGCAACCGAAGCGGCCTGTGCCTGCTGGTGCTGGACCTGAACAAGTTCAAGCTCGTGAATGACGAGTTTGGGCACGCGGTGGGCGATCAGGTGCTCAAGATCGTCAGCGCACGCATGAGCGCAAGCCTGCGCGACAGCGACACCGTGGCCCGCGTGGGCGGCGACGAATTCGTGATCCTGCTGCAAAGTCCCGTGGACGATGGCAATGCGCAAAGCATTGCCAGCAGCCTGTTGCAGTCGGTGAGTGCGCCACTGAAAATTGATGGGCACGAGATGCAGATCGGCGCCAGCATCGGCTGTGCCCGCTATCCCGCCGACGGCGAGGACACCGCCACCCTGCTCAAGAATGCCGATGCCGCGATGTTCGGCGCAAAACGCTTTGGACTGGAGTTCAGTTTCTACGATACGGGCGAGACCACGGCCGGAGCGCGCGATCTGGGCTTTGACTTGTGGCGCGCGCTGGAACGCAACGAAATGCAGTTGGTGTTTCAGCCCCAAGTCACGCCGGACCATGGTCAGCGACTGTGCGGTTGCGAAGCGCTGCTGCGCTGGCACCATGCCAGCCTGGGCGACATTTCACCGGGGACTTTCATTCCGATTGCCGAGAGCAATGGCGCCATCGTGGCGCTCGGTGACTGGGTTCTGCGCACCGCCTGCGCGCAGCTTCGTTTCTGGAAGGACAACGGCCTGCCGGATTTGACACTGTCCGTGCACGTGTCATCGATCCAGTTGCAGGACCTGAAATTCCCGACTCGCGTGGGCCAGATCCTGCTCGACTGCGGCGTCGACGCTTCCCAGCTGGAACTGGAGGTCAGCGAAGCCACCGCAATGCAATGCCTGCTGGAGCATCCCCTGCGCCAAAGCGCCTTGCGCGAGCTCGGCGTCAAGCTCGCCGTGACGGATTTCGGCGTCGGATCCAGCAACCTGTCGCAGTTGCGCTCCCTGCAGTTCGACCGCCTGAAGATCAGCCAACGCATTGTTCAGAATTTGGCTCAGTCCGACGACGCACAGGCGTTGAGTCAATGTTTTGTCGGTATCGGCTTCGCCATGGGTCTGGATGTGACCGCCGCAGGGGTGGAGAACAGCGGCCAGATGGATGTTCTGGCCGCACAGGGCTGTGATCTGGTGCAGGGCTACCTCACCGGCCGCCCCATGCCGGCAGAGGCCTTCCTGCCGTGGGCCCTGGCCCGCTGATCGAAGGCCAGCCCCATGACCGACCCGGAAATCGCGCAGGGCGATGCGCGTCATCGCCGTACGCTGATCCTGCTCTGGCTGGCTGCGGCCTGCCTCATCGTGCTGACGTGGTGGCAGGTGTTTTCGCTGGTCAGCGCCAGCCGCACGCGCGAGCTTGAAGGCGCAGAACGCGATCTGGCCAATCTCACGCGCGTCAGCCAGGAGCATGCGAACCGCACGCTGCGCAGCGCCGATCAGGTGCTGCGCTTTGTCCAGTCGCGCTACCTCGAAGTCGGGCCGCGCCTGGACTTGAGCAACCTGACCGCCAAGGGCGTGATCGACACCGAGATCTTCAATCAGGTGGGCGTGATCGATGTGAACGGGATCTACATCCTGTCCAACCTGCCGATCAAGGGCAGACTGGATCTGTCCGATCGCGAGCACTTCAAGGTGCATGTGCCTACCGATACCGGCGAGTTGTTTGTCTCCAAGCCCGTGCTCGGACGCGCCAGCGGCAAGTGGTCGATCCAGCTCAGTCGGCGCATCACCCGCGCCAACGGCGACTTCGCGGGTGTGGCCGTGCTCTCCATCGACCCCGGCTACTTCACCCGTTTCTATGGCGAACTCAACCTCGGCCGCAAAGGCGTTCACGCGCTGTATGGTTTGGACGGCGTTGCGCGCGCGCGCAAGGTGGGGGTCGAAGAAGCGCTCGACCCCGCCTCGTCCGCATCGGCGCCGAAGGAGCCGATCGAACGCAAGCAGGAGTTCGCCAACCTGGCGCTGACGACGCCGCTGTTCGAACGAATCGCAGCCGGCCAGATGGCCGGAACCTACACCTTGCGCTCATCGGTGGACGGGGTCGAGCGCCACTATTACTTTCGCAAGATTCCGCAATACGAGCTGGCGGTCGTGGCCGGGCTGGACACACAGGAGTTGTTGGCCAACCACCGCAGCGCGAGAAATGCACTGTGGCTGCAAGCCGGCATCGTGACCCTGCTGATCGTTGCGCTGGCGCTCGCGCTGACCCGTCACTTGCGGCAGATCCGAAAGGAGATCGCGGCGCGCCAATCGGCCAAGGACCTGCTGCAGGACCGCACCGAACAGCTCAACGCCATCTTCGCGCTGAGCCCGGACGGCTTCGTCTCGTTCGACCAGCGGCGCTGCGTCAAATACGTGAGCCCCGCCTTTGCCCAGATGACCGCGATGGGCGAGGTGCGACTGGAAGGACTCGACGAACACGATTTTTCGGTCTGGTTGTCGCAGCGCTGCCGGTCGGCGCCTTCATTTTGCGGCGTCGCCTCGCTGCGTGCGCAGGTCATGGCGGGCAAATCCGATGCGCAGGATCTGATTGAAATGGACGGCGCCGTCAAGCGCACCCTTCAGGTGGGACTGCGCTGCAGCCAGGCCAGCACGGTTTCGCAGATCCTGTATTTCCGCGACGTGACGCACGAGACCGAGGTCGATCAGATGAAGAGCGAATTCCTCTCGACCGCGGCGCACGAGTTGCGCACGCCCATGGCCAGCATTCTGGGATTCTCGGAAATCCTGCTGAACCAGGAATTCAAGGCGACAGAGCAGAAGGAGTTTCTGTCCATCATCCTGGAGCAGTCCAAGCTCATGGCCAATATCCTGAACGAGTTGCTCGATCTGGCCCGCATCGAGGCGCGCCGCGGCAAGGACTTCCGCTACACCCGCGTCTGCCTGCAAGAACTGATGGCTGATGTGGCCAAAGCGCTGCCCTTGCCTGCGTCGCGCAGCGCACCTGAATTGCGCATGCCGATGCTGGCGCTGCACGTCATGGCAGATGCGCAAAAGCTGCGCCAGGCGCTGGTGAACGTGCTCTCCAACGCCTACAAGTACTCGCCAAAGGCCGGGCCGGTCGTGGTGCAGATCGAGGTGCTGACGCTGGCCGGGCTGGAGCACAGGGTCTGCATTCAAGTGAGCGACCAGGGCATCGGCATGAGCGCGGTTCAACTGGCACGCGTGTGCGAGCGCTTTTACCGCGCCGACAGCTCGGGCAAATTTCCCGGGACCGGCCTGGGCATGAGCATCGTCAAGGAGATCCTTGACCTCCACCGCGGCCAGCTCGACATCGTCAGCGCCCCGGGACGGGGTACGCGCGTGAGTCTGACGCTGCCCATGTTGTTCCCGGCCCCCGCATCAAGCCCCCAGGCCAGGCCCGAACTCAAATACCCCGTTGCGCGCGAACAAGCCACGCGCGCTTCAGTGCCACTGCCCACGCAGGCACAAGGCAGCGCCGAAATTGAGGCGATACTGCATTCATCGGATCAGAACCCGGGATTCCCATGAGAACTCGTCACCGTTACCTCCCTGTCGTAGAAGCCCAGACCGGAATGGTTCTGGCTGCGCCAGCCAACGCCGTGAGCGGAGGCGCCATGAGCTTCAGCCTGCCCGCGGGCCATACGCTGACCGATGACAACCTGCGTCAAATCGCATCCCATCGCGTCGAGTTCATCTTCATCGCTGAACCCGACCTGCGCAGCGACGAGGACGTGGCCATCGACACCGCACGGGTGGCAGGTCAGGTGATGCGCATTTTTGAGCGCGCCAACCTGTCGGACCCGACGATGGCAGCGCTGTTCGATCAGGTTCTGACGTACCGCAGCGCATGATGAAAAAGCTACCCTTGAAACGTGCGCAGGTGCTGGAACACAGCCGCGCGATGCGCAGCTTTCCCCGCATCATTGCCGAGATTCTGGCCACCATCGACGACCCTGACGGCAGCGTCAGGACGCTGGCGCAGTGCATCGAGCACGACCCCATCATCACGGCGCGCGTGCTGTCGGCGGCAAACCGGGCGTCCGAGCGCGGGCGCAGGGAGTCCGGGCTGATCGACATTTACGCTGCCACCTCGCTCATCGGCATGAGCCGGGTGCGCGAGATCGCCTTGATCAGCAGCTTGAACGGCTTCATCGGTGCCGGTGATCAGGACCCGCACTCGCAGCGGCTGTGGCAGCACTGCGTCTCGGTTGGCGTTTGCAGTCAGGAGCTGGCGTTGAATGTCGCGCCGCCGGTCTGCACTGACACCGCCCTGGTCGCGGGCCTGCTGCATGACATCGGCCAGTTCTGGTTCTACAGCTTCGACGCCCCGGCCTATCAGGCCTGCTGGGCCGAATCGCTCAGCCGCTCAAGAAGTATCGAGGAGGTGGAGCGCGAACACTTCGGTGCCGACCACAGCACGGTCGGTGCCTGGCTGGCACAGGATTGGGAACTGCCCACGGAGATCTGTTCCGCGATTCAGGGCCACCACGCGCCACTGCCTGACAGCGTGAGCCCCTTGGTGGATCTGGTGCATATCGCCGAGGTGTTGAGCAACGCGCTGAACCTGTCCGGGGGCGATGAGAACCGCGTCAGCTTCCTGTCCAGCGCGTCCTGCGAGCGTCTGGGCCTGGTCTGGGACGAGGGCGCCCAAGCGCTGTTTGGCCGCATCGAGGCGCGCAGCCAGCATGCGAATAATTTCTTCTCCGGCCATGCAGCCAAGACCTGAAAAAACCATCCATTCGTGAACATCCCGATGAAAAAAAACAGCCTGTGCGCACTGTTGACCGTGCTGGTCGTGGACGACGACGAGTTCGCGCTGGAACTGATGCAGATCCAACTCGAGAAATGCGGCTTCACCTCGATCCACAAGGCCTCCAACGGACGCACGGGCCTGCGTGCGCTTGGCCAGATGGTGCAGCCGCCTGACTTGCTGATCTGCGACATCTTCATGCCCGACATGGACGGCATTGAATTTGTCGGCGAACTGGTCAAGCGCCAGTTTCAGGGGGCGTTGGTGCTGGTGTCGGGCGGAGACAAGGGGCTGCTGAGCGTGGCCCAGCAGATCGCCGTGGCCCATGGCATCAGCGTGCTGGGCGCATTCACCAAGCCCCTTTCCACAGACACGCTGGCGCAGGCGCTTGGTCTGGGCACGAACGACCCGGTTTGAATTCCCTTGGGGCAAAATAGCCCCATGAACGCCCCTTCGCACCTCCCCGAACGAGTCCTTCCAGACGCCTGGGCAGACCTGACGCCGCAAGACATCCAGGAGCGCCAGCGCCGCCCCAACGCGCACCGCCTGGCCTTTGCCGACACCGAGTTCCTGCTGCGGCGTGAAACGCGCGGCATACGCTGCCAGCTCGAGCTGCTCAAGCCCGACCTCGCACAGCAGGCACAGGGCATAGAGAACACCATCGTGGTCTTCGGCAGTGCACGCTTTTGCGATACCGAAGCCGCGGTCAAGTTGCTGGCGGCAGCCCAGGCCAGCGGCGACGCACAAGCGCTGGTGCAGGCGCAGCGCCAGGTGCGCAACGCGCGCTATTACGAACTGGCGCGCAGCTTCAGCCGGCTCGTCGCCGACTACAGTCACCTGCGCCCGCCAGAAGAGCGGCTCTACATCTGCACCGGCGGCGGCCCCGGCATCATGGAAGCGGCGAATCGCGGCGCGCACGAGGGCGGCGCACAGACCGTGGGCCTGAACATCACGCTGCCGCACGAGCAGCAGGCCAACCCCTACGTCACGCCCTCGCTGAGCTTCAAGTTTCACTACTTCGCGCTGCGCAAGATGCACTTCATGATGCGCGCCAAGGCGCTGGTGGCGTTTCCGGGCGGCTTTGGCACGCTGGACGAGCTGTTTGAAATCATCACGCTGGTGCAGACGCAAAAAGCCAAGGCCGTTCCCATCATCCTGTTCGGTTCCGACTACTGGAAGCGGCTGGTGAACATGGACGTGCTGGTAGACGAAGGGGTGATCTCAGCCGAAGACCTGAAGCTGTTCCAGTACCTGGACGATCCGCAGCAAGCCTGGGACGCGATTCGCAAGTTCTACGACCTTTGAAAGCCATGCCCGCGTGCGGGATTTGCGAATTGTCACGACGGGGTCTGGCCCAAGGATTTCAACTGGCTGCACTTGTGCAGCCCTTTTTTTGTCCTGAGTCCCATGTCCGACCCAACAACCGAAACCACCGAATTCGCGCCCTGCTTTCGAAGCCGCCAGGCTCGCCCGGAGCGCGACCAGGCGCTGATGCAGCGCGCGTTTGAACTGCGCTATCAGGTCTATTGCGAGGAGTGCCACTTCCTTCCCGCCAGCGACTACCCGCAGCGGCGCGAGAGCGACGATTTCGACACCCACTCGGCGCACTTCTGCGCCTTCAACCTGCGGGACGAATTGGTGGGCTACGTGCGGCTGGTGCGGTCCAACGATCGCGGCGGATTTCCGTTTCAGCAGCACAGCGGCGAGCTGCTCCAGGGGATGGCGCTGGCTCCTGCACCAGCGTCGGCAGAGATCAGCCGCCTGATGCTCAGGCAGGACTACCGGCGCCGCCGCACCGACCTGCTGAGCGGTCCCGCTGCCGAAGAAGAGAACGGCGAGGTGCAGCGGGAACGGCGCGACCATTCGCCGCAGATCCTGCTGAGCCTTTACCGCAGCATGTACGCCTTCAGCCTTGGCGACGGCATTCGCTACTGGTACGCAGCGATGGAGCGCCCGCTGGCGCGGATCCTCACGCGAATGAGTTTCCCGTTCCGCCAGCTGGGGCCGCAGACCGATTACTACGGGCCGGTGGCAGCCTACCTGATGGACCTGCGGGAACTCGAGCTCAGCCTGGATCAGAAGAATCCGTCGCTGATGGCGTGGCTGCGCCGGCCGCCAGATGACGCAGCCGCCGGGCCGACGTGCGCCTGACTCAGGCCGTCACGTCGACGATGCGGGACTGGTGGCTCTTGAAGCTGTGCACGATCAGCTTGGGCGCGGCGGGCAGCGGGTTTCCCGCCAGCAGGTCGTGCATCATGGACGTCGCCATGGCGCCGATGGCAAAGCTGCCGACCGCGACTTGCGAGGCCGGGCAGGGTTTGCCGTCCTTCATCAGCGTGAGCACATGGGCGATCTGCTCCATCACCTCGGCATCGAGGTAGGGCGCCAGGCGCCGGATGAAAGATTCGAAGACCTCGGCATAGCCGGGAGCAGCGCCGCTGAGCGGATCGGCTGGCGGCGTGTCGGCCGCCAGGATGTCGCCCAGCGACAGGCTGGAGCCCGCCGGGAAATACCAGACCAGCGCGCCAAAACCCACGCTTAAAGCGGTGAAGACATGCGCTCCCTGCTGCAGCGCGCTGCTGTGCAGCCGCACGATGGCGGGAAGGTCCAGGAAGTCCACGGTGTCGAACACGATGTCGGCCTTGGCGACGATGCGCTCGGTGTTCGCGTCGTCCAGGTAGGCGTACACCGCTTCGACCCTGGCCTGCGGGTTGATGCGCAGGATCTTCTCCTCCAGCGCCTGCACCTTGGGTCTGCCGACATCGGCGAAGTCGTAGAACTGACGATTCAGGTTGTGCGCGTCCACCACGTCGCCATCGACCAGAATGAAGTTCTCAAAACCCATGCGCGTGGCGCAGACGGCCAGGCTGCTGCCGATGCCGCAGCCCGCGATCAAGAGCCGCGTGCGGCGGATCTTGTCCTGCGTTTCGGAGCTGACGTAACCCCGGTTGCGCAGCACCAGGGTGCCGTAGTTGAAGTCCTCTGCCATGGTTGAGTCTCCTCGCCAGGATCGCGCTCCCGGCCATGAGCAGCATTGTGACGATTTTCATATACATCATCAAGACGGTCAGCTGCACCCGCCGGCGACCTGGGATCTTCCCGCCTTCAGCCCGCGTCCAGAAGTTGCCGCAGCGCGGCCTCGTCCAGCACCTGCACACCCAGTTCCAGCGCCTTGTCCAGCTTGCTTCCCGCCTCGCTACCCGCGACCACGTAGTGTGTCTTCTTGCTCACGGAGCCGGCCACCTTGGCGCCCGCCGCTTCCAGCAGGTCCTTGGCCTGATCGCGGCTGAGCGTGGGCAGCGTGCCGGTGATGACGAAGGTCTTGCCCGCCAGCGGCTGCAAGGCCACTTCGCTGGGTTCGCCCTCGGGCCAGTGCACGCCGCAGGCGCGCAGCTGCTCCACCACCTCGACGTTGTGCGGCTGGTCGAAGAAGGTGCGGATGCTGTGCGCCACCACGGGCCCCACGTCAGCCACCTGCGAGAGCTGCTCCTCGCTGGCCTGCATGATGCGGTCGAGCTGGCCGAAGTGCCGCGCCAGCGCCTTGGCGGTGGACTCGCCCACGTGGCGTATGCCCAGACCGAAGAGGAAGCGCGGCAGCGTCGTCTCCTTGGACTTCTCCAGCGCATCCAGAATATTTTTTGCCGATTTTTCGGCCATGCGCTCCATGCTGGCCAGGTGCACGAAGCCCAGTCGGTACAGATCGGGCAAGGTGTTGACGACGCCGGAATCGACCAATTGGTCCACCAACTTGTCGCCCAGTCCCTCGACCTCAACCGCACGCCGTTGCGCGAAATGCAAAATCGACTGCTTGCGCTGCGCGCTGCAGAACAGGCCGCCACTGCAACGGTGGTCGGCTTCGCCCTCCTCGCGCAGCGCGGCGCTGCCGCACACCGGGCAATGCGTGGGCATGGTGAAGGGCTGCGCACCGGGGATGCGCTTCTCGGGCAACACGCCCACCACTTCGGGGATCACGTCGCCGGCGCGGCGCACGATCACCGTGTCGCCCACGCGCACATCCTTGCGCCGGGCCTCCAGTTCGTTGTGCAGCGTGGCGTTGGTGACGGTGACCCCGCCGACGAACACCGGCGCCAGCTTGGCCACCGGCGTGAGCTTGCCGGTGCGCCCGACCTGCACCTCGATGGCCTGCACGGTCGTGAGCTGCTCCTGCGCCGGAAATTTGTGCGCCACGGCCCAGCGCGGCTCGCGCGTGACGAAGCCGAGCTGGCGCTGCAGCGCCAACTCGTTGACCTTGTACACCACGCCGTCGATGTCATAGGGTAGCTGGTCCCGGGTCGCTGCAATCTCCTGGTGGTAGGCCCCCAGTTCGTTCGCGCCCCGCAGCACGCGCATCTGCTGCGCCACCGGGAAGCCCCAGTCCTTGAGCGTGCGCAGCAGCTCGAAATGCGTGCTCCACGCCGGGCCACCCTGCTCGCTCGGCGTGAGCTCGCCCACGCCGTAGGCGAAGAAACTCAGTGGCCGCTGCGCGGCGATGGCCGGATCGAGCTGGCGCACGGCGCCGGCCGCGGCGTTGCGCGGATTCACGAAGGTCTTCTCGCCTTTGGCGCCGGCGGCGATTCTTTGGCGTTGCGTTTCGTTCAGGGTCTCGAAGTCGTCGCGCCGCATGTAGACCTCGCCGCGCACTTCCAGCACGGGCGGCGCGTGCGCAGGCAGGCGCAGTGGAATCTGGGAGATGGTGCGGATGTTCTGCGTCACGTCCTCGCCGCTCTCGCCGTCGCCGCGCGTCGCCGCCTGCACCAGCACGCCATCCACGTAGCGCAGGTTCATCGCCAGGCCGTCGAACTTGAGCTCGGCCACGTACTCCACCGGCGGATCCGATTCCGTCAAACCCAGTTCCTTGCGTACCCGCGCATCGAAATTCAGCGCGCCGCTGCTTTCGGTGTCGGTCTCGGTGCGGATGCTGAGCATGGGAACGGCGTGGCGCACCGAAGCAAACTGCTCCAGCGCCTTGCCACCGACGCGCTGCGTCGGCGAATCGGGCGTGACCCAATCGGGATGGGCGGCTTCTATCGCCTGGAGCTCGCGAAACAGGCGGTCGTATTCGGCGTCGGGGATTTCCGGCGCATCCAGCACGTAGTAGCGGTGTGCGTGGTACTGCAACAGCCGACGCAGCTCCTGCGCACGCCGTTGCTGTGCATCGTCGTCAGGCAGCGAAAACAGGTCCGGGGTGGACGACATGGTCAGTTGAGGACAGGGGTCTGTCCCGAAAGGTTTCAGGAAAACAGCCGTCGTGCCAGCACCGAGCCCGCGGCCAGGTCATGTTCTTCCAGCGTGGCATAGAGCTGCGCCAATTCGCTGCCTATCATGGCCAGGCCGTCGATCGGGATGATGTGTCCGTTGTCATCGGTGATCAGGCCGTCCATGCTCGCCGCCAGCGCGATCGCGACATCGCACATGCGCTCGAAGGCGTGCTCCTCGGCCCGCACCAGCGGCACGTCCAGGCTCAGCGTGAGCGCGTGGATGGCCGACTGCGCCGGGTCATCTGCCAATGCGGCATGGGTGTCGAACGACAGGTCCAGCACCGGCGGCAGGCCGGGCTCGCTCGCGGGCAGCACCATGCGCCCGGGCAAGGCGCCGGCGACGAAGCCGCGCCGCGCCGCGTGCTGCTGCACATAGCCGGGGCTCCACGCGGTCTTCTTCGCCCTGAGCGTGAAGCCGAGCTGCGCGTCGTGGTCGCCGGCAAACTGGTCCAGTTCCTTGGCGCGCGCCACCTCGTCGCGCATTTCCGGAAACTCGGGCGTGCCGTTGAACACGTCGGCGAAGCCCTGGGTCTTCTGCACGAATTCGGAAAACTCGATTTCATTCAGCGCACCGGTGCGGTTCGCCAGTTGGACCCCGGTCTGGAACGCGCTGTAGCGCTGCCCCGGTGCCGGCGTCTCCCAGGTGAGCGTGGCCTCGTTCAGCCCTTCCAGGCCAAAGGGCTTGCTGCCCACGCGGCGCGTCTGGGGCATCGCGGCCAGCGCCGCCTCTCCCGACACGGCAGACTCCACGCTGATGTCGGCCACGGCGTCGATCAAGGCGTCCAGCGCCGGCCTTTTCTCGACCGCGGGCAGGGTCGCCAGTCCGCCGTCGAACACGCTCGCGTCGAACTCGGGTTCCCTGGCTGGGGCGTCCTGCGTGGGCTCGACCGCGTCCAGCTGGGCTTGGCGCGGTGCATTCTTGCGCGTGCTCCAGGCGTTGTAGGCGACGACGCCTGCCAGCACCAAACCGCCGGTGATCGCCAAGCCGATTTGCAGATTGCTCATGTGTCGTTACGCCAGTTCTGCCAGCGAGACCGCCGACTCCATATCGACCGCGACGATGCGCGACACACCCTGCTCCTGCATCGTCACGCCGATCAGTTGCTCGGCCATTTCCATGGCGATCTTGTTGTGGCTGATGAACAGGAACTGGGTTTGTTTGCTCATGCTGGACACGAGTTTCGCATATCGCTCGGTGTTGGCGTCGTCCAGCGGCGCATCGACCTCGTCCAGCAGGCAAAACGGCGCCGGATTCAGCTGGAAGATGGCAAACACCAGCGCGATCGCGGTCAGGGCCTTTTCGCCGCCCGACAGCAGGTGAATGGTCTGGTTCTTCTTGCCGGGCGGCTGGGCCAGCACCTGCACGCCCGAATCCAGGATTTCGTCGCCGGTCATCACCAGACGCGCGTTGCCGCCGCCGAAGAGTTCGGGGAACATCTTGCCGAAATGTTCGTTCACGGCGTTGAAGGTGCCAGAGAGCAACTCGCGCGTTTCGGCGTCGATCTTCTTGATCGCGTCTTCCAGCGTGTTCATCGCGTCCACCAGATCGGCCGACTGCGCGTCCAGGAACTGCTTGCGTTCGCGCGCGGTCGTGAGCTCGTCCAGCGCCGCCAGATTGACCGCGCCCAGCGCCGTGATCTCGCGCCCTATGCGGTCGATCTCGCCCTGCATGCCGGCGATGCGCACATTGCCTTGCTCGATCGACACGGCCAGCGCCAGCAAATCGGCCTGCGCGTCCGTCAGCAGCTGTGCGTACTGCTCGAAGCCCAGACGCGCGGCCTGGTCCTTGAGCTGGAACTCCATGATGCGCTGGCGCAGCGGATCGAGCTCGCGCTCCAGCTGCAGGCGGCGCTCGTCGCTGGCGCGCAGCTTGGCCGTGAGGTCGTCATAGGCGCTGCGTTGCGCGCCCAGCGCCTGCTCACGCTCGAGCTTGAGCGCAAGCGCTGCCTGCAACCCCGCTTGCGCGGCGGCATCCGTCAAACGCGAGAGTTCTTCCAGCGCCCGCGCCTGTTCGGCCTTGATCGACTCCAGTTGCTGCTGTGCGGTCTGGATCGTGCGCGCCAGTTCGTCGCTGCGTGCCTGCACCGTGCGCTGTGAAAAAGTGGCCTCCTGGGCCTGGCGCTCCAGCGCGCGCTGCTGCTCGCGGCAGGCCACCAGCCGTCGCTCGGACTCCATCACGCGCTCATCCAGCTGGGCGTGGCGCTCCTGGCTGTCGGCCAGCTGCATGTCGAGTTCTTCAAAGCGTTCTTCCGCTCCCACGCGGCGCTCCTGCAGTTCTTCCAGCTGCGCGTCAACCTCGGCCAGGTCGCCGCCGATCTGCTCGGCGCGCGCCCGCGTCTGCTGCGCCAGCTGGGTCAGGCGCAGGGTCTCGACCTGCAGTTCGTGCGCCTGGCTTTGCGTGAGCGTGGCGTCGCGCCGCGCGCTCACCAGACGCTGCGTCACGTCGGCGTAGGCGCTTTCTGCGCGCACCAGGGCCGAGCGCGATTCGTCCGCAATCAGGATTTGCGCGCGCAACTGCTTTTCCAGATTTTCGATTTCCTGGGCCCGCGCCAGCAGTCCCGCCTGCTCCGAATCAGGCGCGTAAAAGCTCACGCTGTGCGCGCTTACGGCGTGGCCGCTCTTGACAAAAATGACTTCGCCGGGCGCCAGCTTGTTGCGCAAGCCCAGAGCCTCGTCCATGCTGGTGGCGATATAGCAGCCCTGCAGCCAGTCCTGGAACAGCGCCTGCAGGCCCGCGTCGTTCAGCCGCAGCAGCTCCATCAGCCGGCGCGTCTGCCCCAGATGGCTCGACGGTGCGAGCGCGGCGCCGGCCTGTGGCGGGCTGTAAAAAGCCAGCTTGGCCGGCGGTGCATCCAGGCCGTCGCTGCCGACGAAGCCGCGCACCAGTTCCAGCCGGCTCACTTCCAGCGCGCCAAGGCGCTCGCGCAGCGCGGCTTCCAGCACGTTTTCCCAACCCTGCTCGATGTGGATGCGGGTCCATAAACCCTGCAGACCGTCGAGGCCGTGCTTGGCCAGCCAAGGCAGCAGCTTGCCGTCGGTCTTGACCTTTTCCTGCAAGGCCTTGAGCGCGTCCAGCCGCGCCGAATAGTCCGCGCGTTTGGCCGACTGCTCGTTCACGTTGTGCTGCTGCGTGCGCCGCTCTTCGTCCGCCAGGGGCGACGCTTCCTGCAGCTCGTGCAGGCGCGCCTCGGCCACGCTGGCGGCCTCCTGTGCCTCGCTCAGCTGGCCCTGCAACTGCTCCAGCCGCGCCTCGTCGGGCGCAGCCAGCGCGCTCTTGTCGGCCACCAGGCGCTCGCGCCGCTGGTTCAGTTGGCGCGACTGCTCTTCGATGCTGCGCTGCTCCGCTGCCAGCACCTGAATCTGCTGCTGCACCTGCACCACGCCGGCGCGCTGCTCATTCGCCTTGGCTTGCGCGGATCGCAGCGCCTCCTCGAGGTCGGGCAGGATCTGCGCCTGCTCCTGCACCTGAGCGGCCAGAATTTCGGCATGCTCCTCGGCCTGCGTGCCGCGCTCGGCCAGGCTCTGGGTCTCGCCTTCAGCCTCGTCCTGACGCGCGGCCCAGAGCGTGGTCTGCTCCTGCAGCGTGATCAGGCGCTGCTCCACGCGCAGACGCCCCTCGACCACGAAGCGGATCTCGGCCTCGAGCCGTCCGACTTCGGCGCTGGCTTCGTACAAACGGCCCTGCGCCTGGTTCACCTGATCGCCCGCCGCGTAGTGGGCCTGGCGCACGGTTTCCAATTCAGCCTCGATGTGGCGCAGGTCCGCCAAGCGTGCGTCCAGCGCGACCTGGGCCTTGTCGGCTTCGACCTTGATCTTCGCCTGATCGGCCTCGCTCTCGCTGCGCTTGAGGTACCACAGCTGATGCTGCTTGAGCGTGCCCTCGGCCTGGAGACGGTGGTATTTCTGCGCCACCTCGGCCTGCTTCTCGAGCTTGTCCAGATTGGCGTTGAGCTCGCGCAGGATGTCGTCGACCCGGGTCAGGTTTTCGCGCGTGTCGCTGAGCCGGTTTTCGGTCTCGCGCCGGCGTTCCTTGTACTTGGAGACGCCCGCCGCCTCTTCCAGAAACAGGCGCAGTTCCTCCGGCTTGGACTCGATGATGCGGCTGATCGTGCCCTGGCCGATGATGGCGTAGGCGCGCGGCCCCAAGCCCGTGCCGAGGAACACATCCTGCACATCGCGTCGCCGCACGGCCTGGTTGTTGATGAAGTAGCTGGAGGTGCCGTCGCGCGTGAGCACGCGCTTGACCGCGATCTCGGCGAATTGGCTCCATTGGCCGCCGGCGCGGTGGTCCGCGTTGTCGAACACCAGCTCCACGCTGGCGCGGCTGGCGGGCTTTCGGTTGTTGGTGCCGTTGAAGATCACGTCCTGCATCGACTCGCCGCGCAGCTCGCTGGCGCGGCTCTCGCCCAGCACCCAGCGCACCGCATCCATGATGTTGGACTTGCCGCAGCCGTTGGGCCCGACCACGCCCACCAGCTGGCCAGGCAGCACGAAGTTGGTGGGCTCCACGAAGGACTTGAAGCCGGACAGTTTGATGGAATTGAGACGCACGTTGAATCAGAAATTAGGGTGGCCAGGGCCTCGCGCTCCCGGCGCAAGCTCCCGGCCTGCACGGTGGCAGGCGAAGGCCTCCATGTTACCCGAGCAGCCCGCGTCGATTCGGGGTGCTTGCAAGTCAATACAATGACGCTGCTCCCAGGGCTCCACCCCTGCGGGTGAAGCGCCTGGGTGCAAGCCCGGCACGGGATAATGGGCCTTCAGCCTGCAGAACTCAACAAAGATGTCAAATGTGAACGGACCGGCGTGTGACCGTCGCCCCACCGGGGTGCCACCCGCTTCGGGAAAATGGCCATGACGGCGGCGCCGGACAAGGCGGCGGCAGCGTCGTTCGGGCAGCGCATGGCGCGCCTCATTCCCTATTTCGGACGCGCGCGCTGGCTCTGGCTGGTGGTGCTGCTCACCACCATCATCGGCTCGGCCTCGGAGGCGGCGGTTCCGCGCCTGCTGAATTTTCTGGTGACCAAGGGCTTTGGTCAGCATGCGTTTCCCCTGTGGATCGTCCCCTGCCTGGTGATCGGCCTGTTTGCCTTTCGCGGCCTGGCCGGTTTCATGGCGCAGATGGCGCTGACGCGGATTGCCAACAACGGCATCTTCAAGTTGCGCACCGAGATGTTCCAGAAGCTGCAGAACGCCCGCATGCAGCTGTTTTCGACGCAGTCCGCCAGCACGCTGGCCAACACCGTGGTGTACGAGGTGCAGACCGGCTCGAACCAGCTGGTCTACGCGCTGCTGAGCCTGACCAAGGACGGCCTGACGGTCGTGTTCCTGCTGGGCATGCTGTTCTACCGCAACTGGCAGCTGACGCTGATCGTGCTGTTCCTGTTCCCCTCGGTCTCGGTGGTGATGAAGACGCTGTCCAAGCGCCTGTACCGCATCACCAAGGCTAGCCAGACCGCGACCGACGAGCTGGCCTACGTGGTGGAGGAAAACATCCTGGCGCACCGCACGATCCGGCTGCACGGCGCGCAGGCGTCGCAAATCGAGCGCTTCCGCAGCTTCAGCGACGGGCTGCGGCGCCTGGCCGTGAAGTCGTCGACCGCCTCCTCGGCCATGACGCCGCTGACGCAGATGCTGGGCGCGGCCGCCCTGTCGGCGGTCGTGACCATCGCGCTGTGGCAGAGCCAGAGCGGCGGCGGCAATGTGGGCGATTTCATCGAATTCGTCACCGGCATGCTGATGCTGCTGGCGCCGATCAAGCACCTGGCCGACGTGGCCAATCCGATCACGCGGGGCCTGGCCGCGGTGGAGCGCGGGCTCCAGCTCATCGACGAAACCCAGAGCGAGGCCAGCGGCGCCACCGTGGTGCAGCGCGCCCGCGGAGAGCTGCAGTTCGATGCGGTGAGCCTGCGCTACGCCGACGACGCGACGCCGGCCCTGGACCAGGTCAGCTTGGCCATCGCGCCGGGGGAAATCGTCGCCTTCGTCGGTCCGTCCGGCGCGGGCAAGACCAGCCTGATGAATCTGTTGCCGCGCTTCATCCTGCCCACCGGGGGCGAAGTGCTCGTGGACGGCGTGCGCGCGCAGGACTGGAACCTGCAGTCGCTGCGCCGCCAGTTCGCCATGGTCAGCCAGGACGTGGTGATGCTCAACGACACCGTGGCCGCCAACGTCGCTCTGGGTCAGGCACTGGACCGCGAGCGCGTGGCGCATTGCCTGGAAGCGGCGAACCTGTCGCAGCATGTGGCCAGCCTGCCCCAGGGCATGGACACGCTGGTGGGGCACAACGCGGTGCAGTTTTCCGGCGGCCAGCGCCAGCGCCTGGCGATCGCGCGGGCCCTGTACAAGGACGCGCCGATCCTGATCCTGGACGAAGCCACTTCGGCGCTGGACAACGAATCCGAGCGTCTCGTGCAGGAAGCCCTGCAGCGCTTGATGACCGGTCGCACCACCTTGATCGTGGCGCACCGCATCTCCACCATCGAGCACGCGGACCGCATCGTCGTCATGGCCGGCGGGCGCATCGTGGAGCAAGGCCCGCACGACGAGCTGGTGCGCCAGCAGGGGCTGTACTCGCGCCTGCATCGGCTGGGGTTTGGCGAGCACGCTGTGGCCACTGCGCCGCAGGAGGCCGCTTGAAAGCGGGCGCCGCACGCCACCTGTCGAATGCCGGATAGATCCATGCTCAGCGTCATCGTCATCACGAAGAATGAGTCGCGCGACATCGCCCGCTGCCTGGCGTCGGTCGCCTGGGCCGATGAAATCATCGTGCTCGACTCAGGCAGCAGCGACGACACCGTCGCCATCTGCCAGCGCTTCACGCAGCAAGTCTTCGTCACCGACTGGCCGGGCTTCGGTCGGCAGAAGCAGCGCGCGCTGGACAAGGCGCGCGGCGACTGGGTGCTGTCGCTGGACGCCGATGAGGAAGTCACTGAAGCCCTGAAGCAAGACATTCAGCGGGCGCTGCTGCGCACCGATGCGCAGGGCTACGAAATTCCACGACTGTCGAGCTATTGCGGCCGACAGATGAAGCATGGCGGCTGGTGGCCGGACCACGTGCTGCGGCTGTTCCGGCGCGACGCCGGACGCTTCAGCGACGATGTGGTGCACGAGCGCGTCGTGGTCGCCGGGCCGATCGGACGACTGCGCGAGCCCCTGCTGCACGAGTCCTATGTCGATCTGGACGAGGTGCTGCGCAAGGTCAACAGCTACTCCACGCTGGGCGCGCAAAAGCTGTTCGAGCAGGGCAAGCGCTCCAGCCTGGGTCTGGCAATAGCCAAGGGTGCTTGGACCTTTATCCGCACCTATGTGCTGCGCGCCGGCTTTCTCGACGGCGCCCAGGGTCTGATGCTGGCCATTTCCAACGCCGAAGCCAGCTACTACAAGTATCTGAAACTGCGCGACCTGTACCGCCTTCAAGCCACCCCAAAGCCCGCCCCATGAGCACAACCCAACGCGCCACCATCAGCGGTTTCACCTTCATTCGCAACGGCGTGGACTTCGGCTTCCCGTTCGAAGCCTCCATCCGTTCGCTGCTGCCACTGGTGGACGAGTTCGTGATCGCCGTCGGGCTCGGCCACGACGGCACGCTGGAGCGCATTCGCGCGCTGAACGACCCCAAGATCCGCATCATCGAAACGATCTGGAACGAGCGCATGGCCGAGCGCGGTTTTGTCTACGCCCAGCAGAAGATGATTGCGCAATATTCTTGCACTGGCGACTGGGCCTTCTACCTGGAAGGCGACGAGGTGCTGCACGAAGCCGAACTGGAGGCGATCCGCGCCAGCGTGGACCAGCACCACGGCAACGCCGCGGTCGAGGCGCTGGTTTTCGACTACCTGCATTTCTATGGCGCACCAAGCTGGATCGCGACCAGCCCGGCCTGGTACCGGCGCGAATGCCGCCTCATCCGCAACACCATCCGCTCCTACGCGCCCGACGGCCAGTTCTGGGTCGTGATGGACAAGCACAAGCGCGGGCGCACGCCCCAGGCGGCGCTGGCCAACGCGCACATCTACCACTACGGACCGGTGCGCAAGGTGCACTACATGCAGGGCAAGATGGACCTGGTGAACAAGTACTGGAACAAGACGCCGCCCAAGGTCGACTACCGCCAGATCGACGCGCAGGCGGTGCAGCGCTTCACCGGAACGCACCCGGCGCTGGTGGCGAATTGGCTCGCGACCGAAGCTGAAACCGAGTTTTCACCCGACCCGAACCACGTGCTGACGGCGCGCGAGAAAAAGCACCGCTGGTCGATGAAGCTGGAGCGCCTGTTCGGCTGGGACCTGAGCCACAAGCACTACAAGCTCGTCGCCTGAACACCGTACTCGTCGGTTCTTGACGTATTTGAGCTCGTGCATTCAGGTGCGCGGGTGCAGTGTGGTCGCCTTCGCTCATGCCCCCCGGGCCAGGCTTGGCCTGCCCCTCCTCCTTGACTTCGCTACGACGACCCCACTGCGCCCGCTGTGCGTCACGTTTGGGTGGGCACCAACACGGCAGCAGGTCGGGGCGGCGGGGCGCTCTGCGCAGTGAAGTCAAGGAGGAGACGGCGGCCGTCAGGCCGGCGGCGGGGGACATGAACGAAGCAGAGTGCCCCAGCGTCCCGACCATGCACAGGTGTACGCGCAGCAACGCACCCCAGCCGCCACCTGACAGCCTCGGCACGCCACGGCTGCCGCTGCGCGACCTGACTTCCGCTACAGCAACACGATGTCGTACTGCTCCGGCCCCATCGCGGATTCGGCTTGCAGCGCGATCGGCTTGCCGATGAAGTCGCTCAGGCCCGCCAGATGCGGGCTTTCTTCATCGAGAAACAGCTCGATCACCTTGGGCGAGGCCACCACCCTGAACTCACGCGGAGCGAACTGGCGGGCCTCGCGCAGGATTTCGCGCAGGATGTCGTAGGCCACGCTGCGCGCGGTCTTGACCGTGCCCTTGCCCGAGCAGACCGGACAGGGTTCGCACAGCAGGTGCGCCAGCGATTCGCGCGTGCGCTTGCGCGTCATCTCCACCAGGCCCAGGTGCGAAAAGCCCCCGGCCATGGTCTTCACGCGGTCGCGCGCGAGCTGTTTTCGAAACTCCGACAGCACCGCGTCCTTGTGTTCTTCCTTCACCATGTCGATGAAGTCCGCGACGATGATGCCGCCCAGGTTGCGCAGACGCAACTGGCGCGCAATCGCCTGAGCGGCTTCCAGATTGGTCTTGAAGATGGTGTCATCGAAATTGCGCGCGCCGACATAGCCGCCGGTGTTCACGTCCACCGTGGTCAGCGCTTCGGTCTGGTCCACGATCAGATAGCCGCCCGATTTCAGCTCCACCCGGCGCCCCAGCGCCTTGGCCACTTCATCGTCGATGGCGAACAGATCGAAGATGGGGCGCTCGCCCTTGTAGTGCTGCAATTTTTCCGCCGCGGCCGGCGTGAACTCGCGCGCAAAGACGAGCAGCGCCTCGTACTGCTCGCGCGAGTCAATGCGGATTGACTGCACGCTTTCGCTGCTCAGGTCGCGCAGCACGCGCTGCAACAGGTTCAGGTCCTGGTGCAGCAGCGACTTGGCGGGCAGGCGCAGCGCCGCGGCCTTGATGCGGGCCCAGGCCTTGCGCAGATACGCGATGTCCTCGGCCAGCTCGGCGTCGCTGGCATCCTCGCCGTTGGTGCGCAGGATGAAGCCCCCGCCGCCGCCGCTGGAGGCGTCGCCGGCGAGCGCCTGCAGGCGCGCACGCAGCTCCTGGCGCTGTTCCGAAGGGATCTTTTGCGAAACACCGATGTGTTCGTCCTGCGGCAGGAACACCAGCAGGCGTCCGGCGATGCTGATCTGCGCCGAGAGCCGTGCGCCCTTGGTGCCGATCGGGTCCTTGATCACCTGCACCAGCATGGACTGGCCTTCAAACACCTGCTTCTCGATCGGCAGCTGGGCCGGTCGCGCTGCCGCCTCGGCTTCTGCCGGTCGGGCGCCGGTGAAGCCCCCGAGCAGATCGGCCACGTGCAGGAACGCTGCGCGCTCCAGACCGATGTCGATGAAGGCCGACTGCATGCCCGGCAGCACCCGCGCCACCTTGCCCAGATAGACATTGCCCACCAAGCCGCGTTCCAGCGCACGCTCGATGTGCAGTTCCTGCACGGCGCCGCTTTCCACCACGGCCACGCGCGTTTCCTGCGGCGACCAGTTGATCAGGATGTCTTGTTGCATGTCAGTGTCGTTCGCTCAGATCTTCAAACCCAGGGTGCGCAGCAATTGCGCCGTCTCGAACATGGGCAATCCCATGATGCCAGAGTAGGAGCCGCTGATGTGGGCGATATATTGCGCGGCCCGGCCCTGCACTGCATAGGCGCCCGCCTTGCCCAGTGGTTCGCCGCTGGCGACGTAGTCCCGGATCTCGCGCGCGCTCATGGGCGCGAAGCGCACCCGGGAAACGCTCAACGCGGCGCCGCGCTGGCGCCCGCGTTGCGCGGCAATGGCCGTCAGCACGCGATGCGTCCTGCCAGCGAGCTCGCCCAGCATGCGCTGCGCATCTTCTGCATGCTCGGGCTTGCCGTAAATCGTGCGCCCCAGTGCCACCGTGGTGTCGGCACACAGCACCAGGCCATCTGGCAGCCCTCGGCGCTTCAGGCGCTGCACGGCAGCGTCCAGCTTCAAGGCGGTGACACGCTGCACATAGGCGGAGGGTGACTCGCCGCTGAGCACGGCCTCCAGGCCTTCCGCATCTTCCTCTCGGTCGGCCACCAGCAGTTCATGGCGCACGCCCAGTTGGTCCAGCAACTGGCTGCGGCGCGGACTCTGCGACGCGAGATAAATGGTGTCGTTCATTCTCTGTGATACGGGTGGCCGGCATTGATCGACCAGGCGCGGTACAGCTGCTCGATCAGCAGCACGCGCGCCATGGCGTGCGGCAGCGTCAGATCGGACAGGCGGATGCGCTCGTGCGCGGCCTGGCGAAAGGCCGGGTCCAGTCCGTCGGGTCCACCGATGACCAGCGCCACATCGTCGCTCTCCAGTTGCCAGGCCTTGAGTTTGCTGGCCAGGGCCTGGGTCGTAAGGGAGGTGCCGCGTTCGTCCAGCGCCACGATGCGGCAGCCCCGGGGAATCGCCGCCTCGATGCGCTCGCGCTCAGCGGCGTACAGCGTCTCCAGGGTCTTGGAGCCGCGGGGTTCGGTCTTGACAGCCTTGAGCTCGACCTTGAGCTCGCTGGGGAAGCGTTTGGCGTAATCGTCCCAGGCGACCTGCGCCCAGTCCGGCACGCGCTGACCCACCGCAACGATCAGCAGCTTCATCGAAGCACCGGATCAGGTTCTTTTGCTCGGGGCTCGCTTCGCCGGCGCCTTGGCTGCGGCCTTCTTCGCCACCGCGCCCTTCACCGGCGTGCTCTTGAGCACCACCGCCTTGGGCGAAGTCTTCACGGCCGGGCTCTTGGCCGCTGCCGTCTTCACCGCCGGTATCTTGACTGCGGGCGCTTTGACCACCGGCGCCTCGACCCGTTTCACCGGTGCCCTGGGCTTGGGTGCAGCGGACTTGCCCGTCGTCTTGGACGCGGGCTTGCGCGCCTTGGGCTTGGGCGGGTTCAGTTCCAGCGCGCCGGCCTTGGCGGCGCTGGCGCGCTTGATGTTGGGAATCTTGGGGCCGGGCTTGGCGGCAGGCGCTTCGGCCTTGACCGGAACGGCCGGCTTGGCCGTGCCGAGCTTCAGGCGCACCGGCTTCTCGCCCCACAGCTCTTCCAGATGGTAGTACTGGCGAATGGCGGGCTGCATGATGTGCACCACGGCCGCTCCGCAGTCGACGATGATCCATTCGCCGTTTTCTTCGCCTTCGATGCGGGGCTTGCCGAAGCCGCCATCGCGCACCGCGTCGCGCACGCTGGCCGCCAGCGCCTTGGTCTGACGGTTGGACGTTCCCGAGGCCACGATCACCCGCTCGAACAGGGAAGACAGGCGCTCGGTGTCGAACACCTGGATGTCCTGCGCCTTCACGTCTTCCAAGCCATCGACAATGGCGCGCTGGAGTTTTTGTACGTCTTTTTTACCGGTGGAGTCCGTGCGGGAGGAAGTAGTCATCAAGGATTCTGATAGAGGTGATGGTGGGAAATATAACGTGCAACGGCCTGAGGCACCAGAGGGGCGATGCTCTGACCGGCCGCCGCGAGCGCACGGATCCGGGTGGAACCCACATCCATGGGCGCGAGCACCAGGTGCTGCAAGTGAACGTCGAGCACGCCAGGAAACCCGGCAAAGGCCTTCGATTCGTCGAACGACCCCGCTGCCGTGTCGCGTGTAGCTACACAAATTATAGCAAACTGGAGAATCTCCTGCCAGCGATGCCAGTTCGGCAAGGCGCGCGCCTGGTCTTCACCCAGAATCAGGAACAGCTGTGCCCCCGGATGCTCGGCCTGCAGTGCGAGCAGCGTGTCGATCGTGTAGGTCGGGCCGGCGCGGCGGATTTCGCGCTCGTCCACGCACACCCGATCCAGTCCTTCAAAAGCCAGACGGGCCATCGCCAGGCGATGCGTTGCCGCGCTCAATGGCCGGGGCTTGTGCCAGGCGTCGCCGGTCGGAAAGACCTTGAGCTCATCCAGCGCGAGTTGCTCCAATGCCACCCGCGCCAGCGCCACATGGGCGTTGTGCGGCGGGTCAAAGGCGCCGCCAAAGACGCCGATGCGATTCGGCGCTGGGGTCAAACCCACTCCCGGCGCGGCAGGAAGTCGGTGTAGAGCCGCTGCTCGGGCGAGCCCGGTTCCTCTTCCCGACGGTACGACCAGTTGGCCTGCGGCGGCATCGACAGCAGGATCGACTCGGTGCGCCCGCCCGACTGCAGACCGAAGTGCGTACCGCGGTCCCACACCAGGTTGAATTCGACATAGCGTCCGCGCCGATAGAGCTGGAATGCGCGCTCGCGCTCGCCATAGGCCATGTCCTTGCGGCGCTCGACGATCGGCAGATAGGCCTGCACGAAGGACGAGCCCACGGCCTGCATCAGGTTGAAACTTTGCTCGAAACCGAGTTCGGAAAAATCGTCGAAGAACACGCCGCCGATGCCGCGCTGCTCGTCGCGGTGCTTCAGGTAGAAGTACTCGTCGCACCACTTTTTGAAGCGCGGGTACTTGTCGTCCCCGAACGGCGCCAGCGCCGACTGGCATGTGCGGTGAAAGTGCTGCGCATCTTCTTCAAAACCGTAATAGGGTGTGAGATCCATGCCGCCGCCAAACCAGCACACCGGCGCCTTGCCCGGCAGCGTGGCCGCGAGCATGCGCACGTTCATGTGGACGGTGGGCACGTAGGGGTTGCGCGGGTGAAACACCAGCGACACCCCCATGGCCTCGAACGGCGCTCCCGCCAGTTCGGGCCGGTGCTGCGTGGCCGAGGGCGGCAGCTTCGCGCCGCTGACATGTGAGAAGCCGCAGCCGGCGCGCTCGAACAAGGGACCGCCCTCCAGGATCTTGGTCAGCCCGTTGCCCTGCAGCGGCTCAAGCGGCGCCTTCTCCCAGGGGTCGACCACAAACGGCGTGCCGTCCAGGTCCTGGATACGGCGCGTGATGTCGTCCTGCAATGCGACCAGATAGGCCCTGACCTGTTGCTGCACGGGTGTCATTGTTTCGTTCCTCACTTCACGATGGTTTCGCTGCGCGGCACGTCGGCCGCGAGCAACTGAATTGGCGCCGCATTGCCGGGCCACCGGCCCTGCACGCCCTGGTACACGCCGGCGATGCGCGCCATGTCCTGAGACTCGTCGCCGCTGAGCGCGATGAAGTCCAGCAGCGTCACCTCGCGCCGGCCGTAGTCCAGCCGCGCCAGGCCCAGCGGTATCTTGGCCTGCAGCGCCGTGCGATAGAAGCCGCTGCGCCAGCCGGGTATCTTGCGCCGCGTGCCTTCAGGCGCCAGACCGAGCCAGAAATACTCACTTCGGCTCTTCCTCGCTGCGATCAGGTCCACGGCCTGAGCCACCACGCCACGCGCCGAAGTGCGCTCTACTGGCACCCCGCCGAGCCAGCGCAGCCAGGCACCGAAGAGCGGAATACGGAACAGCTTGTCCTTGCCCCAGAAGTTCGCGGGAACGCCCATGGCCCACTTGGCCAGGATCATCACCACGAAGTCCCAGTTGCTGGTGTGCGGATACACCGCCACCACGCCCTGCAGCGCCGGCAAGCCCTCGAAGTACACCTTCCAGCCGAAGCGCGTCAGCACCCAGCGCGCCAGTGCGCTGCCGCGAAACTGCAGGGGAAACGGATGCGGGTAATCGCACTGCGTCGACCCTTGCTGATCCGCCTCGGCCATCAGCTGCGCACCGCCCTGTGACCAATGTCGTGGCGATACTGCATGCCATCGAAGTGGATCAGGTTGATCACCTCGTAGGCGCGCGTTTGCGCCGCCTTGACGGTCTCGGCCAGGGCCGTGACGCACAGCACGCGCCCGCCGCTGCTGCGCACCACACCGTCCGCCAATTGAGTCCCGGCGTGAAACACCACGGCGTCGTCAGCGTCATGCGGCAGCCCGGCAATGGCGTCGCCCTTGCGCGGATGCATGGGGTAGCCATGCGCTGCCAGCACCACGCCCAGCGCCGTGCGCCGGTCCCACTGCAGCTCGATCTGATCGAGCTTGCCGGGGACTTCGGTGGCGGCCCACAGCACGTCCACCAGATCGGTCTTGAGCCGCATCATGATGGGCTGGGTTTCCGGGTCGCCCATGCGGCAGTTGAACTCCAGCGTTTTCACCTGACCGTCGGCGGCGATCATCAGCCCCGCGTAGAGGAAACCGGTGAACGGAATCCCGTCCTTCTCCATGCCGCGAATGGTGGGCAGGATGATCTCGCGCATGGCGCGGGCGTGCACCTGCGGCGTGACCACGGGCGCGGGCGAATAGGCGCCCATGCCGCCGGTGTTGGGGCCCTCGTCGCCGTCGAGCAGGCGCTTGTGGTCCTGCGAGGTGGCCAGCGCCAGCACGTTCTTGCCGTCGCACATGACGATGAAGCTGGCTTCCTCGCCGGCCAGGAATTCCTCGATCACGACGCGCGCGCCACCCACGTTGTGCGCCACGCCCAGGCTGTTGTCCAGCAGCATGAAGTCAATGGCCGCATGCGCTTCTTCCAGCGACATCGCCACGACCACGCCCTTGCCCGCCGCCAGGCCATCGGCCTTGACCACGATCGGTGCGCCCTTGGCGTCCACATAGGCGTGCGCCGGCGCCGCGTCGCTGAAGGTCTGGAACTCGGCCGTGGGGATGCCGTGGCGCTGCATGAACGCCTTGGAAAACGCCTTCGAGCTTTCCAGCTGCGCGGCCGCCTGTGTCGGGCCGAACACGCGCAGACCGTGCGCGCGGAACTCGTCCACCACGCCCGCCGCCAGCGGCTGCTCGGGCCCGACCACGGTCAGCGCGATGTGGTTCTCCTGGGCCCAGACGCGCAGCTCCTTGACATCGGTGATGGCGATGTTTTCCAGCCGCTTGTCCAGCGCCGTGCCGCCGTTGCCCGGCGCCACATAGACCGTCTGCACCTTGAGTGACTGCGCCAGTTTCCAGGCCAGCGCGTGTTCGCGGCCACCGCCGCCGATGACGAGGACCTTCATAGCGCCTCGCTGTCGATTTCGGCGTTGTGGTACAGCGCCTGCGTGTCGTCCAGGTCCTCCAGCACGTCCAACAGCCTTTGCATGCGCACGGCATCCTCGCCCGTGAGCTCGATCGTGTTTTCCGCGCGCATCGTGACCTCGGCCACGTCCGCCTTGAGGCCGGCGGCCTCGAGCGCGTTCTTCACGGCCTCGAATTGCGCCGGCGAAGTCAGCACCTCGATCGCGCCGTCGTCACCGGTGATGACGTCGTCGGCGCCGGCTTCGAGCGCCACCTCCATCACCTTGTCCTCGCTCGTGCCGGGGGCGAAGATGAGCTGGCCGCAGTGCTTGAACTGGAACGCGACCGAGCCTTCGGTGCCCATGTTGCCGCCGTTGCGGCTGAACGCGTGGCGCACTTCGGCCACGGTGCGCACCTTGTTGTCGGTCATGGTGTCGATGATGATGGCTGCGCCGCCAATGCCATAGCCCTCGTAGCGGATCTCCTCGTAGGTCACGCCTTCCTGGTTGCCGGTGGCCTTGTCGATGTTGTATTTGACGCGGTCGGCAGGCATGTTCGCCGCCTTGGCCCGGTCCACGGCCAGGCGCAGGCGCGGATTGGCGCTCAGGTCGCCTCCACCCTGGCGCGCTGCGACGGTGATTTCACGGATGATGCGGGTCCAGACCTTGCCCCGCTTTTCGTCCTGCCGACCCTTGCGGTGTTGAATATTTGCCCATTTGGAATGACCTGCCACGAACGACTCCCGATTTATTGCCTACACTAAGGCTCGATTGTACTTTTCGACCAAGGCGGCACACCATGAGCCAAGTTCACGTTCTAGACCATCCACTGGTGCAGCACAAGCTCACGCTGATGCGCAAGAAGGACGCGTCCACCAACACATTTCGCCATCTGCTCAACGAACTGAGCATGCTGATGGCCTACGAGATCACGCGCGACGTGGCGCTGCAGGAGGTGGAGATCGAGACGCCGCTGGAAAAGATGACGGGCCATGTCATCGACGGCAAGAAGCTGGTGCTGGTGTCGATCCTGCGCGCAGGCAACGGCATTCTGGAGGGCATGCTGAGCGTGATCCCTGGAGCGCGCGTGGGCCACATCGGCCTGTACCGCGACCCGAAGACGCTGCATCCGGTGGAGTACTACTTCAAGATGCCCAAGGAGATGGATGAGCGCGACGTGATCGTCGTCGATCCCATGCTCGCCACGGGCAATTCCGCCATCGCTGCGATCGAACGCGTGAAAGCGCTGAACCCCAAATCGATCAAACTCGCCTGCCTGGTGAGCTGCCCTGAAGGCATCGCCGCGATGCAGGCCGCGCACCCGGACGTGGACATCTTCACCGCCGCCATCGACCGCCAGCTGAACGACCACGGCTACATCCTGCCGGGACTGGGCGACGCGGGCGACCGGATTTTCGGCACACAATGACCTTCGCCCGCGCGCTGGAGCGCGCGCGCTCGCGCATCGCGGACTATGCGAGCGCGGTCTTCCTGCCGCAGGTGCCGGGAACGCTGCACTCAAACTGGCCTGATTTGCTGCGGCGAAAATCCATTTCGAAACTCTTCTTTCACCGTCTCAAGCGGGCGCTGTACCTGCGCGCCACGGGCCAGGACAGGCGGCTGGTGCCGAAGATACCGCAGGCCACGCGCCGCATCCTCTGGGTCTATCTTGGCATGCCGCAACTGGGCGACTCCATCATGGATCGCTCGGCCCGCACGCTGTTCGCCGGTGCGCACTTCAAGGTGGACCTGTACTCCGTCGAAAACATCGCGTCCCTGTACCGCAAAGATCCGTTTTTTTCAGCCACCTACTCTGACGCCAATGCGCTGAATTTCGACCAATACGATTTCGTGTTGCTCGAGTCACTGTCGTGGAAGTGCATGCGGTTCAAGGCACGCCATCTGCCCCGGCAGCCATTTCTGGCGCTCCAGGGCTACTACTACGGGCCCGAGTTCAACCGGCTGGAGTTCGGCTACAACGCCGTGGCTCACTAGGGCGGCTCAGCCGCAGTGGCATACGGCCCGATCAGGCCCGTGTTCAACCTGAAGCTGGACCACGGCGCAGCGCAGCGCCAGCCCGGCACGATCGCGCTGGTCGTGGGTGGCGTCGCCGAATATCGGACCTACGCGCACTGGGAAGCATTCGTGGCGCTGGTGCTTGAGCATGAACCCGGTACGGAAATCGTGCTGATCGGCTCGGCCAATGGCCGTGAGCTGACTGATTGCCTGGCACGGAGGTTTGTGCTCGGCGGCAAACTCAGCAACGAGGTCGCGACGCAGAGCATTCCCCAAGTGTTTGCCCGAATCCGCGATGCGGCGCTGCGGGTGTGCGCCGATGGCGGACTGATGCATCTGGGGCGAGCCAGCCAGACGCCCGTGCTGGCCTTGCTGGCCGGACCGATCCACCCGTTGATGCGGTTTTCCGCATCGGAGTGCGCCACCGCCATGCACGAACCCGACAGCGTTTCGGACATCGCGCCGCAGCAGGTGTTCGATGAATACCTGAAGCTGCGGCAGGCATCGCCAGGCGGCTTGAACTGCGTCTGCCTCGGGCATGAACCCTGTTGCACCACGCGCCAGGCGTTACGCGAGCCCGCCTGAGTTCGAACTGCGAAGTTTCATTTCCTGCGCAGGAGGAGCTGAATCTGCGCCAGCACCTCGCAATAAGTTTGACCCATCGGATAGCCCGAGGGCACCCAGCGCCTGCACCGGGTTGTGCATGTGCTCCAGGCCATGGCTGCTGTGCACCGCATCGAAGGCCTGAAGCGGACATGAAAAAGGCCACCAGGGTCGATACCCTGACGGCCTTTGCCTTTTGATGATGGTCGGGGCGAAAGGATTCGAACCTTCGACCCTCTGGTCCCAAACCAGATGCGCTACCAGGCTGCGCTACGCCCCGACGAGGCCGGATTCTAACCTGCATCTCGCGGTATCCTCGGCCCATGCCCCACAAACGCACGAAGAAAGAATGAACCTGATGCGCGTGCTGCTGCGATTGACCGGTCTGCTCGCGCTGCCGCTGGCCCTGCTGCTGTTTGCGCAGTGGCCACTGCGCGAGCTGATCCAGGCGTATTCGCGCCAAGCCAACGACGTGGCGCAAATCGTGTTCGCGTTGTACATGGCCGTGGCCATCACGGCCGCTTCGGTCGGCCATACGCATCTCGCTGCGCTGCACTCGCACCGCACCGGCGCCTTGCCGATGCCGCGCTGGAAGCGCTGGGCGCTGCTGCTGTGCGTCGCTCCCTGGTCCTTGTTCCTGCTCTGGGCCAGCGCGCCAATCGTCTCCGAGTCCGTGCGCCACTGGGAAAGATTCAGCGAAACGATGACGCCCGGCTATTTCCTCATCAAGCTTGCCTTGGCGCTGCTGCTGTTGCTGGTGCTGCTGGAAGCGGTGCTGCAGGTTCTTACACGCAAGGAGCCCCGGCCTTGAGCCTCATCGGTCCCGCAGCGGGCGCTTGGATGCTGCTGGCGCTGGCCGTTCTGGTCGTCAGCACCGGGCTGCCAGTCTGGGCCCTGCTCTGCGCCGTGGCCAGCACGTTCGCTGCGCTGGGCGTGATCGGCGGGCAATTCGATCTGAACATCCTGTCCGCCCTGCCCACGCGCCTGGTGGGCCTGCTCGAGCACGACCTGTTGCAGGCCCTGCCGTTGTACGTGTTCATCGGCGTGCTGCTGCAGCGCCTGAGCGTGGCCGATGCGCTGTTCTCGTCACTGGCCCGGCTCTTTCGCCGCAGCGGCGCCGGAGCGTCGCTGGCGGCGCTGGGTGTGGGCGCGCTGGTGGCACCGATGAACGGCTCGGTGGCGTCGAGCTCGGCGCTGCTCTCGCGGCTGGTGGCGCCGCGCCTGGGCGGCGCCGACCCGGCACGTGCCACCGCGCTCATCAGCGTGTCGGCCACCATCGGCGTGGTGGTGCCGCCCTCGCTGGTGCTGATCCTGCTGGGCGACGCCATGCTGAACGCGCACACCGAGGCCAGCAACCTGCCCGGCTACATTCTGGGCACGCAGCGCATCATCAACACCCAGGACCTGTTCCACGCCGCGCTGCTGCCGGCCGCCGCCGTGCTGGCGCTGTGGGCGCTGGTGGCTTGGTGGCAGGGGCGGGGCGCCAACAACCCTGCCGATGCGGTGGCACCGCGTGCATCAGAGATGGCGCTGGCGCTGCTTGCCGTGGCGGCGATCGTGCTGTTGCTGGCCGGGGTTTTCACCGGGAAGATCTATGCGGTCGAGGGTGCCGCCACCGGCGGCGTGCTGCTCATCGTCAGCTCGCTGGCCAGCCGCGCGTTGAACCGGGTGCAGTGGAGCGAGGTGCTGGGCAACACGCTGGCCTTGAGCGGCGCGCTGTTCGCGCTGCTCGTGGGCGCCACCAGCTTCAGCCTGGTGTTTCGCCTGTTTGGCACCGATCGATGGTTTGCCGCGCTGGTGCTCGGCTCCACACTGGCGCCGCAGCTCACGGCCGCGCTGGTGCTGCTGCTGGTGGCGCTGTGCGCCTGGGTATTGGACGCCTTCGAGATGATATTCGTCATCATCCCGGTGCTGGCGCCGCCGCTGATCGTGCATCTGGGCGACGCACAGCAGGCGGCCGTGCTGTTGCTGCTGGTGCTGCAGCTGAGCTTTCTGATCCCTCCCATGGGCTACGCCGTGCTGATGGCGCGCTCGCGCTCGGGCTTGGCGCAGGTGAGCACCTCGCGCATCGTCAAGGCCCTGCTGCCCTTCATCCTGGCGCAGCTGGTGCTGACGCTGATCGTTTTTTCAGCGCCCTCGGTGGTGCATCTGCTGGACGCGCCCGCGCCTGCGGTCACGAATGAGGCGCCCTTGCCTGATCTGGAGATCGAGCGGCAGATGGACCCGATGGCGAGCGAACCCGCAGCCAGTGCTCCGGGACTGTCGCCATGACAGACCCGGTCAGCGCACTTTGCGCTGAGCCTTGACAAGCCCTGGGCTGGAGCCATTGTCGCGCGGCGGCAATCCCGTGTGCTGCGTCAGCAGGCGGCCCTTGAGCACGGGCGACGACTTCACGGCAGCGACGGTGGAGTTCTTGCGGCGCGCGCTGCTGTAGCTGCCATCGTTCAGCGGCTGGAAGGTGGGGATCAGATGATGCTTGCCGTTGCCGATCAGGTCGGCTCGGCCCATGGCTTTCAGCGCTTCGCGCAGCAGCGGCCAGTTGTTCGGGTCGTGGTAGCGCAAAAAGGCCTTGTGCAGGCGGCGACGGCGTTCGCCGCGCACCACGTCCACGGTCTCGGAGTCGCGCGTGACCTTGCGCAAGGGATTCCTGCCGCTGTGGTACATGGCCGTGGCGCTGGCCATGGGCGAGGGGTAAAAGGTCTGGACCTGGTCCGCGCGAAAGCCGTTCTTCTTCAGCCACACCGCCAGGTTCATCATGTCCTCGTCGCTGGTTCCCGGGTGCGCTGCGATGAAATACGGAATCAGGAACTGCTTCTTGCCGGCCTCGGCGGAGAACTTCTCGAACAGGGTCTTGAACTTGTCGTAGGCGCCGATGCCGGGCTTCATCATCTTGGTGAGCGGCCCCTGCTCGGTGTGCTCGGGCGCGATCTTCAGGTAGCCGCCCACATGGTGCGTCACCAGTTCCTTCACGTACTCGGGCGAGAGCACGGCCAGGTCGTAGCGCAGGCCGGAACCGATCAAAATCTTTTTCACGCCCTTGAGCGCGCGCGCACGGCGGTACATGTGGATCAGCGGCGCGTGGTCGGTGTGCAGGTTCTGGCACACACCCGGATAGACGCAGCTGGGCTTGCGGCACGCCGCTTCGATCTCGGGGCTCTTGCAGCCCAGGCGGTACATGTTGGCCGTGGGTCCACCCAGGTCCGAGATGGTGCCGGTGAAACTCTTGACCTTGTCGCGGATGTCCTCGATCTCGCGGATCACCGATTCTTCGGAGCGGCTCTGGATGATGCGGCCTTCATGCTCGGTGATGGAGCAGAAGGTGCAGCCGCCGAAGCAGCCGCGCATGATGTTGATGGAAAAGCGGATCATCTCCCACGCCGGGATCTTCGTGGCGCCGTCATGGCTGCCGTTTTCATCCGCGTAGGCGGGATGGGGCGAGCGCGCATACGGCAGATCGAACACCAGATCCATCTCGACGGTGGTCAGCGGAATCGGCGGCGGGTTGATCCACACGTCGCGCGCGGTCGCACCCTCGCCATGCGCCTGCACCAAAGCGCGCGCGTTGCCGGGATTGGTCTCCAGGTGCAGCACGCGGTTTGCGTGCGCGTACAGCACCGGGTCGCTCTTCACCTGCTCGTACGACGGCAGGCGGATCACCGAGCGTTCGCGCGGCGGCACCTTGAGCTTCCCCATCAAGGCCGGATTGGCGAAGAAGGTCAGCGGCTGAACATTCGATTTCGTAGAAGCGCTGTCGATGGCCGGATCGGGCGTGCCGTCGTCCTTGGCGCAACTGCCGCCCTGCCCTGCCGCCTGCTCCGACGTCGTCTGGTACGGGTTCACATGCGCTTCCACGCGCCCTGGCTCGTCCACGCTGGTGGAGTTGATTTCAAACCAGCCGCGTCCGCTCTCGTCGTCGCTGCGGCGCACGAAGGCGGTGCCACGCACGTCGGTGATCTGCTGCACCGGTTCACGCGCAGCGATTCGGTGCGCAATCTCCACGAGCGCGCGTTCGGCGTTGCCGTACAGCAGCAGATCGGCCTTGGCGTCGATCAGGATGGAGCGGCGCACCTTGTCCGACCAGTAGTCGTAATGCGCGATGCGGCGCAGCGAGCCTTCGATGCCGCCGAGCACGATGGGCACATCCTTGAAGGCTTCGCGGCAGCGCTGCGAGTACACCAGCGCCGCGCGGTCCGGCCGCTTGCCACCCACGTCGCCCGGGGTGTAGGCGTCGTCGCTGCGGATCTTGCGGTCCGCGGTGTAGCGGTTGATCATCGAGTCCATGTTGCCCGCGGTCACACCGAAGAACAGATTGGGCTTGCCCAGGACCTTGAACGGGTCGGCGCTTTGCCAGTCAGGCTGGGCGATGATGCCGACGCGAAAGCCCTGGTTTTCCAGCATGCGCCCGATCACCGCCATGCCGAAGCTGGGGTGATCGACGTAGGCGTCGCCGGTCACCAGGATCACGTCGCAGGAGTCCCAGCCCAGCGCCTCCATCTCGGCGCGGCTCATCGGCAGGAATTTGGCCGTGCCAAAGCGCGCCGCCCAGTACTTGCGGTAGCTGGCGAGCGGTTTGGCGGCACGCGGGAAGAAGGAAACGTCGACAAGGGCGGTCATGAAGGGTCGAGTTTACGGGTTGGCGGATAACCTGACACTTTGTGGGACGGTCCGACCCTAACGTCCCTTGCAGGCCTGGCGCAAGAACTGCCCGGCGACAAACAGGTCGCGCTCGATGGCCCGGCGCACCGCCGCGCTGTCGCGGCGCGCCAGCGCCGTCAGCACGTCGTCGTGCGCGTCGTTCAGCACCGGCAGCGCGTCGGCGTGGTCGAACAGCTGGTTTGACAGCGGCCCCACCTTGAGCCACACGGTTTCGATCAGCGCGAGCAGCGTGGGCGAGCCCGCCGCCCGGTACAGGATGAGGTGGAATTCCTCGTTGTCCGCCAGATAGGCCTTGGCGTCGGCCGCCGCCAGCGCCGCCGCCATGCGCCGGTCCAGCCGTTGCAGGCGCAGCTGCTCGTCGGCGCTCAGGCGCAGGCTGCCGCGCTCTGCCGCCTCGCCTTCGAGCAGCAGGCGCATGTCGAGCACGTCGTCGAATTCGGCCCGCGACAGGGACGGCACCGCCACGCCGGCATTCGGGATGTTCACCAGCGCACCTTCGGCCGCGAGCCGCTGCAAGGCGGCGCGCACCGGCATCAGACCGACGTCCAGTTCGGCTGCGACGGCGCGGATCTTCAGGCGCTCGCCGGGCAGAAAGCGGCCCACGGTGACCCACTGGCGCAGGCGCTGGTAGCAATCGTCCTGCTGCGTCGAACCCGCCACCCGTGCGAGCGCTGGCGGTTTGGTTTTGGCTTTCTTCTCAGCCATGGCAGATCTGCTCCAGCACCTCATCGAAAGCGCGCAGTAGCTTGTCCACGTCAGCTTGGGTGGTGGACGGACACACCAGCATCATGTTGTGAAAGGGCGTGATCATGACGCCGCGATTGAGCAGTGCCAGATGGATCAGGTGCTCCAGCTCGGGGTCGAGCGCGGCGCCAGCCTGGTCTCCGTTGCGCGGGGGCGTGGCGCGGAACTGGAACTCGCAGCGTGCGCCCAGTTGCGTCACACACCAAGGCAAGTTATGGCATTCGATCACGGCGCGCAGGCCCAGCGTGAGCGTGCTCGCCAAGGCCAGCATCGGCGCGTAAACGGCGTCGTTCATCAATTCGGTCAGCGTGGCGCGCATCGCCGCCATCGCCAGCAGATTGCCGCTGAGCGTCGTGCCGATGCCCGAGTGTCCGGGCGGCGCGTTGCGCTTGGCCTGCACCACGCGCTGCGCCCACGGCGTGCTGAAACCATAGGCCGCGCAGGGCACACCGCCCCCCAGTGGCTTGCCGAGCACGACGGCGTCGGGCTGCAGGCCGTGGGCGCGGGCATAGCCGCCAGGGCCGCAGCTGATGGTGTGGGTCTCGTCCAAGACCAGGGCTGTGCCATGGTGCCGTATCAGATCCTGAGCCGCCTCCCAGTAGCCGGGCTCGGGCAGCACCATGCCGATATTGGTCATCGCCGGCTCGGCCAGCAGGCAGGCGACGTCGCCTTGTGCCAGGGCCGCCTCCAGAGCGACGAGGTCGTTGAACTCGACCACCACCGTGTGCGCCGTGAGGTCGTGCACCTGGCCCAGCAGGCTGTCGCGCTGCACCGGTTGGCCATCGACCAGATCGACGAACACGTCGTCCACCGTGCCGTGGTAGCAGCCGTTGAAGACGATGAGTTTCTTCCTGCCGCTGGCCGCGCGCAGCCAGCGCAGCACGAAGCGGTTCGCGTCGGTGGCGGTCATGGCGAACTGCCAGAACGGCAGACCGAAGCGCTCGGCGAGCAGCTCGCCGACCGCGGCGGCATCCTCGCTCGCCAGCATCGCGGTGATGCCGCGCTGCACCTGGGCCGCAACGGCCTGAGCCACTGGCGCGGGCGAGTGGCCGAACATCGCGCCGGTGTCGCCCAGGCAGAAGTCGGCCAGGGCGTGGCCGTCGACGTCGACCAGTTGCGCGCCTTGAGCCTGCGCCACCTGCAGCGCAAACGGCGTGCCCCAGTCGTTCATCCAGTGCAGCGGCACGCCGAACAGCAGGTGCGCGTTGGCGCGCTGCGACAGCGCCTGCGACCGCGGGTTTCGTGCGACGAAGGCGATCTGCTCTTTTTGCAGCAGCACCTGCGCCTTGACAGGATCGATGCCGGTGCTTATGGAGTTCAATGGTTTCTTCATGGTACTTACACCAGCAGCAAAAGATGCTCGCGTTCCCAGGAGCTGATGACGCGGTTGTAGGTGCCGAATTCGAGTTCCTTCACAGCGCAAAAGGCCTCGACAAAACCCTTGCCCAGCAGCTCACCCACCGGGGCGCAGGCGCGCAGCAGTTCGATCGCGTCCTCGAGATGGCGCGGCAGTTCGTGCTCCATGTTCCAGGCACTGGTGCTCACGGCCTCGGCCGGCGCGCGCTTTTCCATCATCCCCAGATAACCGCAGGCGAGCGTCGCGGCCAGCGCCAGATAGGGGTTCACATCGACGCCGGGGACGCGGTTTTCCACGCGCCGGGCCTCGGGCGCGGACTTGGGCACGCGGATGCCGCAGGTGCGGTTGTCGTAGCCCCAGCGCACGTTCGTCGGCGCCGACATGTGGGGCGCCAGGCGACGGTAAGAGTTGACGTAGGGCGCAAGTATCGGCATCACCTGCGGCACGTAGTTCTGCAATCCCGCGATGTAGTGGAAGAAAGCCGGACTGGCGCTGCCGTCGCGCTGGCTGAAGATGTTGTGGCCGTCGGCGTCGACGATGCTCTGGTGGATGTGCATGGCGCTGCCCGGCTCCATCTCCATCGGCTTGGCCATGAAGGTGGCAAAGATGCCGTGGCGCAACGCCGTCTCGCGCACCGTGCGCTTGAACAGGAACACGCGGTCCGCCAGTTCCAGAGGGTCGCCGTGGGTGAAGTTGATCTCCATCTGGCCGGCGCCAGCCTCGTGGATCAGGGTCTCGACGCCGAGCCGGTGCACCGCGCAAAAGGACGACAGCTCCATGAAGAAGGGATCGAAGTCGTTCACCGCGTCGACCGAGTAGCTCTGGCGGCCCGCTTCGGGTTTGCCGGTGCGCCCGATCGGCGGCTGCAGCGGCTCGTGCGGGTTCTGCTGGCGCGCCACCAGAAAGAACTCCATCTCGGGCGCCACCACCGGGCGCCAGCCGCGCTGGGTGTAGAGATCGATGACTCGGCGCAGCACGGCACGCGGCGACAGCGCCACGGGCGAGCCGTCCCACTCAAAGCAGTCGTGGATCACCACCGCCACCGGCTCGGCAGCCCAGGGCACGACGCGAAAGGTTGCAACGTCGGGCTTGCACACCATGTCGGGGTCGGTGTCGCCGACATGGGGTCCGTTGTCGGGCTGCTGGCCGTTCACGGTGTTGAGCAGCACGCTCTTGGGCAAACGCATTTCACCAGCGGCGAGGAACAGGTCCTTGGGCAGGATCTTGCCGCGGGCGATGCCGGTCATGTCGGGGATCACGCATTCCACTTCGTGGATGCGGTGCTCGGAGAGCAGTTGGGCGATGGGCACGTTCATGGGTATCTTTCGGCGCCTCGCGGAGATGAGGCGCAACACCCGTTATTTGATCACAAAATGACTTTGAATGACAAATTCATCACTTTATCCATCAACATATGAACTAATTTTTGATCAAACTATTGAATTCCTCAAGCCGCCGCAGGCGCCAACCAATGCAGCAGTTGCTGCGTCACTTCCGGGCGGCTGAGAAGTTCCATATGGCCGGTGCGGTAGCTAATCCACTGCGACTCCTTGGCGAACTGTAGGCAACGCTGCGCTTCGTCGTGCTGGCCCAGCGCGCTGCGCAATGGCACCAGTCCGTCGCCGACCAAGCGGTCGGCCAGCGCGCGGCGCTTGTCCGCCAGCGTCGCGGCCACCGTGAAGCAGGCCACGCCTTCGGGCAGAGGCACCACCTGGCGCTGGTCGTGCGCGCGCTCGAAGCGATCGCGACCCTGCCAGTCCTCATCCAATACGAGGCCGTAGCGCAGATCGGTGACGCCGGCGCTGCGCAGCTGGCCCAGTTGCGCCAAGGGCGCGGTGTAGGTCGTGCTGCCCAGCAGCGTGTCGAGCCAGTTGCCGGCGCGCTCCAGCGGCGCGCCGTGGTGCGGCGTTCCGAGGAAAACGATGTTCTTGAGCTTTCGCGGCCAAGCCAGGCCCTGCTGCCGCGCGACGTGGAGCGCGCTGCGGATCAGCAGGCCGCCCATGCTGTGCGCCAGCACCGTGATCTCATCCAAAGGAACTGGCCAATGCGCGAGCAACTGCTCAAGCTGGCTGGAAAGTTCGCGCCCGTTTTGCGATACGTGCAGCCCGGAGTTGTAGCGCAGATAGACCGGCGAATAGCCCAGCGCTGACGCCAGCACCTCGCCGTGGTTCACGGCCTGGCCCTGATGTTGGGCAGTCCACTGCAGGTCGTTCATGCACAGTCCGTGCAGCATCAGCAGGACCTTCGGTTGGAGTCCCGCGGGAAGTGCCTGCCAATCCAAAGCCGCTCCCTGGTGGTGCAGCGTCATGGGCAGGGCCAGTGGGTTCTTGCTTTCAATCAGCCGGTCGCCCATCACGCCGTTGAGAACGGCCAGCGCAGCCTCGCGCTGCGGCGTTCCGGGCTCGGCGCCCTGCGTGGCCTCCATCCGGGTCTGCAGCGTGGCCAACAGCCTGTCGGCGCCATCGCCCAGCAACTGCGCCACGCCCTGCACGGCCTGATAGACGAAGCCGGTGATGCCGCCGGTCTGTCCCGGCGCCCTGCCGGCCACGCCCAGCGTGTCCCACACGGACTGGTGCACACCTTCGACGATGCGCGCCACGCCGGTGGTGGCGTCGGTGGCGAGTTGCGCGATGCCTCTCAGGTCGGAGGGACGCAGGTGCTTGAGGGGATTCTTCGAGGCGGGTTGGCTCATGGCGACAGGCGCGTCGGACGAAAAGTCCGAGCGCGCCGCCCCATTGTGCTGAGCAAAGCGCAGCGCCGCTAGGCGAGCGCGTCTAGACGCTTACTTCAGCGCCTTGAAGCGCATGCGGTGCGGGCGTGCGCCCTCTTCGCCCAGACGCTTCTTCTTGTCGGCCTCGTACTCCTGGTAGTTGCCGTTGTAGAAGGTCCACTGGCTGTCGCCTTCGCAGGCCAGGATATGGGTGGCGATGCGGTCCAGGAACCAGCGGTCATGACTGATGACCATGATGCAGCCGGCAAACTCCAGCAAGGCGTCTTCCAGTGCGCGCAGGGTTTCCACGTCCAGGTCGTTGGACGGCTCATCGAGCATCAGCACGTTGCCGCCGGCGATCAGCGTCTTGGCCAGGTGCAGACGGCCGCGCTCGCCACCGGACAAGGTGCCGACGCGCTTTTGCTGGTCCGCGCCGTTGAAGTTGAAGCGCCCGCAGTAGGCGCGACTGGCCATCTGGAACTTGCCCACGTTCAGGATGTCCAGGCCGCCCGAGACGTCTTCCCACACGGTCTTCTCGTTGCTCAGGTCGTCGCGGTTCTGGTCGACGAAGGCCATCTTCACCGTCTGGCCAATCTTCACTTCACCGGAGTCGGGCTTTTGCTGGCCCGAGATCATGCGGAACAGCGTCGACTTGCCGGCGCCGTTGGGGCCGATGATGCCGACGATGGCGCCCGGTGGCACCTTGAAGCTCAGGTTGTCGATCAGCACGCGGTCGCCAAAGGACTTGGTGACGTTCACGAACTCGATCACTTCCTGTCCCAGGCGCTCGGCCACGGGGATGAAGATTTCGTTGGTCTCGTTGCGCTTCTGGTATTCGAAATCGGACAGTTCTTCAAAGCGTGCCAGACGCGCCTTGCTCTTGGCCTGGCGCGCTTTCGGGTTCTGACGCGACCACTCCAATTCCTTCTTCAAGGCCTTGGCGCGCGACTCCTCGCCCTTGTTTTCCTGCACCAGGCGTTCCTGCTTTTGCGTGAGCCAGTCGCTGTAATTGCCCTTGTACGGGATGCCGTTGCCGCGGTCCAGTTCCAGAATCCATTCGGCCGCATTGTCCAGGAAGTAGCGATCGTGGGTGATGGCCACCACCGTGCCCGAATAGCGCTGCAGGAACTGCTCCAGCCAGTCCACGGACTCGGCGTCCAAGTGATTGGTGGGCTCGTCCAGCAGCAGCATGTCGGGGTGCGACAGCAGCAAGCGGCACAGCGCCACGCGGCGCTTTTCGCCGCCGGAGAGCACGCCGATGACCGCGTCCCACGGGGGCAGGCGCAGCGCGTCGGCGGCGATCTCGAGCTGGTGCTCGGTGTCGGTGCCGGCCGTGGAGATGATGGCCTCGAGCTCGGCCTGTTCCTGCGCCAGCTTGTCAAAGTCCGCGTCCTCTTCGCCATACGCCGTGTAGACCTCTTCGAGCCGCGCCTTGGCGGCAAACACCTTGCCCATGCCGGCTTCCACGCTCTCGCGCACGGTCTGAGTCGGATCGAGCTGCGGTTCCTGCGGCAGGTAGCCGATGTTCAGGCCGGCCATGGGCGTGGCCTCGCCCTCGATTTCAGTGTCCAGGCCCGCCATGATTTTCAGCAGCGTGGACTTGCCGGAACCGTTGGTGCCAAGCACGCCGATCTTGGCGCCGGGGAAGAAGCTGAGCGAGATGTCCTTGAGAATGTGCCGCTTGGGCGGCACGATCTTGCCGACGCGGTTCATCGTAAATACGTATTGAGCCATGGTTTACCTGGTGATGCGTGAAGTTCAACTGACGCCGCCGAGCTCGGCGGACAACCCGTGATTATCGACGCTAAAGCGCCAGTCTGCAGTTCATGCGACAATGCGCGCTGTTGCGGTACTCCAGTGGATCGCAACGTCAGCACTTTGCTGGGGCCAGGACTGTTACGTCACGCGCCCATTTTTGTATCCCATCTGCCTTTGACTGGTGTGCTCCTTCCCGGAGCGCTACAGGCCGATACCCCAGCGCTCCGGAACGGGCGCCTTCCTATGAATTTTGATGAACTGAATCTGGCTCCTGCCATTCTGAAAGCCGTGCACGAGCAAGGTTACGAAACCCCTACGCCGATCCAGGCACAGGCCATTCCGGCCGTGCTCGACGGCAAAGACCTGCTGGGCGGCGCCCAGACCGGCACCGGCAAGACCGCCGCCTTCATGCTGCCCATCCTGCACAAGCTCAGCATGAGCCGCAGCGTGCAGAACAAGTTCGGCGGCAACGGCATCCGCGCGCTGATCCTGACACCGACACGCGAACTCGCCGCTCAGGTGGAAGAGTCGGCGCGTGAATACGGCAAATACCTGCAGTTGACGTCGACCGTGATTTTTGGCGGTGTCGGCATGAACCCGCAGATCGCCAAGGTCAAAAAGGGCGTGGACATCCTGGTGGCCACTCCCGGTCGCCTGCTCGACCTGCTGCAACAGGGCGTGCTCGATCTGGGCCAGGTGCAGATCCTGGTGCTGGACGAAGCCGACCGCATGCTCGACATGGGCTTCATCCAAGACGTGAAGAAAGTGCTGGCCGTGGTGCCCAAGGAAAAGCAGAGCCTGCTGTTCTCGGCCACCTTCAGCGACGAAATCCGCGACCTGGCGCAAAACCTGTTGAAGGACCCCTTGTCCATCCAGGTGACGCCGCGCAACACCACGGTGCAGCGCATCACGCAGCTGATTCACCCCGTGGGCCGCGGCAAGAAGAAGGCGCTGCTGGCGCACATCATCCAGGAGCACAACTGGAGCCAGGTGCTGGTCTTCACGCGCACCAAGTTCGGCGCCAACTCGGTGGCCGAGTACCTGGAAAAGAACGGCATCAGCGCCATGGCGCTGCACGGCAACAAGAGCCAGACCGCGCGCACCCAGGCGCTGGCCGGCTTCAAGAGCGGCGATGTGCGCGCCTTGGTGGCCACCGACATCGCCGCGCGCGGCATCGACATCGATGACCTGCCGCACGTGGTGAACTACGAGATCCCCAACGTCTGCGAAGACTACGTGCACCGCATCGGCCGCACCGGCCGCGCGGGTGCCGACGGCGCCGCCATCAACCTGGTGTGCCTGGACGAAGAAGGCTTCATGCAGGCGATTGAGCGCTTCACGAAACAGAACATTGAAGTCAAGCTGGTCGAGGGCTTTGGCGCAGAACCCGGCGAAAAGGCCGAGCCTCTGGCCATGGGCCGTCAGACCATCTGGGGCGGATTGGGCAGCCCGCCCAGCCGCGACGTGATGGCAGCCGCAGGCCGCGCCGCACGGACCGAGATGATGCAGCGCGTGAGCGAAAACCGCGCCGGTGGGCGTGGCGGCAATGGCGGCGGTGGCGGTGGTGGACGCGGCGGCCCAAGGGCTGGCGCGCCACGCGGCCCGGCCAGCGGCGCCGGACCCCGCTCGGCACAAGGACCCCGTCCAGCCCAGGGACCCCGTCCCCAGGGTGACCGTCCTCCACAGGGTCGCGGACGCTCGGGCGGCGGCGGTGGTGGCTACAGCGACGACGTGCAGCCCGCACCCGGCGCCCATTTGGGCGGTGTCGGTGGCGGTCAACCGCAACGCACCGGCCAGGGTCAACCGGATCCGATGCGTACCAGCGTGGACATGATGTCGCAGCGCAGCGGTCGCGGCGGTTTCGGCGGCAATCGCAGCGGCGGTGGCGGCGGCTATGCCGGCGCGCGCTCGGGTGGCGGTGGCTACGGCGGTGGTGGCGGTGGACGTTCAGGTGGCGGCGGTGGCTCGCGCGGCTCCGGTCGATAAGTTCGACGAATACGAAGACCGGGCTGAGCCTCGGACTTTGAGAGTTTGAAAGCCAAAACGGCCTGCAGTTGCAGGCCGTTTTGCTTGGGGTCAAGCGTGAGACTAACCGTCGGTCTTCAGGTTGCCGTGGGCGATGAGCTTCGCGATGATGTCGGCGTCTCCCATGTGCGCAGGATCCGTCAATTCCAACTGCGTGGTCAATTGAGACAGCGTCATGTTACTGAAAGTGATGGTCTGGTCGGGATTGGCGGCATTTGTGCCCGTATGGTCGATCGACAGCAACACATGACCGGTGGCATCCGAACCGAAGTGCAGGAAATTAGTCAGGTTGATGGCTGCGACAGACCCATCGTGTTCCCCTAGCAATAGGTCCTTCAGGTTGAGCACATCGCCACCGCTGGTCACCGCAGCCGCGTTGAAGTCCTTGATCACGTCAGCGGCGGGCGCTGCGGTCGTACCCTGATCGTTCAGACTCCATTGGAATACGTCAGACCCGGTCCCGCCCATCAGCAGGTCGTTGCCGGTGCCACCGTTCAGCGTATCACCGCTGTTGTTCGCAATCAGCACATCATTGCCAGCACCGCCACTCAGCGTATGGGCTCCTGCAACGCCATCAACCAGGATGTCGTTGCCGCTCGTCCCTGACAACGTCGCAGCTACAGCAACTTGGCTCAACGTGACTGCCGTCGTAGCGGTGAGTGAGCCATCGGATACGACGTAATTGAAAGTGCCCCCAGGATTACTGCCACTGGAGCCACCGGTATCGACCACAGTAACCGATGCATGGTCGGCCGCCAAGGCTGCTGTGAGACTGGATGGCGTATTGACCGCTGAGACGGAAAGTTGCGAGCCTTCGGGATCGCTGTCGTTCGCCAGCAGCGCCCAAGATGGCAGAACGAACGTACCAGCCGCACCAGCGTTTGTGATGACATGGTCGGCAACCGCCACCGGCGCATCGTTCACGGCCGTGATGTTGATCTGCGCAGTGTGAACATCAGTGAGCGCGCCGCCCCCGGTGTTTCCATTGTCATTGACCTGCAGCGTCAGGAGCGTGCTGGCACTTGGCGTGTTGGTGTTGTCGTTGTATACGATGGTTCCTGCCGAACCTGCACCGGTGTCGACTCCACCGAGCAGGTTGTTGATTTGCGTCACAGTGCCGGTAATCGTCAATGACGAAGTCCCAGTCCCGTTGACAAGGGCGCCGCTGTTGCCAGCCCCGGCCGTCAAGATCCCTTCCCCGACAGACAGACTGACCGTCATAGAACCGCTTCCGGCGTCGACGTCGCTGATGGAGAGTCCCGTGCCATGCAGGTTCAGGTTGGTCTGCTCGATCGCCGCGTATGTTGCGTTCGTCATGGTTGCAACAGGCGCGTCGTTCACCGGTGTGACGTTGAGGCTGATGGTGTTCGGGCTGGCATCCAGGTTGACGCCGCCGTTCGCCGTTCCGCCATTGTCCTGTACCTGGAAGCTGAAGCTGGCATACGCCACACCGTTGGCGTTGGCCGCAGGTGTGAATACCAGGTGACCCCCAGCGATATCGTCCACCGACACCAGTTGACCCGCTGTTACTGCCACACCGTTGTCTGTCAGGGTACCTGCCGTGGGCAGCGTCGTGATCTTCACCGCAGCAAGGGCATCGCCATTGACGTCGCTGAAGCCGAAGTCGGTGGCAGCGAAGGTCTTGCTCGTATCTTCGTTGATCGTGAACGTCGCATTCGTCCCGCCAGGGGCATCGTTGATGGCCGTCACCACGAGCGTGAGTGTTGCCGCCGGTGCATGAGTTCCATCGCCGTCCTGAGCCACATATTGAATGGCGTCGGTGGCACCCACGGTGATGTTGGACTTGGCTGTAAAAACGTAGCTGCCATCATTGAAGATGGTGACATTGCCCGCATTGGTGTCGATTGAATAGGACGTGTGGGTGGGGTCAAAGGCATGGCTAACGCCACCGTACTGCACGCTTGCGAGAGCCGGCGTGCCAGACCCGTCCGCGCCGAACACGCCCGGTGTGACCGTCCCGTGGACATCAGTGGGGAAAACGTTACCCGGCTGTGTGTGAGTCACGACCGTGCCAACCAGAGTCGATGTGAGGTTGCCTAAGTCTGAAACCTGGTAGATTTCATCAGCGCCGCCTGGCGTATGTGCCACAGCTTGCAAATCGGTATCGCTTGCTGAGCCAGTACCGCCGCCACTGCTCGTACTTGTATTGATTCCAACGGCGATGGCTTTGGAGAAGTTGTTATTCACATAGCTGTCCCAGCCAATTTGCGTGGCTGAACCAAGAGTCATGTTCCCGGCGTTCGGCGTGCCATCAGAGATGAAATAAGCCACCGAATTGGCAGGCGTAGCGCCGGTGATGTGAGCTGCGGTCCATGCCGCCTCGGCCGTTGTAATGGCCGTCTGATAGTTGGTTCCAGCAGTGGTGCCAATGGTGTTCAAGTAGCTATCGACACTCGCCACGTCGCTGAAAACAGTGGGTGCCGCAGCAGCGCTGACGCCAAAGGTAACGACTTCCACCTTGAATCCACCATTTGCCTGATAGGCGGTGAGCAATTCATGAACGGAAGCTTTTAGCGCGGTCAATCCCGCGCCGTCCATGCTCTTCGAGAAATCAAGCACAAATAGCAGGTTTGTAACCGTTGCGGTAGTCGTTCCCTCCACCAGGGTCACGGTCTGATTGGAGACAGGCGCTGGCGCGTCGTCCACGGCTCGAATCACCAGATTGTCGCTGGCAACATTACCACCAACACCTGTAACAGTGAGCGCGACACTGTCGTCAAAATATGTACTGGTGACGTGATCGTTACCCGTGGCAGCGGCAGTTGTGTTGTTGATCGCCGATGTCAACGTGTAGGTGTAGCTGACCTGCCCGGAGACGGCGTCGTAATTCGTCAGTGCCAGATCGCCCTGCCCGGTATTGACATGGACAGCACTGCTCGACAAGGCATTGAGCTGCGCAAAATTGAGAGTGGTTCCGCCCACCGACAGGCTTTGAATGCCGTCGTTTGAGTGCACCGTAAAACTGCCGCTGGTGGTCTCACTGTTGTCTGTTGTCGACGTGAGGCCGTGTTCGTAGACAGTGGCATCGGGGCCCTTGGCAAAGAGGGTCACGACGCTGACGGATTCCACCGTGTAGGCGGGGTCTGCGCTGGCGGTGATCGTGTTGCCGGCGGCGTCGCTGGCAGCCAAAGGGGCGTGCACGTTGCTGTCGGCCTTGAGATCGGAACCTGCGACGTCGACGCTGTAGCTCGTTCCGTTGCT
>CAILZB010000103.1 GCA_903838565.1 uncultured beta proteobacterium | reverse complement strand
TTTTGTGGCGCCGACCGTTATGTGGCGGACCCTCGGGCCAGGCTCGCCGCCACTGAAGGCGAGTTTGAGGAAGGGCACATAACGCGGAGTGACCTAGGCGGAAGATCAATCTCCTTTCTTATCTTGGAATGGAGGTTGTCATGCTGGAACGTTACTTCGTCAAACCGGCCACGGTTGACCGCATACGCGGGAACGTGGCAGGCGCATTCATCGAGCACTACGTCGAGTGGATGCATTCGCAGGGCTACGCGGACCGCAATATGTTCAGGCGCGTCCCTTTGCTATGTCAGTTTGGTGATTTCGCCAAGCAACGCGGTGCAAGTGACGCTGAGTCCGCACTCGAACATGTGGAGTCATTCGCGCAGCATTGGCAGGGGTTGCATGGGAAGAGTTGCAGGTCCGCCGAAGCACGCTCCAAGGTTGCCAACCAAGCGCGCACGTCGGTCAGGCAGATGCTTGAACTGGCGCTACGAGGCAGAGTCCAATCTCACCGTCAACGTAAGGTCTTTCCGTTCGAAGCCGATGCACCGGGATTCCAGAACTACCTGCGTGAAGAACGTGGACTGAAGGAAGACACCATCGAACGCTATGCGCATTACCTGAACGGCTTCTGTGGATTCCTTCGGCGCACCAACTCCGCATCACTGACGGCGTTCTCGCCGGCACTGCTTGCCGCGTTCGTCGTCGACCGATGCCCGGGCCTGGCTCGTACGACCCGTCGAGATCTCTGCGGCGCTCTGCGCGTCTTCCTGCGCTACTGCTACCGCGAGGGCTTCATCACTGATGATCTCAGCGCAGCGGTGGAGATGCCACGGACTTACCGACTTGCCGACGTGCCGCGCTCAATTACGTGGGACGAAGTCCGCCGCATGCTGGCCTGTGTAGATCGGCGCTCGGTGGTGGGCCGTCGCGACTATGCAATGCTTTTGCTGCTCGTGGCGTATGGTTTGCGAGGCAACGAGGTGGCCAAGCTCACGCTGGACGACATCGACTGGAAGCGAGAGCGACTCAGCGTACCAGAACGTAAGGCCGGCCACTGGTCAGCCTACCCCCTGGCCGGTGTCGTCGGTGAGGCGATCATTGACTATCTCAAGAACGGGCGGCCCGAGACCACGGACCGGCACGTATTCTTTCGCATCATGGCGCCACGCAGCCCGATTTGTAGCGCAGCGGTGTCGTCGGCTGCAGCGAAGTATCTTCATCAAGCTGGAGTGGAAGTTCATCGCGCCGGCTCCCACACGCTGCGCCACACGTGCGTACAACGACTGGTCGACGCCGAGTTCTCGCTGAAGACGGTCGGAGACTATGTCGGCCACCGGTCACCGCAGTCAACCAAGATTTACACGAAGGTTGCCCTGACCGCACTGCGCGAAGTTGCCATGGGCAACGGGGAGGCCCTATGAGCCGCCCTCACGCCGAGCTTCACAGCGTGCTTGCCATGCCGATCAAGGCATTCTTGCAATACAAGCGAGCTCTGGGCTGCAAGTATCAAACGGAGGCCGCCGCGCTGCGTTTGCTGGATGCCTACGTGGCTGACCGGCACTCCACGACTTGGGAGCGAATTGAAAGTGGCCTGATCGACGGCTTCCTCGCCTCTCGTCCGCGTTCCCATGCGCGCAGCTACAACCACCTGGTTGGCGTGATCCATCGCTTCTTCGAGTGGGCGGTGACGCAGAGGATGACTGACCACAACCCGGTGACGGCAAGGACTCGACGTGTGACGGGCCAACGTATCCCGTACCTCTTCAGTCTGGATGACGCAAAGCGTTTGCTGGACGTGGCAAGCAGCCTTCCGACAAGGCCCAAGGCGCCCCACCGCGCGCTGGTCTATGAGACGGTGTTCGCGCTTCTGTACGGATTGGGACTTCGCGTTGGCGAAGTCTCCAGGCTTCTGGTGGGAGACGTCCAGTTTGATCGCGCCACGCTGATGGTTCGCGACACCAAGTTCAACAAGAGCCGCTTCGTGCCGTTCGGTCCGCAAATGGGCGAGCGATTGACGCGCTACGTTGAGCAGCGGTTCGGTGGACCTGGCGATCCGGCGGCACCATTGTTCTCATTCACCAAGCGCGGCGCCATCCACGAGTGCACGATCAGCCAGGCGTTCCACTTACTGGTGCCGCGTCTTGGCCTGCACATACCCGCGGGCGTGGCACACCCTCGGCTGCACGATCTTCGACATGCCTTCGCCGTCGGTACATTGCTGCGCTGGTATCAGGAAGGTGTCGACCCCAACAGCCGCTTGATCCAGCTTTCGACCTTCCTCGGCCACACCGATCCTGCGTCGACTTCGGTCTACTTGACCATTACCGAAGAGCTTCTGCGGCAGGCAGACCAGCGCTTCCGCGCATTCGCGCCGCAGCGAGGTCAACCATGAGCACCGTCGGGCAAGTTCTGTTCAGCTACTTCGAAGATCACCTAAAGGTCCAGAAGGGGTTGCGCCCGGGATCGATCAAGAGCTACCGCGACACGATGAAGCTCTTCCTGTCCTTCACAGCGCAAGCCTGCCACAAGCCAGTTACCCGACTCAACATGGCAGACCTGTCATCGCAGAGGGTTCTTGAGTTCCTGCAGATGATCGAGGCGCAGCGGCACAACAAACCGCAGACGCGCAACCAGCGTCTGGCGGGCCTGCACACTTTCTACCGCTACCTGGCCGTGCAGTATCCGGAGATGCTGGCCGAAGCGCAGCGGGTTGAGGCCATCCCGAACAAACGCACCCAGCCACCGACAACACGCTACCTTGAGCGTGACGAGATTGATCGTCTCTTCGAGTCCCTGCCTGCGACGGGGCACCTCGCGCTGCGTGACCAGGCGCTGCTTATGCTGCTTTACAACACGGGCGCCCGTGTTCAGGAGGTTGTCGACCTTCGCGTCGGCGATGTGGATCTCGACGGCCCGCTGCGCGCACGACTGCATGGCAAGGGCGACAAGTGGCGTGCCTGTCCGATTTGGCCGGAGACAGCGGCCCTGATCAGACAGTTGGACACAGTTCAATCGGGCGACGTGATGAGCGCGCTGTTCGTCTCCAATCGGCACCACCCGATGACACGCTTTGGTGTCTACAAACTCGTCAGGCGGCACACGCAGGACCTGACCCGAACCGGGGCGCACGAACAGCGCAAGGTGGTTTCGCCGCATGTGTTCCGCCATTCGACGGCGGTCTATCTCCTGGAGTCTGGTGTTGAACCCAATGTCATCCGGGCCTGGCTCGGGCACGTCAGCCTGGATACCACCAATCGGTATGCCGAGATTACGATGCGAACCAAGCAGGCTGCTCTAGATGCATGCCTGCCCCCGACTCCTTCGGCGGTACGCCCCGTTGCCGCCGGATGGCGCAAGGATCAGGACCTGATGAAGTGGCTGCAAACACTCTGAAGATTTTGTGCCCATTGACCCGCCTGCCTTCAGTGGCGGCGAGCCTGGCCCGAGGGTCCGCCACATAACGGTCGGCGCCACAAAACTACGACAATAT
>CAILZB010000102.1 GCA_903838565.1 uncultured beta proteobacterium | reverse complement strand
CGTCGCCTCGCAGTCCTCGCAGGAAGGGGACGCTGCGCCATGAGTCGCCAGGCCGCTGCCAAGGCTCACAGCACCGAAGCCCGCGAGGGTGAAGGCACTTCAGGGAGCCGGCCGGCCATGCACCTGCTGCGCGGTGGCGGGATGCTGCCGGGCAGCGTCGCCCGGCCCCAGGATATGCGCACCGCGCTGCGCCGCATGGGGCGCTTCTTGTTGGGCGACCACCGACGGCTGGCCCTGGTCCTGACTTTCACCACGGCCAGCGTGCTGCTGGGCACGCTGGGGCCCTGGCAATTGGGAATGGCAACGGACCTGGTGGTGGCGTCCATCGGCCAGCCGGGTCTTCCGGCCGGCCTGGCGCGGCAATTGGCCTTGGTGGCGGCGCTCTACGCCACGGCCTCCGCGCTCCAGTGGGCGCAGGCATGGCTGACCACGGCACTGGTGCAGGCGCTGAGCAAGCGCCTGCGGCGCGATGCCGAGGCCAAGCTGGCGCGCCTGCCCCTGGCATGGTTCGACGCACGCCCTCTGGGCGAAGTGCTCAGCCGGGTCACCAACGACATCGACAACGTCACGCAGAGCCTGCAGCAGCTGATGAGTCAGCTGCTGATGTCCTTGCTGACGCTGTTGGCGATCTTCTCGATCATGGGGATGCTCTCGCCGCTTTTGCTCTCGGTGGCCGTGGTCGCACTTGCCTTGTCGGCCGCTGGGAGCCGCATCGTGGCTGCCCGCTCGAAACGGCACTTCGAGGCCCAGTGGCGCTTGACGGGCGAGCTCAACGCGCAGGTCGAGCAGACCTTCACCGGCCACGTGCTGGTCAAGGCCTTCGGCCACCGGCAGCGCACGCTGGCTGAATTCGCGCAGGTCAACGGGGCGCTGGCCGACAGCGCCTGGCGAGCCCAGTTGCTGGGTGGCAGCGCTCAGCCGTTGACGATGTTCGTCGGCCAGTTGGCGTTCATTGCTGTGGTCGCCGGGGGGGCCTGGCGCGTGTTGGGCGGGCACCTAAGCATTGGGCAGCTGCAAGCCTTCATCCAATACATCCGCCAGACCGGTCAACCCATGGCGCAGGTGTCGGCGATGGTGGCCGTGGTGCAGTCCGGCCTGGCCTCGGCCGAGCGGGTGTTCGAGCTGCTTGACGCCGACGAGCTGGCGCCCGATGCCGACGCGCCAGCCACCTTGCCGACGCCGCGCGGCCATGTGGTGTTCGAGCATGTGCGCTTCGGCTATCTGCCGGGGCAGCCCTTGCTCGACGACGTGAACCTGGAAGCCCGGCCCGGCCAGACGGTGGCCATCGTCGGGCCCACCGGCGCCGGGAAGACCACCGTGGTGAACCTGCTGATGCGCTTCTATGAAATCGACTCAGGCGTGATCCGGCTTGACGGCACCGACATCCGCGCGCTGCGCCGCGACGATCTGCGGCGGCACTTCGGCATGGTGCTGCAGGACAGCTGGTTGTTCACCGGCACTGTCCGCGAGAACTTGCTGTATGGCCGACCCGAGGCCACCGAGGCCGAATGGCGCGAGGCCGCTGTGGCCTGCCTGGTGGACGACTTCGTGCGCACCTTGCCGCAAGGCTACGACACGGTGCTGGAGGACGGCGGCGCGGCGCTCAGCACCGGCCAGCGCCAGTTGCTGACGATCGCCCGCGCCTTCCTGATGCGCCCAGCGGTGCTGATCCTCGACGAGGCCACCAGTTCGGTGGACACGCGCACGGAACTTCTGGTGCAACAGGCCATGGCACGGCTGCGCCAAGGCCGGACCAGCTTCGTCATCGCGCACCGGCTCTCGACCATACGCAGCGCCGATCTGATCGCCTACATGGAAAACGGTAACGTGGTGGAACAGGGAAGCCATGCGGCCTTGATGCTGGTCCGGGGACACTATTGGAAGCTCTACCAGTCGCAGTTTGCAAACACCTCCGTGCCGATCTGAAGCGGTCTGGCCACCGTTCATATGTGCTTCAACGCACAGACGCGAGCGGCGCCGAGGGGCACCATTCTTCGGTGTGGCTTGGAATGACGCACACATCGCGAAATTCGTTCAATTTCAAACTTTCACAGGAGAATTCAATGGGACAAGCTCAATCAAAAGAACAAAAAGCCACGCAGCGGCACGTGCCGCCGCCCCTTCATCAGAATGCGGTGGGCCACCATGAAGCGCCAGCCAAGCCTGCGCATGATGCCCCCGGGCGCCCAGCTTGCGCGGATGCCCCGAGCGCGTTGCATCACGATCCGAAAGCCGACGCACAAGCGGCCCACGACGTAAAACCGAAGGTCGATCCAACATCGCTGCCGCAGACAAGCGGCACCGTCTCCAAGTTTCTGTTCAACGTGCATGGCGATGCAGATGGGTTTCTGCTCGACGGTGAGCACCAGGTCCACCTGCCACCTCATCTATCAGCGGAACTCCTCAAGGCGGTCAAAGTGGGCGACAAGATCGTGGTCCGCGGCGTCAAACCGCAGGGTGTGGACTTGCTGGTGGCAGCTTCTGTCACCGCCGCGAATGGAGCCGAAATCGTGGACCACGGACCCCGCCCGAAGCCGCAGAAACATTAGGAAGACTGGCGGGGCTTTGCGCCTCGCATGGCAGCTTCATGGCGCACAGCCTGGCCCCCCGTCGAACAGGAGCAGTGAACATGTTCGAGTTGTTGCGGTCTCTATTGCCCCACATGCATCACTACGGATATGCACTGGTCTTCATTGTCGTTTTTTTGAACAATGTCGGTTTTCCCCTGCCGGGGGAGACGATTCTTCTTGGGGCCGGATTTATCTTGGGAAAAGCGGCCAGCGCCTTATGGCCGCCCATGCTGGCAGCAGCAGGGGCTTGCTTTGCCGGCGGCATTTGTTCGTTTTGGATGGGCCGGCGCTTGGGGCAAAGCGGCCTGGAGAAATTTCACTGGCTCCACCTCACGCCGGAAAGACTCAAGTGGCCCGAGCATTTTTTCCAACGTCACGGCGCCAAGGCTGTTTTTATTGCCCGGTTCATCCCCTTGTTTCCACCGGCCGTAGCCAATCTGCTGGCCGGCATGTCGAAAATGCGATGGAACATTTTTCTTTCGTTCAATCTGACGGGGTCGGTGGTCTATTCCATCAGCTACATTCTGATCGGCTATTTCTTCGGGAAGAAATGGAAACTTCTTGTGACTTGGCTGGGTCCCACGGCGCTTTATGCGATTCTCACGCTTATCGCCGTCGCGGTTGTGTGTGTCATTTTCAGGCGTCAGCTGTCCAAGATCTTCGCTCGACATACTCCAAAGACCAAGCCATAGTGATGGGTTTCCAGGCGTGGGAACCGACCTGTCACGGCAAGATGGATCTGAACGGCGTAACGCCTGTGGACATGACGGCGGTAATTATCCTAATGAAGCCAGACCCGCCAGGGCATGGCTTTCATGAAATCGGATTACAGCGGGTGCGGCACGTGTCGCCCTTCGGTTGCGGCGCATCCGAATCTTCGTAGATCGGTTGACTTGGATGGCGTGGTGCGCCCCCGCAGGGCAACCCTGTCGGGCGCACACCTCAACCACATAAGCCTTCAGAGATGAATCAACCCAGCAGAGTCGTCGGCTCAACAAAAGCGTAGCCCAGGTCGCGCGCGACAGCTTCATAGGTGACCTGACCCTGGCACACGTTGAGGCCGTGGCGTAGATGGGCGTTGTCTTTCAGCGCCTGCTTCCAGCCCTTGTCGGCCAGCGCCAGGGCATGGCCGATGGTGGCGTTGTTCAGCGCGAACGTTGAGGTGCGGGCCACGGCGCCGGGCATGTTGGCCACGCAGTAGTGCACCACGCCGTCCACCATGTACACCGGTTCGGCGTGCGTCGTGGCGTGCGAGGTCTCGAAGCAGCCGCCCTGGTCGATCGCCACGTCCACCACCACCGCGCCTTTCTTCATGCGCGAGATGTGCGAACGCGTCACCAGCTTGGGTGCGGCCGCCCCGGGAACCAGCACGCCGCCGATCACCAGGTCCGCGTCCAGCACGGCTTCCTCGATGCTGGATGCGGTCGAATACACGGTGCTGATGCGGTTGCCGAACACCAGGTCCAGCTGGCGCAGACGGTCCACGCTCTTGTCCAGAACGGTGACGCGAGCGCCCAGGCCGACAGCCATCTGCAGGGCGTTGGTGCCCACGACGCCGGCGCCGATGATGGCCACATGGCCGGGCGCCACGCCCGGAACGCCGCCCAGCAGCAGGCCGCGACCGCCATGCGCCTTTTCCAGATAGGTCGCGCCGGCCTGCACCGCCATGCGCCCGGCGACTTCGCTCATGGGCGCGAGCAGCGGCAAGCCGCCGCCGGGTCCGGTGATGGTCTCGTAGGCGATGCAGATCGCGCCCGAGGCAATCAGCGCCTTGGTCTGCTCGGGATCGGGCGCCAGGTGCAGGTAGGTGTACAGGATCTGGCCGGGCCGCAGCATGGCGCATTCGACCGGCTGCGGCTCCTTGACCTTGACGATCATCTCGGCGCGCGCAAAGATTTCGCTGGCAGAAGCCACCATCTTGGCGCCTGCCGTCACATATTGCTCGTCGGTGCAACCGATGGCGGTGCCGGCGTCGTTCTGCACCAGAACCTGATGTCCGTGTTCCACGAGCTCACGCACGCTGGCGGGCGTCAGGCCGACGCGGTATTCATGGTTCTTGATTTCCTTGGGTACGCCGACGAGCATGCTGGTCTCCTGGTTGTTGATGTGGCGCATTGTGCTGAAGATTGCGACGCTATAGAAGCATTGTTACTTTGTTTATATAAACATTAGTTTGTCTAATATATTGGGCAGGCGCGCCCATTGCAGCGTCGATGCCGCTGGACTGCGCCGGCGATGTGGACAATACTTGCCACAGATCACTCACCCACTCCCAATCGGACACTCGCATGAACCCCACACCGCGCTATCCTGCCCCCGACATCAACGACCTGCCTGACGACATCAAGGCCAAGGTGCTGGAGGTGCAGGCCAAGGCCGGTTTCGTGCCGAACGTGTTTCTGGCGCTGGCGCGCCGGCCCGCCGAGTGGCGCGCCTTCTTTGCCTACCACGACGCGCTCATGCTGAAGGAGGATTCGGGCTTGACCAAGGGCGAGCGCGAAATGATCGTCACCACCACCAGCGCCGCCAACGCCTGCCTGTATTGCGTGGTGGCGCACGGCGCGATCCTGCGCATCTACGAGAAGAAGCCGCTGGTGGCGGATCAGGTGGCGGTGAACTACCGCAAGGCCGACATCAGCGAGCGCCAGCGCGCCATGCTGGACTTCGCGATGAAGGTCTGCCTGCATTCGGCCGAAATCAACGATGACGATTTCGCGGCGCTGCAGGCGCACGGTTTCAGCGACGAGGACGCCTGGGACATCGCCGCCATCACGGCCTTCTTCGGCCTGTCGAACCGCATGGCGTCGTTCAGCAACATGGCGCCGAACCCCGAGTTCTACCTGATGGGGCGCGTGCCCAAGGCCCGATAAACCAGCGGGCTAATCCACCCGCTGGTAGGTCTGGCGGATCAGTTCCTTGTCGCCGAAGTCGAAGTGCCACCACTCGCTGTGGATGCCGTGAAATCCGGCCTCGCACATCGCGTTGCGCAGCATCAACCGGTTCGCAATCTGCTCCCGGCTCAGACGCCCTTGCGCCAGATGCTGTTCTTCCAGATCGGGGTGCGACAGCTCCGACAGATCGTCAAAGCCGGTGCCCATGTCCAACTCATGTCCGCTGGCGTCAAGCAGCGTCACGTCCACGGCCATGCCAAAGGAATGGATGGAGCCGCGCGCCGGGTCGGCCAGGTATTGGCGCAGCTCCGTTCCCTCCAGGTGCTGCCACAGCAGCTCCTGCACCCGGTGCGGGCGCAGCGCGTCCAGCACCAGCAGCTTCAGTTCCGGATGGTGTTGCTGCAGGCATGCAACCACCTGCTCCACGCCGGCGGCGGCTTCGCGCTGCAGCCAGGCGCAGTCCAGATCACCGTACAGGATGCGCCCGACAAAGTTGTCGGCGCTGGCGTAGCGCAGGTCCACGCCGACGCCCTGGATCGAATCCAGCGAACGAAAGTCGGCGTGCGAAGAAACCGCTTCGCACAACAGGTGCCGCACAGCCGGCACTAACGTGAAAGAACTAACTTTCATGACTCGGAGCGCTCAGCGGGCGAAGCATGAAATTAGCCGACCCACTTACGCGCGTTGCGCCAGAGCTGCATCCAGGGGCTGAAATCGTTCGCGTGGCCTGCGCTCCAGCTCATCTGGATGTTGCGAAACACCCGCTCGGGGTGCGGCATCATGGCCGTGAAGCGGCCGTCGGCCGTGGTCACTGCCGTCAGGCCGCCCGGGCTGCCGTTGGGGTTGAAGGGATAGCCTTCAGTCGGCTGGCCGAAGTTGTCGACAAAGCGCATCGCGCCGATCGCCTGGGCCGCGTCGCCGCGATGCGCGAAGTTGGCAAAGCCCTCGCCGTGCGCCACGGCGATCGGCAGGCGGCTGCCGGCCATGCCCTGGAAAAACAGGCTCGGTGAATCGAGGACTTCCACCATGGAAAAGCGCGCTTCGAAACGTTCGCTCTGGTTGGTGGTGAAGCGCGGCCAGCTTTGCGCGCCTGGGATGATGTCGGCGAGTTCGGCAAACATCTGGCAACCGTTGCACACGCCCAGACCGAAGGTGTCAGGGCGTGCGAAGAAGGCGCGGAACTGGTCCGCCAGCCCCGCGTTGAAGGTGATGGAGCGCGCCCAGCCAATGCCGGCGCCCAGCGTGTCGCCGTAACTGAAACCGCCGCAGGCCACGACGCCGGCGAAGTCCTGCAGCCTGGCGCGGCCGCTCTGCAGATCGGTCATGTGCACGTCCACGGCATCGAAGCCCGCCTCGGTAAAGGCATAGGCCATCTCGATCTGGGAATTGACGCCCTGCTCGCGCAGCACCGCCACCTTGGGACGCGACAGCAGCAGCGCCGGCGCCTGCGGCTCAAACGTCAGATGCTGGTGCAGGCCCGGGTCCGACGCCGCGCCGGTGCCAGCATGTTCCGCATCCGCACAGACCGGGTTGTCGCGCTGGCGGCAGATGCGCCAACTGAAAGCGTCCCAGACCTGATGCAGGTCCGCCAGCTTGGCGCTGAAGATGCACTTGGCGTCACGCCAGACCTGGACCTCGCCCTTGCCCGAATCGATAGCCGATGACGTTGGCCGGGTCTTGCCGACGAAATGGCTGTGGGCGCTGAGGCCGTGCTCGCGCAGCGTCTGCATGACGGTGTTGCGTTCCGAAGTGCGCACCTGCAGCACCACGCCCAACTCTTCGTTGAACAAGGCCTTGAGTGTGGCCTCTTCGCGCCTGGCGCCCACCTGCCCTGCCCAGTTCTTGCTGTCGCCCACATCCATGCGGCTGTCGCTCACGCCGTCACCCTCGGTCACGAGCAGATCGACGTTGAGCGACACGCCCACGTGGCCGGCGAAGGCCATTTCGCACACCGTCGCAAACAGGCCGCCGTCGCTGCGGTCGTGGTAGGCCAGGATGCGGCCCTGTGAGCGCAACGCGTTCACGGCATTCACCAGGTTGATCAGGTCCTGCGGCTCATGCAGATCGGGCACCTCGCCACCGGCCTGATCCAGCACCTGGGCCAGCATGCTGCCACCCATGCGCTTGGCGCCCTTGCCCAGATCGATCAGCACCAGTGTCGTGTCCACTTCCGTGGCATCGAGCTGGGGCGTGAGCGTGCCGCGCACATCGCCAAGCGTGGCGAAGGCGGTGACGATGAGCGACACCGGCGAAGTCACTATCTTCGCCTGGGCAGTCTCAGGATCGGTCCACTGCGTGCGCATGGAGAGCGAATCCTTGCCCACGGGAATGGAGATGCCTAAAGCGGGGCACAGCTCCATGCCCACGGCCTTGACGGTGGCGTAAAGGTCGGCGTCCTCGCCCGGCTCGCCGCAGGCGGCCATCCAGTTGGCAGAGAGCTTCACCCGGGGCAGGTCGATCGGCGCGGCCAGCAGATTCGTGATCGCCTCGGCCACCGCCATGCGGCCCGAGGCGGCGGCGTTCAGGCTCGCCAGCGGCGTGCGCTCGCCCATGGCCATGGCTTCGCCGGCAAAGCCCTGGTAGTCGGCCAGCGTCACCGCGCAGTCGGCCACCGGCACCTGCCAGGGACCGACCATCTGATCGCGGTGCGTGAGTCCGCCCACGGTGCGGTCACCGATGGTGATGAGGAAACGCTTGCTCGCCACGGTCGGGCTGGAAAGCACCTGGATCGCGGTCTGTTGCAGATCCACGCCGCTCATATCGATCGGCGCGAACTGGCGCGTCACCGTCTTCACGTCGCGGTGCATCTTGGGCGGTTTGCCCAGCAGCACGTTCATCGGCATGTCAACAGGCGTACGGCCTACTGCGTGAACGGGGGGCGTCGTTGCGCGGTGCTCGGAATCCTCATGCACATTTGAGTCCATTCCGGTTCCTGCGCTCCGCGCGCCTAGCCCGCCGTCCGCTCGCGACGGCAGGGGTTCATCACCCACAAAAAGTTGGCGCTCGTCCGTCGCCACACCGACCACCGCAAACGGACAGCGCTCGCGCTCGCAGAAGGACTGGAACAGTTCCAGCGACTCGGGTGCGATCGCCAGCACGTAGCGTTCCTGGCTCTCGTTGCACCAGATTTCCTTGGGCGCCAGGCCCGACTCTTCCAGCGGCACGGCGCGCAGGTCAAAGCGTGCCCCACGTCCGGCGTCGTTCGTCAGTTCGGGGAAGGCGTTGCTCAAGCCCCCCGCACCCACGTCGTGGATCGCCAGGATCGGGTTGCCTTCCAACAAGGTCCAGCAGTGGTTGATGACCTCCTGCGCGCGCCGCTCCATCTCGGGGTTGCCGCGCTGCACCGAATCGAAGTCCAGATGGGCCGCATTCGCGCCCGTCGCCAGCGAACTCGCGGCACTGCCGCCCATGCCGATGCGCATGCCGGGCCCGCCCAGCTGGATCAGCAGGCTGCCCGCGGGGAATTCGATCTTGTGCGTTTGCCCGGCGTCGATGGTGCCCAGACCGCCCGCGATCATGATGGGCTTGTGGTAGCCGCGCCGGACGCTGTCCACGTCCGAGTCGATGACCTGCTCGTACTCGCGAAAGTAACCCAGCAAATTGGGCCGCCCGAATTCGTTGTTGAACGCCGCGCCGCCCAACGGCCCCTCGATCATGATCTGCAGGGCGCTGGCAATGTGCTCCGGTTTGTCATCGATGGCATCAGGCCCATTGATCTTGGAGACCGTGAAGCCCGTGAGGCCGGCCTTGGGTTTGGAGCCGCGGCCGGTCGCACCTTCGTCGCGGATCTCGCCGCCGGCGCCGGTGGATGCGCCGGGGAATGGCGAAATCGCCGTGGGGTGGTTGTGCGTTTCCACCTTCATCAGCACGTGGCTCAGGGCGGACTCTTTGAAGTAGCTTGGTGCGCTGGCTGCGTCCAGCGTCTTGGCGACGAAACGCTGAACCTGTGTGCCTTCCATGACCGAAGCGTTGTCCGAATAGGCCACGATCATGTGCTGCGGACTGGTCTGGTGCGTGTGGCGGATCATGCCGAACAGGGTCTTGTCCTGCGCCACACCGTCGAGCGTGAACTGCGCGTTGAAGATCTTGTGCCGGCAGTGCTCGCTGTTGGCCTGGGCAAACATCATCAGCTCCACGTCCGTGGGGTTGCGCTGCAGGCCCTGGAACGCGGCCACCAGGTAGTCGATCTCGTCGGCGGTCAGCGCCAGGCCGAACTGGACATTGGCTTGCTGCAGCGCCGCTTGGCCGCCCTGCAACACGTCGATCTGCGCCATCGCGCTGGCGGGCAGCGCGGCAAACAGGCCCGAGGCCTGGGACCGGTCGGTCATCACGCTCTCGGTCATGCGGTCGTGCAGCAGCGCGGCGATCTGCTGGCGCTGGACCTCGCTCAGAGCGGGCTTGCCCAGCAGGCCCGACTTCAGCGTGACGCGGTACTCGGCGATGCGCTCGATGCGGCGCAGGCCCAGGCCGCAGTTGTGCGCAATGTCCGTGGCCTTGGATGCCCAGGGCGAGACGGTGCCAAAGCGCGGCGTCACCACCAGCAGTTCGCCGTCCATCGTCCCGGCATTGGGCTCGCCGTAGCTCAACAGCGCATCCAGTTGCCCACGTTGCTCGACGCTCAGGGGCTGATCACTCGCCACCAGATGCACAAACCGTGCGGAAACGCCGCTGACCTTGGCACAGATGGCCTGCAGGCGCGGCAGCAGTTGTTGCGCGCGGAAATCGCTCAGAGCGTTGATGCCCAGCGGGGCGCCGTCGAAGGTGGAAATATGCAGGGTCACGGTGGTGAGCTCGATGAAGGGGGAGAGGGCTGATTCGCAGGAGTCGCGCGCGGCGCGCGTGAGAGGGGGATTTTAGCGGTGGGGTCGATAGAGCCTGGGCGGCGCGGATTCACGGCCTCGGGGATAATCCCAACCCATGACCATCACCATCAAAGACGAGGCCGGAATCAGCGGCATGCGCATCGCGGGCCAATTGACGGCCCAGGTGCTGGACTATCTGGCGCCTTTCGTGAAGCCCGGCGTCACGACCAACGAGCTGGATCAACTGGCCGAGGACTACACCACGAAGGTGTTGCACGCGATCTCCGCGCCGCTGAACTACGACCCCTCAGGGCGCAACCCATACCCGAAATCCATCTGCACCTCGATCAACCATCAGGTCTGCCACGGCATCCCGAACGACAAGCCGCTGAAGAAGGGCGACATCCTGAACGTGGACGTCACCGTCATCAAGGACGGCTGGCACGGCGACTCCAGCCGCATGTACATCGTGGGCGAGTCGTCGATCGCCGCCAAGCGCCTGTGCGCCCTGACCTACGAGGCGCTGTGGCACGGCATCCTGCAGGTCAAGCCGGGCGCACACCTGGGCGACATCGGACACGCGATCCAGAAATTTGCCGAAGGCCACGGCCTGAGCGTGGTGCGCGAATTCTGCGGCCACGGCATCGGCCAGAAGTTCCACGAGGAGCCGCAGGTGCTGCACTACGGCAAGCCGGGCACGCTGGACGAGCTCAAGGCCGGCATGACGCTCACGATCGAACCCATGCTCAACGCTGGGCGCAAGGAGATCAAGGAGCTGGGAGACGGCTGGACCATCGTCACAAAGGACCATTCTCTTTCGGCGCAGTGGGAGCACACGATCCTGGTCACGCCCACCGGCTACGAGGTGCTGACCTTGTCGCAAGGCTGCCCGAAGCCCCCCGCTTTCGTCACGGCATAGCCGAGCAACCCATTCAGGCATGGCTCTGACGCCAGCCCCACAGGACCCACACACGATGACACAACAGCTGTCGCTGCGTGAGCAGTACCGCAGTCAGAAGACCGCCCTGATGCAGGCGGTGCAGGGCAGCGGAGCCTCCACCCGGGGCGTGCGCTCCAGCCTGCGGCAGTTGGCGCAGCTCACCGACTCCACCCTGGCCACTCTGTGGCGGCAGTCCGGGCTGGATCAGGCCTGCGACGGACGGCTGGCACTGCTGGCCGTGGGCGGTTACGGTCGCGGCGAGCTGTTTCCGTATTCCGATGTGGACGTACTGGTGCTGTTGCCCGCGGGCGTGTCCCCCGATGCCGATCCGGCACTGAAGTCGCGCATCGAAGGGCTGATCGGCAGTTGCTGGGACGCGGGCCTGGAGATCGGCTCGAGCGTGCGGGATCTGGACCAATGCCTGAGCGAGAGCGAAAACGACGTCACGGTACAGACCTCGCTGCTGGAGTCGCGCCTCATCATCGGCAACGCCGCGCTGTACGCACAGTTCCAGAAGAAGTTTGCCTCGGCGCTGGATCCGCAGGCCTTTTTCGTCGCCAAGACGCTGGAGCTGCGCCAGCGCCACAACCGCCAGGAAAATACGCCCTACGCGCTCGAGCCCAACTGCAAGGAGTCGCCCGGGGGCCTGCGCGACCTGCAGGTCATCCTGTGGGTGGCCAAGGCAGCGGGCCTGGGCAAGACCTGGGATGAGCTCGCGCGCAGCGGCCTGGCCACACCCTTCGAAGTGCGCCAGATCAAGCGCAATGAAGCGCTGCTGAACCTGATCCGTGCCCGGCTGCACCTGCTGGCGCAGCGGCGCGAAGACCGGCTCGTGTTCGACCTGCAGACCGCCGTGGCCAACAGTTTTGGCTACGTCACACAGACCAGCGACGGCGCGCGCACCGTGTCCGAGCGCTACCGGGCACCGCTGCGCGCCAGCGAACTGCTGATGCGGCGCTATTACTGGGCAGCCAAGGCGGTGACGCAGTTGAACCAGATCCTGCTGCTCAACATCGAGGAGCGTCTGAATCCGAGCACGCACGCGCCGCGCCCGATCAACGAGCGCTTTTGCGACAAGGCCGGAATGATCGAGGTCACGAGTGACGACCTGTACCTGCGCGAGCCGCACGCCATCCTGGAAACCTTTCTGCTGTACCAGACCACGGTGGGCATCAAGGGTCTGTCGGCGCGCACGCTGCGCGCGCTGTTCAACGCCCGCAGCGTCATGACCGCGGCCTACCGGCGCGACCCGGTGAACCGCGCCACCTTCCTCGCCATCCTGCAGCAGCACGACGGCATCACGCACGCCATGCGCCTCATGAACCAGACCTCGGTGCTGGGCCGCTATCTGTGGGTGTTTCGCAAGATCGTGGGGCAGATGCAGCACGACCTGTTTCACGTCTACACCGTGGACCAGCACATCCTGATGGTGTTGCGCAATGTACGGCGCTTCTTCATCGCCGAGCATGCGCACGAATACCCTTCCTGCTCGCAGCTCGCCGCGGGTTGGGACAAGCCCTGGCTGCTGTACACGGCGGCGCTGTTTCACGACATCGCCAAGGGGCGCGGCGGCGACCACTCGGAGCTGGGCGTGGTCGAAGTGCGGCGCTTTTGCCGCGAGCACGGCGTGACCGGGGACGACGCCCGGCTGATCGAACTGCTGGTGCGCGAACACCTCACGATGAGCCGCATCGCGCAAAAGGAAGACCTGAGCGACCCGGACGTGATCGCGGCCTTCGCCAAGAGAGTGGGCAACGAGCGCCACCTCACCGCGCTGTATCTGCTGACGGTGGCCGATATCCGCGGCACCTCGCCCAAGGTCTGGAACGCCTGGAAAGGCAAGCTGCTCGAAGACCTGTACCGGCTCACGCTGCGCACCCTGGGCGGGCGCGCGCCCGATCCGGGAGCGGAGATCGAGGCCTGCAAACGCGAAGCGCTGAGCATCCTGGCGCTGCACGCCCTGCCCTTCGAGGCGCACAAGCCGCTGTGGGACACGCTGGACGTGGGCTATTTCATGCGCCACGACGCCGCCGATATCGCCTGGCATACGCGCCAGCTCACGCGCCGCTCGAATCGCGGCAGCGACACCAACCGCACCCCCGGCACACCCGCGGCCGACGGCCGCACCCAGCAGCGCCTGAGCGCCACCGTGCGCGCGCGCCAGTCGCCGGTGGGCGAAGGCCTGCAGGTGCTGGTGTACACGCCGGACCAGCCTGATCTGTTTGCCCGCATCTGCGGCTACTTCGACCAGGCCGGCTTCAGCATTCTGGACGCCAAGATCTACACCGCCAACAACGGCTATGCGCTGGACACCTTTCAGGTGGTCACCGCGGACGAGCCCGAGAGCTACCGCGACCTGATCAACCTGATGGAAACAGGCCTGGCGCAAACCATCCAGGACCAGGGCCCCCTGCCCGCGCCGCGCCGCGGCCGCGTGTCGCGCCGCGTCAAGAGCTTCCCGGTCGCACCGCGCGTGGATCTGGCGCCCGACGAGAAAGCCCAGCGCTGGCTGCTCAACATCTCGGCCAGCGACCGCATGGGCCTGCTCTACAGCGTGGCGCGCGTGCTCGCCGCGCACCACATCAACCTGCAGCTGGCCAAGATCAGCACGCTGGGCGAGCGCGTGGAAGACACTTTCCTGATCGACGGCGCCGCGCTGCAGCACAACCGCGAACAGATCGAGATCGAGACCGAATTGCTGGAAGCGCTGCAGGCGTAGACAGAGCGGGGGGATGATTTCAAACGGCCCGGGCCATTCTGTGTACAGTGAGCGCAGCTTGTTCAGGGTGGACGGGTGAGGCAGTGTTTCCAACTTTCCGAATCAAATGATGCGCTCCATATCGTCCCTGAGAATCGGTTTCATGACGCTGATCGCAATGACTGCTTTTGCCGGAAACTCACTGCTTTGCCGGATGGCTTTGAAACACACCCCGATCGACGCCGCCACATTCACCACCATTCGCTTAGCGTCGGGCGCCTTGGTTCTTTGGCTGGTGGTAGGCATGAGGCGCGGCCAAGCTGTGGGCAGGGGGAATTGGCCGTCGGCGACGGCATTGTTTGTCTACGCAGCGGCCTTCTCGCTGGCGTACAGGCAACTGCCGGCCGCAACGGGGGCACTTCTGCTTTTCGGCGCCGTCCAGGCGACGATGATCGGCTACGGAATGTGGTCGGGGGAGCGATTTCGACGACTGCAGATGGCCGGTCTGGCGCTTGCACTGGGCGGACTTGTGGGCCTGCTGCTGCCGGGCCTGTCCGCGCCTCCCATCGAAGCTTGCGCACTGATGTTGGCGGCAGGCTTCGCCTGGGGCGTCTATTCCTTGCGGGGCAAGAGCGCGGGCGACCCAACACAGGTGACAGCAGGAAACTTCCTGCGCGCAGTGCCCATCGCGCTGCTGCTGAACTTGCTGATGTTCAAGGGAGATGCTCTGGACAGCGCGGGCATCTGGTACGCGATCGGCTCAGGGGCACTGGCGTCTGGACTCGGCTATGCTGTTTGGTACACGGTGTTGCCGGTGCTCAAAGCCACCAAGGCTGCGACGGTTCAGCTGAGTGTGCCGGTCCTCGCCGCGCTTGGGGGCATCACCTTCTTGGGCGAAGCGATCAATCTGCCACTGATTCTTTCATCGATGGCCATTCTTGGGGGAGTTGCTTTGGTGCTCCTGGAGAAGGAACTTTTGCCTGGCTCCAGACACATTGCCCCCGCTGATCGCAACCAACCAAGATGAAGCTACCTGATTTGCCGGAACTTAACTATCTTCCCTCGACCACCCGTGACATGGTTCTCTGCCTGTTGGAGAACTACGGCAAAGCCTGCTGGTTTGCAGCGAAAGCTGAGGCACGCGACATACCGGAAGAAGAAATAATCAGCATCCCAGCGATACGTGAAGCAACCGCGCTACAACAGTTCGTCCCACTTTTCCCGCCGCTGGAAACGATCACACGACCAAATCTCACGACTGAGGAATTGGCCTATTACAGCCACATGACCGCACAGGCATGGCGCGTAAAAGCCTGCTACGACACGACGCCTGAGGGACTGCGCCCACTGCGAGTCTGCGGAAAATTGGCATGGCCTGCCGCTGGTGCCAAGAAGCTGTTGGGAGTGACAGCATGAGCGCATTGAAGCGTGGATGCTGGTGGCAGGTTAACTTGATGCTCTTGAATCTCGTAACGCTACACGATACAATAAGCCATGATTAAGTCATTCCGGCACAAGGGCCTGAAAGCCTTTTTCGAGAAAGGGACCATGGCGGGCATTCAAGTCGCTCATGCCCCACGATTAGCCGCGATGCTGCGACGCCTGAATGAAACAAACAACGCCCAGGGTATGAACCTGCCGGGCTGGGGCTTGCACCCGCTGAAAGGGCGCGACCTCAAGGGGCATTTTTCGGTTTGGGTAAATGGCAATTGGCGCGTGACCTTTACCTTTGAGGGGACCGACGCCGTGTTAGTCGATTATCAGGATTACCACTAAAACTGGAGAACAACGATGGCACGCATGTTTAACCCCCCGCACCCTGGCCTGACGCTGCGCGACGATGTGTTGCCTGCGCTGGGGCTGACCGTTACCGATGCCGCGCAACAGTTGGGTGTGTCGCGTGTGGCGCTGTCCCGTGTGCTGAATGGCCGTGCTGCAATCTCACCCGAAATGGCCCTGCGCATTGAGGCGTGGCTGGGTGTGGACCGTGGCGGCGAGGCCCGCCTATGGCTGGCAGAGCAAAGCGCATACGACGTGTGGCAAGCCACACAGCGTTTCAAGGCTGCACCGATGCGCGTTCACCCCGCGCCGGCGATGGCCGCATGAATGCACCGTGCGACGTGGGCTATGACGCGTACATGGGCGAGTCACTGAAAGACCCCGCCGCGCTGCTGGTGGCCCTGCGCCGCGTAGCCAAGGCCCGCGGTATGGCAGAGGTTGCCCGCCGCGCCTATGCGTGTTCACCCTGCGCCAGCGAATAAAGAGTTTTGCCCCAGTCAGGAAGGCCGCAAGCCGACCGCATGCCAGACCTCCCGCAGGTTACTGCGGCTCCTAGGACCGCGGGCACGCCCGATTGCCCGATTGCCCGATTACCATCATCGCTGCGAGGCGAGCAACGGCTTGCCGATTGCACTCCAAGAGGAGTTCGCCCGCCTCAGCGCCAGGCAGTGCTGAGCCGACACGCCCGCCTGTCCGAACAAAGGCTCAGCGCGAAGAACCTTCAAACCACTGCAGCTTCTCCCGCAGCGCGACGACCTCGCCCACGATGATCAGGCTGGGCGACTTGAAGCCTTGCGCTTTCACCCCGTCTGCGATGTCGGCCAGTGTGCCGACGAGCACGCGCTGGCGCTCGGTGGTGCCGTTTTCAATCACGGCCACGGGCATCGTGGGCACCTGTCCGTGGGCGATCAGCTGGCGGCTGATTTGCGGCAGCGCGCCCAGTCCCATGTAGATCACCACGGTCTGGTTCGGCTGCACCAGATGGGCCCAGTCGAGCTGCACGCTGCCGTCCTTCAGATGGCCGGTCGTGAATTTGCAGGATTGCGCGTAATCGCGATGCGTCAGCGGAATGCCGGCGTAGGCGCTGACGCCCGAGGCGGCAGTGACGCCGGGCACGACTTCAAAGCGCACGCCGCACGCCACCAGCTCTTCGGCCTCTTCGCCGCCGCGGCCAAATATGAAGGGGTCGCCACCCTTGAGTCGCACCACGCTCTTGCCCTGCTGCGCCAGACGCACCAGCAGACCATTGATGTCCTGCTGTGGCAGGCTGTGCAGACTTTCCTGCTTGCCGACGTAGATCCGTTGCGCCTGCG
>CAILZB010000101.1 GCA_903838565.1 uncultured beta proteobacterium | reverse complement strand
GGCTGGCGCGTCGCGGGTGAAGGCCTGGATCACGCCACCGGAGGAGTTGCCGTAGAGCTGTGCCAGCGGTCCGCGCAAGACTTCGATGCGCTCGGTCGAGCTCAGGCTGATGGAGGAACCCTGTCCCTGGCCGTCGGGCATGGTCGCCGGAATGCCGTCGATCAACAGCCGGATGCCGCGAATGCCGAAGGCCGAGCGCGCCCCGAAGCCACGGATCGAGACCTGCAGATCCTGCGCGTAGTTCTGGCGATTCAGGATCGTCAGGCCAGGAACACGGTTCAGCGACTCCGACAGGTTCACCTGCGGGCCTTGTTCAATCGTGTCGCGGTCCACGGCTTCTATCGCCGCCGGAGCGTCCATGCTGCGCTGCTGGACACGCGTGGCCGAGACCACGACCGGCTCCAGAGTTTGGGATTCGGCTGGCGCAGAACCGATGGCCACTGCAGCGAAGGCGAACGCGGTCTTTGCGACCCAAGTCAGATCCGTTTTAAATTCCAAATCCATCGATAGCTCTCCTTCAATTTCATATTCATTTTTTGGCCTGGTCAACAACACAGGCGCAACCGATGGGCAAGGCGCGAATCGCTCTGCTTGAGGAGCTGTCCGCAATATCCAGGCCAGGCAGCGGGTCGGCCAGGTTCGGAGCTGTTTCCCTGGCGACGTTGATGTAAAAGAACTCAATTTCACGACTCGGGGCGCCTCGCCGCCGATGCATGAAAGTCAGCCTTTGTTGTTTCACCGCGCTTCGCGAACAGGCCGGGCTGTTCACGAATGACACAGTGATCCGTACTAACCCCAACCGCATTTACCCTGAGGCGCGCGCCGCGCTTTGGCGCCTGAATGCGGCAGTCCGGGGAATGCGCGCTTGGCCGCAGCGCGGGCCCAAAGGAAACGACCATCGAGCGACGCAGGCTTGATGCGGGGCAAGGGCGTGTGCGCGTGACTTGGCACAGGTATTGCTGAATTGGAAGCTGTTGGGCACGCCACAGCGGGTTCGACGCATCCTCAACTAAATTGGAGACATGATGAAACGAACCTGGACCACGCTATGCGCAGTCGGCCTGTTGATAGGCCTGACTGCGCCCCTCTCAGCACGGGTGACCGACGCCGACATCGCTAACGATGCCAAGACCGTCGGTGACGTCGTGACCTACGGGATGGGCACGAAGTTGCAACGCTACAGCCCTTCGACCAAGATCGATACCAAGAACGTGAAGGATCTGGTGCCCGCCTGGTCATTCTCCTTTGGCGGCGAGAAGCAACGCGGCCAGCAGTCGCAGCCGGTGGTGCACAACGGCAAGATGTTCGTGACCGGCTCCTACTCGCGGGTCTGGGCCCTCGATTCCAAGACCGGCAAGCGACTCTGGGAATACAACCACAAGCTGCCCGACGGCATCATGCCTTGCTGCGACGTGATCAACCGTGGTGGCGCGCTGTACGAAAATCTGTTCATCTTCGGCACATTGGACTCCATGCTGGTGGCGCTGGACCAGAACACCGGCAAGGTGGTCTGGAAGGAACGGGTAGGTGACTACGCCGAAGGCTACTCCATCACTGCTGCACCGGTCATCGCCAAGGGTCTGGTCATCACCGGCATGGCGGGCGGCGAATTCGGCGTGGTTGGTCGCGTGACGGCGTTTGACGCCAAGACCGGCAAGCAGGTCTGGATGCGCCCCACCGTCGAAGGCCATATGGGCACCAAGGAAGGCAAGGACAACGGCATCTCGGGCACAACCAATGCGACCTGGCCTGGTGACCTGTGGAAGACCGGTGGCGCGTCCCCATGGATGGGCTGCTCCTTTGATCCAGAAACCAACCTGGCCTACTGCGGCACCGGCAATCCGGGTCCGTGGAACTCGGCCCTGCGTCCCGGTGACAACCTGTTCTCCTGCTCCACTGTGGCGATCGACGTCGATACCGGCAAGATCGCCTGGCACTTTCAGCACACGCCCAACGATGGCTGGGACTTCGACGCCATGAGCGTGGACATTCTGTACACCGACAAGAGCGGCCGCAAGCTGATCGGCAAACCCGACAAGAATGGCTTCTTCTATGTGCTCGACGCCAAGACCGGCGCCTTTGTGCGTGGCTTTCCTTTCGTCAAGAAGTTGACCTGGGCATCGGGACTTGACCCCAAGACCGGTCGCCCCCTCTTCATTGCGGAAAACCGTCCAGGCGATCCGGTGAAGAGCGCAGATGGCAAGAAGGGTGCCAGCGTCTTCACCGCGCCGTCCTTCCTGGGTGGTACCAATCAGCAGGGTTCAGCGTACAGCCCGGATACCGGCCTGTTCTACGTGCCGACGACGGAATGGGGCATGGAGATCTGGAACGAGCCCGTGTCCTACAAGAAGGGCGCTGCGTTCCTGGGTGCCGGCTTCACGATCAAGAAGGTGTTTGACGACTACATCGGCGCGCTGCGTGCCATCGATCCAGCCACCGGCAAGATCGTCTGGGAAGTCAAGGATCCGGCGCCGCTCTGGGGCGGCGCTCTGGTCACCAAGGGCAATCTCGTTTTCTGGGGCACGCCGCACGGCGAGCTCAAGGCGGCTGACGCCAAGACCGGCAAGGTGCTCTGGTCCTACCAGACCGGCTCCGGCATCATCGCCCCGCCCATCAGCTGGGAGCAGGACGGTGAGCAGTACATCTCCGTGGTCAGCGGCTGGGGCGGTGCAGTTCCGTTGTGGGGCGGCGATGTGGCCAAGGAAGTGTCCGACATCACGCAAGGTGGCATGACCTGGGTCTTCAAGTTGCACAAGAGCAAATAGCCCCAGAGGCCGCTGCTCATCGGCAACGGTGAGCAGCGGTTCTCCCAGATCGGCGTCCATCGAGTTGACGTCGATTCCTTTTATGGCGCACCAGGCGCAACATCTTTGAGTCACACGAAGGGAATCACCGTGGTCCTACAAACTGTTTTTGGTCCCGTGATGCGCCAGCTATGGCGCGCCGCACCGGTCCTGAGCGCCATTGCACTGGCCTGGACCCTTGCCGCACCGAGCGCCTCGGCCGAAGAGCTGACGGCCTTGCAGAAGGTTCAACAGCGCGGTGTGCTCACCGTGGCGCTGTACAAGGATTTCGCACCGTTCTCGGACGACGGCCATGGCATTGACGTCGACTTGGCGCAGGCGCTCGCCGACAAGCTGGGGGTGAAGATGTCGCCCCTGTGGTTCAACGCCGGCGAAAAGGTGGACGACGACCTGCGCAAGATGGTTTGGAAGGGCACCCCCACAGGCTACGGTCCCGCCGACCTCATGATGCACGTGCCCGTGGATCGCCGCTACATGGCCCAGGTCGAACAGGTCAGGATATTTGCGCCCTATCACCGCGAACGCTTCGTGCTCGGCCGCCAATTGGACGTGCTGCCTTCACTGGACAGCCTGGAACCCTTCGAAAAGTTGGCCCTCGGAGTCGAAGGCGAAAGCATGGGTGCCATGGTCATGTTGTCCGCCGACGGCGGGCGCTACCGCGACAAGCTCAGAGTTTTCAAGAGTAGCGAAGAGGCCATAGGGGCACTCAAGTCAGGCGCCGTGGTGGCGGTGTTAGGCCAACAAGGCGAACTCGAATATGGGCTCAAGTCCGACCGCCGCTTTGCCATCGATCTGCCACCCCACCAGTTGCTGAAGATGCAGCAATGGATGCTCGGCCTGGCCGTGAAAGCCGACAGCGTCGATCTGGGCAAGGCGCTGGAAACCGCCATGGCCGAGTTGCTGGCGGACGGTACGGTCACACGAATCATCCGCAGTTACGGCTTGACGCATCGTCAGCCCTGATACGCCCACGGCCATTCGACATTCCATTTTCTTACCAGCAGACCGTTTATGAAAACCACTCTATCCCTCGTTTGCGGCGGTTGCCTCGTCAGCGCGGCAGCCTTCTTTTCTTCGGCCGTCATGGCCCATGGTGATGTCACGCCACAGGCGGTCGACACCCACACACTGCCACCTCTGGGCGAGCCATTGCGCGCAGAAAATCCATATCGCGAACTGCCGCAGGCGGTCACGGTGGGTACTTCGGCCTACACCCAGAATTGCGCTCGCTGCCACGGCATCGGAGCTGTCTCTGGTGGCATGTCCCCGGATCTGCGTGAACTCGACAGCGAGTGTCTGGACCAGAAGGACGAAGTCAAAAAGGCAGCCTGTTTCAAAGAGGTCGACCAATACTTCCTGTCCATCACGATGAAGGGCAAGGTGCGAAACGGCGTGGAAAAAATGCCCTCCTTCGGTGGCACGTTCAACCAGGAAGCGGTTTGGGCGATCAAGACCTATCTGGAGACCCGGCGCGCCGTCAACTAGCACTCAAGACTTCATGGCGCGGCGCTGGTTGCGACATCACGTGGGATCAAATCTATGAAACTCAAACTATTCGCATTTCTGGCCTGCGCCGGTCTGGCGACGGCGGCGCTGGCGGCTGACGTGAGCTACCGAGCAGACATCCAACCGCTGTTCAAGGCCCAATGCATGGACTGCCACGGTGACGACTCGCCGTCCTTGGCAGATTTTTTACAGGCACCGGAAAAGTTCAAGAAGGACAAGCAAGGCCCGCGTCTGGGCAGCTACGGCGAACTTCTGCAACTGATCGGATGGCCGGATGCAGGGGCCTTCATGCGGCGCCTGGACAACGGAGCCAACACGCCCAACAAGAAACCCGGAAACATGTACCGCAACCTGGGGGAAACCGAGGCTCTGCGAAGCGCCAATTTGAATCTCATCAAGGCCTGGGTGGGCGAAGGCGCCTGGAATCTCAACGCCTGGCAAAAGGACGGTGACGTACCCGCCGTGTCCAAGGAACAATTGGACCGACTCAAGCTGAAGTACTGAGGCAGGCAGATGGCGCAAGCGCACTACGCCGGTCCGCCATGAGAGCTCGATTCGGGCTCGGCGGTCTGTCTGCGCGCGGCGTCTTGCTCACGCTTAGCCTGTGGCTGGGGCTCACAGCGTGCGCCGTGGCCGGCGTCATGAATCGCAGCGAATTGGCCCAGCGCTTCCCTGCGCCTTACATCATCGGTGACAGGGATTCGGTGATGCCGATCTGGCCTATCTTCGCGCCGAACTTTCAGCAAAAAGAAAGTGCCAACGAGTTGGTGGGCTATGTGTTCGAGTCCATCGACCTGGCGCCCGTTCCAGGCTTTTCCGGAGTGCCCGTCAATCTGCTCATCGCCATGGACCAGCAGGGAAATTTTCTCGATGTCAGCGTGCTGTCCCAGCACGAACCGGTGTTTGTTGCCGGTTTGGGCGAAGGTCCCATGCATGCCTTTGTCAGCCAGTACAAGGGGCTCTCTCTCAAACAAAATGTCAAGATACTGATCGGACCGCATGGCGCGAGGAGCATTACCGCGCAAGTTGCCGAACTTGATGGCGTGACCCGGGCCACGGCGTCGCTGCACATCATCAATCAATCCATTCTTTCGGCCGCGCTCAAGGTGGCGCGCAAGAAACTCGGTTTCGCCGAAGGCCGTGACCCCGATTTGATTGCCCGGATCAAGCCCGATGTAATGGAGTCGCACAGCGTCAAGGAGTTGATCGAGTCCGGCCTGATCAAGCATCGTTGGCTGAGCAATGCCGAGGTTGAAAAGAAGTTTTCCAACACCAGCGCCGCCGGCTTGGATGCCGAGGCCCTTGCCCACCCTCAGGATGCCTTCATCGACCTGTACGCCGCACTGGTCTCGGTCCCAAGCGTGGGTCGCAACTTGCTAAGCCAGGCCACATGGGAACGGCTGCAAAGCCGCCTCGACCCCGGGGACCACGCTGTCTTGGTGATGTCCAAAGGGCGCTACACCGTCACGGGCGAGAGCTTTCTTCGCGGCAGTGCGCCCGACCGCATCGTGCTCAAGCAGGATCAGTTGCCCATCGAAATGCGCGACCTGAATTTGGACATCACGTTCAAGGACGATCCGGGACTGGATCTGGACCGCGAGACCTACAGCATTTTCAGGATCATCGGTCGCTCGGGGCTAGACCCTTCCAGGCCGCTCGATTTTGTGCTGCCGGTCACGCGCTTGAAGGGAATCATTTTTCCGGAAAAGCTCATTCAGGATTTCGACCTCCGCCTTGAGCTTCCGGAGCGTCTTTACACCATGCCCGAAGGGGACAACAAATCGTGGATTGGCAGTTGGCGCGACCGGAAAATCGAAGTCGTGATCTTGCTGGTCGGCCTGGGCGTGCTGAGTGTCGCGCTGGTCATGCAAAGAAGCCTGGTTGCCCGGCAACGGCGCTTCACGTTGTTCAGAAATCTCTACCTGCTGTTTACTCTGCTCTTCATAGGCTGGCATGCGCAGGGGCAACTGTCGATCGTCAATCTCACCAGTGTGTGGCAGGCCGCGCTTGCCGGGCGCAGCCTGAGCTTCTACCTTTATGACCCCATGACGGTGACGCTGACGCTGTTCACCTTGCTCTCGCTCGTGTTCTGGGGCCGGGGTAGCTTTTGCGGTTGGCTGTGCCCCTTTGGTGCACTCCAGGAACTGGCGGCGAAGCTGGGCCAACGGTTCAAGATAAGGCAAGTCAAACTCAAGCCGGCCATCGATGCTCGATTGAAATGGCTCAAATACCTGGCGCTTGCAGGAATTCTGGTCAGCGCTTCGTTCTCCTCAAGCATCACCGACCTGGCCGTGGAGGTGGAACCGTTCAAAACCGTCATCACGCTGAACTTCGTCCGGTCCTGGCCGTTTGTTGTCTATGCGCTGGGCCTGCTTGTCGCCAACCTTTTTGTGTACAAATTGTTCTGCCGTTTTCTTTGCCCGTTTGGCGCCGGTCTGGCGCTACTCGGGCGCGTGCGACTGCTGAACTGGATTCCGCGCAGAAGAGACTGCGGCAGCCCCTGCCAGACCTGTCGCCACCAATGCGAATACCAAGCCATCACGCCCTCCGGAAGGGTCCAATACGACGAATGCTTCCAGTGCATGGAGTGCGTCGTGATCTACGCCAGCGATGAAAGATGCGCGCCGCTGATGCTGGAGAAGAAGCGCGCCAAAGTTATCCCGATTCAATCCAATCAACCCAACCAATAAAAATGAGCTTACTGCGACGTAAATTGCTTTGCGCGTCCATCGGTAGTGCCAGCTTGCTGGGCCTGGCAGCTGTGGCGGCGGGGCGCTCGATGGCTGCGATCGCGGACCGCTCCGGCCTGCGTCTGCACGTCGGCGCCGCACTGGCCTTTGGCACGACCGTGTCGATCAAGGTGCTGCATGAAGATGAGACGATCGCCCTGGCGGCGATCGAGCACGCCTTGCAGCAGGTGCGTGAAATTGACGCATTGATGAGCCTGCAACGCAGCGCCAGCCAGGTCAGCCAGTTGAACCAGCGCGGCGTGCTTGAAACGGCGCACCCGCACCTGCTGCAGGTGCTGAATTTCTCCCGGCAATTGTCAGGGCTGACACAAGGGGCGTTCGACGTCACGGTGCAACCGCTTTGGCAGGCCTTCAGCAGCGCAAGCGCCCAGGGGCGTTTGCCCACTGCGCCCGAGATCGCCCTGGCCAAGTCACGGGTCGATTGGAGGCGACTCGAAATCACGCCACAGCGATTGCACTTGACGGCGCCGGACATGGCCATCACGCTCAACGGCGTGGCTCAGGGCTACGCTGTGGATGTGGCCATGGCGGCATTGCGCAGCTGCGGTGCACAGCATGCACTCCTTGACACCGGCGAGTTCGGGGCCATTGGCCAGAAGGCGGCGAATCGACCCTGGCTGCTGGGCATTGCCGACCCCAGGCAGCCCGATGCACTGTCGGCCACGCTGGCCATGGATGGAAGGAGCGTCGCCACGTCGGGCGACTATGAAACTTTTTTCAGTCCCGACTTCGTTTACCACCATATCTTTGACCCCGCCACCGGCAGGTCTCCAACGGAACTGGCCGGCGTCACCGTGGTTGCGCCCAGCGGCCTGTGGGCGGATGGCCTTTCCACCGCCTTCATGGTCATGGGAGCCGACAAGGCGCTGGCACTGACGGCACAACTGCCGGGAGTGGACGTCCTGCTGATTCATAAAGATGGCGCAGTTCGAAAATCGCCGCAGTTTCCGCAATGGGTCGCATGAGCGGCCGGCTCCCTCAAGCCTGCGCTGCGCATTTTTTTCGACGGTCGCGGGCCCCCGTCAGGGGCAAGCGCCTGCGTTGTGACGGTGGTCACGATGGGCTGCGGGGGTCTGGTTTGCCCGATTGCCGCAGTTCGTCAGTTCATGTAGGCTGCCCGCTGGGAAGGATGCGATGGCGCGATCCAGGCGAACTGGTGCGCCAACCTGGTCGTCAATGTTGGCGGAGGGGCGCAGCGCGCCTACCTAGGACCACCCGCGGTTCGACTGGCCGCAACACCTCGGTGTCCGGGGAATCGGACGCATCTGAATCGGAGACAAGTAAGTGGTAATGCCATTCAAGAACGCCGCCGTAGACAGCCGATCGTTGCAACTCGCACGGCGCGGCTACGGCCTGCCTGCGCGCTCCGCTCCAGCCGTGCCTTTTATACTGGAATCGCACGCCCGGTGTGAATATCTGGGCTTAAAGCCCTTCGAGTCCTGTGATTACTCGGCTCCACTGCAAGCAGACTTTCGCATTGCGCTGGAACGAAATGCGCGGCTGATCGCGCAAGCGAATTCGGTGCTGACCATTCTCAGCAAATCGGTGTCCGACTTCGGCAGCATGGTGGCACTGACCGATGGCGATGGAACGATTCTGCGCACAATGTCGCAAAGCACCTTCATCGAACAAGCGGAGAGGGTGGCACTGCGACCCGGCGTGAGTTGGGCGGAATCGTCCAAGGGCACAAACGCGGTGGGCACGGCGCTGATTCTGGAATCAGATGTCTGCGTGTGCGGGGACGAGCATTATCTGCAGTCCAATCACTTTCTGACCTGCGCCGCCTCGCCCATCTTGGATCATTTCGGCCATGTGATCGGCGTACTCGATGCCACGGGGGACACGCGTTCGTTTCATCGCCATACGGCAGCACTTGTGGCGATGTCCGCCAGGACGATTGAGAACAACTGGTTCCGCGACAAATTTCGCCAGGCGCGGCAACTGCACTTCCATGTCATGGCTGAACTGCTGGGCACCGCCGAAGAGGGCATTATCGCCTTTGACGACAGCGGAAAAGTGCTGGGAGCCAACCGGGAGGGCCTGAGAACCCTGGCCATCAGCGCTTCGGAATTGCGCTACAAAGGTCTGCACGAAATTTTCGCACTGAGCTTCGGCGAAATCATGGACAAGTGGCGCTACAGCACCAACACGCCGCTGAAATTGCACGCCATCTGCGGGCAGGACATCTTTGTACGCATCAGTTGGAACGAAGGGGCGGCCTTCTCGCGCACAGTCCATACAAGTTGCGTCGAGACGGTCGCAGAGCGCTTGACTTTGGCACCCACTTTGAGTTCTACCAAGATGCCTGCGTCGCCGACCAAGGTCATCTATGAACTCGATGAACTTGATTCTGGCGATGCTCAGGTCCGGACGCTGATCGGCAAACTTCGGCAGGTCATCGACAAGGATATTTCGATTCTTATCATGGGTGAAACCGGCACCGGTAAAGAATGGTTGGCCAAGGCCATTCATCAATTCAGCCAGCGCCGCGATCGCCCCTTTGTGGCCATCAACTGTGCCTCGATCCCCGAGCAACTGATCGAGTCTGAACTCTTTGGCTATGAGGAAGGCGCATTCACCGGCGCCAAGCGCAAGGGCAGCGTGGGAAAACTTTTGCAGGCCAACGGCGGTACCCTGTTTCTGGACGAAATTGGCGACATGCCCTTGGCTTTGCAGGCACGCCTGCTGCGGGTCTTGCAGGAGCGCAAAGTGGTCCCGCTGGGTGGACGACTGGCCAGTGATATTGACGTCAACCTGATTTGTGCGACACACAGAAACCTGCGCGACATGATGGCGCAACGGAGTTTTAGGGATGACCTTTACTACCGCATCAACGGCATCTCCGTCAAGGTTCCAAGGCTGCGCGATCGCAGCGATATGGCCGCGCTGTGCCAGAGATTGCTCAACGAGTTGTCCCCCCAGCGCGACTTGCGGCTGCAGCCGCAACTGATGGACAAGTTCCTGCGCTACGCCTGGCCTGGCAATCTGCGCCAACTCAACAACGTGATGAGGACCGCCGTCATCATGGCCGGCGATGAGCATGAAATCGGCGAGGATCACCTCCCGGACGATTTCCAGGAAGAACTGGCCGAGTTGCCTGAGCGTTTGCCCGAGCGTTCTGGTCTGGCCAGCCCGTCATCGCCGGGCGCGAGCTTGGAGCAGGTTGAACTGGCGACGATTCTGGGCGTATTGGAGGCCTGTTCAGGCAACGTGTCGAGCGCCTCCAAACGGCTCAATATCAGCCGCAACACGATTTACCGAAGACTCAAGGCCGCTGCCTGAAGGCTACAGAGGCAGCGCGCCGCGCAGCCCCACGATCCAGTTTCGGCCGGGCGCCGGCTCGTAGAACTGGGACGAGGCCTGGTTCACGATGACCGAACCGACGTAGTGCTGGTTGTTCAGGTTGTCGATGCGCGAGAACAGGCTCAGACGACCGGCGCCCAAGACCCAGCCGTAGC
>CAILZB010000100.1 GCA_903838565.1 uncultured beta proteobacterium | reverse complement strand
GAGGAGAAAGAAGAAAACCAGCTATTGAGTACACTTATCCACAGTTGCCAATTCAAAAAGCAGCTACCCGTCCTGGGTCAATATTCAATCGGCAGGGTGGGTCAATATTCAATCGGCGCCGACAGTGGATGTGCTTGGCCGGCTCGGTGCCGCCCTGGATGAAGTCGCTCAAGCCGGCAAGGTGAGGGATGCTGATGTCGCGGCGGTCCCTTTCCCGGAACTCGATGATGCCGCAGCGTGCCAGTCTGGAAAACGCTCGGCTCACCGACTCCAGCGTGAGCCCAAGGTAGTGGCCCATGTCGGCACGCGACAGGTTGAGGTTGATCTGATCTGTGCGCTGCCCGCGCTGCTCCAGCGCATGGGCCCAGGACAACAGAAAGTCTGCCACGCGCGCGTCTGCCGTCAGCGTGGCCATGGACAGCATGGCGTCGCGGCTGTGGGCCAACTGGCTGCTCATGGCGTTCAGCACGCAGCGCAGCAAGTCGGGTTCGGCCACGCTGGCGCGCTGCAGGCCTTCATAGCTGATGGTCCACACCTCGCCGCAATCCAGGGCGACGGCCGAGCAGTTGTATCGGCCCGCCGGAATGCCGTCAAATCCGAGCCAGTCGCCCTTGAAATAGAAACCCACGGGCTGCTCGCGTCCGTCGGCGCTCATGTTCATGATCGTGAAGATTCCGGAGTTCACCAGATAGAGCGCATCAAGTGATTCGCCGCACAGGTACACCCGTTCACCGCTGCGCACGATGCGCCGGGTGAACGACAGGTTCTGCTCCACCAATCCGAGGGATTCGCGCCAGCCGTCGTGCGTCGTGGTGCCGCCCATGGCGTGGCCCTCACGTGGTTTGAAGGGCACACCCCTGATGGATCCGGGATAGGGATTGTGAGCCGGTCGGATTGAAGGCAATGTCATTTTGATTCCCAGGTTGAATCGGCCTGTGCGGCGGGATTGGCCAAAGCGGCGCTGGGCATGATCGGCACGGCCGAGCAGACGCACGGCGCTGTTGGTGCGTCACAGTGTTGTACTTTTGACGGGATATGAAAATATCCTGAACACCCTATTCTTCGCTACCGTGAACAGGGTATTGACATGAGATTCCAGGCGTGGTACCGATGCGACGCGGGCTGATTCATCAGAGGTCGGACAGAGAGATCAGCCCCTCGCGAATGGCGTAGCGGGTCAGCCCGGCGACATCGTGCAACTCGAGCTTGCGCAGGATGTTGCGCCTGTGCACTTCAGCGGTACCGGTGGCGATGAAGAGTTGCTTGCCGATCTCCGCTGAACTGTGGCCCATTGCAATCATCTTCAGGACCTCGATCTCGCGTTGCCCCAGCCGCGGATGATCCCCGTCAGCTGCGGTCTTGGCCAACATCCCGGCGCATTCCTGGCATAGGTAGCGCCGGCCCAGCGCAACCGAACGGATGCCCTGCAGCAGTTCGGTGCGCCCGGCGGACTTGTTGACGTAGCCCAGCGCGCCAGCGTCGAGCATGCGCTGGATGAAGCTGCGTTCCAGGTGAGTCGACAGCGCCAATACCGCGACGCGCTCGAAGTCACGCGTGATGAGCCTGGTCAACTCGAATCCGTCAAGCCCGGGCATGGAGATGTCGGTGACCACGACGTCCGGGGAATGCTCGCGCGCCAGCCGAAGCGCAGCATCCCCATCACCGGCCTCGCCGACGACCTGAATATCGGGCTCACGCAGCAGCGAATCGCGCAGCGCCTCGCGCATGATCGCGTGGTCGTCCACCAGCAGCAGTCGTATCACGGAATTCATGGGTGCACCGTGGTTTAAAGAGGGGTGGAGGCCACGGGCAGCAGGATACTGACCACCGTCCCCCGGCCCGGCTGGCTTTCAATGTGCACGGTTCCGCCGATGAGCTGGATGCGTTCACTCACGCTGAACAGGCCGAAGCCGTTGGATTCGCTGGATTTGTGCATCTGCTCGACGTCGAAGCCCACGCCGGCGTCGGCGACGCGCAGCACCAGCATCTGGCGCTCCATGTCCATCGAGGCACTCAGTTCGACCCGACTGACCTGGGCGTGCTTCCAGACATTGTTCAACAGTTCGCGCGCCGCCCGGAACAGGAAGATGCTGGTGACCTCATCGAGTGAGGCCAGCCGGTCCAGTTGAAGGCTCACGCTCAATCCGTTGTTGGCTTCCATTTCGCCCGCCAGCCACTCCAGCGCCGCACGCAGACCAAATTTGTACAGCACCGGTGGCCAGAGCTGCGCCGTGAAGGACCGCACCGATTGAATCGCGCGTTCAACCGAAAGCGCAATGTCCTTGAGCTGGCCCATGGCATCGTCTTCTTCCGTGCCATCGTCCCGCGCCGTCAGCGAGCGGAGTTTGAACCGGACCAGGGCCAGGCTTTGCCCCAGGTTGTCGTGCAAGTCCTCTGAGATCTGGCGCCGCTCCCTGGCCTCTGAAGTCAGGAGTTCCACTGACAAGGCGTTCACCTTGGTCATGGCCTCCGAAACCATTTCCTGCAGTTTCGTCTGGTAGTGAAGGATCTCCAGTTCAGCCCGTTTGCGCTCGGTCACATCATGTACGAAGCCATGGAAGATCGTGCCGCCGTCGCCCTGGCGCTGCGCCAGCGAGTTGCCCAGCATCCAGCGCGTGCTCCCATCGGAAAACATCACTCGATACTCGTGAATCCAGGGCGTCAGGTCGTGAGCCGACTGCAGCAGCGAGACCACGAATTCGTTGTGGTCGTCCGGGTGGATCGCGGAAAATACGCTGGTTGCGTCCAGCAAGGCCTGCTGCGGGCTGACACCGTAGATCTCATGGATACCTTCGCTGGCATAGGGGAAGTAGGAAGTCCCGTCCGGTCGCAGGCAATACTGGTAAAGCAGGCCCGGAACCCGGTCGGCGACATCTTTCAGCAGCCTCTGGGCCTGGCTTCGCTCCTGCTCCAGTTGCCTTTGCTGGCTGATGTCCTGATGCGCGACCACCGCGTGCCGGTGGCCGTCGTAGACCATGGGCGTCACGCTCATGCGCAACCACCGCTTGTGCTGCGCCGATTGGCAGGCGTACTCGAGCGTGAAGCCGGGAAGGCGTCCCTCCAACACGGCGCGGATACCGATGTCAGTCTGTGCCGTGGCGTCCGATGTCGAGTTGCCGGCCTCCGACAGGCAGACAGCCACATAGCGGTCACCCAGCCTGGTGTCGGCGTGCGAGCTGCCAGCGGCAAGCGCCGAGTGACGCTCGAACTGCACCCAGGACTGATTGAATGCCACGATGACGCCGTCGCCGTCGAGCACGACAATGCCGTCGGCAATGGAGTCCAGGATGGCATTCTTGAACAGCTTGCTCTGCTCCAGCGCTGACCTGTCCCGGTTGCGCTCGGTCACGTCGCGCGATGCGCAGTACAGCAGGTCTTCTCCGTCCAAAGCAAGGCCGCAGGCGTTGATTTCAACATCGATCAGCCGGCCGTCGCTGCGCTTGTGCTGTGTCTCAAATACCTTGCCCGATGGCGTGGCACGAAGACTTCGCAGAAATTCGTCGCTGATGGCATGGCCGCTCACGTCCCAGTCGCTGACGCGAAGCCGCCCGACCACCGAGGCGTCCAGTCCCAGCATCTTCAGGAAGGCCGGATTGGCTTCGATCAGCTTGCCCGCCGCATCCAGTATGTGGATGCCATCTGTGGCCGTCTCCAGCAGGGTTTGCAGCCGCAGGCGCTCGCGCTCAAGTTCGCGCGTGCGCTGCGCGACGAGGGTCGTGACGGTGGCTTGCTGGCGCAACTTGGTGCGCAGGTACAGCGCCATCAAGGTGGCAATCAACAAGCCAGAGCCTGCGATCCGCCAGGGAGCGCTGTTGTCGATCATGGCGTTGAACTTCGCTTCCGAGCTGACGCGCACGCTCAGGTTGCGGCCCAGGAGCGAGAGCGACGTCCGGGTGGAGTAGGTGTGGGTGGCGTCAGATGCCAGGGGCCCATCCAGCGGCGCGCGGTGCATGTCAGAGTCGTATAGCCGGGTGACATTGGGTTCCTGTGCTACGGCATCAAATATCTCGACGTCCAGCCGTCCCGACACCACATCGGGCAGGCCTGCGAGCAGTTCCTGGACTACGATCGGCGCGTACAGCAGGCCCAGCAGCGTCGCGCGGCGTTCGCTCGCGTTGCCGGGATGCGCTCCCTTGGCGTAGACCGGAACGAACAGCAGCACACCGGGCGTCTGGCGCTGGTCCTGCACCAGCGTGATGCTGCCCGTCATGCTGGGCTGGCCGCTGTCCACCGCGCGTTGCAGGGCGTTGCGGCGCTGTGATTCGGAGCCGATGTCTAGTCCCATTGCGCCCGGGTTGTTCTGTGCTGTTTCGATGAACCGGACGACGTACATGTCGGCAGCGCTTGGCTCGGAGAGCTGCCGCAGGGCGAAATCGGGTGCTCCGTCCGCACGTTCGGCCGCAACAAAGGCATCCAGCTGCGCGGGCAGAACGCGCTGGATGAAGCCAAAACCGCGCACGCCGGGGAACTCATGAAACTGGTCGAGCGACTCCACATAGCGGCCAAACGTCGCGCGGTTCACGCTCTGGCCGGTAGCGAACAAGCCCCTGGCGCCTTTCAGCGCGTAAATCGCGTGCTGGAAGCGATGCTCGACTTCTCCGATCAGCCGCTCGCTGCTGTGCTGCAGTTCGGTTTGAACCCCGCGCTGCGTATCGTCGAATTTCCAGGTGGCGGCCGCACCAAACAGGCCCATCGTCGACAGGAACACGAGAGCCGGGAGGGCCGCCTCCAATCGCGTCCAAAGCGGCGCGCGCGCGCTTGCGGTCGACCAACGCCCTAGCATGGCGCGCGGCAGCCCACGAGGGTGTCGTGCTTATGCGGGACGCGCTGAGGTGTGGTGGTGTACGGGTTCATGGTCCACAAGCCGAGAGAGATGCTTTTCAATTTGGAAACGCTTTGAGCCTAACCCTCTAGCGGTGCAGCGTCAAGTTACAAATCGACACAGGGCATCGAAAAGAACAGAACGAGTGAAATAATCCACACGCATCCAAGCTCGGCGGGTGACAGTTTCGGGTCAGAACCGGTCACACAACTTTCCGAACTGCCTCCTCAATAGCGGTCATCGCGACAGAAGCAGCATTTAGGTTGGGGCAAAGCGTAAGGCAGGGTAAACAGTCGGCTGATAACATTTGGTCAGCTTTTATCTTTAGGCGTGACCTATGGCAGAACAACTCAAGAGGCAACCCTGGCTGGTGCGCACACACTACCGGCTGCGCGCTGCCTCGTTTGCGATGTTGTTCGTCGCGACGGCGCTGCACCTGACTGAACAGGGTGAGCCCGCCTCGGTCCTGCTGCCGGCTTTCCTGTTGTTGCTGGTCTATCCCCAGGCTCAGTACTGGCGCGCAAGCCGCTCGGCCGACCCGATTCAGACCGAACTGCAAAGTCTCCTGCTCGACTCCTTCTTGCTGGGCATTTTCGTGGCAGCGCTGGCCTTTCCCCTGTGGATCAGCTTTGCCGCGATGCTGGGGACCCTGACCAACAATGCAGCCAACAAGGGCTGGCGCGGTGCACGCAACGCCCTGGCAGCCCTGGGTTGCGGCGCAGTGCTGGAGATGGCCTTCGGCGGATTCCACTTTTCGCCGCAAACTGGATTGCCGGCCACCGCCTTTTGCATACTGGGCCTGACGGGCTACCTACTGGCAATGAACCATATCGGTTTTAGCCGCAACGCCCAGTTGCGTCACACCAGAAAGACCCTGCAACTGCGCGAGCAGGAATTACTGCTGGCCAATGACCGACTGAGTCAACACCTGGGCGAAATCGACATCCTGCAGGAGCAGTTGCGCGAACAAGCCGTGCGCGACCCGCTCACCAACCTTTACAACCGGCGCTACCTGGACAGCACGTTAGAGCGCGAACTGTCGCGCTGCAAGCGCGATGGGCAAGCGCTCTCGCTGATGATGATCGATGTCGACCACTTCAAGAACTTCAACGACCACTACGGTCACCTGGCCGGCGACGAAGCGCTGAAAGGCGTGGCCTACAGCCTGCAGGCCAGTGCCAAACGTGCCAGCGATCTGGCTGCGCGATACGGTGGTGAAGAATTCACCTGGGTGCTCGCCGATACCGATGGCCCCACGGCGATGCGCCTTGCCGAAGAGTTTCGCTTGGCTATTTCTGCACTGAACATTGCACACGAACATTCCTTGCATGGCCGACTCACGGTCAGCATCGGCATTGCCACAGTGTCGACGACTGCCTACCGAACTGTCACTGCATTGACGCGCGCTGCCGACGAATCCCTTTACCGCGCCAAGCATGGCGGGCGCAACCAGGTTCGATTGGCGCCCATGGTCCCCAGACGCTCAGGTCTGGGCAACCGCATTCCGGCTAATTTTGTGCCTTTGGTATGGCACGAAGCCCACGAATGCGGTGATGCCACCATCGACGGGCAGCATCAGCAGCTGTTTCGCGACGCCAACAACATCCTCGCCGCCATGATGGAGGCAAAGCCGCGCGAGGCGGTGGCCTTGCTGTTTGCCACGTTGATTCGCAACGCCACGGAACATTTTGATGCCGAGGAAGATATCCTGGTGAGCACCGACTATCCAGGCGCCGTGCTGCACGCTGCGATCCATCGCGAACTAGCCGAGCATGCGGATTACCTACTCGGGCGTTACACCGCAGTGGAGTCGGATGGTATCGAACTGTTCCAGTTCCTCGCGCACGATCTGGTAGCGCGCCACATGCTTGGCGCGGACCGCGCCTTTTTCGATCACTTGCAGCAAGGCGCTTGCTTGCCAGCTCGACGTCTGGCAGCTTGATTTGAATCGGCAAGACCGCTGACGGATGTTTCATCCTACCCAGCAATCTCCGCCCAGGGGTCGCTGTCCTTCGATGCTGCAGATGCGGTCGAAATTCGTGAGTGCGATGCCGGGGTAAAGCCCATCTCGGTCTCGTAGACCTTCATCACCATTGCCAGGTCGCGGGTCACATCCATCAAAGGCGAGCGCCGCAGGACGCCGCTGGGCGCCTTGTTGCTCATTTCGGAGACCCCGGCGCGATTGATCTTGGACAGCGCCTCGCGGTACAGACCTGAGCAGTTGGCTCATCTCAAACGCTCAAGCGGCGCAGCATGGCGCCAGTCAAGTCCTGGCTGACGAGATCGGCAATGAAGATCCAACGGACACAGAGATCGAGGGCAATGAGGCGCAATCGTTCCAGCGCTTGATCGAACTGAATCAGTTTTATCGCTGCCTCGGCCTCACCCACCTTTTCCTCGACCTCAGTTCCACGGGGCATTCAGTTCGTCCAGTAAACTCAAGCCCGAACGAATAGGTTTTTGCTTGATTACCCAATGACGAAAAATGCCATCGGAAATCCATAATCGTCCCCGAGTGATGACACCGAGCTCTGGCGTCACTCTCAATGATCCAATATCCGGGGATCAAGTTCAGGTCGTTCTCAAGTACACAATCGCTTGTATATTGGGCCTGTCCGGCGTTGCCCTGATGGCTCTGCGCATTGTGGTGCCGGATCAGCCCATACGTGCCCTGGCACCCATGTTGGTTGCGCTGGTCGCAATAGTTGGGTGGTATTTTCTAACCAATGGGCGAATCCGAGCTGCAAAAAACATCCTTGTCTTTGGTGTTTGGTCTGCCTTGACGGCGATTGCCGTAGCCACAGGTGGTGTGCATGCGCCCGTCGTCGCCGCATATCCCGTCGTCATTCTGATGACCGCTTGGACAATCAGTTCGCGCGCGGCGCTCGTCGTCACTGGTCTCACACTGATCGCGACCTTTGGCTTATTGGTGGGAGAGTCTGCGGGAATATTGCCGAAATCGCTGTCATCGTCGTCGACAGTGCATGCAGGTGATCAGATCGTCATCTACATCCTTTCCGTTGCTTTGGCTGTTTTACTCGTGCGGGAGTACAAGAATCGACTGAACGATTTGCGTCAAGTCGGGGCCGATCTCACTGGGCGCACGCTTGAGTTGGAACTGAAGGAAGCCGAACTGAACCGGGCGCAGGTTGTGGCCGAGGTTGGGAGTTGGGTTTACGAAGTTGCAACCGACACGTTTCGCCTGTCTGCCCAGGCCGCACTCATCATGGGCGTGTCTGCGAGTGCAGAAGAAATGCGCGAAAGCTTCTTGCTACGTGTTCATCCGGATGACCGCAGTGATGTCGATCGCGCTTGGCGAGCCGCCTTCAATGGAGATTATTTTGACCATGAACATCGCATTGTGGTTGGCCAATCGATCCGGTGGATCCGTCAAAATGCAGAGCTGACTTATGCTGCGGATGGCAAGGCGATTGGTGCCCTGGGCATTGCGCAAGACATCACTGAGCGAAAACTGGTGGAAGTGGCTCTGCGCGAAAGCGAAGAACGCTACCGCACGGCATTCCTGACCAGTCCGGATTCGGTGAACATCACCCGACTCTCCGACGGTCTCTATCTTGAGGTGAACGACGGTTTCTTGAAAATGCTGGGCTGGACCAGGGAGGAGTCCATGGGCCGGACTTCGCTGGACATGAACATCTGGCAGAAGCCGCAGGATCGGCAACGTCTCGTGGCAGCGCTGCAACGGGATGGGCATTGTGAAAACCTCGAGGCAGGGTTTGTCGGCAAGGACGGTCGTGTGATCATCGGTTTGATGTCGGCGCACATGATGGAACTCAAAGGTCAGCCGTGTGTTCTGACGGTGACGCGAGACATCACCGAGCGCAAGGCCACCGAAGACCAATTGCGCAAACTGTCGCAGGCGATAGAGCAGAGTTCGGACAGCGTCATCATCACAAACGTCGACGCCACGATCGAATACGTGAACGAAGCTTTTGTGCGCAGTACGGGCTTCAGTCGCGAAGAGGCGTTGGGGAAAAATCCGCGCATCCTGCAGTCGGGCAAGACCCCCCGAGAAACTTACACGGCCATGTGGGATGCGATGATCCATGGTAAGCCATGGAACGGTGAGTTCGTGAATCAGCATAAGGATGGCAGGGAGTACATTGAATCAGCGGTGCTCTCTCCCATTCGCCAGTCTGACGGGCGGATCACGCACTATGTAGCAGTGAATACGGACATCACAGCAAAGAAGGAGGCCCAAGATCGAATCAACAGTCTGGCGTTCTATGATCCGCTGACGGAGTTGCCCAACCGCCGCCTCCTGCTAGACCGCTTGAAACGGGCGACTGCAGCCAGCGCCCGCAATGGGCGCTACGGCGCCTTGTTATTCATTGATCTGGATAATTTCAAAACGCTTAATGACACGCTGGGCCACGACATCGGCGACCTGTTGCTGCAACAGACGGGGGTGCGTCTGGCGGAGTGCGTGCGCGAAGGCGACACGGTGGCGCGCCTGGGCGGCGACGAGTATGTGCTTTTGCTGGAATCCTTGAGCGAAGACGCGCAGGATGCAGCGACGAGTGCGAAGGCCGTGGGAGAAAAGATTCTGTTAGCACTCAATCAGCCCTACCAACTCGCAGGCTTCACCTGCCACAGCAGCCCCAGCATCGGCGTGACGCTGTTTGCCGACCATTCAGGGAGCCTGGAGGACCTGCTTAAGCATGCTGATCTGGCGATGTACCAGGCGAAAGAGGCGGGACGCAACACATTGCGCTTTTTCGAGCCCGAAATGCAGGCTGCGGTCAGCACCCGTGCCGCCTTGGAATCTGATTTACGCGAGGCACTACAGACAGGTCAGTTCCTTCTTTACTACCAGGCACAGGTCGACCGGGCTGGAGGCATCACAGGGGTTGAAGCTCTGCTGCGCTGGCACCATCCACAGCGTGGGTTGGTCTCGCCGCTGACGTTCATACCTTTGGCAGAGGACACAGGCTTGGTCGTGCCAATCGGGCGCTGGGTACTGGAGGTTGCCTGCGCGCAGCTGAGCGCTTGGTCTTGCCGGCCGGAAATGAGCGGTCTGAGCATCGCCGTGAACGTCAGTGCCCGCCAGTTTTTTCAGCTGGATTTCGTCGCTCAGATTTTGGCGATCCTTGAGCAAACGGGCGCCAACCCCAATCGGCTCAAGCTGGAGTTGACTGAAAGCCTGCTGGTGTCGAATATCGAAGATGTCATCACCAAGATGCAAACCCTCAAGGCCATTGGCGTGGGGTTCTCGCTGGACGACTTTGGCACCGGCTACTCCTCGCTTTCTTACCTCAAGCGCCTGCCGCTGGATCAGCTCAAGATCGACCAGAGTTTTGTCAGGGACATATTGACGGATGCCAACGATGCCGCGATCGCCAAGATGGTAATTGTGTTGGCCGGGAGTTTGGGGCTTGCCGTGATTGCCGAAGGTGTTGAAACGGTGCCTCAGCGGGATTTCCTGGCGGTTCACGGCTGCCACGCCTACCAGGGATATCTGTTCAGCAAGCCGATTCCGATTGAGGAATTTGAGGAATTTGCCGCCAGGAATTGACGTAGGCTCGGTGGCTGTTGGCGCGTTGTCTGCTGCAAGCAATGGCCTACTTGTATCAACAAGCATGAAATTGGAATGCCAAAAACCGGAGACGGGTCACGGTCCGGAATCGCAGCCATGCCGACCTTCGCACTTCGCCCTGCAGCGCACTCAGTCTCTCTTGTTTGGCAAGGAGAGGGACTTGTCCGACGCAACTTGCGCGCTACCTCTTCGTCAGGCGCGCCGCGGCTTCGCGCAGGCACTCCGCGGTCGTGTCCCAGCCCAGGCAGGCGTCGGTGATGGAGACGCCGTAGCGCAGGTCCTTCGGCCCGTTCAGCTTCTGATTGCCCTCGAACAGGTTCGACTCCAGCATCACGCCTTTGAGCGCGCGCGCTCCATCGACGATCTGGTGCACCACATCCTTGAGCACCAGCGTCTGCAGCGCGTGGTTCTTGCGCGAATTGCCGTGGCTGCAGTCGACCACGATATTCACCGGCAGTTGGGCCGCTTCCAGTGCAGCGGCCGCCTGCGCCACCGCCACCGAGTCGTAATTTGGAACGGGACCGCCGCGCAGGATCAGGTGCCCGTAGGGGTTGCCCGCGGTCTGCGTCACCGCCACCTGGCCTTCGCCGTTGATGCCCAGAAAAGCGTGCGGCTGGCTCGCCGAGAGCATCGCGTTGACGGCGACCTCCAGGCTGCCGTCGGTGCCGTTCTTGAAGCCCACGGGCGAAGACAGGCCGCTGGCCATCTCGCGGTGCGTCTGGCTTTCGGTGGTGCGCGCACCGATCGCGCTCCAGGCAATCAGGTCGCCCAGGTACTGCGGTGTGATCGGGTCCAGCGCCTCGGTGCCGCAGGGCATTCCCAGCGCATTGATGTCCACCAGCAGCTGGCGCGCCAGGCGCATGCCGTCTTCGATGTGGAACGAGTCGTCCATCAGCGGGTCGTTGATCAGGCCCTTCCAGCCCACGGTGGTGCGCGGCTTCTCGAAATACACGCGCATCACGATCAGCATCTGTCCTGCCAATTCGTCCGCCAGGGCTTTGAGCCGTCGCGCGTATTCCATTGCCGCCGCCGGGTCGTGGATGGAGCAGGGGCCTACGACCACCAGCAGGCGCGGATCGCGCCCGTCCAGGATGTCAGCCAGGGCGCGCCGGGCGGCGGCCACCGTTTGCGTGACGGCCGCGCTGGCGGGAATTTCTTCGTGCAGCGCGGAAGGCGGAGGCAGTGCACGCTGGGAGACGACGCGCAGGTTCTCGAGAGATGTGGGGAAGGTCATCGGCCTATGATAAAGGCTTAGCAAGGTGCCAAATCCCGCCCACCGCAACTTCACGAGGCCATCCCATGCAGACCCCCATCAACCCCTTCAAACAAGCCCTGCAGCAGCGCCAGCCCCAGATCGGCCTGTGGCTGGGACTGACCGACAGTTCTGCTACCGAGATCTGCGCCACGGCCGGCTTTGACTGGCTGCTGCTGGACGGCGAGCACACGCCCAACGACTTGCGCAGTCTGCGTGACCAGGCGCAGACCATCGCGGCCTACGCCGGCACGCATGCCATCGCGCGCGTGCCGGTGGGCGAGACGGCGCTGATCAAGCAGTACCTGGACCTGGGGCTGCAGACCCTGCTCGTGCCCATGGTGGACACGGCCGAGCAGGCCGCGCGCCTGGTGCAGGCCATGCGCTATCCGCCGCTGGGCGTGCGCGGCATGGCCGGCAGCCGCGCTTCACGCTGGGGCCTGTACCAGCGCTATGCGCTCGAGGCCAACGATCAGGTGTGTTTGCTGGTGCAGGCCGAAACCACCACCGCGCTGCGCAACCTGGAGGCGATCGCCGCGGTCGAGGGCGTGGACGGCGTTTTCATCGGGCCGGCGGACCTGTCGGCGTCCATGGGCCACGTGGGCAATCCGAACCACCCCGACGTGCAGGCCGCGATCGACGACGCCATCCTGCGCATCGTGCGCGCCGGCAAGGCCCCCGGCATCCTGACCAGCGATGAAGCCCAGGCGCGCCACTATCTGGCGCTGGGCGCGGTGTTTGTGGCCGTGGGCCTGGACACGGCGCTGCTGGCACAGCAGACGCGCACGCTGGCGGCCTGCTTCAAAGAGGCCGTTTGATCAGCGCCGGAACGGAATCACGACCTGGCGCTGCTCGCCCAGGCCTTCGATGCCCAGCGTCATCACGTCGCCCTTCTTCAGGTACAGCGGCGGCTTGTGGCCCATGCCCACGCCCGGCGGCGTGCCGGTGATGATCACATCGCCCGGCAGCAGCGTCATGAACTGGCTCACGTAGCTCACCAGTTTGGCCACGCCGAAGATCATGGTTTTCGTGTTGCCGGTTTGCTGGCGCTGGCCGTTCAGGTCCAGCCACAGCGCGAGCTTTTGCGGATCCGGAATTTCGTCGCGCGTCACCAGCCACGGACCCAGCGGACCGAACGTGTCGCAGCCCTTGCCCTTGTCCCACTGGGGTCCGCGCTCGAGCTGGAATTCACGCTCGCTCACGTCGTTGGACAGGCAGTAGCCGGCGACAAAGTTGAGCGCCTCTTTTTGCGAGACGTAGCGCGCGCGGGTACCGATGACGATGCCCAGCTCCACTTCCCAGTCTCCCTTGACCGAGCCCTTGGGCAGCATCACCGGGTCGTTCGGGCCCTGGATGCAGCTTGTGGCCTTCATGAAGATGATGGGCTCTTTGGGAATGGCCATGCCGGCTTCGGCGGCGTGATCGGAATAGTTCAGGCCGATGGCGATGAACTTGCCAATGCCGCTGACCGGGCAGCCGATGCGCGGCGTGCCGCGCACCCGCGGCAGCTGGTCGGTGGGGAGCCGGCGCAGCCTGGCCAGCGCGCTGTCGCTCAGATGTTCGGGGGCGATGTCGCTCAGCACCGCGCTCAAGGAGCGCAGTTGACCGGCGCTGTCGATGAGGCCTGGTTTCTCTTTGCCGGGGCTGCCGTAGCGTACGAGTTTCATGGGTTCACAGGATTTGCTGCAGGCTCAAGTCCAGCTGCTCCGACGGGGCGCGCTTGAAGCCGGAGCGCGCGAAGCGCTGCAACCGGCCTGCGGCAAAGGCCGTCAGCACCGAGGCGCGCACCTGCGCGTCAACCGTGGGCGAGGCGCTGCCGCTGGCCTCGGCGACGGGGCGCAGGCACTGCTTGAAGGTGGCTTCGATCTTGTCGAAGAACTGGTTCATGCGCTGTTGCAAGCGCTCGTTCTCATAGACCAGGGCATCGCCCACCATGACGCGCGTCATGCCGGGGTTCTTCTCGCCAAACTGCATCAGCATGCCGACGATGCGCGTCACCTGGCGCACACCCATCTCGGATGGCGATGCGCCGGATGCGGCCTCGCGCTCGATGATCTGATTCACCAGCGAGAACACGGTCTGTTCGATGAACTCGATCAGTCCTTCGAACATCTGCGCCTTGCTGGCGAAATGCCGGTACAGCGCAGCCTCGCTCACGTCCAGCCTGGCGGCCAATGCCGCCGTCGTGACGCGCTCGGCCCCGGGCTGCTCCAGCATGGTGGCCAGGGCTTGCAGGATCTGGCCACGGCGTTCACCCGGCTTGGGGCGCTTGCGCACGGGAGTGGCGCCATCCGTATCGGCAGCAGCAGAGGGAGTCGTGTGTTCAGTGTCGGACATGATGGTGTTCACGTGAAAGAATCAACTCTCATGACTCGGTGCGCTGCGCAGTCGTTGCATGAAAGTCAGCCGAAGATGCGGATGCTGGATTGATTCTCGCATAGCGCACACTAGGGTTTTGCCTGAGTTCCTCGGCGAAAAGCGCCGCAGCCCAAGCGCTCAGGCCGATTCAAGGCGCGCGCTACCGCTCGCGTTGATTGCGCGACTCCTGCAGGCGTTTCGCGTTCTCCACACACATCGGCAACTTCGCGAACTCGGGTTTTTGGCACTCGTCAAAAAAGCACATGGGACGGGCGAAAAAATTGCGGTCCGCGCACAGCGACTGCGGCGTGGCCGCGGCCGGTGTTGCCGCCTTGGCGCCGGCCACGGCCTCGCGCGCAGCAGCGGCAGACTTTTCGGCGGCGAGCGCGGGGGTCGATGCCGCAGGCGTGGGCAACGCCTGCGCGCTGCTGGCGGCCAGCGTGCTGGCGGGAGCGGCTTTGGGCAGCACTTTCCTGTGCGCCGGCGGCGCGGCCGGTGGCGCCGGTGCGGCCACTTCGAGCCGCGGCATCGGCGCTGTCGTTGCCGCGCTGGCGGCCGGTTCAGGCGCGGCTGTGACCGCTTCAACCGACGGGGCCACCAACGCAGGCACGGCGGCGGGCAGCGGGGCTTCGTACGTCGGCCAAAGCAGGACCGCCAGCAGCGCCGCCACCGCAACCCCGGCGGCCAACAGCCACAGCGGCAGCGTCTTGCGTTCTTCGTCGCCGCTGAACAGCGCCGCCGTGGCCTCGGGCGTCGCCGCTGTGGCTGCGCTGGCAGGAACGGTTGCCTCCGCCTGGAAAACCACGGTCGTGGCCTGATTCACCGCCTCCGGATCAGCCGGCACCAGGGGCTGAACGTAGATGTCGCCCAGTTCGGCGCGCCAGTCGAACTTGGACATGCCCGCGGGCGTCTGCAAATCCATCAGGCGCGCAAAGCTGTTGACGCTCTTGGGACGCCCTCCGGGGCGCACGGCCAGAGCCTGATCGATGCTTGAAACGAATCCGCTCGAATAGTTCAGTCCGAACTCGCCATGCGCCTGCTGTGCGGCGCTGGCAAACGAAGGCTGTCGGTCGCGCACCACGCGCAAGGTCGCGGGTAGCGGCAACTCGACGGCGACGCAGCCGTAGACCACGGCCGCTAGCGAATACAGGTCGGTCCATGGGCCCTGGCGCAGACCCGGCGCCTCGCCGTATTGCTCGATCGGCGCGTAGCTGTACTTGAGCGTGGCCGTGAGCTGCTGGTGGGTTCCATGGATGGCGCGCCGCGCCGCGCCCAGGTCGAGCAGCACCGGTGGGCCGACATCCTGCAGAAAGATGTTCTCTGGCGAAATGTCGCGGTGCATGGTGCTGGCGTTGTGCAGCACCTTGAGCGCGCCCAGCATCGACCACAGCATCTTGCGCAGCCATTCCTCGGGCGGCGGGCAGCGCATCTGGGCGCGCGCATGCTTGAGCGTGATGCCCCGATACAGCGGCATCACCATGTAGGCGGTGTTGTTCTCCTCCCAGAAGCGGAACACCTTGACCAGCGAGGGATGGTCAAATTGCGCCAGCAGCCGGGCTTCGGACATGAAGGACTTGAGCCCTTCGGCGAAGGTCTGCCCATCCGCCGACGAGCGCACCGAAACGGCCGCGCCCTGCGAGCGCCGGGCCAGGTACGCCGGCATGTATTCCTTGATCGCGACTTCGCGCTGCAGCGAATGGTCCAGCGCCTGGTACACCATGCCAAAACCGCCGACCCCGAGCAGGCCCGTGATCTCGAACTCGCCCAGGCGCGTGCCGATCGGCAAAGCGTCAAGATGCTTGATCGTTGCGGCCGCTGTGAGGGGTTTCGAGGGACGGGGTTCGGTCATGGGGTGCGCTGACGTGCCGGCACGTTGCGACGCGATGGATGGGGTTAATGTAAGTTCGATTCACTGCAGGCGTGTGGAAAAGTGTAACTCGCGCCGCGGCCCGTTAACATCAGGGTATGTTCAGTTATCGCCACGCCTTTCACGCCGGCAACCACGCGGACGTGCTCAAGCACACCGTATTGATCGCCATCCTTAAACATCTGCGAGAAAAAGACGCCGCCCTGGTGGTGCTGGACACGCACGCCGGCGCCGGCCTGTACCGACTCGACGGGGACTACGCCAGCACCAGCGGCGAGGCTGCCGACGGCATCCTTCGGCTGGTGGCGCCCGCGCCAGCGCCCAGTCCCGCCGAGGGCAGGAAGAAGGCCGCTGTGCCTGCCGAGCCGCTGGCACCTGCGCTGCAGGACTATCTGGACCTGGTGGCCAGCTTCAACACCGGTGGCGCGCACCGCGTCTACCCGGGTTCGCCTTTCATCATCCAGGGCTTGCTGGGCGACCGGGATCGGCTCAAGCTGTTTGAACTGCACCCCACGGACGCCAAGACGCTGAGCGCGAATATTGCCCAGCTCGAAGCCGGGCGCACCGTCTCCGTGCTGCGCGAAGACGGGTTTGAAGGCATCAAGAAATTCCTGCCGCCGCCGGCACGCCGCGGCCTGGTGCTGTGCGACCCGAGCTACGAGATCAAGACCGACTACGCCCGCGTGGCCGAGATGGTGGCTGACGCGCTGCTGCGCTTTGCCACGGGAACCTACGTTGTCTGGTACCCCATCATCCCGCGCCCCGAGGCGCACGACTTGCCGAAGAAGCTCAAGACCCTGGCTCAGCGCGCCGGCAAGCCCTGGCTGCACGCCACGCTCACCGTCAAGAACAGCAAGCTGCTGACCGACGCCGAGGGCGAGGTGCAGCGCCCCGGTCTGCCCGCCAGCGGCATGTTCGTCATCAATCCGCCGCACACGCTCAAGGCCGCGCTGAAGCTGGCGCTGCCGCAATTGGTGGAAAAGCTGGGTCAGGACAAGAACGCTGCGTTCACGCTGGATTCGGGCACCTGAAACGGCGCTTGCTCATGCAGGCATCTTCGCGGCGACGCTGGGCTCTCGTTCTGGTCTTCGTCACGCCTGCGCTGTGGACGCTGAACTCGCTCGTGGCAAGGCGGGCCCCGGGCCTGATCGAGCCCTATTCCCTGGCCCTGCTGCGTTGGCTCTTCGCCGGTCTGGCCTTTGCCTTTGGCGCCCGCGCCGAACTGTGGACGCAGCGCGCCGAGCTGCTGCGCGACTGGAAGCGCCACCTGGTGCTGGGCGCTCTGGGCATGTGCTTTTGCGGCGCCTGGGTCTACTTGGGCGGGCGCAGCACCACGGTCTTGAACATTTCTCTCATCTACGCGCTGTCGCCGGTGCTGATCGCTGCGGCATCGGCTTGGTGGTTGAAGGAGTCGCTCACGCGCGCTCAGCTGGCGGGCATCGCGCTGGCGCTGGCGGGCGTGTTGCACGTCGTGCTCAAGGGCCAATGGGCCGATCTGGCGACCGTGCAATGGGTCGCTGGCGACGCCTGGATTGCCGGCGCCACACTGTCATGGACCGGCTATAGCCTGCTGTTGAAGAAGTGGCACAGCCCCCTGAGTGCATCTGCTCGCCTGGCGGCCATCAGCCTGAGTGGCGTGCTGGTGCTGCTGCCCTTTGCGGCCTCGGAGTGGCTGGACAGCAGCGTGGCTGCAATGTCGCCTGAAGGGTTTGGCCTGGCGCTGTTTGCTGCCGTCCTGCCCGGCTATGCCGCCTACCTCGCGTATTCGGTGATGCAGCACGAACTGGGCGCTGCACAGGTGAGTGTGTCGCTGTATCTGGGCCCGCTGTACGCTGCCGTGCTGGGATGGATGCTGCTGGGCGAAGCGCTGCACCTGTACCATGGGCTGGGCCTGCTGCTGGTGCTGCCGGGGATCTATCTGGTGACGCGCGGGCGCTGATCTGTCGGTAACCCGACGTACAGTCTCCACGGTCGCGCGTAGGTCGGGTGAGCCCGCAGGGCGTAACCCGACAGGCCATGCTGGTTACGCCAGCAGGGTGTTCAGGGCCAAGCCGACATCCGACGCCTGTTCGGGCGTGGGCGAGACACCCTGGGCCAGCAGCTTGCGCGCCAGCATGTGTTCGGCGGGCTGGTTCAGCGAATCCACCGCAATCAACTTTTCGCCGCGGTAGTAGAAGGCCGAGAACTTCTTGTCGGCCGGCTGGCCGCGCGTGACGACCCGGTCAAAACCCGCAGTGAGGCCCACGATCTGCAGCTTGACGTCGTACTGGTCCGACCAGAACCAGGGCTCGGCAGTGAACGGGCGGTCCCGGCCCAACAGCGCGGACGCGGCCGACTTGGCCTGCTCCACGGCGTTCTGCACTGACTCCAGACGGCGCCAGGAGCCATCCAGCATGCGGCGCGCGGTGCAGTCGCCAGCGGCCACGACGAACGGGTCGCTGCTGCGCGAGCAGGCGTCGACCACGATGCCTGCCTGGCACTCGATGCCAGCGTCCTGCGCGATTTCGGCGTTGGGCAAGATGCCAATGCCCACCACCAGCAAGTCTGCTGGAAATTCGCGGCCATCGCGCGTCTTGACGGCTTGGATGTGGCCGTCTTGGACGACGAGTTCGCTCACCATGGCGCCCAGCACCACGTCCACGCCATGTTCGCGATGCAGCTCCAGATAGAACTGCGAGACGGCGGGCGCCACCACCCGCGCCATGAGGCGATCCGCCGCCTCCAGCACGGTGACGTTCTTGCCCTTCTTGCGCGCAGCCGCAGCCACTTCCAGTCCGATGAAGCCGCCTCCGATCACCACCACGTGCTGTGCGGTTTCCAGCGCTGCCGCGATCGATTGGGCGTGGTCCAGCGTGCGCAGTCCGACCACGCCCGAGGCGTCGGCGCCGGGCAACGGCAGCGCGCGCAGGCGCGAGCCGGTGCACAGTGCCAGACCGTCGTAGGCAAGGGTCGTTCCGTCGGCCAGCGTGACGCGTTTGGCGGCGCGGTCGATCGAGGTGACGGCTGCGCCGACTTGGAGCGTGATGGCCTTCTTTGCCAGCAATTCGGGGGCGCGCATGTGCAGTTGCTGCTGCTGCGTATCGCCCAGCAGAAAACCCTTGGACAGGGGCGGGCGATGGTAGGGGCCATGGGCCTCGTCGCCCAGCAGCGTCACCGCGCCTTCAAAGCCTTCGGCGCGCAGCGCTTCGGCCACGGTCAATCCCGCCAGTCCCGCGCCGACGATGACCATGCCCGCTGGAATGGCCCCCACGCTCCCCACGGCGTGTGTGTCGCTGGACAGGCCGATGCCAGAGGCATCGTCTCTTTGTCCCGTCCTGCCCTGAATTCGCAGGCCAGGACCCGCGGGACTCAGCCCCGAGGGGGCCCTCGCGCCTAGGGGCGGCCCTTCGGCGCTCATGCTACGGCTCTCACGTCTGGGTTTCTGGCAGGCGCACGACCAAGCCTTCGAGCGCGGGCGTCATCTTGATCTGGCACGACAGGCGGCTGTTGGGGCGGCGCTCTGCGGCCACGCTGTCGAGCATGGAGATTTCACCTTGAGCCGGGGCCGGCACCAGCGCGGCGAGTTCGCCCTCGAGGTAGCAGTGGCAGGTGGCGCAGGCGCAGGAGCCGCCGCATTCGGCGTCGATGCCTTCGACGCCTTTGCTCGTGGCGGCCTGCATCAGGCTCCAGCCGACGGGGACGTCCACGACGCGCTCGTCGCCGCTGGGTTCGATGAAAGTGATGTTCGGCATGTCAAGTTTCCTGAATCGGTTGAGTACGGCAAATTATCTGCGACGCGCTGGTGCTCCGACGCAGAAGTAGAGGAACAAAATGAAAGTGATGGATTCGCGCTCGGGCCTAGGCGCAAACCGCAGACATAGCGGCGGCTATGGCGAGGATTTGCAACAACGGCATGGGTGCGAAGGCGCGCTTTCATGTTTCGATATTTCAGCGTTGGAGTACCAGGTCCAGGCGCAGCGGGCTGCGGAAGGTGGACGACGGCATCCACGACAACTGCTCGTGCACGCGCTGGTACTCGGGGATGGCCTTGTGGAATTCGTCGAACGCGATCTTCACCGAGAGTCGCGCGATGGCCGTCCCCAGGCAGGCGTGCACGCCGCCGCCAAAGCCCAGGTGGCCGCGCGGCTTGCGCGTGAGGTCGTAGACGTCGGGGTTGGGGTACTGGCGCTCGTCGCGGTTGCCGCTGCCGTAAGCCAGGCAGACGAAGTCGCCGGTCTTCATGGTCTGCCCGTGCAGCGTCACATCCTTCATCAGGCGGCGGCGAAAGCGCTGCGCCGAGGTGTTGAAGCGCAGCGACTCCTCCACCGCGTCCGGCAGCAGAGCGGGGTTGGCGACACAGGCGCGGCGCGCGTCGACCTGGTCTGCCATGTTCAGTGCAAACATCGCCATGAAGCCGCCCAGCGACTCGATGCCCGCCATGATCAGCGTGGTGGTGGTGAGCAGCACTTCGCGCTCGTCGAGCTTGTCGCCGTCGATCTCGGCGGTGCTGAAGTGGGAGATCAGGTCGTTGCGCGGATTCGCGCGACGCTGCGCGATCACCCCTGCGGCGTAGTCCTGCATCCAGGCATAGGCCGCCAGATGCTGCGGGCCCTTGGTGCGCGTGACCGGGTCCGACTGCACCATCATCACGGCGTTGTTGCGCACCGTGGTCTCGTCCACCGTGGCCTCGGCGCCCGTGGGCAGACCCAGCGCGGCGATGAGCACGCGCACGGTGAACTTGGAGGAGAACTCGGACACGAAGTCGAACTGCTCGCGCTCGCGCAGCGACTGCGCCAGGTCGCGCGCGATGTCGCGGATGGGCTCGCTCAGCGACTCCAGATTGCGCTTCATGAAGGCGTGCTGTATCAGTCCGCGCAGCCGGTCGTGGCGCGGTGCGTCGGTGGTGCCCAGCGTGGCGCCGGCGCGCCCGGGCAATTCGGTCATGAGGTTGCCGCTGGCAGAAGAGTAGGTGAGCGCGTCCTGTCCGGCGGTGACGATGTCGGCGTAGCGCGACAGGATCCACATGTCGGCCTGCGGGCTCCAGAAGCAGGGCTGCTCGTCACGCAGCACCTTGTAATAAGGAAACGGATCGGCGTCGACTTCGGGCGCATAGGGGTCGAATTGAAACATGGGGTTCTCCGGTCAGTGGCCGCGCCAAGCGATGCGGTGCGGCAAGCGTGAAGCTTAGCCTCCAGAGGCCCCGGACGATATGGACAATGCAATGAATTGCTTGCACTTTTATCGTGGAAAATAGGTGCATATATAGGGAAAGCACTTAGATGACCACCACAATTCCAACGCCGATGGCGCACGCCAGGCGACCTGCCGCAGTCCCGATCTTCTCGCTCTATGGCGAACAGGACGGCGTGGCCGGTGCCGAAAGCCAGCTGGAGTTTGTGCACATCGAACTCATCGCCACGCGCAGCCAGCGCTATGACTGGGAGATCGCCCCGCACGCGCACCGCGGCCTGCTGCAGATGCTGTGCGTGTTCGGTGGTGGCGCCAGGGTCAAACTCGATGGCGCCTCGTTTGAACTGCGCGCTGCGGCCGCGCTGGTGATTCCGCCAGGCGTCGTGCACTCGTTCCAGTTTTCGCCCGGGACGCAAGGCTACGTGCTCACGGTGGCCGAGTCGCTGCTGGCTGTCGGGGGCTCCGCCCAGAGCGCCTTGTTGGAGCCGCTTCGCGCGCAGCCGCAGCGCCTGGAGTGGGGCTCGGCGGATGATGTGTCCCAGCGCGTCGCGACCTTGCTGGAGCAGATCCTGGATGAGTTTCGCAGCGCGCGATCGGGTCGAGGCCAGATGCTCGACTGGTTGGTGCGTGCGGTGCTGCTGCTGGTCGCACGCCGGTTGTCCACGGCGCCCTTGAGTGGCGCGGCCCGCGGTCGGGCGGATCTGTTTGCGCGCTTTCGGGCTTTGGTGGAGGCGCACTTCAGCCAGCATTGGCCGGTGCCGCGTTATGCCAAAGCCCTGGCCATGACGGAGAACCGCCTCAACCGCCTGTGCCAGTCGCTGGCCGGCACGACAGCCTTCGATCTGGTGCAGGAGCGACTCTTGCTGGAGGCCAGGCGCAAGCTGTTCTACATCGCCGCGCCGGTGTCACAGCTGGCTTACGAACTGGGGTTTTCCGATCCGGCCTATTTCTGCCGATTTTTCAAGAAGCACACGGGGATCGCGCCGTCCACTTTCCGTCGTCAGCGCGGCGGTGTCGGCGACGCCGGTTGAATTTCACCGTGCCGCAGCGCTCAGCGCTCAATGCAGCCGGCGCGGGTCGGTCGTGACGATCGCCAAGAAGGATTGAAACCGGACGTCTTCCTTGGCCTGGGCCTGCGTCCTTCGTGACTCCAGGCGCAGCACGACCTGGCGGCAACGTTCCGCCTCGCGTTGCTTGGACTCCAGCCAGGCCGCGTGGCTGCGTTGTCCGGCCTGAAGTTCCAGCGACTTGGCAACCAGTTCCAGCAGTTTCACGGCAGCGCTCTTTCGAGCCATGTCCGCCGCCAGATCGTTCGCCGTGGACACCGCCTCGCTGATGGTTTTGAGGATCCTGGTGGCGGGGTCTGCGTCGGCCGGTGAGGCTTCGTTCAACATCGCACGGAAGGCATTGATGCCGGCAACGTTTCCGTTGACAAAGCGCAATGCCGTCAAGCTGTCAAAGTTTTCGGTGGTCATGAACTCGTTCCCTATCGCACGGTTGATGGGTCGGGATGGGCGGGTTCAGGGGCCTCAGGGGGTATCCAGTCGCGAATGTAACGCCGTTCAGCTGCAAAAACTTGACCTGACGCAAGGAAACTTCTCACTTTGCCGTTCGGCTCCGACGAGCGGCATCTGGCACAATGAAATAAGGCGCTAGGAACGCGCAAAGTGCTCCCGCCCAGCTCTGCCCATGCCCAACCCCAACGAATTCCCCACCGTTCACATTGCGCTCGCCGACCGCAGTTACAACATCGCCATCGCCGCCGGACTGCTTGACAGTGCGGCGGCATGGGCGCAGTTGCCACGTGCCCACGCCGCGCTGATCGTCACCAACACCACGGTGGCGCCCTTGTATGCAAAGCGCCTGCAGCAAGCGCTGGCCGCGCACTACCCCAAGGTCCACACGGTGGTGCTGCCCGACGGCGAGGGCTACAAGAACTGGGAAACGCTGAATCTGATCTTTGATGCGCTGCTGGGCCACGGCTGTGACCGCCATACCGTGCTGTTCGCGCTCGGCGGTGGTGTCGTGGGCGACATGACCGGTTTCGCGGCCGCGAGCTACATGCGCGGCGTGCCTTTTGTGCAGGTGCCAACGACGCTGCTGGCGCAGGTGGACTCGTCAGTGGGCGGCAAGACCGCCATCAACCACCCGCTGGGCAAGAACATGATCGGTGCGTTCTACCAGCCCGAGCGCGTGGTCTGCGATCTGGAGACGCTGGCAACCCTGCCCGAGCGCGAGCTCAGCGCGGGGCTGGGCGAGGTCATCAAGTACGGCCCCATCGCCGACACGCAATTCCTGGACTGGATCGAGTCCAACCTGAGTGCGCTGCTGGCGCGCGAGCCGCAGGCGTTGGCGCACGCGGTCAGGCGCAGTTGCGAAATCAAGGCCTGGGTCGTGGGCCAGGACGAGCGCGAAACCGGTTTGCGCGCGATCCTCAATTTCGGCCACACCTTCGGCCACGCGATCGAGGCTGGCCTGGGCTATGGCGCTTGGCTGCACGGCGAAGCCGTGGGCTGCGGCATGGTGATGGCGGCCCAGTTGTCGCAGCGCCTGGGCGGCGTGGACGCGGCCTTCGTGCAGCGCCTGAGCACGCTGATTGCCGCGGCCGGACTGCCGGTGCGCTCTCCCGTGCTCGATGCCGCAGACAACGCGGGGCGCTATCTGGAGCTGATGCGCATCGACAAGAAATCCGTGGGCGGCGAGATCCGCTTCGTGGTTCTGGATGGCCCCGGCCGGGCGCTGGTGCGGGCCGCGCCCGACACGCTGGTGCGCAAAGTGATCGACGCATGCTGCGCCTGATGGCAAAGCCATGATGCTGGCGACCTTCGCCTGCGACCCTGCGCGCTCGCGCGGGCGGCGCTTTGCGGAAGTTGCCGCACCCACGCGCACCGACTACCAACGCGACCGCGACCGCATCGTGCACTCCAGCGCTTTTAGACGCCTGGTGTACAAGACCCAGGTGTTCCTGAACCACGAAGGCGATCTGTTTCGCACGCGCCTGACGCACTCGCTGGAGGTGGCGCAACTGGGTCGCTCCGCCGCGCGCACGCTGGGATTGAACGAGGACCTGGTGGAAGCCATCGCGCTGGCCCACGATCTGGGGCATACGCCTTTTGGACACGCCGGTCAGGACGCACTCAACGACTGCATGGCCGAGTACGGCGGCTTCGAGCACAACCTGCAAAGCCTGCGCGTGGTGGACGAACTGGAGGAGCGCTACCCCGATTTCAACGGCCTGAACCTCACGTTCGAGACGCGCGAAGGCATTCTCAAACATTGCTCCGCGATCGATGCGCAGGCGCTGGAGGCGCGCGAGCCCGGCGGCGTGGCGCAGCGCTTCTTGCCACCCGCCATGTCTGATGCCGTGCGCTTGCAGCCAAGCCTGGAAGCGCAGTTGTGCAACCTGGCGGACGAGATCGCCTACAACGCGCACGACATCGATGACGGCGTGCGCTCCGGTCTGATCACGCTCGAGCAACTGCGCGAGGTGGAACTGTTCGAGTCGTTCCGCCAGCAGGCGCTGGCGCAGCACCCGCAGCTTGGAGACGCCTCGCAGGGCCGCCGCCTGCTGTACGACACGATCCGGCGCATGCTCAGCGCGCAGGTGTACGACCTCATCGCCGCGACCCAGGAAGCGCTGGCGCGGGCGGCACCCGACAGCGCAGACGAAGCGCGTCAGGCCGGGCCGCTGCTGCGCTTTGGCGCCGACATGCGGCGCCAGTCCAGCGCGCTCAAGCGCTTTCTGTACCAGAACCTGTACCGGCACCCGCAGGTGGTGCAGACCACGGGCCAGGCCAAACAGGTGGTGCGGGCCTTGTTCGAACTGTTCCTGAACGATCCGCAGAGGCTGCAGGCCGGGTTTGCCGCGCGCGCCCAGGCTCTGCCCGCCACGGACAGCGTCGCCAGGGCGCGTGTCGTGGCCGACTACATTGCGGGAATGACCGATCGGTTTGCCACGCGCGAGCACGAGCGTCTCACCGGTAAGGCATTTGCTGCCATGGGGCGCTAGAATCCGGCCTTGCCCCTTGTCAAATGAAACACCGCCGGATCCTTTTGTGAGCTTCCTCAGTCAACTCAAAGCGCAGGCCAACGTCGTGCAGGCGGCGAACGCCGAGGCGCAGACGCAGGCGCAGATTGAAGCTGACGGACGAATTGACCGGACCGAGGCCGCGTGCAAGATTGCCTGGAACTACTTGGGCGAGATGGCGCGCCAGCTCAACATCCTGACGCCACAGGGCCCCGTCTTCAGCGTGGATGGCAAGACGCCCTGGCCAGCGATGAAGCTGGTCGATTTCCGAACCGATTCGCGCAAGAAGATCCTGCGCAATCGTGAGATATTTTCCAGCATCGGCGTGGGTTGGGACATCGTGCCCCAGCAGGGCAAACCGGTGCAGATCAACATCAGCGTGAATTTCCTGCCGGAGCTGCAAAAGGTGGAGTCCAGACTCTCCGCGGGCGGCATTTTGCACGAACGCTTCCAGGTCAGGCATCCGGAAAAGCAGTCGGTTCAGGCGATCGCCTTTCAGTTTCACACCCAGGCCCGCGGCAGCATCCACGTCACGCCCGACCACGAGCAGGGAACGCTGGCCTTCCGATTCTTCAACATCAGTGGCCTGGCAGTGCAGACCGGCGTTTGGGCCGCGGAGTTGGTGCAGGTGCCGTTTCTGGACGAACTGGCCAAACTGGTGCTGTCCCAGCCCAGCCATTTCTTCCCCATTTCCGAGTGAGTACGCCCTCGCACGACAGCGTTCGCTCGGACACGCGCAACTGGCTGGAGCGCGCCGTCATCGGTCTGAACCTGTGTCCCTTTGCCAAGTCCGTGCACGTCAAAGGCCAGGTGCACTACGCCGTGAGCGAGGCCCGCTACGCCGATGAATTGCTGGCCGACCTGGTGACGGAGCTCAAGGCATTGGCAGCGAGTGATGCCGCGACGCGCGACACCACGCTGCTGATCGCCCCGTATTGCCTGGATGACTTTCTGGACTTCAATGATTTTCTGGGGCAGGCCGACAAGGCGCTGGCGCGCCTGGGTCTGGACGGCGTGCTGCAGATCGCCAGCCTGCATCCGCGCTACCAGTTCGCCGGCACCGAGGAGGACGACGTCACGAATTTCACCAACCGCTCGCCCTATCCGACGCTGCACCTGCTGCGCGAGATCAGCATCGATCGGGCGGTGGCCGCGTTCCCGAATGCCGAGGCGATCTTCGAAGTCAACATGGCGACGATGGAGCGCCTGGGGGCCAGCGGGTGGGCTGAATTGAAGGTGGGCGCCAGCGCATCCACGGAAAAACCCGAAGCCATCGAATGAAAAACAAGTCAACGTTGGCGGCGCAGACGGCGACTGCGGCAGCGCCCGAAATTCGGCCTGGGCAGTCGGTGGAACTGCTCAAGGAACTGCATATCCTGACGCGCGACGGCAAGCTCAATCAGGACTCGCGGCGCAAGCTCAAGCAGGTCTATCACCTGTATCAGTTCATCGAGAAGTTGCTGCTCGAACTCCCGCCAAGTGAGCAGGGCATCACGCTCGCCGATCACGGTGCCGGCAAATCGTACCTGGGCTTCATCCTCTACGACCTGTTCTTCAAGTCGCTGGAGAACGGGCAGATCTTCGGCATCGAGACCCGCTCCGAGCTGGTGGACAAGTCGCGAGAACTGGCAGCACGTCTGGGTTTTTCGCGCATGCAGTTCCTCAACCTGAGCGTGGCGCAGTCGGCGCAGTCGCACGCCTTGCCGCAGCGCATCGACGTCGTGACCGCCCTGCATGCCTGCGACACGGCGACCGACGACGCGATTGCGTTCGGCCTGCAAAAGCACGCGCGCTTCATGGTGCTGGTGCCCTGTTGTCAGGCCGAGGTGGCACGCGCCCTGAACCAGAACAAGGCGCTGCAACTCAAACGCACGCCCTTGGCCGAACTGTGGCGCCATCCGTTGCACACGCGCGAACTGGGCAGCCAGATCACCAACGTGCTGCGCTGCCTTTATCTGGAAGCCTGGGGCTATCAGGTCACCGTGACCGAGCTGGTGGGCTGGGAGCACAGCATGAAGAACGAACTCATCATTGCCCGGCACGGCGCTCGCCCGAATCCGGCTGCCGCACAGAAGCTGCTGGCGCTGTTGCAGGAATTCGGTCTCGAGGAGTTGCTGCAGACGCGCTTCAAACTGCCGGCACAGGCCGCGCCATAAAAAAAGCCCGCATCGTGCGGGCTTTTTCACGTAGGGCAGACGAGCTTTAACGCAGACGCGGTTGCTGGATCGTCTTCAGCTCGCTGTCCAGCGAGCCCACGTATTCAGCCAGCAGGTGCAGCTCCTCATTGGAGAACTGCTTGGCCATGGCGCCCATGATGGGGTTGGCGCGGCCGATCAGGGGCTTGCCTTCGGTCTTGTAGGACATCAGCGCGAAATAGAGGTAGTCGGCATGCTGGCCCGCAATCTTGGGATAGGCCGGGTCGATGGGTTTGGAGAAATTGCTGCCATGGCAGGACACGCAGCCGGCCTTGGTCAGCAGTTCGGCGACCGCCTTGCTCGGCTCCTTGCCCGGCGTTGCCGGCAGGCTGGCGCCCTCGACCACGCCTTGCGCGCTGAAATAGGCCGCGACGTCGGCCACGTCCTGATCGCTCAAGGTCTCAGCCACGGCGCGCATGGACGGGTTCTTGCGCTCGCCCTTCTTGTAGGCCGTGAGCGCGGAGACGATGTACTTGGCGCCCTGGCCCGAGATCTTGGGCACCCGATAGACCTCGGGAAAACCGGTGTGGAAACCCAGAATGCCGTGGCAACCCAGGCACAGGGCGACCTTCTTTTCGCCCGCGATGAGGTTGCCCTTGACTTCTTGTGCAGTCGCCACGGTGGTCACGGAGGCGACAATAATCGCCACCAGGGTAGTCAGGAAATGCTTCATTTTGCGCGCACAATCGTCGTTGATTGAAGAAAAAACAAGGGCCGATTATATCGGCGCCTTTTGACCGTCCCGGCCGTGAGTGACCCCCTGAAAACCCTTGCGCAGCTCTTACCGGAACCTGCCTCCTCGCCCTTTTTGACCTTTCACTTGATGTCTGCTGTTGCTATGAAATTTCAAGGTACTTCCTCTTATATCGCCACCCAGGACCTGATGCTGGCGGTGAACGCCGCCATCACGCTCAAGCGCCCGCTGCTCGTCAAGGGAGAGCCCGGCACCGGCAAGACCATGCTGGCCGAGGAGGTGGCGCAGGCGCTGAACATGCCGCTGCTGCAGTGGCACATCAAGTCCACCACCAAGGCGCAGCAGGGTCTGTACGAATATGACGCGGTGAGCCGCCTGCGCGACTCTCAACTCGCAGACGCGGACGGTGGCGAGCGTGTCAAGGACATCCGCAACTACATCGTCAAAGGCGTGCTGTGGCAGGCCTTCACCGCGGACGAACCGGTGGCGCTGCTGATCGACGAAATAGACAAGGCCGACATCGAGTTCCCCAACGACTTGCTGCGCGAGATCGATCGCATGGAGTTCTACTGCTACGAGACGCGCGAGTGGATCCGGGCCAAGAACCGCCCCCTGGTGTTCATCACCTCGAACAACGAGAAGGAACTGCCTGACGCCTTTTTGCGCCGCTGCTTCTTTCACTACATCAAGTTTCCCGATGCCGCCACCATGCAGCAGATCGTGGACGTGCATTTCCCCGGCCTCAAGCGCGAGTTGCTGGCCGCGGCCATGAAGACTTTCTTCGATGTGCGCGGTCTGCCGGGACTGAAGAAGAAGCCCTCCACCAGCGAACTGCTGGACTGGCTCAAGCTGCTGCTGGCTGAAGATATTTCGGCGGAAGCGCTGCAAACGAAAGACGACAAGGTTGCAGTGCCGCCGCTGGTAGGTGCGCTCTTGAAGAACGAACAGGACGTGACGCTGTTCGAGAAGCTTGTGTTCATGCAGAGTCGCAACCGCTAAGGATTCCCCATGTCATTTGTTGAACCTGTGAACCTGGAACAACGAGGCGTGCGCCTGGTGCCGCTGGCGCTGGAGCACGAACAAGGTTTGCGCACCGCTGCCGCCGACGGCGAACTCTGGAAGCTGCGCGTCACCTCCGTGCCCGAGCCCGAACACACGCGTGACTACATCGTCAATGCGCTGGCGCAGCGCGAAGCCGGTCAGCGCTTCGCCTTTGCCGTGACCGACGCGGCCACCGACACGGTGCTGGGCAGCACCAGCTACCACGACATCCTGCCCGCGGTGAAACGCCTGGAGATCGGCTGGACCTGGTACGCCAAACGCTGCCAGCGCACCCACGTCAACACGGTATCCAAGCTGCTGCTGCTGAGCCACGCCTTCGACGTGCTGGGCTGCCATGTGGTGGGCTGGCGCACCGACAATTTCAACTTTGCCTCGCAGCAGGCGATCGAGCGCCTGGGTGCCAAAAAGGATGGCGTGATCCGCGGCCATGCGCTGCGTCGCGACGGCACGATCCGCGATACCGTGATGTACAGCCTGCGCAGTGGCGAATGGCCGGAGGTGCGGGCGCAATTGCTGTACCTGCTGGAGCGGCAGCGCTGAGCGCAAGACGCCAGCGCATTTCACTCTGACGCCCAAGCATGCTGATCCCCTTCTTTTACGCGCTGCGCTCCGCCAAGCTGCCGGTTTCGGTGAAGGAATACCTGACCCTGCTCGAAGCCCTGAAGCTGGGCGTGGTGGGCCCGGTCGGTGCCGATGACGACTCTCCGGCCTACAGCCTGGACGACTTCTACTACCTCAGCCGCACCACGCTGGTGAAGGACGAGAAGCACTTCGACAAGTTCGACCGCGCCTTTTCCGCCTACTTCAAGGGCGTGGAAATGCTGGCCGACTTCACCAAGGAAATCCCGCTGGACTGGCTGCGCCAGATGCTGGAGCGAGAGCTCACACCCGAGCAGAAGGCGACGATCGAAAAAATGGGCTGGGACGAGCTCATGGAGACCTTGAAGAAGCGGCTTGAAGAACAAAACGAGCGGCACGAAGGCGGCTCCAAGTGGATAGGCACGGGCGGCACTTCGCCCTTCGGTCACGGGGGCTACAACCCGCAGGGCGTGCGCATCGGCGGACCGGGCAAGAACAAGAGCGCGGTCAAGGTCTGGGAGCAGCGCGGCTACAAGGACTACGACGATTCGCAGGAACTGGGCACGCGCAACATCAAGGTGGCACTGCGGCGCTTGCGCAAGTTTGCGCGCGAAGGCCACGAGCTCGAACTGGACCTGGACGACACGATACGCAGCACCGCAGCGAATGCAGGCTATCTGGACATCAAGATGATTCCCGAGCGCCACAACAACGTGAAGGTGCTGCTGCTGATGGACGTGGGCGGCACCATGGACGAACACATCGCACGCGTGGAGGAGCTGTTCTCGGCCACCAAGACCGAGTTCAAGCACCTGGAGTTCTATTACTTCCACAACTGCGTGTACGACTTCATGTGGAAGAACAACCGGCGCCGCTTTGCCGAGAAGTTCGATACGTGGGACATCATCCGCAAGTACAACAAGGACTACAAGCTCATCTTCGTCGGCGACGCCACCATGAGCCCGTACGAGATCCTGCAGCCGGGCGGCAGCGTCGAGTACAACAACGAAGAGGCCGGCGCCGAATGGCTGCAACGCCTCACGCACGCCTTCCCCAAGTTCGCGTGGATCAACCCCGAGCCGCAAGGCGTGTGGCAGTACCGTCAAAGCATCGCCGTTGTCCAGCAGCTGGTGAGCCAGCGCATGTACCCGCTCACGCTCAATGGCCTGGAAGAGGCCATGCGCATGCTGACGAAATAGCGCGACCCAGGCCCGGGCCTTGGGCGTTTAGAATCGCCGCACTGCGCCACCCTCTCGCCGTAGCACAATGGATAGTGCGCATGCCTCCTAAGCGTGAAATACAGGTTCGATTCCTGTCGGCGGGACCAGTCCTGGCGAGTCGGAGCCTGCAACCGATCAGCCCGCAGAACAGGATCGAAGCGCCGCTTCTGGCCTGTTATCCTTGGCACTTTCCCACAGCCACATCCACCATGAAAATCCTCTTGACCCTTTGCCTGGCGCTGGCCGGCCTGTTCAACGTTTGCGCCTGGGCAGCAGGCGCGCCCGCGGCGCCGAGCGCCACCACCGTGACCGGCGAGGTGCTGGAAGTCAAGGACGTCGACAGCTACACCTATTTGCGCCTCAAGACCGCAGACGGCGAGACCTGGACTGCGGTGGGAACGGCACCCGTGAAGAAGGGCGCCAAGGTGACGATTGAAAACGCGAGCGTGATGAAGAATTTTGAAAGCAAGAGCTTGAAGAAGACTTTTCCAACGATTGTTTTCGGCAACCTCGCGGGCGCAGGTGCTCCCGCCGCCGCGGCCAAAGTGGTTGATTCCAGCCCGATCAAGGTTCCCAAGGCCACGGGTGCCAACGCGCGTACCGTGGCTGAAGTCATGACCAAGCCGGCGGCGCTGAAGGACAAGCCGGTTCAGGTTCGTGGCAAGGTCGTGAAGTTCAACGGCGGCATCATGGGCAAGAACTGGATCCATCTGCGTGACGGCACGGGATCGGCTGCCGATGGCACGGACGATATTCTGGTCACCACCGCCGCCGTCGCCAAGCTTGGCGACGTGGTGACGGTGTCGGGTGTGGTGCATACCGACAAGGACTTTGGATCGGGTTACTCCTACAAGGTGCTGATCGAAGACGCGACGCTGCAGCCTTGAGCTGATTGAGCTGGCTTCGGCCCATCGGGCCGCTGTCGCGCATGGCCCGGTGCAGAGCGAGGTTTGCCGCGCCGACAATGAACGCTTAGCCTTCCCGGGATGCCATTGATGTGTCTGCGGCGCAGGCGATGTTGTTGTTTTCAGCACAGTCCATCGCCTGTGTTTCATAAAGCATGGACATAATGGCGGCGACCATGCTGCTGCAACTTGAACAAGAGAACTCGCGCCTGAAGGCTCAACTGGAGAACCTGCTGCGCGAGGGCCGCCGCAGCGAGGACAGGATGCGGCGCCTGGACAGGATCGAGCGCCAGCTCATTGCCGCCGATTCACTCAGCGAAATGGTGTTGCTGCTGCTGTCTGAATACCGCAGCGCTTTCGGCGTCGAGCAGGTGACGCTGATCCTGATCGACAGCGAGCAGGTGTTGGGAAAATTGCTCTCGGATCATCCGCAGTCTGCTATCCCGTCGCGCCTGTGCCCCACGCTGCTGCCCGCGGCAGGAACTATCCAGGGGCTGTACGGGCCGGAGCTGGCTCCGTGGCTGGGCCGCTACCAGCACCAGCGGCACTCCGCGCTGTTTCACAGTCCGGTGATCGGCATCGAATCGGTGGCGCTGCTGCCGCTGGTGCGGCAGCGTGAGCTGGTGGGCAGCCTGCATTTCGGCAGCCGCAATCCCGAGCGCTACGGAGCGTCCAGCGGCACCGAATTCCTGGAGCGCTTCGCCGGTATCGTCTCAGTCTGCATGGAAAGCGCGCTGAACCGCGATCGCCTGCGCGGCATCAGCCTGACCGACGGTCTGACCGGCGTGCAGAACCGCCGCTATTTCGAGCAACGCTGCAAGATCGAGGTCAGCCAGGCCAAGCGCCACCAACTGCCGCTGTCGTGCATGTTTCTGGACGTGGACCGGTTCAAGTTCGTCAACGACACCTACGGCCACCCCACGGGCGACGATGTGCTGCGCACCGTCGCTGCTGCCATTCAGTCCCTGCTGCGCCTGGGTGACACCGTGGCACGCTATGGCGGCGAGGAGTTTGTCGTGACACTGCCGCGCACCGATCAACCGGGTGCGCGCGAAATCGCCGAACGCATCCGCCGGGATATCGAGGCCAGGACCTTTCAAACGCAGTGCGGCAAGGCCATCAAACTCACGATTTCCATCGGATTGACGATGCTGGATTCGCAGCAGATTTCGGGCGACCATCAGGCGGCCGCAAGCCAACTGGTGGTGCAGGCCGACAAGGCGCTGTACCAGGCCAAGAACGGCGGGCGCAATCGCGTGGAATGGGTCGATTTTTCCTTTTAGGTGATTTCCATGGCAAGTCCAGTGGCTACCTGCGGCATGGGGACTGACGCGTTCCAATCCTGGATCTGCACGCACCCAGAGGCGAACTGCAATGGCGGCGCGATGGCCGTGCGGTGGTGCAGATGCTGGATTGCGAGATGCGGGTCTGGACCCGCGGACGCAATATCTCGCCAGTTTCAAATGCCAAGTGCCAACGGGCACACCCGTCTGGGTTTGTTCGTCGGAGCCAGAGCGCCAGCCGGGGTCGCCTTCGGGTTCGCCTATATCGGTTCGACTTCAAAGCCCTCGTCCCAAAGCAGCGCCGGATCAAGGGTGAATCCGAGGTCGGCCACGGGGACCAGCCGCTTGATGGCATAGGCCGCTTCGCTGGTGAGCCGTTTGCGTGGTCGCTCCAGTATTTCCCTGGTGTAAGTCCTGACGCAGCGCGCCACCGGCTGGCTCGCACTTTGCGTGCGCTTGACGACCACGGCGATGTCGCCGTTGGCCAATTCGACCAGGCTTCCGGGCGGGTAAATGCCAACGGCCTTGACCAGCAGGCCGGCCAGGCCTGCGTCCACTCCCTTGTCCTTGTCCATGAAGATCTGCTTGAGTACCACGTTGGGCAGCGCCGCTGCGCGATAGCCGCGACCCGTCGCCATGGCGCCGTAGCGGTCGGCCAGCGACAGCAGTTGCGCCGCCCGGCAGATCTGCGCACCGACCAGTCCTTTGGGGTAGCCCTTGCCGTCGATGGTTTCATGGTGTTGTTCCACGAACTTGAGCCAGGATTCGTCGCTCACGCCGAGTTCGCGCAGCATGCTCACGCCTTTTGCCGGGTGTTCGTTCACCTGCAGGCGTTGCTGGTCGCTTGGCGGGGACGACTGGTGAAAGAGTTCGTCTTGCAGGTCCAGCATCGCGAGGTTCATGGTCAAGGCCGCGCACATCACGGTCTGGCGCTGCAGCTCGCTGCCGCCCGCGTGTCCCATCAACAACTCGATCAGGATGGCGCCGTGCACCATGCGCCGCATGGCATAGCGGCCTTCGTGCTGCATCTGAATCGTCGCCAGCATGGCGTCACTGTCGAGCTTGAAACCGTGCTGCAAGCGCGCCGCCAGCGCGTGGACGCGCTGAGGGAAATCGGCCGAGCCCGGCCCGGTCAGCAGGCTTTCGAGTTGCTGCTGAACCTCCCAGGTCAGCTCAAACACCGAGACTTTTTTGGCGACAGGACGACGGTCAGTGCCCGGCACCCGATCGGGTGCCTCTGCCGTGGTGTCCCACACCGGGGAAGTGGGCGCGTCGCGGAACAAACCGCGTTCCACCAGGGTGTCGATTTGACTCTGGTTGTCGACCACCACGCCGCGGCGCAGCAGCAACTTTCCGGTCGCGTCAAAGGCGTCGAAGGGGATCGGCTTGCCCAGCTCGATCTGATTCGATTGAAGCTTGGAAATGGACATGTTCAAGGTCCCTCGGTTCAGCTGGCAAAGGTTCGATCAACACACGATGCGCTATCTGATGCAGGATTCGCTGCCCTGGCGGGGGCGACGGACTTCTCCGGGCCGCCCTGTTCGCGGCTGAAGTATAGAGAGATCCCGCCCGGGCCGTCCAGTGCCGACTTGCCGCCAGACCTCAGGATCGCTTCGCCTTGGGAATGTCGCTGCGGCCCAAGGCGGCGCGCAGCTTGGGCCAGAGCACGATCACCGCCAGCCCGCACAGCACCAGCGATGCCGCGCCGAGCTTCCATGTCGGCAGCGACTCTCCCAGCGACAGCGCCGAGGCCCCCATGCCGAACACCGGAACCAGCAGCGCCAGGGGCGTGACGGTGGCGGCGGGATGGCGCGCCAGCAGCCAGTTCCAGGCGCCGTAGCCAAAAAGGGTGTTGCCGATGGCCTGCCACAGCACGCAGGCCCAGACGCCCAGGCTGGCGTGGCGAACCGCCAGGGAGATCAGCTCAGGACCTTCCAGCCAGCACGACAGCAGCAACAAGGGCGGTACGGAAAACAGGCTGGTCCAGACCATGAAGCCCAGCATGTCCACGCGCCCCACGGTCTTGACCACCATGTTGGCGCAGGACCAGAAGAACGCGGCGCTGAGCACCAGCGCCAGCCCCTTGAGTGTGAGCGAGGCGTCGATGTGCGCAGCGATCACGCCCAGGCCGCAGACCGCCAGCACCAGGCCGACCAGCTGGAAGCCGCGCACGCGCTCGCCCAGCGTGAGCAGCGACAGGCCGATGGTGAAAAACACCTGAAGCTGAATCACCAGCGAAGCCAGACCGGGGGAAATGTCGGCGCGCATCGCCAGAAACAGCAGCGCAAACTGACCCACGCCCAGCAGCACGCCAAACGCCGCCAGCTTGCTCCAGGCCACGGCGGGACGGCGTATGAACAGCAGCCAGGGCAGGGCGGAGAAGGCAAAGCGCAGTGTGGCGAAAAGGAAGGGCGGCAATCCGTCCAGCCCCCAGCGAATCACGACAAAGTTGGTGCCCCAGACAAACACCACGGACAAGGCCAGAAGGAGGTGGGAATAAGACAAGTACGAGGCTCCGGTGCGATGCCGCAAAACGGCCGCCCGAGCTTACCGTGAAAGTCAGCGCGCCAGCCACGGGAACCGTCTGCGCACGCGCGGTCACAAAGAATTTACACGCAGGCCCTAATATCCCCCCCATGATCCGCACCCATGCCCTGAGCTACAGCTACCCCAATGCACCCCCGCTGGCGTTTGACGACGTCGATCTGCCCCAGGGCGGCATCATGCTGCTGCACGGCAAGTCGGGTGCCGGCAAGTCCACGTGGTTGGCGCTGGCAGCGGGTCTGCTGTCGGCGGGGGCGGGAGGAATCACCGTCGCCGATCAGGATTTGAACGCCCTCAAAGGCGCTGCACGCGACGCCTGGCGGGCCCGCAACCTGGGCTTTTTGCCACAGAAACTGCACCTCACCAGCGCGCTCACGGTGCAGGCCAACCTGGGCCTGGCCTATTACGCTGCCGGGCTGGCGTTGAACGAAGTGGCCATCGCGCACGCGCTGTACGCGCTGGGCGTGGGGGAGCTGGCACTGAGAAAGCCGAGCCAGTTGTCGGGCGGGCAGGCGCAGCGCGTGGCGCTGGCGCGCGCCGTGCTGCTGCGCCCGCGCGTGATCCTGGCGGACGAACCCACGGCCAGTCTGGACGATGAAGCCGCGCAATCGGCGCTGCAGCTGCTCCAGGACAGCGCCCGCCGCTGTGACGCCACGCTGGTGATCGCCACGCACGACGCCAGGGTGCAGGCCGCTCTGCCCCAGGCGCTTACGCTGCATCTGCTTGCGCCCGAACGCGCGACGCTGGCGCAAGACGGGGTGTCGGCATGAAGACGATTACGCTGGCCTTTCGCTATCTGTGGTCGCGCCCGCTTGCCGCGGGGCTGAACCTGCTGCTGCTGTCGCTGGGGCTGGCCTCCATCACCATGGTGCTGCTGGTGCGCGAGCAGATCGACCACGCGTTCGAGCGCGATCTGGCAGGCATCGACCTGGTGGTGGGCGCCAAGGGCAGCCCGATGCAGTTGATCCTGGCAGGGGTGTTTCAGATCGACGTGCCCACCGGCAACATCGCCCTGTCGGAGGTGCGCGAACTGGAAAAGAACCCGCAGGTGGCGCAGCTCATTCCCTTGAGCATGGGCGACAGCTTTCGCGGCTTTCGCATTGTCGGCACCACCGTGGACTACATCTCGCATTACGAAGCCACGCTGGCTGTGGGTGAACTGTGGAGCCAGCCAATGCAGGTGGTGCTGGGGTCGCAGGTGGCGCAGGCGACGGGCTTGCAGCTGGGGCAGCGCTTTGTCGGCTCGCACGGCCTGGGGTCGGGTGGCCACGTGCACGGCGACAACCCCTACCGGGTGCGCGGCGTGCTCAACCCCTGCGGCTGCGTGCTCGACCGGCTGGCCCTGACCGCGACCGAATCGGTCTGGCAGGTGCACGACAAGTCCTATGAGGGCGATACGCCGCTGGACGCAGAAGACAAGGCCGCGATCGCGGCGGATCGTGAAATCACCGAGGCGCTGATTCGCTACAAGAGCCCGCTGGCCGCGGTGACCTTCCCGCGCTACGTCAACAGCAGCACGAACATGCAGGCGGCGGCGCCCGCCGTCGAGATCACCCGGCTGCTGCACATGGTGGGCGTGGGCACGGACGTGTTGCGCGGCTTCGGCGTGGTGCTGTTGCTGACGGCGGGCCTGAGCGTCTTCATCGCGCTGTGGAACGCGGTGCGCGAGCGCCAGGCCGATCTGGCGATGCTGCGCATGCTGGGTGCGCCGCCGACGCGGGTTGCTGCGCTGGTGCTGAGCGAGGCGCTGTGGCTGGCGCTGCTGGCCAGCCTGGTCGGCCTGGTCGGCGGCCATCTGCTGAGCGGCCTGATCGGTGCCATGCTGGAGGGGCAGCAATCCCTGTCGGTCAGCGGCTGGATCTGGGTCGATGCAGAATGGGCGGTTCCTGCGCTGGCCGTCGGGGTGGCCGTGCTGGCGGCGATGCTGCCGACCTGGGCCGCGTACCGGCTGGACGTGTTCAGCCTGTTGAATGAAAGATGATTTTTTTTGGGACAGACCCTGCGTGCTCTGTCCTTCACCGATACCAGGAGCAGAGATCATGAAAAAGTGTTTAAATTACTGCGCCGCACTGGCGTTCCTGCTGGGCGCGAGCGCAGGCTGGGCACAGCCGCTCGACAAGGAAGCCCGGGAAGATATCGCGCGCCACCGCGCCATGGCGGCGGCACACGAGGCCGCGGCCAAATGCCTGGAGTCGGGCAAGAAAGACGAGGTCTGCGAGAAGGAACTCCAGATCGCGTGCAAGGGTCTGGCCATCGGAAAATACTGCGGGATGAAACATGAACACTAAACTTGTCGCACTGCTGCTGGCGGCCATGGGCTTGGCGGCCCAGGCGCAAACCATGCTGCCTGGATCGATTGATTTGCCCGGTGGCTCCGGCCCCGGCGTGCACAGCCCCAACAGTCCGTTTGCGCCGCTGCCCGAGCGCAAGGACGTGGTGGCCTGGTCGGTGCTGACCGACGTCAAGACCAAGGCGCAAAAGAACCGCATCCTGCCTCAGTTCAACGCCAGCCAGGTGGCCTTGAACGAGAAGCCGCAGCGCGTTCAGGGCTTCATGATGCCGCTGGAGCCGGGCGAAAAACAGAAGCATTTCCTGCTCACCTCGGTGCCCTTGACCTGCGCCTTTTGCACCCCGGGCGGACCCGAGAGCATGGTCGAGGTCAAGACCAAGACGCCGGTCAAATACACGCTGGAGCCGGTCACGGTGGAAGGCCGATTCCTGGTGCTCAACGACGACAGCTATGGTCTGTACTACCGCATGACGGATGCGGTTAGCGTGAAGTAATACCGCCAAATTCCCGAACCCGGGGAGGCTTTAATGTGGTATTTTCGACCACATGACCATCGCCCTATTGCTGATCGAGAGCGACGCACGCCAGGCCCAGGCCTTGATCGACGCCGTGATGCACGAAGGTCTGCCCTGGCACATCGTACTGGTGCAGAGCCTGGAACAGGGGCGACGCGCGCTGGAGCGGGCGAAATTTGAACTGGTTCTGGTGCGCCATGACCTGGCCGACGGTTGTGCCGTTGATCTGCTCCAGCGCTTCCCCGATCAGACCATGATCCTGTGCATTGCTCAGGGGCAGGAAGCGCAGGCCGCGCGCGCACTGGAGCAGGGTTTTTCCGATTTTGTCGTGGTCGATCCCGCCGGCCGCTACGTCGAGTTGCTGCCAGCGCAGGTTCTCGCGGCGTTGTCGAGGGCGCAGACGAGAGCTCGATTGGCCGACGTGACGTCCCGGTTTGCGCTGGCGCTCGAGCACGCCGACGTGGGTTGGTGGGAGCGGCGACTGGACACCGGCGCATTGAGCCTGAATGAACGCGCCTGCACCATGCTGGGCTTTGCTGCAGACGAATGGGTCTGGAATGTGGACACGTTCCTGCAGCGTGTTCATCCGCAGGACCAGCCACGGCTGGAGTCTGTAGGGAAGGCGCAGACGCAGGGGCACCGCGCCGGCTTTCGCTCCGAATACCGGGTGCGGCACAAGCAGGGGCATTGGGTCTGGTTGCTCAGCCACAGCCGCGTGACCCAATGCGACACTGCTGGGCTACCGCTGCGCCTCTCAGGCACCGTCATGGATGTCTCCCATGTGCACGAGTCCGAAGACCAGTTGCGTCAGGCGGCAGAACTGCTGGAGCAAAAGACGCAGCTGCTCAATGTGTCCATGGGCAACATCGCTCAGGGCATCTTGCAGATCGGAGCCGATGGACAGGTGATCAATTTCAATCAGCGCCTGTGTGAACTGCTGGAGTTGCCGCCAGAGTTGATGGCCAGCGGGCCCCATATGCGCGACATCTTTAAGGTGCAAAAGGATCGTGGCGATTTTGGCGATGAATACAGCCTGGCCGTGTCCGACGTGCGCAAGCAACTGGCTGAAGAGTACCGCACCGGGTGTCTGAGCAGCAGCGGCTTGCCCGCCAACTATTGGCGCAAGACGCGCAGCGGCCGTTATCTGGAGGTCAAGACGGTGGCGTTGCCCGCTGGCGGCTGGGTGCGCACTATCAGCGACGTCACCGACTACTTCGAAGCGCAGCAGGCGCTGCGCGACAGCGAGGAGCGGTTTCGCCATCTGACGGAACTGTCATCCGACTGGTACTGGGAGATCGACGAGCAGTTCAGGTTCGTGCGCTTTGACGGCTACGACGCCAACAAGGCGGGTGCGCCGCAAAGCGAGGTGCTGGGCATGACGCGCTGGGCCCTGGGTGCCACCAACATGAGCGAGGCCGACTGGGCCGCGCATCGCGCCACGCTCGAGGCGCACCAGAGCTTTCGCAATCTCGAATTGAACCGGGTCGACAGCGAGGGTCAAAGTTACTGGGTGGTCATCGGCGGCGTTCCGATGTTTGGTGAAGACGGCCGCTTCACGGGCTACCGGGGCGTGGGGCAGGACATCACGAAGCGCAAGACAGCGGAGAGTGAGACCGAGAGCCTGGCCTTTTACGACCCGCTCACCGGCTTGCCCAATCGTCGCCTGATGCTCGATCGCCTGGGCAAGGCGCTGGAGTCGGCTGCGCGCCATCAGACGCAAGGCGCGCTGCTCTTCATCGATCTGGACAATTTCAAGACGCTCAACGACACCCAGGGCCACGATACCGGCGACGCGCTGCTGCGCGGAGTGGGGCAACGCCTTTGCGGCTGCGTGCGCGCCATGGACACGGTGTCACGCCTGGGCGGTGATGAATTCATCGTCATGCTCGAAGGGCTCAATCCGCTCGAAGCCGTGGCCCAGGCGCAGGCTGTGGGCGACAAGATACTGGCGGCATTCCATGCGCCGTTTGCGGTGGGACTGAAGTGGCACATGAGCTCGCCCAGCATCGGCGTGACGCTGTTTGGCGAGCAGGACCACAGCGTGGAAAATCTGCTCAAGCAGGCCGATCTGGCGATGTACCAGTCAAAGTCGGCGGGGCGAAACACCTTGCGGTTTTTCGATCCAGGCATGCAGTCGGTGGTGACCGAGCGGGCCCAGGTCGAGGCCGATTTGCGCCTCGCCCTGGAGCGCGACGAATTGCTGCTGCACTACCAGCCGGTGGTGGACGCGAATGCGGTGCTGGTGGGTGCCGAGGCGCTGGTGCGCTGGGCCCATCCCTTGCGCCAGCTGGTGTTGCCCGGCGAATTCATTGGTGTGGCGGAGCAGACCGGATTGATTCTTCCGCTGGGCCAGCGCGTGCTGCGCCTGGCCTGCGAGCGGCTGGCGGCGTGGGCACAGCACGGCAGCACGGCAGCCTTGCACATCGCGGTGAATGTGAGCGCGGTGCAGCTGCGCCAGAGCGACTTTGTGGCGCAGGTGCTCACTGTGCTCGAGCAAACCGGTGCGCCGGCGGCGCGACTGAAGCTGGAGCTGACGGAGAGCATGCTGCTCAACGACATCGAGGACACGATTGCAAAGATGGGCGCGCTCAAGGCCTGCGGTGTGGGTTTTTCACTGGATGATTTTGGCACCGGCTATTCGTCCCTGGCCTACCTCAACCGCCTGCCGCTGGAGCAACTCAAGATCGACCGATCCTTCGTGCGCGATGTGCTGGTCGACGCCAATGCCGCTGCCATCGCGCGCACCATCATGACCCTGGCGCAAAGCCTGGGACTCAGCGTCGTGGCCGAAGGGGTGGAGACGCAGGGGCAGCTGCAGTTTCTGCAAGCCCATGGCTGCCTCGCGTTCCAGGGCTATCTTTTTGGTCGTCCTGAGCCGGAGGCGGAGCTGATGCGCCTGCTTCAGGGCTGCGAGCGATCGGCCGCAGCCTGAACCACCACCGCCTTGTCGGCAGCGCCGGCGAACTTGCTGTACTTGCCCAGCAGCGGAACCAACTGGCCGTAGATCTTGGGGCTGGCGGCCATGCATTCCTGCTGCTCCAGAAAGTTGGCTTCGCCGGTGAAGTTGCCGACCAGGCCGCCAGCCTCGGTCACCAGCAGCGAGCCGGCCGCCACGTCCCAGGGCTGCAGGCCCTTTTCGAAGAAACCATCGGTAAATCCCGCAGCCACATAAGCCAGATCGAGCGCGGCAGCGCCCGGGCGGCGCAGCCCGCTGGTGACCTGCATCACGTCGCCCATCATGTTCAGATAACTCTTGAAATTGTCGCCGGGCCGAAACGGGAAACCCGTGGACAGCAGGCACTCGGACAGCCGGGTGCGTTTGGAGACGCGCAGGCGCCGGTCGTTGCAATAGGCGCCGCGTCCCTTGGTGGCGGTGAACAGGTCGTTGCGGCTGGGGTCGAAAATCACCGCCTGCTCGACCTTGCCGCGCACGGCCAGCGCGATGCTCACGCAATACACCGGAAAGCCGTGGATGAAATTCGTGGTGCCGTCCAGCGGGTCGATGATCCACACGCATTCGGAGTCGCGCGCGCCGTGCTCGGAGCCCGACTCTTCGGCCAGGATGCCGTGGCCCGGGTAGGCGCCGAGCAGGGTTTCGATGATGACTTTCTCGCTCGCATGATCGACTTCGGTGACGAAATCGTTGATCTGCTTTTGCGAAATGCGCACCGCTTCCACATCCAGCGCGGCGCGGTTGATGATGGCGCCAGCGGCGCGGGCGGCCTTGACGGCCACGTTGAGCATGGGGTGCAGATTGGGGGACGACATAAATTGTTCAGTGCCGCGGGTGCGGCGACAGGGAAGAGCTGTGGAAATACCCGTCGATGCGGGCGGCGACAATAGGTCGATTTTACCGGCACGGCTTTCAAAGCCTGATCCAGACCCATGCAGACCCGATTCATCCTGATCCAGACCAGCCACGCGGGCAACGTCGGCGCCACCGCGCGCGCCATGAAAACCATGGGTTTTGGCGATCTGGTGCTGGTCGCACCGCGCTGGGACAACGTGCTGCGGCGCGAGGAAACCATACAGCGCGCCAGCGGCGCGCTGGACGTGCTGAAGAACGCGCGCATCGTCGCCACGCTGGACGAGGCGCTGGACGGCATGACGCACCTGTGCGCCACGGCCATGACACCGCGCGACTTTGGCCCGCCCACGCGGGCACCGCGTCAGCATTTTGAACTGCTCATGAAAGAACAGCAGACGCCGCCGGGCGGCGTCGCCTTCCTGTTCGGCTCGGAGCGCTTTGGCATGGCCAACGAGGACGTGTACCGCTGCCACGTGGCCTTGAGCATCCCCACCGATCCGAATTTTGGTTCGCTCAATCTGGGCGCCGCGGTGCAGTTGATCGCCTATGAGTGGCGCCAGGCGCTGGGCGGTTTCCCGGTGCAGCAGGCGACCGTGCCCGGCGTGCTGGCCGATGCACAACAGCTCGGCGGCATGTTGGCGCACTGGGAAAAGGCGCTGGTGGACATCGGCTTTCTCGACCCGCAAGCGCCCAAGAAGCTCATGCCAAGGCTGAACCAGCTCTTCAACCGCGCGCAGCTCACGCAGGAGGAGATCCACATCCTGCGCGGCGTCGCCAAGGCCATGACGGCTGCAGGTTCGCACTCGACACCGGCGGCAGACGGTTCAGCAAAAAGCTAGACTCCGACCATGCTTTCACGCCTGCGCTCCGACATCCAATGCATCCTCGATCGCGACCCGGCTGCGCGCAGCCGCTGGGAGGTGCTCACCTGCTATCCGGGCCTGCACGCGCTCATCCTGCACCGGCGCGCGCACTGGTGCTGGAACCACGGACTGAAGTGGCTGGGCCGTTTCATTTCGCACATTTCGCGCTTTCTCACGGGCATAGAAATCCATCCCGGTGCCCACATCGGTGAGCGCGTCTTCTTTGACCATGCCATGGGCGTGGTGGTGGGCGAGACCGCAGAGATCGGCGACGGCTGCACCATCTACCAGGGCGTGACCCTGGGCGGCACTTCGCTCTACAAGGGCGTCAAGCGCCACCCCACGCTGGGCCGCGACGTGGTCGTGGGCGCGGGGGCCCAGGTGTTGGGCGGCTTCACCGTGGGCGACGGCGCCAAGGTGGGCTCGAATGCGGTCGTCACCAAGCCGGTGCCGGCCGGGGCCACGGCAGTGGGTAATCCGGCCCGCATCATCCAGGCCGAACTCGACGTGAAGCGCGAGGAAGCCGCTTCCAAAATGGGTTTTTCAGCGTACGGCGTGACGCAGAATGACGACCCCCTGAGCCAGGCCATGCGCGGCCTGATCGACCACGCCGCGGCGCAGGAGCATCAGATTGCGCTGCTGTGGAAAACCATAGAACAACTCTCGGCGCAACGCCATGAGCCCGACTGCGTCCCCGGCGACGCCGCGCGCAGCGAGCACTTTGAGGCAGCCAAGCTCAACGAGCTCGTAGGCAAGTAGCGCTCAGGCGCGCGCCGGGCGCAGCGCTGATTTGGGTCGGAACGCCTTGCACACTGCCTCGTCGCATTCCAGGTAGGGCCCACCGATCAGGTCCACGCAGTAGGGCACGGCGGCAAAGATGCCGTTCACCAGCGATTGGCCAGCGGCGTCCTTCAGTCCTTCCAGCGTCTCGGCGATCGCCTTGGGTTGGCCCGGCAGGTTGATGATGAGGCAGCGCTCGCGGATCACGGCCACCTGGCGCGACAGGATCGCTGTGGGCACAAACTTCAGGCTGATCTGGCGCATCTGCTCGCCAAAGCCGGGCATCTCCTTGTGCGCCACGGCCAGCGTGGCTTCGGGTGTGACATCGCGCAGCGCGGGCCCGGTGCCGCCGGTGGTGAGCACCAGGGCGCAGCCGGCGTTGACCAGCTCGATCAGCGTGGCGCTGATGATGCTCTGCTCGTCGGGAATGAGACGGGCGTCAAACGTGAGGGGGTTCTTCAGCGCCCGTGTGAGCCAGGCTTGCAGCGCGGGCAGGCCCTGGTCCTGGTACACGCCGCTGGAGGCGCGGTCGCTGATGGAGACGATGCCGATCCTCACGGCGTCCTGCGTGTCGTTCGTCTGCATGGTCACTGCATGCTGGCGATGGAGGGAACGTCGGGCAGCTCGGGCGCGGGAATGGCCTGCATCTGCTCGCGCACCAGTTGAAACAGTTCGCGATAGGCGCGTCCATGGCGCGGCGCCTCACCGGCAGGCGTCTTGGGCAGTGCTGCAGCGTCCTTGCGCGCCTGGCGAATCAGCGCGCGCAACTGCTGGCTGTCGGTGCCCGTGTAGGTGTTGATCCACTCGGTAAAGGCGCCGTCGTCGGCGATGAGCCGATCGCGCCACTGTTCAGCCTGGTGCAATGAGAGCGACTCCTGGGCCGACCCGAAGTTCTGCTCGTGCAGGGCGGCGCGTATGGCCACCAGCATCTGCGGCTCCAGCTTGCGCATGAGCTTGCCGATGAACTGCATCTGGCGGCGTTTGCCTTCGAAGTTGGTGATGCGCTTGGCCTCCGTCACGGCGTCGACCAGTTTTTCCGACAGCATCAGGCGCGCCAGCAGCGCCGGGCGCAGCGTCAGCAGGGCTTCGCCGAGCTCCTGCAGTTCGTCGCTCTCGCGCTTGAGTTCGGTGCGACTGGGCTCGTCGCTGCCCTTGAGTTCGAGCTTGAACGCGAGGTCGGCTTCGCTGCCTTCGGCAATGAACTGGCCTTTGACGTAATAGCCTTTTTTGAGTTTTCTGGTCATGGTGAGTGGTGAATCTGGGCATCGCCCACAGTGAGACGGCAGCGGCAAGTATCATAGCCTCCGCTATGAAAAAACCCACCATGCCCGTTTCTCCCGCGCCCGATCGCGGTTTCGCCTACAGCAAAGTCTTTTTCGAAGACCTGGTGGACCAGGCGCTGGCCCACGCCAAGAAGCTCGGTGCCACCGATGCCGGAGCCGAAGCCTCAGAGGGCTGCGGTCTGAGCGTCTCGGTGCGCAAGGGCGAGATCGAAAACGTCGAGCGCAATCGCGACAAGTCGCTGGGCATCACGGTCTACAGCGGTCAGCGCCGCGGTAACGCCAGCACGTCGGACTTCTCGCGGCGCGCGATCCAGCAGACCGTGCAAGCCGCCTACGACATCGCCCGTTTCACCGCTGAAGACCCTGCCGCCGGACTGCCCCACGAGGCCGACATTGCGCAGAGCGCGGACCAGCCCGGCGACCTTGAACTGTTCTTCCCGTGGTCCATCGACAGTGCGCAGGCCGCGGCCTTGGCGCTGCGCTGCGAGAGCGCGGCCTTGCAGACCAGCAAGAAGATCACCAACAGCGAAGGTGCCAGCGTGTCGGCGCAGCAGGCGCATTTTTTCAGCGCGCACACGCACGGTTTTCGCGGCGGTTATGCCAGTTCGCGGCACTCGTTTTCGGTGTCGCCGATCGCCGGCAAGGGCGCTGGCATGCAGCGCGATGCCTGGTACAGCTCGATGCGCGACGCAGCAGAGTTGGCTTCGCCCGAGGCCGTGGGCCGCTACGCTGCGCAGCGCGCCTTGAGCCGTTTGAAGTCGCGCAAGATTGCCACGACCCAATGTGCAGTGCTGTTCGAGTCGCCGCTGGCCGCGGGCCTGCTGGGCAGTCTGGTGCAGGCGCTGAGCGGCGGCGCGCTCTATCGCAAGAGCTCTTTTCTGCTCGACTCCCTGGGCAAGCGCGTCTTGCCACAGCACATCGACATCCTGGAGGACCCCTTCATCCGGCGCGGCAAGGGCAGCTCACCGTTTGACGACGAGGGCGTCAAGGTCAGCGCGCGCAAGGTGGTGGAAGCGGGCCGGGTGCAGGGCTATTTCCTGAGCAGCTATTCGGCGCGAAAGCTGGGCATGGCGACCACCGGCAATGCCGGCGGCTCGCACAATCTGGTGCTCACGTCGCGCCATACCCGCAAGAGCGATACGCTGGACGAGATGCTGCGCAAACTCGGCACCGGCCTGTTCGTGACGGAACTCATGGGGCAGGGCGTGAATTACGTCACCGGCGACTACTCGCGCGGCGCCAGCGGTTTCTGGGTGGAGAACGGCCAGATCGCCTACCCGGTGCACGAAATCACCATCGCCGGCAGCATGAAGGACATGCTCAAGGGGATTCAGGCCGTCGGCGCGGACGCCTACAACTACGGCTCCAAAACGGTGGGGTCGATCCTGCTGGACCGGATGATGGTGGCGGGGAGTTAGCCGCCTGACGGACTTTTTGCGCGCCCAAGCGCAGCTGCCGCAGCCGGCTGCGCTAACTGATGTTCGTGCGCCGACGCTCTTCGGAGACGAACTCTTCCAGGTCAGGGTCGAGCGCGCTGCGTGCCGTGACCAGGCCCACGGGTTTTCCGCCAACGACCACGGGCACATGGCGAAAGCCGTTTTCATGCATCAGCAGCAGCGCATAGCCAAAGGTCTTGTCCGGTTCGACCGTCTGGGGCGAGGGCGTCATCACGTCGGCCAAGCGCGTGCTGTGAACGTCCAGCCCGCGGGCAATGACCCGAAACACCGCATCGCGTTCGGTGAATATCCCGACCAGGAGCTCCTCGCGCACCACCAGCACCGCGCTCATTTTCTTTTGCGCCATGAGCTTGGCGGCTTGGCTGACGCTGGTCTCCGGCGCAGCAACGACGATATTCTTGTGCTCCATCACTGACTTGATGCGCTGACTGAACATACTGCTCTCCGCCTTTGATTTGGATGACCTGCTGCAGCGCGATGCTGGCTGCCCAGTCCTGAGGGTGTTAACGTGAAAGAACCAACTTTCATGACTCGGTGCGCTTCGAAGCCGAAGCATGAAAGTCAGCGCCGCAGGCTGAAGCCCCCCCCGCGCCGCAAGCTCCGTGGACCATGGTAGGGCGACGCGTGAGCCGCGACATTAATCTGGATCAACTCAGATCAAAGTATTGGAGGCGCGGGGATCCAGGGGTCCACATCCGGGCGGGGGGGGGCTGGATCGAGTTCGAAGGTTCAGGACAGGGCCCGATCAAAGTCGGTCATCGAAGTCTCCTTGACCTCGTACATGTCTTCATCGGTGAGCGATGCGAGCAGTGCCTCCACCTTCTTTTCCTGGACGCGCGCGGACGCGCTGACGGGCTTGCTGCCGGCGGGCGCTGGTCCCGACGTCGCTTGCTCTGCGCCGGCTTGGCCAGGCTGGCGCGCGGCAGACTGACCCTTCGTCAAGGGAGGAAAGGGCGTGGCGGGCAGCGCAGTCTTGTGGGCGCCCGCCGTCAGCGCGGCCAGGCGCGAACGCAACCATGACGCATCAATCACCGATTCTGCGAACGGAAGGCGCTTGGCCTCGGCGTTGAAATTCAGCACCAGCTGCAGTGACCTGGGCGCCATTCCAAGCGCCGCTTCGACCCGTCTGGACAGGAACAAGCGCAGCGCCAAGGCGTCCACGGCACCGACATGAAAGTGCTCGGGGACCTGAAGACTGACCAGCCAGCCGGCCCGGTTCTTGCTGTTCCTGAGCTCGAAGACATTGCCGCCCACGCTCAGTCCGACTTCCTTCAAGGACAGGGCGCAGACCTGTGCGATCCGACGCGACAGCGGATTTTTCGGCGAAAACCAAAGCCTTATTCGATGCAAGAGCTTGGACATGGAGGACTCCGCAAGGCGAAACCGGAACCAGGGACAGGAGCCCTGAAGTGCCAGCTTACTCCATGCGGGCCAAACCTGGCCAGCGCGTGACCGAGGCTGGAACGCTACTGTTTGGCACTTATTTCAATTTATTTTTGAAATAGGCCTAAATTACCGCTCAATTCTGCCGTTAACGAATCAGGAACCGCGGTATGGAAACGTGATTCCGCCAACCGGAGGGGTGCCATCATGCAAATCAACACTGTCGATCGATCGCCGAATTGGCGCCCCTCGGGTGCCGATTTGCAGTCGGCCGTCGCGTCGCGACCGACTCCGGAAGTTGCCCCGAACACCACCAGCAAGGTCGCCGTGGCGGCCGCGACCGCAGCATCGTCACTGGACACCAGCGCAGTGGATGGCACCAGCAAGCCGGCGCCAGGCGCGGCTTCACTCAGCATGGAGACGTCTGACTACGGCGTCACGATCAAGCAACCCACGGTGGAGAAGCCGCAGGTGCCACCGGTCAAGCCGGTTTACATCAAGCTCATCGAGAATCTCCAGGCCATGTGGCGCGCCAGCGGCAATGCGGTGGAAGTGGTGGCCGAGGCGAGCAAGACCGCCAATCCGGTCACGCTGGTGCAGGGCCCGCTGGTCTATCCCGATCCGAAGGTGAAAAAAGTTTCCAACCATTAGTGGTCGATTGCCGGGTGGTTGCGGCACCGGCGGCGCGCCGGGCCCCTAGAATGCGCATTTCAACACCGCCCTGCGACCCGCGGGCAGCGCACCATGACCCAAGTCACCAATACCGTCCGCTTCGTGCTCGACGGGAAGATCGTTGAGGCCCAAGGCGAGCGCCGTACCACCACGGTGCTGGACTACCTGCGCGAACAACTGCACCGCACCGGCAGCAAGGAGGGCTGCGCTGAGGGCGATTGCGGCGCCTGCGTGGTGCTGGTGGGCGAACTCAATGCCGCGGGCACGGGCGTGGACTATGTTCCCAGCAACGCCTGCATCCAGTTGCTGCCCACGCTGGATGGCAAGTCGCTCAAGACGGTCGAGAGCCTGAAGCGCGCCGATGGCAGCCTGCACCCGGTGCAGGAAGCGATTGCGTCGTGTCACGGTTCGCAGTGCGGGTTCTGCACTCCGGGCATCGTCATGAGCCTGACCGGCCTGATGCAAACGGTGCCCGCGCCCACGCGCGACCAGATCACGAATTCGCTCAGCGGCAACCTGTGCCGCTGCACCGGCTACAAGCCCATCCTCGACGCCACGCTCGCCGCCAGCCAAGCCGGAGCAGCGCAGCTCAAGCTCGATGACGGGGCCGACGTGGCGTTGCTGCAGCAGATCCGCCGCGCCAGCACACCCAGCTACAACCTCGAAGGCGAGATCGTGGTGCAACCCGTGGTGCGCACGCGCAAAGGCAACGAATTCGTTTCGCCGGCGACGGTGGCGGAGGTGGCGCAGTATCTGCTGGCGCATCCGCAGGCGACGCTGTTGGCGGGCAGCACCGAGATCGGCCTGCAGGTGAACAAGCAGTTCACCCGGCCCGAGCACATCGTCTATCTGGGCAATGTGGCCGAACTGCGGCAGGTCGCGCAGTCGGCGTCGTCATGGCGCATCGGGGCCCAGGTTTCCCTGACCCAGGTGGAGGCTCTGGTGGCAACCGCCTACCCGGATTTCGCCGAGGTGCTGCGCCGCTTTGGCTCGCCGCCGATCCGCTCCACCGCCACGCTGGCGGGCAATATCGCCAACGGCTCGCCCATCGGCGACTCCATGCCCTGTCTGATGGCGCTGGGTGCGACGCTGCAGCTGCGCCGCGGCGACAAGACGCGTTCGGTCGCGCTCGAGGCCTTCTACACCGGACAGAAAAAGAACGTGCTGCAGCCTGGGGAATTCATCGAGACCATCGAACTGCCCAAGCCCGCACCGGGGCAGGTGTTTCGCGCGCACAAGGTGAGCAAGCGTTTCGATCAGGACATCTCGGCCACCTGCTGTGCCTTGAGCTATGCGTTGCAGGGCGGCAAGTTGGCACAGGTGAAGCTGGCCTACAACGGACTCACGCCCTCGCCCAGCCGTGCGCCCAGGCTGGAGGCGGTGCTGCACGGACGTGCGCCGACCGAAGTCACTGCGCAGGATCTGGACGCGGCGATCGCGACCAGCTTCACGCCGCGCGACGGTTTGCGCGCGACCTGGCGCTACCGGGCTTTGGTGGCGCGCAATCTGGTGCTGCAGTTTCTGGAGGAGGCGCCCGTCGCCGCCAACGCATCGAAGGAGGTTCTGGCATGAACGCACCCACACCGCTCAAGGGACTGAACCCGGCACAACCAGCTGCCGCGCTGGGGCAGGAGCTGCCACACGAGTCCGCCCGTCTGCACGTCACTGGCGAGGCGATCTACACCGATGACATCCCCGAAATGCGCGGCACGCTGTACGCTGCCCTGGTGACGTCTCCCGTGGCGCACGGCGAGCTGATCGGCGAGGGCATCGACCGGGCCGCTCTGCTGCGCGAACACGGCGTGGTGGCGGTGTTCACGGCCAGGGATATTCCGGGCGAAAACAACTGCGGACCGATCGTGCATGACGACCCGTTTCTCGCAGCAGGAATCGTGCAGTTCGTCGGCCAACCCGTGGCCCTGGTGGTGGCGCGCGAGATGCTCTATGCGCGCGAGGCGGCGGCCAAGGCGAAAGTCCTGGTCAAGGAGCTGCCGGCGATCCTGACGATCGATGAAGCACTGGAGCGCCAGAGTTTCGTCATGCCAGCCAAGGGCATTACCCGCGGTTCCCCGGGCGCTGCGATCGCCGCGGCGCCGCACAAAATCAAGGGCAGCACCACCTGCGGCCAGCAGGAGCAGTTCTACCTCGAAGGACAGATCAGCTACGCCGTGCCGCGCGAGGACGGCCAGCTCACGCTCTATGTGTCGACGCAGCATCCCGACGGCAACCAACGCGAGGCGGCCTCCGCCCTGAATCTGGCGACGCACGACGTGGAAGTGATCTGCCGGCGCATGGGCGGCGCCTTCGGCGGCAAGGAGGGCAACGCCAGCATCTTTTCGCAGAGTGCCGCACTCGCCGCACACCTGTTGCAGCGCCCCGTCAAGTTACGCGTGAACCGCGACGACGACATGATGATCACCGGCAAGCGGCACGACTTCCTGATCAACTACGAAGCCGGTTTTGACGACGAAGGGCGCATCCTTGGCATCGACGTGATGCTGGCCTCGCGCTGCGGTTACAGCACGGATTTCTCCGGCCCGGTGAACGACCGCGCGGTGCTGCACATCGACAACTGCTATTACCTGCCCAACCTGCACATCATCAGCCACCGCTGCAAGACGAATACGCAAAGCGCCACGGCGTTTCGCGGCTTTGGCGGCCCGCAGGGCATGTTCGGCATCGAGACCGTGATCGAGCAGATCGCACGCAAGCTCGGCAAGGATCCGCTGGACGTTCGCCGCATCAACCTGTACCGGGATCCGGCGCTTTCGGGTCAGGCCGACACCATGACGACGCAGTACGGTCAGGTGATCGAGGACTTCATCGCCGACAAGGTGATGGACCGGGTCGAGGCCGAGTCGCTCTACCGGGCGCGGCGCATCGCCGTGGACGGCTTTAACAAGGCAAACAAACATCGCCAGCGCGGACTCGCGCTCGTGCCCCTGAAGTTCGGTATTTCCTTCACCGCCACGATGCTGAACCAGGGCGGTGCCTTGATCCACATCTACATGGACGGCTCGGTCAGCGTGAACCACGGTGGCACCGAGATGGGCCAGGGTCTGAACACCAAGATGGCTCAGGTCGCAGCCGACGGCCTGGGCATACCGGTGACTCTGGTGCGTGTCACCGGCACCGACACGCAAAAGGTACCCAACGCCTCGGCCACAGCTGCGTCCAGCGGCGCCGACATCAACGGCGCTGCCATCAACCACGCCTGCGCGCAGCTGCGTGAACGGCTATCGGCCGTGGCCGCACGCATGCTCCAATGCGAGCCGGCACAGCTGGTCTTTGCCGGCGGCACGGTGTCGGGTCCCAACGATTCACGCAGCTGGCAGCAGGTGGTGATCCAGGCCTGGCTGGACCGCGTGGGCTTGAGCGTGACGGGCTTCTACAAGACCCCGGACATCGAATACGACTTCGCCACGCTGCAGGGCAAGGCGTTCTACTACTTCTGCTACGGCGCGGCGGTGAGCGAGGTCGAGATCGATACGCGCACCGGCGAGTGGTGGCTCAAGGCCGTGGACATCGTGCACGACGCAGGCCAGAGCATCAACCCGGCCATCGACATCGGGCAGATCGAAGGGGCCTACGTGCAGGGCATGGGCTGGCTCACGATGGAGGAGTGCATCTGGGACATGAAGCGCGACGCCAACGGCCTGGGCGCGGGCAAGCTGCTCACGCACGGCCCCAGCACCTACAAGATTCCGGTGGCCAGCGATGTGCCGGAGCACTTCAAGGTGAGCCTGTTCGACGGCCGCAATGTCAAGCCCACGCCGTTCAGAAGCAAGGCCGTAGGCGAGCCGCCCTTGATGCTGGCCTTGAGTGCCTACTTCGCGCTGCGCGACGCAGTGAGCGCCTCAGCCGGCCACCAGGTCGAACTGCAGATGGATGCGCCAGCCACACCGGAGCGCATCCTGATGGCGTGCGAAGGACTCAAGACGCCGCGTGATTGAAGCTTAGCCAGTTGAGGACCGGGCAAGGTCTCACATCTGCCCCTCGGTGAGCGTATCCAGCTGGAACTTGCCGCTCTTGTGCCACAGCCAGGTGTCGGTGTAGGTGACCCGGCCCAATTTCGCCGGCGCCGGATAGGGCGATGCCAGGCGCACAGTGCGTTCGATTTCGGCCATGACCTCAGGCGCATGGCTGGGTGCGCGCAACCAATGCGTGGACAGCACGTTGCCGCGCGCGTCCACCTCGACTTCCAGCACACCCACGGCGTACAGCAAGGGCGGCATCTTTCCATGGTAAACACGCTCCGCGTTCAGGCTGTACAGGTGTCCGGCCGCGTCGAGCCGATAGGCGCGAGGGGTGTTTGCCGCTGACATCTTGCCCGGCGGCTGTTCCGCAGGGGCTGGCTTCGGCGCAGGCGGCGGCACGGGCGCCACCACCACGGGAACGGGAGGCGGTGGTGGCGGCGGCGGAGCCGGTTTTGGAGGGCTGGCACAGCCCGCGATCAGGGCCGTGATCAGTGCGCTGCTGCCTGCCCACAGGGCGGCACGGCGGGGCAAAGTAATTCGCGTCATTTGTCTTCTCCTGGTTTGTCGCGACCGATTCACCCGGCGGGCCATTTGACCCGGCTGGAGCGTATGCGTTGCAGGCATACTGTGCCTGAAGTTGCGACGCTCAGGTGAGCGCGATCCATTATTAAGGTATCGATTTGTGAGCTTGCTGCAGGAATTTGTGAAGCACCTCGCGCGCGAGGACGCCATCCTCGTCTGCGTGGCCTGGACCGAAGGCTCAGCTCCGCGTGACGCCGGCGCCTGGATGGCCGTGTTCGAGACGGAGCTCATCGGCACGCTGGGCGGTGGGCATCTGGAATTCCAGGCCGTGGCTCAGGCGCGCTCGCAGCTGCAGGGCCGCTTGCAGGCACCGCAGTTGCGCTATGCGCTGGGACCGGCGTTGGGTCAGTGCTGCGGTGGTGTGGTGCACCTGCAGTTCGAGCGCGCCGGCGCCGCCGATGCGGCGGCGCTGTTGCTGCGGCTGGAGCGCAAGCGGCAGCCGGTGGCGCTGTTTGGCGGTGGTCACGTGGGACGGGCGCTGGTGCAGGTGCTGGCGCACCTGCCTTTTTCCATCGCCTGGTTCGACAGCCGCGACGAGATCTTTCCCGATGAGGTGGCCTCGAACGTGCACTGCGAACATTCGGACCCGGTGCAGTTGGCCGTGCGCGATCTGGCGCCGCAAAGCCGGGTGCTGATCATGAGCTTCAGCCACGCCGAAGACCTGGACGTGGTCGCCGCCTGCCTGCAGCGACAGCGCGAGTTCGGCGACCTGCCCTACGTGGGCCTGATTGGCAGCCAGTCCAAGTGGGCGAGTTTTCGCGCTCGCCTGCGGGCGCGCGGCTTCAGCGAGCAGGAATTGGCGCATGTGACCTGCCCGATAGGCGTCCCCGGAATCAGTGGAAAAGAGCCGGAAGTGATCGCCGTGGCCGTGGCGGCACAACTCTTGCAAGGTTTAGGCAGTTGAGGACAGAGGGCTATTGGGGTCAGACACCAATTTCGCTGCGGCGCAAGGCGCCGTAGTCCGAGGGACGAGCCAGGGGCTCGGCGAATTTGGGCTCTGACCCCAAAAACCCGGTCCCGCAATAATAGGACGCTATGGAAAGTTACCTTCTCGACTGGGCCAATCTGCTGCTGCGCTGGGTGCATGTCATCACGGCCATCGCCTGGATCGGTTCGTCCTTCTACTTTGTCTTTCTGGACAACAACCTGATCAAACCGAAGTCGCCGGACCTGCTGGAAAAGGGCGTGGACGGGGCCCTGTGGGCGGTGCATGGCGGGGGTTTTTACAACCCGCAGAAATACATGGTGGCGCCGAAGAAGATCCACACCGAGCTGCACTGGTTCTACTGGGAGAGCTATTCCACCTGGCTCAGCGGTTTTGCGCTGTTCACGCTGTCCTACCTGTGGAGCGCAGGCACCTACCTGGTGGACAAGTCACTGCTGGACTGGTCACCCGCTGCTGCCGTCGCTGCGTCACTGGGTTTCCTGGTGACGTTCTGGCTCGCCTACGACCTGATCTGCCGGCGCTTCGGCTTCATGAAGAAGGGGGACGCCATCGTCGGCGCGCTGGTGTTCGGCGTCATTTGCATCGCCGCCTGGACCGCCTGCCACCTGTTCGCGGGGCGCGCAGCCTATCTGCTCATGGGCGCGATGATCGCCACCGCCATGAGCGCCAACGTGTTCTTCTGGATCATCCCGGGCCAGCGCAAGGTGATGGCACAGATGTCCGCCGGCGAGCCCGTGGACCCCACGCACGGCAAGCGCGCCAAGCAGCGCAGCGTGCACAACACCTACTTCACGCTGCCGGTGCTGTTTGCGATGCTGAGCAACCACTACAGCTTCACCTACAGCCAT
>CAILZB010000099.1 GCA_903838565.1 uncultured beta proteobacterium | reverse complement strand
CCGGGCCGTCAGGGCGGCTACGGCTGCGGCCCTGGTGATGGTGTTTGCTTTCATCGCCGCCGGCGTCTGGCTGCGCGACATCGATGGCTACCGCATCACCTCGGTCATCGACCCGGGCGCGCTGGCCGATCCGCTGCGCAAAACCGTGCTGCGCGAAGCCGGCGCCTGGATGCTCAACTACGGCCGGCAACCCTGGCTGTGGCTGCTGCCAGCGCTGGGCGTGGTGGGCGCGCTGCTGGCGGCTGTGCTGCTGCGCGCACGCCGCACGCTGGGCGCCTTTGTCTGCTCGGCGCTCGCGCTGCTGGGCGTGATCACCACCGCTGGCGCCTCCATGTTTCCCTTCATCATGCCGTCGAGCACCCTGCCCGCGGCCAGCCTGACCGTCTGGGACAGCGTCTCAAGCCGTCTCACGCTCTCCATCATGCTGTGGGCCACGCTGATTCTCATGCCGCTGATCGTGCTCTATACAAGTTGGGCCTATCGCGTCATGCGCGGCAAGGTCACGCTGGCTTACGTGCAGGAAAACGAGCATGGCGCTTACTGATCGAGACGCCATCGGCCGCCGGGCCGGAGCGCCAAAACAAGGACTTTAGATGTGGTATTTTTCCTGGATCCTCGGTGTTGGTTTTGCCGTGCTGCTGGCCATTGTGAACGCCCTGTGGGGCGAAAACGAGGAGGCGCGCGCGCCATCGACCGCGGGACCGGCCCGTGACCGGGCGCTGGCTGATGCGCGCGATGCTGCCAGGTTGGTCGCTTCGAAGACCAAAGTCAGTCGTGCTGTATTGCCCGCCGCAACGACTCCGGTGGAAATCCCGCGTCCGGTGGCAGCTTGCACGTTCAAAGGAGATCTTCATGGCTGAATGCCAAATACCTGGGCTGCTCGGCAGCCTTCGCCACAACGCCGGCCATCGCCGGTACGGCACCGACTGGAGCAGTGAATGAAGAACTTTCCGATTGTGTGCGTTGGCGGGTCGGCCGGCGGACTGGAAGCCTATATCCGGCTGTTGCGCAATCTCCCGGCCGACATGGGTGTGGCGATCGTCATCGTCAATCACATCACCAGCTTGCCCACCAAGCTCCATGAAGTACTTCCGCGCTACACCACCATGCCGGTGGAGCTGATCACAGAAGATTTGCGGATTGAACCGAATCGTGTCTTCATCATCCCGGCGAACCGCGATCTCCACCTCGAGGGGGGCCTGTTCCATCTCAAACCCATATCCAAGCCACGCGGCTGGCCAGATGTGATCACGGTGTTCCTGCGCTCACTGACCCAGTACTGGCATGGCAAACTGATCGCCGTGATCGTCTCCGGCTGCGACGGCGACGGCGCTGCAGCGCTGTGCGGCATTCGGGAAGCGGGCGGCACCACGATCGCGCAAACACCCGATACAGCCGGCCAGCCCGACATGCCCAAGAGCGCCATTGCCAGCGGCTGCATCGATTTTGTCTTGTCGCCCGAAGACATCGGGAAGGAAATCGTGCGCATCGCGCAGGCTGAAACCTGACGCTGGCGCGGCGCCCTGAAGCTGCGAGCGCATCCGGTTCAACGGCCGTTTCCGGAAGCGAACGCTGCTTTCGCCAGCGCATGCAGGTTCACCCGTGCCTTCAGCCTGATGGCCAGCAGGTACAGGCCGCCGAACTTGCGTTGCAGCAGCATGGCGTCGGCCGGAGGGAGCTGGAAGAATTCCCTGTCCATCCCCAGTGCCATGCCCCGGGCACGAACGCGCGCTGGCAAGTCGGAACTCCCGAAATCGTAGCCATTCTCCTGGCGAAACGGCTCCAGTGCCTGTTCGGCTATGTCGAGCACCGCCTGTTGATGCTTGTCCTGCGTGCTGGCTCCCAGGTAACCGATCCCCGTGAGGGCCTCGCTCATGGCAACCCGGTCTGCGGCCATCGCACCTTTGATCAGGCGCCGAAAATCGAGGGACATCCTCGCCCTGCAGGGCCTTGTCGCCCCGAAATCCAGCAGGACCAATCGGTGGCTGTGCGTGTCATACCGGTAGTTCGCGAAGTTGGGGTCGGTCTGGACCAGGCGAAACTCAAACACTTCGCGCAGCAGCAGGGAAAACAGCAGCGCCATCACGCGATCGCGCTCCGCCTGCGCCGACTCCGCCAGCGTCTCAATCGGCACGCCGCGCACGTAGTCCATGGCCAACACGCTGTGTGTTGTCAGATCGGCATGCCGGTGCGGCAGCAGGTACTGCGGCGCATCGGCCAACAACGCGCCATAGCGCTGCAGGTAATTGCCTTCCCTCACGTAGTTGGCCTCGTCGTGCAGTTGGCGCTTGGCGTCGCGCAGCAGCGGCCCAATGTCCATCGCCTTGGGCAGCAGGCCGGACAGCCGCAGCAAGCCGGCCACATTGTTGACATCGCTGTCAATGCTTTCCCGCACACCGGGGTACTGGATCTTGATGGCCAGGTCGCGCCCGTCCACGGTTTGTGCATGATGGACTTGCCCGATGGACGCCGCTGCCAGCGGCGTGAACGTGAAATGTTTGAACTGTTTTTCCCAGCCGCTGCCCCAACTGGCGACCAGCATGTCCATCACCTGTTTTTTCGGCATCGCCCGAGCGTCCGAGCGCAAGCGCCCCAGAATATCCGCCAGGGCCGGCGGCAGCAGGTCGCCAGACTCCATGGACACGAGCTGACCCACCTTCATCGCTGCGCCGCGCAGTTTGGCCAGTTCGTCGGCAACCCGTCGTGCATTGGCCGGTGTCAAAAGCAGGTCGCTGACTTTGGGCAGGTTGCCCCGGGCAAGCTGGCGCGTCCCTTCGGCCATCATGCTCCCCGCGATGCCCGCAGCCATCCGTCCCAAACTGATCAGCCGCGACCCGCGACCGCTTGGAACCGCCAGCGTCGGTGCACCGCTGTCATCGTCAACTTTCTTATCCAGAGCAGCCTTCACTTTGTTCCAGAAACTCTGTAGGCCCTTGCAGACGTTGTATCGGCCGATGGTTTGTCCGTGTCACCGCTGGTGCAATCCTTGAGCGCCTGCCTGTTGCGTCGCATCGTAAGTCCTTTTGCCGAGTCTGAAAGCTTGCGGCGCCGTTCAGACTCCTCAAATGTGCAACGACTGCCGACCTTGTTCCGTTCGCCAGCGCGCAGACGGCACGAGCTCGACCTTCGCACAATGCCGCCAGAGTCACTGGCTGGCTCGGTTCGCAACCCTTCACATCATCAGCAACACAACCCGCAAGAAAGTGGACATGGGCCGTGCAGACACCTGTCGAGCAACTGCCTGAATCCGTGCTGATCTATCTGCTGGGCAGCCGCTATTGCGAGACCGACCTACTGTCCGAGATTGCCTGGCAGCAGTTTGGCGCCGGACCGAGCGGGTGGGCAAGCGTGCAGGCGATCTGCGACTTTGTCCACCAACACATCGAGTTCGACTACCCGTATGCACGCCGCACGCGCACAGTCTGGGAGGCGTACACGCAGAGGCGCGGAGTGTGCAGGGACTATGCCCCCATCTGGCCATCTCCTTTTGCCGCTGCATGAACATTCTTGCGCGCGCCACGCCATCATTGAGAAATCACGGGTTAGCTTAGGACAGCGGCACCGCCCTGGCGCCCAATGATTCCCGGCGTTGCTGTCGAGAAACCGGATAAAACTTGTGCATCCTTTGCGCTTTGGCGCTCAGGGCAGCGTCAAGCGCGAGATGTAATCCGCCACCACTTCCAGGTCTTCATTGCGGTAGGGATGGATGACCGTGACCATGTCCGGGTTCGCATTGCCGCGCTTTTCGTCCCGGATGTAGGCCAACTCGCGCAGCACATAGCCATAGTGCTGGCCCGCGATCAGCGGCACGAATTTTTGCGCATGGCCTTGTCCACGATCACCGTGGCAAACGGCGCAATCCCTGACATACAGCCCCTTGCCCCGTTCCAGGTCGTTTCCGGCACCCTTGTCGCCGATCTGGTATTGAATCGGCAGCGCTTGCAGATAGACGGCGATGTCTGCGATTTCCTGGGTGGTCAGCACGTGCTCGTCGGCAAACGGCGCCATCTTGGGATTGGTGCGCCGCCCCGAGCGGATGTCGGTGATCTGTTCGATCAATACCGTGGCGTGCTGCCCGGCCAGCCTCGGATATGCGCCATTGCTCGACCCCGTGGCGCCGCGCTTGTGGCAGCCTTGGCAGGCCTGAAACGCCTCCGCACCCCGCGCGGCATCGCCCTTGAGTTGCAGAGCTTCGAACTTCTCGCCCTTGAGTTCATTCCAGGCCTCGACCGCCTTGGGTGCGCCCGTCGGACTCTGCGCCTGAGCCATCGCAACGCAAAGCAGAAAACACGCCGCGATCTTGACAAAATGTTTCATGGTATTTCCCCTGATGCGGGCGCTCATTTGGCGCTCACGTATTCGGCCACGGCCCTGATTTCTTCTTCGGTCAAACGCTTGGCGACCTCGCGCATGAACCGGGCGCCCGCGTAGGTGTGGACATCGTTGCGGAACTTCATCAATTGGTCGATCAGATACTCCCGGTGCTGCCCTGCCAGGCGCGGGAAGCGCTTGCCGCCGGATCCGTCATCCTCGTGGCAGCCGCCGCACGCGGGCAGGCCGCGCTGTTCGTTGCCGTTGAGGAATACCTGCTCACCCAAAGCCGCCGCGGTCGGGTCACTGACCTTTTCCGAGGTTGATTTCTGTGACCCGAAATACACGCTGATCTTTCGCAAGTCGCCCAATTCGATGGTCGGAGCGATGGCGCCCATCACCTCGCTCTTGCGCTTGCCCGAGATGAAGTCGTTCAACTCCTTGAAAAGGTAATCAGGATGACGTCCGGCCAATTTCGGAATCGTGGGAATCACGCTGTTGCCATCCATCCCATGGCAGGTGGAGCAGACTTTCTCGACAATGGGCGGAACCGGCTCGCTCGCCCCGGCCGAGCGGCAGCACAGCAAGCACTGCAACAGCGCGGCCCAACAAAGCACAGTGACACTTTTCGTCATGGTCTTGATCCCCAAATGATCGGCGCAATTCGACAGCCTGGTCGCGCAGAGTATAGATTCAGGCGCCCCAAAGACTGTACTGCGGCTCCATGACGCATAACTTGCGCCAGGCCCGATATCATTTGCCAAAGGAGCATCCCCATGAGCACACTGATCTACACCCACGCCGCCTGTTTTGAGCATCGCCCGGGCCCGCATCACCCGGAGGCACCCGAGCGTCTGCACGCCGTGCTCCAGGCGCTGAAGGTGGCCGAGTTCGCCGAGCTGCAATGGCGCGATGCGCCGCTGGGCACGTTCGAGCAGGTGCTGCTGGTGCATACGCCGGGCTACGTTGACGAGGTCGAGGCGAGTGCTCCCACAGAGGGTTATCGCGCACTGGACGGGGGCGACACCATCCTGTCGCCGGGCTCGCTGGAGGCGGTGCTGCGCTGCGTGGGCGCGGCCTGCGCCGGGGTGGACGCCGTGCTGGCGCGCGATGCCGACAACGTCTTTTGCGCGACCCGTCCTTGCGGTCACCACGCCGAGGCCGACCGTGCCATGGGCTTTTGCGTGTTCAACCAGGCCGCCATCGCTGCGCTGCATGCGCGCCAGCAGCACGGTGTGCAACGCATCGCCGTGGTCGATTTCGACGTGCACCACGGCAACGGAACGCAAAACAGTTTCTACGACGATCCGGACCTGTTCTACGGCTCCTGCCACCAGTCTCCGTTCTATCCCGGCACCGGTGCGCTGCAGGAGCGCGGCGTCGCCCACAACATCGTCAACATCCCGTTGCCACGGGGCTGCGACTCGGCCATGCTGCGCAAGCGCATGGCAGCCGAGCTGCTGCCGGCGCTGCGCCAGTTTGCACCCGAGTTGCTGATCATCTCGGCCGGCTTCGACGCCCATCATCTGGATCCGCTGGGCGGACTGCGATTCACCGACGACGACTTCCACTGGCTCACGCGCGAACTGATGCAGATTGCGGACCAGACGGCCGATGGGCGCGTGGTCTCCATCCTCGAAGGCGGCTACAGCCTGGAAGGCCTGGCCAGCGGGAGCGCTGCGCATGTGCGCGCACTGATGGGCGCTTGACGTGAAAGGCCTTGGCCGTTGTTGAGTGGTGCGCGGGGCGGGACTCGAACCCGCACATCCTTGCGGACGTCAGGACCTAAACCTGGTGCGTCTACCAATTTCGCCACCCGCGCAGAAAATACAAAGCGGTCGGTGAAAGGCCTTGCGAGCCGCCCATCCGACCGCATGAAATCGGTCAAAGAAGTATTTTACTTGCAAGGCGCCGACTTTTCCGATGCATCGCACGGTGCAGCGACAATCGGGCGGTGAACCCACCCGCCCCGGCCGCTGCCCCCCCGTCCGCACACTACGAAAATTTTCCCGTGGCGTCGCTGCTTTGCCCGCCACGCCTGCGGACTGCGGTGGCGGCCATCTACTGGTTTGCGCGCACCGCCGACGACCTGGCCGATGAGGGCGACGCCAGCGCCGAGCAGCGCCTGGCGGATCTGGCGCAGTACCGCGCCGATCTGCTGGCAGTGGCCCGCCAGCAGCAGCACAGCGGGCGCTGGACTCAGGTGTTCGACCCGCTGCAGGATGTGATTGCGCGCTTTGCCCTGCCTGTACCCTTGCTGCAGGACCTGCTCGATGCCTTCGTGCAGGATGTGATCAGGACGCGCGACGGATCGGGCTATGCCAGTCAGGCCGACCTCTTGGACTACTGCAGCCGCTCGGCCAACCCGGTGGGCCGCTTGCTGCTGCACCTGTACGGCGTGAACGACGCCCGATCGCTACAACAGAGCGACGCCATCTGCAGCGCGCTGCAGCTCGTCAACTTCTGGCAGGACCTGAGCCGCGACATCCCGCGCGCACGCTTCTATCTCCCGGCCGACGACGGCGCAGCCTACGGCGTCGCGCCGGACGAATGGCTAGCCCGGCGTCAAACGCCGGCGGCCACGCGGTTGATCGCGCACCAGTGCCGGCTGGCGCGGACGCTGATGGAGAGCGGCGCGCCACTGGTGCACGCGGTGCCGGGTCGCGCTGGCTGGGAGTTGCGCCTGGTGGTTCAGGGTGGCCTGCGCATCCTCGACAAGATCGAGGACCTGGACTTCGCCACGCTGACACAGCGCCCCACGCTCAAGGCATGGGACTTCGCCGTGATGCTGTGGCGCTGCTTGTGGATGCGAGCCAGTGCGCGCTGACACTGCGGGCTGAATCAAGCCGCCGGGCTCCAGACAAATGTCGCCACCGCCCCGGTGGGCAGGGACGTGGAGAAGGTCTGTCCGGACTGACGCACGCTGAAACTGCGCGCCTGCCCTGCGACATTGGCGACGATCAGCACCAGCGAGCCGTCATCCGCGTTTCGAAAGGCCACACTCTCCAACCCATTGACGCCGGCGCTGGAATCGATACGCTGCGCGCCTGGACGCACAAAACGACTGGCGTGGGCCAGGGCGTAGTACTCGACATTGCGCGTCACAACGCCGGTCGCCGAGTTGATGGTGACCACGCCGCGGCAATTGCTGCAGCCCCCGGTATGCGGACCGGCGTTTTCGTCCAGCGCCAGGTTCCACAACAACACACCCTTGGCCCAATCGCGCGTGGCACCGATCACGAGATGGCGCACGTTCCACAGCAGGTTGTCGGCCCACACCGGCGCCCATGCGCCGCCGGTGCACTCGGTCATGTAGGTGTCCTTGTTCGGATAGGCGTCGTGCACTGTGGTCTGTGCGCCAACGTCGCCGGCATAACAGTGCCAGGCCACACCGGCAATGTAGGGTTGAGCGACGGTATCGTTCAAACCCGCCAGCGCGTCCGCAGGGTCGTCCCAGTTGTGATCCCAGTCCAGCAGTTTCACAGGGCTTGCACGCTGTGCCAGCAGCGGCCCCAGGTACTGGCCGATCAGCGTCGCGCGCGCAGCCGGGCCAAGCAGCATGCCAGGGTAATCAACGGGCTCGTAATTGGGCTCATTCTGTGGCGTCAGGGCATACAGCGGCACGCCCTCTGCTTGCATGGCGTCGGCGAACCGTCCCAGATATTGAGCAAATACGTTGTAGGCGCTGGGCAGCAGGGTTCCCAGGTTCGTGGGGTCCGCGCTCTTCACCAGACTGCCATTGTTCTTCATCCAGGCCGGTGCGCTCCAGGGCGTGGCCATGACCTGCAGTTGGGGGTTGAGACGCAGCGCGCTCTTGACCACGGGCAGCACGTTCGCGCGCATCGGGTCGATGGAAAAATGGGCGAGTGCGAAGTCGGTCTGGCCTGAGGGAATGTCGTCCAGCGTGTACCGGCTGAGTGAAAAATCGGATGCGCCGATGGTCAAGCGCGTGAAGCTCAAGCCAATGCCCGGACTGGCGCCGAAAAGCTCCGCCAGCAGCGCGCTGCGCTGATCGCTGCTCATGCGGTTCTGAATCAGCCAAGCCGACGAGTCGGTGATGGCCGCGCCAAAACCCACCAGGGTCTGATAGCGCGCCGTGGCGTCCACATCGATGTTGATGGCCGCAGCGCCAGCGCTGCCAAACGCCAGGTCAGGGTCGCGCGCAAGCAACTTGACTTGATCCGCGGTCGTGACCCAGGCCTGTACCACAGGCCCCGGAAGCGCCGTCGGTCCGGCACCGCCAGAGCCGCCGCCACAAGAGCCCAGCAATACGCTGGCAAAAAACATCGCGACCGCCATGCGCATCCGGTTCATCACGATTGAAATCATCACAAACTGCTCCTTGATACGCTGATGCACCTTCCAGCTGCGGCACGCTGCGCACCGTGTATAAACTCGGGGCATTCAAACCATCTCCATGACGCCACAAGACTACGTTCAACAAAAGGCCGCCGCCTCGGGCAGCAGCTTCTACTACGCCTTCCTGTTTCTGCCTGCGCCCCGGCGCGCGGCGATCACGGCGTTCTACGCATTTTGCCGCGAGGTCGACGATGTCGTCGATGAAGCGGTCGACCTGGGCGTGGCGCAGACCAAGCTGGCCTGGTGGCAGAGCGAGGTGAGCAAAGCCTTTGCCGGCCATCCGAGCCACCCTGCGACACAGGCGCTGATGCCGTGGACGCAGACCTACGGCATCGAACAGCGCCAGTTGCAGGCGGTGATCGAGGGCTGTCAGATGGACCTGCAGCAAACGCGCTACCTGGATTTCGCCGGACTGCAAGGCTACTGCCACCTGGTTGCCGGCGTCGTGGGCGAGGTCGCCGCGCAGATTTTTGGCCAGACGCAGGAACAGACGACGCAATACGCGCACCGTCTGGGGCTGGCGTTTCAGCTCACCAACATCATTCGCGACGTGGGCGAAGACGCGATGCGCGGGCGCATCTATCTGCCCGTGAGCGAGTTGCAGCAGTTCGACGTGAAGGCGCACGAACTGCTCAAGCGCGAAGACAGCGCTGAGTTTCGGCCGCGCTTTAGCGCGCTGATGCAGTTCCAGGCGCAGCGGGCGCACCGCCTTTATGACGAAGCGCTCTCGCTGTTGCCGCCAGCGGATCGACGGTCGCAGAAGCCCGGCCTGATGATGGCCAGCATCTACCGCGCACTGCTGCGCGAAATCGAGCGCGACGACTTCCGGGTGCTGCACCAGCGCGTGAGCCTGACGCCGTTGCGCAAACTGTGGCTGGCGTGGAAGGTGCAGGCGCTGGGCCGCCTGTAGCGCGCGCCACCGTCATGAAGATCGCCATCGTCGGCGCCGGCTGGTCGGGCCTTGCAGCCGCCGTCAAGGCGACGCAATCGGGCCACCAGGTCACGGTGTTCGAAGCATCGAGAAACCTGGGCGGCCGCGCCCGGGCCTTGGCTGCCACGCTGCCCGACGGCCAAAGCGTGACGCTGGACAACGGTCAGCACATCCTGATCGGCGCCTACCACCAGACCCTGAAGCTGATGCGCGACGTGGGCGTGGACCCCGACACTGCGCTGCTGAGACTGCCGCTGACGATGCAGTTTCCCGACGGCTGCGGCCTGACCCTGCGGCTGTGGCGTGCACCCTGGGATGCACTGATCGGCATCGCCACAGCCCGCGGCTGGACCTGGGCCGACAAGCTGTCACTGCTGCGCTGTGCCGCGCTGTGGCAATGGCGCGGCTTTGCCTGTCCCGACGAGACCACGGTGGCGCAGCTGTGCAAGCCCCTGAGCGCACGCGTAATGCACGAATTGATCGAACCACTGTGCGTCTCGGCCCTGAACACGCCGGCCGACCGCGCCAGCGCACAGGTCTTTTTGAGGGTGCTGCAGGACAGTCTGTTTTCCACACCCGGTGGCTCGAACCTGCTGCTGCCGCGGATCGACCTGTCGGCCTGCTTCCCCGACGCCGCTGCGCCCTGGCTGCTCGAACGGGGTGCCCGCATCGTGCTCGGGGCGCGAGTGGCTTGCGCGCACGCGCTGCCCAGCGGCTGGGAGGTTCAGGGCGAGGCCTTTGACCAGGTGCTGTTGGCCGTGGGCGCCAGAGACGCAGCGCGCCTGCTTGAGCAGACCGAGCCCCATCTGCCCGAACCGATGGCGCAGCGGCTGCAGCGTTGGCGGGCGACGGCGCAGGCGCTGCGCTTCGAGGCCATCACCACCGTCTACGCCTACGCCAGTGGCGCGCGCCTGAACCAGCCCATGCTGGCATTGCGCAGCGACGCCGCGAACCCGGCGCAGTTCGCCTTCGACCGGGGACTGCTGGACGGACCTGCGGGCCTGATCGCGCTGGTCGTCAGCGCCAGCGCGGGCGAACTCGCAGCGATCGAATCTCAGGTGCTGAGCCAGGCCCGCGCACAACTCGGGCTGGAGTTGCAGGTGCTGCGCAGCGTGACCGAAAAGCGCGCCACCTTTGCCTGCACTGCGGGCCTGCTACGCCCTGCGATGGACATTGCCCCCGGCTTGCGCGCCAGCGGCGACTACGTGCAAGGCCCCTACCCGGCCACGCTCGAGGGCGCGGTGCGCAGTGGACTGAATGCTGTAACCTACGCATCATGAAACGCATCCTTAAAGCCCTGGCCATCACACTGGGCGCCTTGCTGCTTCTGCTGGCCATGGCCGGCGCCTGGTACATCCACAGCAAGCAGCCGCAGCGCGACGGGGCCTTGAGCCTGGCGGCGCTCACGGCACCCGTGAGCGTGCGCTACGACGAACGTGGCGTGCCGCACATCCGCGCCGAAAACGAGGCCGACCTGTACCGCGCGCTGGGTTACGTCCAGGCACAGGACCGCTTGTTTCAAATGGAATTCTTGCGCCGCCTCGCGAATGGTGAACTCGCGCAGATCCTGGGGCCCAAGCTGCTGGAAGTGGACAAGTTCTTCCGCACGCTGGGCCTGAGAAACCACGCCGACAGTGCCGTCGCGGCGATGGACAAGGGCAGCGCCAGCTACCTTGCGCTACTTGCCTATCTGGACGGCATCAACCAGTTCCAGGCGAGCCATCCGGCGCCGATCGAATTTGACGTGCTGGGCATACCCAAGCGCCCCTTCACCCCGGCCGACACCATGGCCGTGGTCGGCTACATGGCTTACAGCTTTGCCGGCGCCATCAAGACCGATCCGACCATGAGCTTCGTGCGCGACAAGCTGGGTGCCGACCACCTCAAGCTGTTCGATCTGGACTGGCATCCACAAGGCGTACTCAAGCCCACGCCAGTGATGGCCTTGAGCGACGCGGATTGGCACGGGCTGGAGCATCTGGCGCAGCTCAGCCAGCAAGCCACGCAACAGCTTGGCGTGCCGGCCTTTGAAGGCAGCAACGCCTGGGCCATTTCGGGTGCGCGCACGGTGAGCGGCAAAGCGATGCTTGCCGGCGATCCCCACATGGGCTTTGCCGCACCGTCGATCTGGTACGAGGCGCAGCTGTCGGCGCCGGGAATGGCGTTGTATGGCAACTTTCTCGCTCTCACACCGTCGGCGCTGCTGGGCCACAACACGCAGTTCGGCTGGAGCCTGACGATGTTCCAGAACGACGATCTGGACTTCATCGCGGAAAAGCGCAACCCCGAGAACGCGAACCAGGTCTGGTTCCACGGCCAATGGGTGGAGTTGCAGCAGCGCGTGGAAAGCATCGCCGTCAAGGGCGCGGCTCCAGTCCAACTGGTGGTGCAGCGCTCGCCCCACGGACCGATCGTGAACAGCGCGCTGGGCGAGAGCGCAGGCAGCACGCCCATCGCCATGTGGTGGGCCTTTCTGGAAACCGAGAACCCTGCGCTGCAGGGCTTTTATGAACTCAACCGCGCCGACACGCTGGCCAAGGCGCGCAGCGCCGCCAGCCAGATCCACGCGCCTGGCCTGAACATCGTGTGGGCCAACGCCGCGGGCGACATCGGCTGGTGGGCTGCAGCCAAGCTGCCGGTACGTCCGGCCGGCGTGAATCCGAGTTTCATTCTGGACGGCAGCAGCGCGGAGTCGGACAAGAACGGTTTCTACCCGTTCAGCGAAAACCCGCACGAGGAAAACCCGGCGCGCGGCTACATCATGTCGGCAAACCACCAGCCGCTGGCCAGCAACGGCGTGCCCGTTCCCGGCTACTACGACATCTTTGACCGGGCCCAGGAACTGGACGACGCGCTGGGCGCTCCCGGCGCCAAATGGGACACGCAGCGCCACCAGGCACTGCAACTCGACGTCCACACCGGCTACTCGGCGCGTGTCATCCTGCCGCTGCTGCCGGTGCTGCGCCAAGTCGTCACCGACCCGGGCGAGCGCGCGCTGCTGGAACAACTCGCCGCCTGGGACGGCAAGGAAACGGTGGACAGCACCATGGCCACGCTGTTCCACCAGATGCTGTACGAACTCGCGGTGGCGTCCATGTCCGACGAGATGGGGACGGCCCAGTTCAAGAACCTGCTGCAGACCCATGCACTGGACTTTGCGCTGCCGCGTCTGGCGGCAGATGAAAACTCGGTCTGGTGGACGCACGCAAAGACACCGGGCAAGGAGAACCGCGCTGCCACCGTGAAGACGATGTGGCGCGCCACGCTCGCCCACCTGCAAAAGACCTTGGGGGCCGACCCTGCAGGCTGGACCTGGGGCAAGGCCCACACGCTCACGCACAACCATCCGCTGGGGCAACAGAAGCCGCTGGACAAGCTCTTCAACGTGGGTCCGTTTGCCGCGCCTGGTGCGCGCGAACTGCCCAACAACCTGGGCGGGGACATCGGCCCCGCGCCCTGGGCCGTCAGCATGGGTCCGTCCACGCGCCGTGTGATCGATTTTGCCGACACCTCCAAGGCCGTGGGCATCAACCCCGTGGGGCAAAGCGGCGTGCTGTTCGATGCCCACTATGCCGACCAGGCGGTGGACTACGTCCAGGGCCGGTACAAGACGTTGCACTCGAGCGAGGCCGACGTGGCTGCAGCCACGCGCAGCACGCTGACACTGACACCGTTGCGCTGATGCGCCAGCGTCGCTTCAGGTCCCCATGGCCTTGGCGCGCACGTAAGCCGGTCGCGCCAGGCAGGCCTGAAGCCAGGCTTGCGTGCGCGGCAGGGACGCCACCAGCGCCGCCGCCGGCCTGACCCAGTTCGCCACCGAAGCCACGGTCACGTCGGCCACGGTGAAGCGCTCGCCCGCGATCCAGGTGTGAGTTTGCAGATGCTGCTCGAGCACGCGCAGCGGCGCCGCCAGGCGCTTTTCGGCCGCATCGGCCAGCTCGGGCTTGCGCTGCTCGGCCGGCATCGCCAGGCGGTGCATCAGCACGGTCAAGGCGTCCTTCTCGAGCTCGGTCACGCTCCAGAAAGTCCAGCGCAACACCTCGGCCTCTTCGCGATGCGTGTGCGGGGCAATGCTGTCGGGCCGATCCGCGCCAAAGCGCCGCGCCAGATACAGCGCGCAGGCCATGGATTCCCAGACGATGATGCCGTCGTCATCGATCACCGGAATGTGGCCGTTCGGATTCAGCGCCAGGAATTCGCTGCGGTGCGTGGCGCCTTCCTGGTAGCGCTGCGCGATGTGCTCGTAGGTCAGGCCCATTTCCTCCGCCACCCACAGGGGACGGAGGGCGCGGGAGGCGGCGATGCCGTAAATCTTGAGTGTCATGCGGGGTACTTCTTTCGGATGCGAAGGGACAAAGGGTTTAGCGGAGAATAGCGCATGGCACTTTCCTCCCCCTTCTCCCCTGAGCCCCCCTTCAAACACGGACAGACGCCCAGGACGGCCGTGCTGTATTGCAATCTTGGAACGCCCGACGCGCCCACGTCGACGGCGGTACGGCGCTACCTGGCCGAATTCCTGAGCGACGCGCGCGTGATCGAAATCCCCAAGCTGCTGTGGCTGCTGATCCTGCACGGCATCATTTTGCGCACCCGCCCAGCCAAATCGGCCGCCAAATACGCGAGCATCTGGACTGCGGACGGCTCACCGCTGAAGCTGTGGACCGAGAAACAGTCCAAGCTGCTGCAGGGCTGGCTGGGCGAGCGCGGACACCAGGTCGTGGTGCGCTACGCGATGCGCTATGGCAACCCTTCCATCGCCTCGCAGCTGGACGCGCTCAAGGCCGAAGGCGCCACGCGCGTGTTGATTTTGCCGGCCTATCCGCAATACTCCGCCACCAGCAGCGCCAGCGTGTTCGACGCGGTCTATGCCTGGGCCGCCAGAACGCGGCGCATTCCCGAACTGCGGTTTGTGAACGATTACCACGACCATGCGGGCTACATCCAGGCGCTGGCCGCCAGCATCCAGCGCCACTGGAAAAACCACGGCCGCCCGGACCAACTGCTGATGAGCTTTCACGGCGTGCCTGAACGCACGCTTCATCTGGGCGACCCCTACCACTGCGAATGCCACAAGACGGCGAGGTTGCTGGCCGAAAAATTGCGCCTGACGCCCGAGCAATGGCGTCTGAGCTTCCAGTCGCGTCTGGGCCGCGCCAAGTGGCTTGAACCCTATACCGAGCCCACGCTGCGCACCATGGGAACGGCCGGCGTGAAACGCGTCGACGTGGTCTGCCCCGGCTTTACCGGCGACTGCCTGGAAACCTTGGAAGAAATCGCCATGGAAGGCCGTCACGCCTTCCTTGAGAGCGGCGGCAAGGAGTTTCACTACATCCCCTGCCTGAACGACGACCCCACGTGGATCACCGCCCTGTGCGACGTGGCGCAGCAACACCTGTCGGGCTGGCCCACGCTCGCAGCACCCGATGCACAAGAGATGCAACAGTCAAAGCAGCGCGCGCTGGCCCTGGGCGCCAAGGAGTGACATGAACTACCCGGACCTGCTCGCACCGTTGGACCTGGGCTTCACCACGCTGCGCAACCGCGTCGTGATGGGCTCCATGCACACCGGACTGGAAGACCGCTTCTGGCACTACCCCAAGCTGGCGGCGTACTTTCGCGAGCGCGCCCGCGGTGGCGTGGGCCTGATCGTGACCGGCGGCATCTCGCCCAATCGCAGCGGCTGGCTGCTGCCGTTTGGCGGAACCCTGAACAGCGTTTTGGACGTCTGGAACCACCGCCGCGTGACAAGCGCCGTGCACGAGGAAGGCGGCAAGATCCTGATGCAGGTCCTGCACGCCGGGCGCTACGGCTATCAGCCCTTCGTGGTGTCGGCATCCGGCAAGAAGTCGCCGATCTCGCCGTTCAAGCCCAGGCCTTTGAGCGAGAGCGGCATCACCAGCACCATCGCCGACTACGCGCACTGTGCCAAATTGGCGCAGCGCGCGGGCTACGACGGCGTCGAGATCATGGGAAGCGAAGGTTATCTGCTCAGTCAATTCCTGTGCCGGCACACCACCGACCGCAGCGACCGCTGGGGCGGCGCGATCGAGAACCGCATGCGGCTGGCGGTCGAGGTCGTGAAGCGCACGCGCGCCGCCGTCGGGCCGAACTTCATCCTGATGTTCAGGCTGTCGGTGCTGGACCTGGTCGAAGGCGGCAACACCTGGGACGAGATCGTCACCGTGGCCAAGGCGCTGGAACAGGCCGGCGTGACGATCTTCAACACCGGCATCGGCTGGCACGAGGCGCGTGTGCCCACGATCGTGACTTCGGTGCCGCGGGCCGCGTTTCGCGCCACCGCGCGCCAGCTCAAGCAGGCGGTGTCGATTCCGGTCGTGGCGTCCAATCGCATCAACATGCCGAGCGACGCCCAGGACATCATCGCCAGCGGCGACGCCGACATGGTGTCGATGGCGCGCCCCTTTCTCGCCGATCCGCAATGGGTGGAAAAGGTGGCAGCCGGACGCAGCGACGAGATCAACACCTGCATCGCCTGCAACCAGGCCTGCCTGGACCACACCTTTGCCAACAAGCGCGCCAGCTGTCTGGTGAACCCGCGCGCCGGCTTCGAGACCGAGATCGTCTACCGCAAGACCGCTGCACGCCAGCGCGTGGCGATCGTCGGCGCCGGCCCCGCAGGCCTGTCTGCCGCCACCGTGGCGGCCGAATGCGGCCACGAGGTGACGCTGTTCGACGGCAGCGACAGCATCGGCGGCCAGTTCAAGCTGGCCATGCGCGTTCCCGGCAAGGAAGAGTTTGCGCAGACACTGCGCTACTTTGCGCGCCGCCTTCAGATCACCGGCGTCAAGCTCCATCTGAACCAACGCGTGACGCGCGAGCAACTGCTGCAACAGGGTTTCGATCACATCGTTCTGGCCACCGGCATCCGGCCGCGCAAGCCCGCGATACCCGGGATCGATCATCCCAAGGTGCTGTCCTACATCGACGTGCTGCAGGGAAAGGTGACGCCAGGTCCGCGCGTCGCCATCATCGGCGCGGGCGGCATCGGCTTTGACGTCGGTGAATTCCTGCTGCACGACCCCGCCATCGCGCTGCCCGAGACGGTGGCGCATTGGTGCGCGCAGTGGGGCGTGGACCTGAGCGTGCGCACGGCGGGCGGTCTGGTGCCGCCGGTAGCGCCGACGCCGCTGCGCCAGATCTTTCTGCTGCAACGCAAGACGACGCGCGTCGGCGCCGGTCTGGGCAAGACTTCGGGCTGGGTACACCGAGCGGTGTTGCAGCGCAACGGAGTGCAGATGCTCTCGGGAGTGGATTACCAGAAGATCGACGACCAGGGTTTGCACGTCACCGTCAATGGCACGCCGCGCCTGCTGGAGGTCGATCATGTCGTGCTCTGTGCGGGCCAGGAGCCGCTCACCGAACTGTTGCCGCCAGCGGGCGACGCCGGCAGCACCGGACCGAAGTTTCACCGCATCGGAGGCGCAGCGCTCGCCTCGGAACTTGACGCCAAGCGTGCCATCCGCGAAGGCGCGTTGCTGGCTTGCAGCTGGTAAGCGCAGTGCGCCTGCCTGACGCCGTCAAATTTGTCACGTCGATAAAATCGTTCGACCGTGCTTGCCGCACGGTTTTGATTTGCTGACCAGGAGAATCCGTGATGCGCCTTCGTTTCTCATACTGGAGTGGGTTGTTGTTGTGCCTGCCGTTGCTGCACGCCTGCAGCGGCTATGTGCAACCCAATACATTGACGGGCATGAGTCGGGGCGAGATCGTCGCCAGGATGGGGCCGCCCGATATGGAACGCCGCTTGGACAGCGGCAGCCGCCTGGAATATCCCTTCGGACCCTATGGCAGGCAGACCTGGTTCGTGTATCTGGACGACACCGGCCGTACTGGCCGCGCCGAGCAGGTGCTGACGGTGCAGAACTTCAGCCGCGTCAACGTCGGCATGGCGCAGGACGATGTGCGTGAGCTGCTGGGGCGACCCGGCGATGTGCAAGTGCTGGGTCGGGACCGGGGCGTGGTCTGGAGCTACCGCTACAGCGCCAACTGCGAATGGTTCCAGGTCGAACTGACGCTGGAAAGACAGGTTCGCTCCGCCGGCTATGGCGAACCGCCCGAATGCATCAAGGGCGCCGAAAAATCCAGTCAATGAGTCTTCATGTAGCCCGATTGCTGCGCCACGAAACCGTCAAACGCGCTCAGCAGCGGCTGAAAGCGCCCAGGCTTTCCCTCCAGTTGTGACAGCGCGGCGCAGGTCGCCTCGAGCGTGGACAACTGGTGCGATCGCTGCGCCTTGCGGATCAGGTAGCGCGAATCCGGCAGCTCGCGCAGCGGTAGGCGCGGCAAGGACTGCAGCAGCGGATTCAGGTGCAGCAGTTTGCGACTCTCGCGCCAGGTTCCATCCAGTACCACCAGGCGCAGCTGCGATGGAGGCGTCAAGCCTTCGGTGCCCCACACGGGCGGCGCCAACAGGGTCTGGTCCAGTGGCGTGTGCGGATAAAGCAGCAGCACCTGCATCGATCCATCGGCTTCGCGACCCTCACTTGCCTGCGTCAGCAGCGAGCGCACAGCCGCCTCCTCGAACTGTTCGCCCACGATGAGCCGGCTATGCGCCAGGCTCAGGTGCAGCAGGCGCGCTGTGCCCTTGGCGCGGTCCACCTCGCGCGGATGCTGCAGGATCACGACCTCGACCTGGTGCGCCACCGGCGTGATCCAGCGGCAGATGCAGCTGCTTTTCGGACGCAGGCAGATCGCGCAGTGCGCGCGTTTGGCAGGGGATGGAGCGCCCATGACAGGTTCTAGCCGTCGCTGAATTCCACCCGGTTGCGCCCATCCTGCTTGGCCCTGTACAGGGCGGCGTCCGCCCTGGCGATGGTCTCGGGCAAGGTCTCGCCCGAGCGAAACATGGCAACGCCAAAGCTGGCGGACTTGCGCCCGATCTGGGGAAAATCCCGGGCGTGGATCTCGATGCGCAATTTTTCGGCCAGCACCAGCGCACCCTCGATCGAGGTCTCCGGGCAGACGACCATGAACTCCTCGCCGCCCCAGCGCCCCAGCACGTCGACCTCGCGCACACCCGCGCGCAGCACGGCGGCGATACCCACCAGCACCTGGTCTCCCACCGCGTGCCCAAAGCTGTCGTTCACGGACTTGAACTTGTCCACATCCAGCAGCAGCACGCAAAAATGGGTGGCGTAGCGCACGTTGCGCAAACGCTCTTCTTCCAGGGTCTGGTCCAGGCGCAGGCGGTTGTACAAACCGGTGAGCTGGTCGGTCACGGCCAGCCGCTCGAGCTGCCGGTTCTGCTCGAGCAGCAGCGCTTGCGTCTGGCGCAGTTCGCTCAGCGAAAGGTCTGCGAGGCGCTGCGCGGCCGCAGCCGCGCCATAGGCCGCCGCATTGTCCAGCGCGATCACGCCGTAGGCACACAGCGCACGGAAGATGGAGCGCTCGCGCTCCTGGTACACGCGCGGCAGCGGCGACTGGATCGACATCGCCCCGAGCACCCGGTCGCCGGCGACCAATGGAAAGTAGAGCATGCTCAATGAGACCATGGTTCCCGGAATCCGGTTCGGGTCGTCTTCGCCGCTGTCCCGATCGATGGCGATTTCCTGGCGCTCCCGAACACAGCGCGCAAACATCGACGTCGCGCTGTCGATCGGTGTCACCACCTGCGGCAGCGCCACGCCCGCCTCGATGCCAAAGGCCGTGTGCAGGGCCGTTTGCTGCGGGTCCAGCAGGTAGACTGCGAAGAATGTGGCATCGAGCATCTGGTGCACATGGCGGTGCAACGCCTCGAACACCGCCTGCGAATCCAGACAGGCGGTGATCTCCCGTCCTATCGTTCCCAGGGTCTCCAACGTGGCGCTGGTTTCGCGCAAGCCCGCAGCCAGCGCCCGGTGCAGTTCCACCTCCTCCCGCGCCTGCGCCACCTCGTTGCGGATCTGCATCGCCAGAGCGCGCTTGCGCGCCTCCTCGGTGCGCGTGTTGTTGCGCGCCGTCTCCGCCGCCACGGTTTGCTCGTACGCGGCTTGATAGGCGCCACTCTCGGCGTGGGCGCTGGCAACCTGCAGCAGCAGTTCGGGCGAGACGGTGTAGCCACTGATGGTGGCGGCGATGCCCAACGCTTCCAGCAGGAAATGCAGCGCGCCCGCGCCTTCAGTCACTGCGCCCAGCGGCACCCGGTCTGCCGGTGTTTCCAATTGCGCCAGCACGCGCAGCATCTGAATCTGTTCGTCCCCACTGCCTTGCTCGCGCGCCAAGGCCAGCGCCGCCAAGGCCTTGGCACTCGCCTCGCGCCTTCGGCCCAGGTGCATGAGAGCGCTGGACTGGCCGCGCCACGATCGCATCAGCAGATCGGGTTCGCCGTGCGCGCGCACGCTTTCTTCCAGCTGCTCGAAGGTCAGCAGCGCCTCGGCGAACTGTCCGCGGTCCAGCGCAAGCTGCCCCAGATTGACCAGCACCATTTCATGGTTGCGCGCGCCGGGCTGCGCCTGCACCAGGGAACGCGCCTCCTGCAGATACACCAGGGCTTCGTCATGGCGGCTGAGCTGGCGCAACACGTCGCCCAGTTGCCGCAGGCACAAACCCACCATGGCCGGCCATTCGGTGCTGCGCGCCAAAGCCAGCGCGCGCTCAATCCAATCCATCGCGGTATTCAGGTCGCCCATGGTGGCGATGGTTTCGGCGCCATTCGTCACCGCGACCAGTGCCTGGCGTATCTGGCCGCTGTCGCGTGCCGCATGGTAGGCCTGCAGATCATGCTTGATGGACATGCCGGGGTCACCCATGAAGCCCACGGCGTTGGCCCGGGCAGACGCCAGCCAGGCCAGCACCGACTCCGGGTGCATCACAGCTTCGGGAAAGCTCTGCTGCAGGGTCGCCGCTGTGGCGACCGGGTCGCGAAAGGCGGCGTATACCAGCTGGCGCGCCTGTGCGGCTTCTCGCCGCTCGAGATCCCCGGCTCGGCGAAACTCGTCGCTCGCCGCCTGGATGCTGGCGTAGAGCCGCTCGGTCTGGCCGAGTTCCAGGGCGATCGAAGCCTCCAGCCAGCGCGTGTCACCCACGCCGATGCCGTCGTTCAGGGACTCAAAACCCCGCAGCGCCGACTGCGCCAGCTGCTCCGCTGCCGCCGGGTCGTCAAACAGCAGCCTGATTTCGGCGCGCAGCAGCCTCAGGCGCGCCGCTGCGCGTGTCAGCTCTGGCTGCGAGCTGCCGCTGGCCGGCAGCAGCGCATCGGCTTCGTCGGCCAGCACGAGGGCGCGGCGGCTATCGCGCTGACGCAATTGCCAGGCCAGTGGCAGCAGCGCAGCGCAGCGCTGCGGCCCGCTGAGCGTCGCCAGCCGGCTCTCCAGCACGGCCAACTCGTCATTCGATGCAAACAGCTTCAAACGGTTTACCCAAGGCGAAGAGGCGGCCGCGACGCTGCCTGCGGGACCATCCGTCCCAGAATTCGAATGAAAAGCATGCGTGTCTCCCGCGGGCCATGAGCGTCGCAATATAGCATCCAGTTCCGCGTCCATTGCGGCTCGGTTCACCGCCAGCGGGAAAGCCTGTCGCACAGCACATGCAGCACAATCTCGCCATGGAACGACTACGCATCGACAAATGGCTTTGGGCCGCGCGCTTTTACAAGACGCGCAGTCTGGCCAGCGACGAGATCGACAAGGGCCGGGTGCATGTCAATGGCGTGGCGGTGAAACCGGCGCGCTGCGTCCTGGTGGGCGACACGGTGCAGGTGCGCATCGGCGTCGTGACGCGCAGCCTCGTCGTCAAGGCGCTGAGCGACAAGCGCGGCTCGGCCCCGGTGGCCGCGCTGATGTTCGAGGAAACACCCGAGTCCGTGGCGCAGCGTGCAGCGCTTGCCGAGCAGCGCCGCCTCGCACCCGAGCCGGCGCTGAGCCTGACCCAGGGACGCCCCACCAAACGCGAACGCCGCGACACCGATCAGGCGCGCGAACAGCAGGCCGCCGATTGGGGCGAAAACGCGCCACGCGACTGGTGAAGCGGCGCTGAGGGCACGCCACCGCGTTTCTTGCGCGATCGCTGCGGCCGGTGCTAACATCCTCTGAAACCAGTTTCAGCCTGTTTCATCGCGCAGCTTCCCATCCATGACCGCCAAGAAACCTTTGCGCACAAGCCCTCTGGCCGCCGCGCCACCCCGCAGCACCATCGCCGACGTGGCGCGGGAAGCGGGCGTCTCCAAGGCCACGGTGTCGCGCTTCCTGAACCACCGTGAACGCCTGCTCACGCCGGACATCGCAGCGCGCGTGGAGGTGGCCATTGCAGCGCTGGACTACAGCCCCAGCCCGATGGCGCAGGCGCTCAAGCGCGGGCGCTCGCGCCTCATCGGCCTGGTGGTGGCGGACGTGACCAACCCCTTTTCCGTGGCCGTGCTGCGCGGCGCCGAGAAGGCCTGCCAGGAAGCCGGCTACCTGCTGATGTTGTTCAACCTGGGCAACGACAGTCAGCGCGAGGCCGAAGCCATCGAAGCGCTCACGGCCTATCAGGTGGAAGGCTTCATCCTGAACACGCTGGGTCGCGACGCCAGCGCCGCCACCCACGCGGCGCGCCACGGCAAGCCGGTGGTGCTGGTGGACCGGCGCCACCAGGGAATGCAGGCGGATTTCGTCTCGCTGGACAATGCGGGCGCCGTGCAGCTGGGCGCGCAGCATCTGGTCGACGCCGGCTACCGTGAACTGCTGTTCGTCTCCGAGCCGGTGAAGGACGTGAGCTCGCGCGAGGAACGCGAAGCGGCCTTCCGCCGTTTTGTCAGCGACTCCGCCGCGGCCGTTCCCGTACTTCAGGGCCGCACCTGCGAGAGCGACGTGGACGATGCGCCCGGTCTGGACAAGGCGCTGCGCAGCCTGCGCCAGCGCGCCGGCAAGCGCCTCCCCGCCATCCTCTCCAGCAACGCCGTGGTGACACTGCGGGTGGTGGCGGCAATGGCACGCCTGGGTTGGCGCTTCGGCGTGGATGTGGGGCTGGTGGGCTTTGACGACACCGACTGGGCTCCCTATGTGGGACCGGGTCTGAGCACGATCGCCCAGCCCACCGACGAGTTGGGCCGCATCGCTGCCGGCTGCCTGCTGGAGCGCCTCAAGGGCCTGGATCTGCCACCACGCCAGATCCTGCTGTCGGGCCAGCTTGTGGTGCGCGGCTCGTCCGTCCCACTCTGACTTTCTCGCTCAAACGCAGCCTAGGGTTTTCCATAGGTCACATGAATTTTCGGCAATCCTATAATTTGTGAAACCGGTTTCAGAGATTTTCAAAGTGCCAGGTCCAACACGCCGCTCATGAACTACAGCTTTCAATTCGCCGATGTCTTTGCCGCCTGGCCGCTATTGCTCAGGGGCACCTGGAGCACGATCGAACTCTCGGTGCTGGCCATGCTGCTCGGTCTGGCGGTGGCCATCCTGTGCGCCTGGGGCAAGACCGCCGGCCCCAGGCCGCTGCGCTGGCTCATCAACGTCTACATCGAGCTCATTCGCAACACGCCTTTTCTGGTGCAGTTGTTCTTCTTCTTTTTCGCACTGCCCTCGCTGGGTCTGCGCTGGTCGGCACACACGGCAGCGCTGACCGCGATGGTGGTGAACCTGGGCGCCTACGCCACCGAGATCATCCGCGCCGGCATCGAGTCCATTCCCACGGGCCAGATCGAAGCCGGGCTGGCGCTGAGCTTGAAGCGCCATGAAATCTTCCGCTTCGTGATCCTCAAACCGGCGCTGCGCGCCATCTACCCGGCCCTCACCAGCCAGTTCATCCTGCTCATGCTCAGCTCCAGCGTGGTCTCGGCCATCTCGGCCGACGACCTGACCTCGGTCGCAGCGAACCTGCAGTCGCAAACCTTTCGCAGTTTCGAGATCTACATCGTCGTGGCCGTCATTTATCTGGCGCTGGCGCTGCTGTTCTCGGCCCTGTTCCGTGCCATCTACCGGCGCTTGCTCAACTATCCGGCGGGACGATGATGCGCAGCTTTGGCTGGTCCGAATTCCTCTTCATCCTGCAGGCCGCGCAATGGACCGTGGGCCTGTCGCTGATCGCCTTCATCGGGGGCGCCATCGGCGGCCTGATCGTCGCGCTGAGCCGCACCTGCGACAGCCCGCTCGCACGCCTGCTGTCGGGCGGCTTCATCCAGATCTTCCAGGGCACGCCGCTGCTGCTGCAACTGTTCCTGGTGTTCTTCGGCGCGCCCGTGCTGGGCTTTGACATCAACCCCTGGGTGGCCGCGGGCGTGGCGCTGATCCTCAACAGCAGCGCCTTCCTGGGAGAGATCTGGCGCGGCTGCATCCAGGCCATCCCCGGTGGGCAGCAGGAGGCGGCGCAGGCGCTGAGCCTGAACTATGTCGCGCGCATGCGCTTCGTGATCCTGCCGCAGGCGGCCAAGATTGCGCTGGCGCCCACCGTGGGCTACATGGTGCAGATCATCAAGGGCACGTCGCTGGCGGCCATCATCGGCTTCACCGAGGTCACGCGCGCCGGTCAGATCATCAACAACGCCACCTTCCAGCCGCTGATCGTGTTCAGCGCCGTCGCCGGCATCTACTTCGTGCTGTGCTGGCCGCTGTCGCTGCTCGCCGCCGCCATGGAGCGGCGCCAGGCCAAGGCGCAGGCGCGCTGAACAAACCCTTCTTTCACCCCGTCACTTTTCACAACCCCCTAGGAGAACCACCATGATCAAACCTCTGCAACGTCGCGCTTTCAGCGCCCTGGCCCTGGCCGCCACCCTTTGCGCCGTGACAGGCACGGCCAGCGCACAGAGCGTGGCCGAGATCAAGAAAAAGGGCGAGCTCACGGTCGGCATGCTGGTGGACTTTCCGCCCTATGGCACCACCAACGCCAGCAACCAGCCCGACGGCTACGACGCCGACGTGGCGCGCCTGCTGGCCAAGGACCTTGGCGTGAAGCTCAACCTGGTGCCCGTGACCGGACCGAACCGCATCCCCTTCCTGCTGACCAACAAGGTGGACCTGCTGGTGGCGTCGCTTGCGATCACGCCCGAGCGCTCCAAGCAAGTGCAGTTCTCCAAGCCCTATGCCGCGGCCAGCATCGTGCTGTACGGCGACAAGAAGGCCAACATCAAGACCGCGGCCGACCTCAAGGGCAAGCGCGTCGGCGTGGCGCGCGCCAGCACCCAGGACGTGGCATTGACCGCGGTGGCGCCCGAGGGCACGGAGATTCGCCGCTTCGATGACGACGCCTCGGGCATGCAGGCGCTGCTTTCCGGTCAGGTCGATGCCATCGGCTGCTCCACCACGGTGGCGGCGCAAATCGACAAGCGCGCACCGGCCAATGCGTTTGAGTCCAAGTTCCTGCTGCGCCAGCAGGTCATGGCCGTGGCCATGCGCCCGGGTCAGGCCGAGTTGCTGAAGACGGTGGACGACTTCGTGGCCCGCAACTCCGCCAACGGTGAACTCAACAAGCTGTACCGCAAGTGGCTGGAAACCGACCTGCCAAAAATGCAATAAACCTCAGCTCCCTGCCACCCATGGTGCTTTATGACTGACGCCCTTTCCTCGCCACCCGCGCCCGGCGCCGAGCCCATCATCCGCATCGAAGCGGTGAACAAATGGTTCGACCAGTTCCAGGTGCTGACCGACATCGACCTGAACGTGCGCGCCGGCGAGCGCATCGTGGTCTGCGGGCCTTCGGGCTCGGGCAAGTCCACGCTGATCCGCTGCATCAACCGGCTGGAGACGGTCCAGAAAGGCCGCATCGTGGTGGACGGCATCGATCTCACCGCGGGCGGAAAAAACGTGGATTCGGTGCGCCAGGAAGTGGGTATGGTGTTCCAGCAGTTCAATCTGTTCCCGCACCTGACGGTGCTGCAGAACTGCATACTGGCGCCGATGCGCTCACGCGGCTTAAGCCAGCAGGAAGCCGAAACCATCGCGATGAAATACCTGACGCGGGTGCGCATTCCCGAGCAGGCGAACAAGTACCCGGCACAACTCTCGGGCGGCCAGCAGCAGCGCGTGGCGATCGCCCGCGCGCT